>JBDTSP010000008.1:0-181470 GCA_039931065.1 Pseudomonadota bacterium | reverse complement strand
CAGGACTGACCCCTTTTGCTGGGAAACGGGGGCTGCCCCCAAAAGGACTACCCCCAAAGTACTGATTTGCGTAGAATCCGCGCTCTTTTTTGGCCGGCCGGGTCGGGTAATTCGCCCCGGGGCCGCATGCACTTAAAGGTTTAATGACATGGTGACAATTCGTCTGACCCGCCGCGGTGCCACTAACACGCCGTTTTATCACGTCGTGGTGACCGACAGCCGCAAGCGCCAGGGTGGCAAGAGCCTGGAGCAGGTCGGTTTCTTCAACCCGAAAGCGGTGAAGTCCGAGACCAAGCTCAAGCTGGACATCGCGCGTATCGAATACTGGTTGTCGAAGGGCGCGCAGCAGTCAGACCGCGTGAAGCAGCTGGTCACCACGTTCCGCAAAGCGAACGCCTGATCGCGACTTGTTAGGCGGAGGGTGTGTCAATGAACGACGCCCACCGTATCGAAGTAGGCAGATTGGGAGCGGCGCACGGGGTGCGCGGCTGGTTGCGGGTTCAGTCCTTCACTGATCCTCCGCAACGATTGTTCGAGTGGCGTAGTTGGCACCTGCAACTGCGGGGCGATGTGAAGGTGTTGGAGGTGCGTCCCCAGGGTAATGGGTGGATCGTGCATCTCGAAGGTGTCGACGAACGCGACGGCGCCGCCCGGCTGACGGGGCAGATGATTCTGGTGGAGCGAGCGCTGTTGCCGCCGGCCGAGGGACGCGAACACTATCGCGACGACCTGGTCGGGTTCGAAGTGAAGAATGTCGAAGGCGTGTTGTTGGGAGCGGTCGATCATTTCATCGACACACCGGGCAACGCGGTGATGATCATCAAGGGTGTTCGCGAGTACCTGGTACCGGTGACGCGCGAGCACCTGCGCAGTGTCGACAAGGACACGCGCAAGGTTGTGGTGGATTGGCCCGAGGATTTCTGACACGACTCATGCATATCGAAGTCGTGACATTGTTCCCCGAACTCATCCAGCAGTCGTTGAAGGTGGGTGTGCTCGGGCGTGCAGTCGAGCGCGGTATCGTGAAGGTGGGGTGCGAAGACCCACGCGCGTTTACCCGCGACGTGCATCGCACGGTGGACGACCGGCCTTATGGCGGCGGGCCGGGAATGGTGTTGAAGCCCGAGCCGATGTCGGCCGCGATCGATGCCGCGACGGCGAAACTGCCGGCCGGATCGCCGCGCATCTACATGTCGGCGCAGGGCGTGCCATTCACGCAAGGCCTGGCGGAAGAGTTTTCGAAGCTGCCGGGCCTGGTCCTGGTGGCGGGGCGATACGAAGGGCTCGACGAACGGGTCATCGAATCGCGGATAGATAGAGAAGTGTCGGTGGGCGATTACGTGTTGTCGGGTGGTGAATTCCCGGCCCTCGTGATCATCGACGCGGTGGCGAGATTGCTGCCGGGAGTGCTCGGTGACGAGCGTTCGAACGTCGAGGAGTCTTTCGACGAAGGTTTGCTCGATTGGCCGCATTACACGCGGCCGGTGGAGTTCGAGGGCCGGACGGTGCCGCAGGTTCTGCAGGGCGGGCACCACGCTGATATCCAGCGCTGGCGTTTGAAGCAGGCGGTCGCGCGCACCTGGATGCGCCGGCCCGATTTGATTGCGCGGGGCGGATTGCCGGCAGATGCGGCGAAACTCCTCGATGAATTTCTCGCTGAACGCGAAGGTGAACGACATGGCTAACATCATTCAAGAACTCGAAAAGGCGCGTATGACGCGCAAGCTGCCGGACTTCAATCCGGGCGACACCGTGATCGTGCAGGTCAAGGTGAAAGAAGGCGATCGCGAGCGCGCCCAGGCCTACGAAGGCGTGGTCATCGCGAAGAGCAACCGCGGTCTCAACTCCTCGTTCACGGTGCGCAAGATTTCGCACGGCGAGGGTGTGGAACGTGTGTTCCAGACGCACAGCCCGTCGATCAGCGAGGTCGAAGTCAAGCGCCGCGGCAGCGTCCGTCGCGCCAAGCTGTATTACCTGCGCGACCTTTCCGGCAAGGCCGCCCGCATCGAAGAGAAGGTCTAACTACTCTTTGAAGGTGCAGGTAACATGATCGGCCGGATTTTCGTCGGCATCTGGCGCGGCCTCGACGGACTGCGCAAATTCCTGCACCTTTTATTGCTGCTGTTGCTGTTCGGCGTCGTCGTCGGGGCGCTGAATACTTCGATTCCGCACATCCAGGACGCCTCGGCGCTGGTGATCCGGCCGAAGGGCACGATCGTCGAACAACTCACCGGCAGCCCGGTGGATCAGGCCATTGCCAAGGCCCAGGGCGACGCGCAGAGGGAAACGCTGCTGTGGGATCTGATCGACGCTCTCAAGGCGGCGAAGAAAGACGCCCGTATCAAGGCGGTCGTTCTCGACCTCAACGAGATGGCAGGTGGTGGACAGCCGACGCTCGCCGAATTCACGGCAGCCATCAAGGACTTCCGCAGTTCGGGCAAAAAGGTCATCGCCCAGTCCACCTACTTCGGTCAGGAACAGTTCTATGTCGGCTCCGTCGCCGACGAGGTCTATCTCGATCCGATGGGCATGGTGGCCATCGATGGCTACGAACGTTACCGGATGTTCTACAAGGATCTCTTCGACAAGCTCGGCGTGGAGATGAACCTGTTCCGCGTCGGCGCTTACAAGAGCGCGGCGGAAGTCTACGTGCGCACCGACATGTCGCCTGCGGATCGCGAAGAAAGTCTCGCGTACCTCAATGCCTTGTGGCTCAGCTACCGTACCGCGGTCGCCGCGGCCCGCGGACTCAAGCCGGACGACATCAGCGCCTACGTCGCGAACTCGGTGCCGGCGCTGCTGGCGCTCAAGGGTGATGCGGCCAAGATGGCGCTCGACGCCAAACTGGTCACCGGGCTCAAATCTTCGCTCGAGGTCGACCGTCGCATGGTCGAGCTGGTGGGCAGCGATTCCGACAAGAAGACGCGCGAGAAAATCGAGGCGGATGAAAGCGACGCCGGCGAGACCTACAATTCGACCTCGCTCGAAGACTATTTACGCGTCGTACATGCCGAACAGAAGGCGCGCGGTGCGGGCAAGAAGAAGATCGGCGTCATCGTCGCAGCCGGTGAAATCCTCGACGGCTCGCAGCCGCCGGGCACCGTGGGCGGCGAGAGCACCTCGGAGCTGATCCGCCAGGCGCGCCATGACGACGACATCGAAGCGATCGTGCTGCGTGTCGATAGCCCGGGAGGCAGCGTATTCGCCTCCGAGCAGATCTACCGCGAAGTGCGCGCGGCGCAGAAAGACGGTAAACCCGTCGTGGTCTCCATGGGTGACCTCGCGGCCTCGGGCGGCTACTACATTTCGGCCTCGGCCGATGAAATCTGGGCGCATCCGGCAACCATCACCGGCTCCATCGGCATATTCGGCGCCATTCCGACCTTCCAGAACACGCTGCAGAAGATAGGCGTGAACGTCGATGGGGTGGGCACCACCAATCTTTCCGGCCAGCTGCGGATCGATCGCGCGCTGGGAGAAGACGCGAAGAAACTGCTGCAGTCGGCCATCGAACACGGCTACGACGAGTTCCTGCAGCGCGTCTCCGACGGGCGCAAGAAGACCCGCGACGAAGTGCATGCCATCGCGCAGGGCCGCGTGTGGATCGGCACCGACGCCAAGGACAACGGTCTCGTCGACCACCTGGGCCTGTTCGATGACGCGGTGAAGTCGGCCGCCAAACGCGCCAAGCTCGAGGGTGACTACGAGGTGGAGCGGCTCGAGCCCGATCTCACCTGGGCGGAGTCGATCGCGCTTTCTATCAAGGTGTGGTTCGCGAAGAATGTCGTCGGCGACGTCGTCGCCCACGTGCCCGCGCTGCAGGTAGCGCGCGAGTTCGAACCGCTGCAGCGCGAGTTGACCCGCTGGACGCGCATGAATGCGCGAGATCATCGGTACGTTTACTGCTTCTGCGACGTTCGCTAGTCCGCAAGATTGTTCCCGCCGTGATCGGCAAGAAAGCTGAATACTGGCAAAAATTCTATGCCTCGACCGCGGCGTTCGCAGGAATGCTCGCGTGTTCACAGGCGGCCACTCCCGCCTTCGAGTCCGATGCCCAGAAAGTCTGCTCTTCGTGTGAGCAATGGAATTTGCCGCATGAGCCGTTCCGTATCTACGGAAACTCTTATTACGTCGGTGTCGCGGGCCTGTCCTCGATCCTGATCGCGTCAGATAAAGGGTTGATCGTGCTCGACGGAGCGCTGCCGCAATCGGCGCCCTTGATCGCGGAAAACATCCGCAAGCTTGGCTTTCGCGTCGAAGATATTCGGCTGATCGTGAATTCGCACACTCACTACGACCATGCGGGCGGGATTGCAGCGCTCCAACGCGCGAGCGGAGCTACCGTCGCCGCTACCAAGGAGAGTGCCGTTGCGCTCGAGCGAGGCGAACCAACATCGGACGACCCGCAGCATGCCTTCGGGAGAAAGTTGACCTGGTTTCCACCCGTGCCTCACGCGCGGCTCGTGAATGATGATGAAGTGCTTCACGTGGGGGATCTGGCGATCACCGCGCATGTCACGCCGGGACACACACCGGGCGGCACGACCTGGACGTGGCGCTCGTGTGAAGATAAACGCTGCCTCGATGTTGTGTACGCGGACAGCTTGAGCGCAGTGTCGGCGCCGGATTTCAGGTTTACGGGAGACGAGGCGCATCCGGGCAGAATTGAATCGTTCAACGACAGCATTGCCTTGGTCGCAGGACTGCCCTGCGATGTGTTGCTGACGCCTCATCCGGAATTTTTCGACCTGGAATCGAAGCTTCGACGGCGACAGCAGCCGGGCGCGAATCCATTTATCGATCCACAAGCCTGCAAGGCCTACGCGGCAACTGCCAAGCTGAAACTTGAACAACGGATTGCTGAAGAGAGCAAACGTTAGTTGAGCGTGCCCCAGTCGAGGATGACTTTGCCCGACTGGCCCGACCCCATGGTCTCGAAGCCGCGCTGGAATTCCTGGATCGGGAAGTGATGAGTGATCACCGGTGTGATGTCGAGGCCGGCCTGCAGCAGCGCCACCATCTTGTACCAGGTCTCGAACATCTCGCGGCCGTAGATGCCGCGCATGTTGAGCCCCTTGAAGATCACCTGGTTCCAGTCGATCGCGGTTTCGCCGGGCGGGATACCTAACAAGGCCACGCTGCCGCCGTGGTGCATCGTGCGGAGCATGTCGCGGAACGCGCTCGGGTTGCCCGACATCTCGAGGCCGACGTCGAAGCCTTCCTGCATGCCGAGGCCTTTCATCACGTCGTCGAGTTTCTCGCGCGTGATGTTGACGGCGCGCGTCGCACCCATCTTCTGCGCCAGGCCCAGCCGGTAGTCGTTCACATCGGTGATGACCACCTGGCGCGCACCCACGCGTTTGGCGATGGCCACGGCCATGATTCCGATCGGGCCGGCGCCGGTGATCAACACGTCTTCACCGACCATGTTGAAGGCGAGTGCGGTGTGAGTCGCGTTGCCGAACGGATCGAGGATGCTGGCGATGTCGTCGGTGACGGCGTCAGATAGTTTGAAGGCGTTGCTGGCCGGGATCGCCAGGTACTCGGCGAAACAACCTTGCCGGTCGACACCCACTCCCACGGTGTGGATACACAGGTGGCGGCGGCCGGCGCGGCAATTGCGGCAGTAGCCGCAGGTCAGGTGGCCTTCGCCCGACACACGGTCGCCCACTGCGAAACCGCGCACTTCGCTGCCCATGTCGACGATGCGGCCGAAGTATTCATGGCCCACGGCCATGGGCACGGGGATGGTCTTCTGCGCCCACGCATCCCAGTTGTAGATATGCATGTCGGTGCCGCAGATCGCGGTTTTGCCGATCCTGATGAGAACGTCGTTGGGGCCGACCTTCGGCACCTCGATGTCTTTCATCCAGATGCCGGGTTTCGCTTCACTCTTGACCAACGCTTTCATTTGATGAGCTCCAGTTCGCGACCCACCTTGATGAAGGCCGCGAGCGCGCGATCGATTTGCGCGTCGTTGAGGCCGGCGGACATCTGCGTGCGGATGCGCGCTTCGCCCTTCGGGACCACGGGGAACGAGAAGCCGATCACGTACACGCCTTCTCCCAGCAGTCTGTCGGCGAAGCGTGCGGCGAGCGCGGCGTCACCGATCATCACGGGAATGATGGGATGGTCGCCGGGCAGTAGCTTGAAGCCGGCGGCCTGCATGCCCGCGCGAAATTTCCGGGCGTGACCAAACAGCGTTTCGCGCAAGCTCGGCATGTTCTCGACCAGGTCGAGGGCACGCAGGGTCACCGCCGCGACCACGGGCGGAATGCTGTTGGAAAACAGGTAGGGCCGCGAACGCTGCCGCAGCCAGGCGATCGCGTTGGCGCGGCCCGAGGTGTATCCGCCGCTGCCGCCTCCCAACGCCTTGCCGAACGTGCCGGTGAGGAAATCGATGCGCCCGGCGACACCGCAGTGTTCGGGAGTTCCACGGCCGCCGGGACCCATGAAACCGGTCGCGTGTGAATCGTCGACCATGACGAGCGCGTTGTATTTCTCGGCGAGATCGCAGATCTCGCGCAGCGGCGCGATGCTGCCATCCATCGAGAACACGCCGTCGGTTGCGATCAGGCGGGTGCGCGAGGTTTGCGTTTCCTTGAGGTGCTGCTCGAGCTCGGCCAAATTGCGGTTCGCGTAACGCAGGCGCTTTGCTTTGCAGAGGCGGACACCGTCGATGATGCTGGCGTGGTTCAGCGAGTCGGAGATGATCGCGTCTTCCTCACCCAGCACGGTTTCGAACAGCCCACCGTTGGCATCCCAGCACGAGGAATAGAGGATCGTGTCCTCGGTGCCGAGAAACTTCGAAAGGGCGGCCTCCAGTTGTTTGTGCACGGTCTGGGTGCCACAGATGAATCGCACCGAAGCCATGCCATAACCGTACTTGTCGATGGCGCGGTGCGCCGCCTCGCGGATCGCGGGGTGGCTCGCGAGGCCCAGGTAGTTGTTAGCGCAGAGGTTGATGACATCGGCGTCATTGGCGCGGATCGCCCCGGCTTGCGGGCTCGAGATCACGCGCTCGGACTTGAACAGGCCTTGCTGGCGCAGTTCTTCGAGTTGAACGTCGAAACGTTTGTAAAAGGACAGGTCCACGAAGGAACCTCGGGTAAGGGGAAGTTGGCGCAATTATACTGGCCGCCGACATGGCAAACGCGTTCGAAAACGAAGTCGGTGAGGGCGCGGAAGGGGGCGGCGAAACCCTGCGCATCGATCGGTGGTTGTGGTGTACGCGGCTGTTCAAGACCCGTTCCCTGGCGGCCGAATCGGTTTCGGGTGGCAAGGTGCACCTGAACGGCGTGCGGGTTAAACCGTCGCGCACTCTCAAAGTGGGCGATCACGTGCAGATCACGCGTCCGGGCTTCCAGTTCGAATGCGAGGTCCTGAAGCTCGCCGATCGGCGTGGCTCGGCGACCGTGGCACAGAGCTGCTACGCCGAGACCGATGCCGCGCGCGCGGCACGCGAAAAACATGCAGCGAATGCGAAGCTGGCGGCGGCATTCTCCCCACCGCCGTCGCTCGAACGGCCTGACAAGCATGGCCGGCGCGAGCTGCGCCGCCTGCGCGGACGCGACTGACGGAGAATTCCATGCGCACCACCGATCATCGAGCCACCCGGCTGTTTATCTTCCTGGCGGGATTTTTCCTGACCAACGCGCTGATCGGCGAATTCGTCGGCGTGAAGATTTTCGCACTCGAGGCGACTTTCGGTGCGCCGCCGTTCAACTGGTCGATGTTTGGAATTTCGGGGACGCTCAACTTCACCGCCGGCGTTCTCGTGTGGCCGTTCGTGTTCATCATGACCGACGTCATCAACGAATATTTCGGCGTGCGCGGCGTACGCCTCATCTCCTGGATAGCGGTGGGTTTGATCGCCTACGCATTTCTCGCGGCATATGCCGCCATCTCACTCGCGCCGGCGACCTTCTGGGTTGACATCAACGCTGGTATGGGTGTGCCGAACATCCAGACCGCCTACGCCATCATCTTCGGGCAGGGGCTGTGGACCATCTGCGGCTCGATCGTCGCGTTCCTGGTAGGACAGCTCATCGACGTGGTGATCTTCCATCGCATCCTCAAGATGACGGGCGAGAAACACGTGTGGTTACGCGCCACGGCTTCGACGGCGGTCTCGCAACTGCTGGACAGTTTCATCGTGCTCTACATCGCGTTCGTGATCGGCCCGCAGCACTGGTCGATCCCGCAATTTCTCGCGATCGGAACGGTCAACTATGTCTACAAGATGGCGGCCGCGATTGCGTTGATCCCGCTGTTGTACGTTGCGCGGAGCGGAATCACGGCGTACCTGGGACGCGAAGAATCCGAGCGCCTCAAACGCGAAGCGGCCGGCGACTAGCTACTGGGTCCCGCCTCACGGCACAGGATCGGCGGCGTCCGTGCCTTTGCGTATGCGCCCGTCCTGCGCTTCCGCCACCGTGTCGTTGCGCGGGTCCCGCATGTTTCCCCAGCCGAACAACATGAGAGTCGCGCCGATGATTTTCATGCTGCCACCGCCGTGTTTCGCCCAGCGCACCATCCGTACACAACCCCACACCAAAACCATCCATGCGGCGCAGGCGGCGGTGATGCGCAATGCGGTGGCGAGATCGCTCACGGATCAGTTCAGCAGCGCGGCGAGGCGCCGTCGCCAGCCGGCCAGGCGGGCATCGTCCGCCGGCAACAACGCGAATGCCTGCAGCAGATCCTCGCGGCCCGCGCGCGTGGCGAAGGCGCGGTCGCCCTGCATACGCGCCAACAGGCTCTCTACCGCCGCATCCGGGCTGCCGCCGAGAAGCGAGCGCGCGGCGGCGGCGCGCAGCGAGTCGGTCCGTGCCGCATCATCGGTGGCGAGCGCGGCGAAGTGGATGAGCGCGCGCACCGCATTCGATGCCGGGTCGTGCTGCGCCTGGGGCGGCAACTGACCGAGGACTTTCGACGCTTCGACGACTTCGCCCGCAAGCGCGAGATAACGTGCCAGATCGCGACGTGCCTCGAGATTGGCGGGGTTCGCATCCGCGACTACGCGTAGTTTGGTCACGGCCCCGGCGTAATCGCCCTGGTCCGCAAGCTCGCGCGCGGCCACGTATTCGGGCGGCGCTTCGGCCGGCGCCAGATGGGGCGCCAGGAACGCGCGAACGCGGCCGAGCGACTGCGCGCCTATGAATTCGTCCACCACGCGACCACCGCGGAACAACTTCACCGCCGGAATGCTGCGGATCTGGAACTGCTGCGCGAGGTCCTGATTCTCGTCGGTGTTGACCTTGACGACTTTGACCTCGCCGGCGTGCTCGTCGGCGAGTTGTTCGAGAACCGGACCCAGCGCGCGGCAGGGTCCGCACCAGGGCGCCCAGAAGTCGACCAGGACGGGTTGCGAGGACGAGGCGTTGACGACCTCGGACGGAAAACTGGCCGTGGTGACGGCGCGTACGGATGAGTTCATCGCCACGCTATTGGGACGCAAGGCATCTAATTCAATAGAATTTCGGCCATGACAAATTTTGCCCCGCTAACCCGGCCTGACTCGATCGCCAAGGCGATCAATTCCAAATATCTCACCGAAGAACAATCACTTGTACGCGAGCTTGCCGATCACGCGCGTTTGTCGGCCACGGCGACGCGCAACGTAGGCGCACGCGCGCTGGCGCTGGTGCAGGCGGTACGCGGCGCACGCGGCAGCGGTGGAGCGCTCGATGCCTTCCTGCGCGAGTACAGCCTGGCATCACGCGAGGGCGTCATTCTCATGTGTCTCGCCGAAGCGCTGCTGCGGATTCCCGATGGCGAAACCGCGGATCGGCTCATCGCCGACAAGATTCCGAGCGGTGCCTGGGACGAGCACCTGGGCGACTCCGAATCGATGCTGGTGAATGCTTCCACCTGGGGACTGATGCTCACCGGCAGGGTGGTGTCGCTCGATCGCAATGACGTCGGCGAGTCGCGTTCCTGGTATGCGCGCCTGGTGGGAAAACTCGGGGAGCCGGTGGCACGCGCTGCACTGAAGCAGGCGATGCGGATTCTCGGCCACCAATTCGTCATGGGGCGCGATATCGAGAGTGCACTCGAGCGCGCGGCCGGCAAGGATGAACGCGCCTATCGTTATTCTTTCGACATGTTGGGCGAAGCGGCTTTGACGCGCGCCGATGCCGAGCGTTATCGCGAGAAGTATTCCGCGGCGATTGCCACGGTCGGGCGCGCGGTCGAGACGCGCGAATCGATCACTGCCCGGCACAGCGTATCGATCAAGTTGTCGGCGCTGCATCCGCGGTACGAATTCGCGCAAAGCGCGCGCGTGATGAAGGAGCTCTTTCCGGTCATCGAAGCGCTGGTGCGCGAGGCGCGGGATGCCGGCGTCGGCGTCACGCTCGATGCGGAAGAGGCCGAGCGTCTGGAGCTGTCGTTGATGCTGGTCGACCGGCTGCTCGACAGCGAAGTCACGCGCGGCTACGCCGGCTTCGGGCTCGCGGTGCAGGCCTATCAGAAACGCGCCTACGACACGCTCGGATGGCTCGTCGGCCGTCTGCGGACGACCGACCGTCGCATCACCTTGCGCCTGGTGAAGGGCGCGTACTGGGACAGCGAGATCAAGCGCGCCCAGGAGCGCGGACTTTCGGGTTACCCGGTGTTCACGCGCAAATCCAACACCGACGTTTCCTATCTCGCGTGTGCGCATTTGCTCGAGAGCGCGGGTGAACGCGTCTATCCACAGTTCGCGACCCACAATGCGCACACCATCGCACAGGTCGCCGAAGTCTTCGGCGATGACGCGAACCGGTTCGAATTCCAGCGCCTGCATGGCATGGGCGCGGAACTCTACGACAGCGTGGTACGAGGCCCGTGGGGCCGGCACGCCTGCCGTGTGTATGCGCCGGTCGGAGCACACGAAGACCTGCTGCCATATCTCGTGCGTCGCCTGCTCGAAAACGGCGCCAACACGTCGTTCGTGAACCGCATCGTCGATGCAAGTCTGCCGGCCGAGGAAGTCGTCGCCGATCCCATCGCCGAAGTCGATGCGCTCGAACGCGTGGCGCATCCGCGCATTCCTCTTCCGCTGAACCTGTTCGCCCCGGAGCGGTTGAACTCCGCCGGCTTCAATTTCGCGGACGGGCAGGCGGTCGACCTGCTGCTGCGGGATTGTCAGCGGGCCTCACAACAACCGTGGAGCGCCGCACCGGTCGTGTCCGGGCAGACGCGCGCCGGTGCCAGCAGCGCCATTCTCAATCCGGCCAACACCGCGGAGCACATTGGAACCGTGATCGCGGCCGATGCTGCGACCGTCGATGCGGCAATTGGCGCCGCCATGCGCGCGCAGGAGGACTGGGACGCAGCCGGCGGCGAGAGCCGCGCGGCGGTGCTGGAACGCGCGGCCGTGTTGTTCGAGGAGCAGAGCGCGGCGTTGATCGCGCGCTGCGTACGTGAGGCGGGCAAGACCTTGCCCGACGCAATCGGTGAAGTGCGTGAGGCAGTGGATTTCCTGCGTTACTACGCGGCGCGAGCAAGGCGCGATTTCTCGCACGAAGCGACGCTGCCGGGACCGACCGGAGAACGCAACATGCTGCGTTTGCGAGGCAAAGGTGTGTTCGGTTGCATCAGTCCGTGGAATTTTCCGCTGGCGATCTACGTTGGGCAGGTGGCGGCGGCGCTGGCGGCCGGCAACACCGTGGTGGCAAAACCCGCCGAACAGACTCCATTGACCGCGGCATTCGCCACCGGGCTGCTGTTGCAGGCGGGAGTGCCGCCCGAGGCACTGCAGTTCGTGCCGGGCGACGGCGCCGAGGTTGGCGGCGCATTGACGCGCGATCCACGACTGGCCGGCGTCGTGTTCACGGGTTCCACCGACACGGCGCGTCTGATCGAACGCTCGATGGCCGCGCGGCCGGGAGCGATCGGCACCCTGATCGCAGAGACCGGCGGACTCAACGTGATGTTGGCTGACAGCTCGGCGCTTGCCGAACAGCTGGTGCTCGACACGGTGCAGTCCGGTTTCAACAGCGCGGGACAACGTTGTTCGGCGTTGCGTGTGCTGCTGGTGCAGGAAGAAATCGCGCCGCGGGTCCAGACTTTGTTAGCCGGTGCGATGGACGAAATCGTGCTCGGAGATCCGGCGAAGCTCGACACCGACGTAGGGCCGGTGATCGACGCCGATGCGCTGGCGATGTTGCAGAAACATGCGGCCGAGGTGGTGAAGGGCGCGCGCTGGAGTCATCGGGCACGCGCGCCGGAGCAGGGTGGCCGTTTCTTCGCGCCGCTCGCGGTCGAAATCGGTTCGCTCGCGGAACTGAAGCGCGAAGTGTTCGGCCCGATCGTCCACCTGGTGCGATATCGCGCACGCGATCTACCAGCCGTGATCGGCGCGATCAACGCGATGGGTTACGGTCTGACGCTCGGCATTCACACCCGCATCGATGGCCTGGCGCAGAAAATGGCGCGCGAGCTGCGGGTGGGCAATGTGTATATCAATCGCAACATGATCGGCGCGGTGGTCGGCGTGCAGCCGTTCGGCGGGATGGGCTTATCGGGCACGGGCCCGAAGGCGGGTGGACCGCACTACCTGCATCGCATGGCAACCGAGCAGACGATCACGACCAACACGGCGGCGATCGGCGGCAATGCGGGTTTGCTGTCGCTGGCGGCGCGTTAACACGTCAGCCCAGGCCGCGCCGTATCCAAACTGAGGACTGCGTCGCGCCAGCCCCAGCGCGACAGACCTCCTCGCCCCTAACGTACTCCCCGGCCGCGCCGATAGCGTTGTGACATGTTTTGCCGGGAGGCGGCAGGGGTCAATGACAGGTCGAAACACGCGTCGGTGGTTCACTGCGATTCCGATCACCGGACGTTTCTACATAATGTTCGCCATCCTGCTGATGGCGGAGGCGGGCGTCGTTCTCGGCGCGCTGCACGTTACGCAGATGCAGTCGGAGGCGAGCGCGGCTCTCGCGCGCGTCGCGGCCGTGCAGCGCGCGCTCGATCGCGCGCTCACCATTCACAAGACGATCGGCACCGAGTTGCAGGCGACGGGCAGCGCTCCGAGCAGCGGCTCGAGCAATCTGCTGACCGCGTTACGCGTGCAGTTCGAATCCACCTGGGCGTTGCCCATGACGCCGGAAGTCGGCGCGATCACCGAGAGCCTGCGTGCGCCCGCGGCGCAGTATCTCGAGAGCGCGGAGGCGTACGTCCGTCCGGGGTCGAATGCGGACAGCGGCGGTGCCTGGGCGTTTGCCGATGTCGAGCCGCGCCGGGTTGCGCTCGAGTCCGCGCTGGTCGATTCGATGGTGCGAATGCGCGGGGTCCTGCAACGTGTAGAGACGCGCGTGTTGACCGAATCGGATCGTTCGGGCGCGCTGACCGCCTGGCTGCTCGGCGGCGCGTTCGTCGCCGCCGTGCTGGCAGCGCTGCTGGTGTGGGCGATCGCCAATTCCATACAGAATTCGATCCACGCGGTGAGTGAGGTGGCGCAGGCGCTCGCCGCGGGCGACATGGACAACCGCTGCGACACTCATGGGTCGGATGAAATCAGCGGTCTGGCGCGCATGATCAACCTGCTGGCCGACACCATGCAGGGCATGTTGACGCGCCTGCGTTCGGAGGCCGGCCGCAGCGCGTTCAGCAACCAGTTGGTCGAGGCGCTCGAAATGGCGGACTCGGAAGCCGAAGCCGATCGCGTCATCGCGCGCGCCATGGGCGCCATATCCGAAGTGCATCCGATGGAGCTGCTGTTGGCGGATTCATCCCGTGCGCATCTGGAGCGCGCCTGTGTACACCCCAAGACGGGTTCGCCCAATTGTCCGGTGGAGTCGCCATACAGCTGTATCGCGGTACGCCGCGGGCACCCGCAGATCTTCCCCGATGCCGAGGCGCTCAACGCCTGCCCGAAGTTGTTAGGCCGCATGGGCGGGTCGCTGTCCGCCGCCTGCGTTCCGGTGAACTTCATGGGCCGGGCGCTCGGGGTGTTACACGTGGCCGGCGCCAAGGGGAAGCCGCCCAACCCGGAACAGATCGCGCAGTTGACGGCGCTCGGCGTGCACGCCGGCAATCGAATCGGGACACTGCGCGCCTTCGAGCGTTCGCAGCTGCAGGCCAGCACCGACAGCCTCACGGGGCTCGCCAATCGGCGCGCTGCCGAGGAAGTGCTCGGCAACCTGATGGCGGTCGATGCGGCCTTCGCCGTGGTCATGTCGGATCTCGACTTCTTCAAGCGCCTGAACGACACGCAGGGTCACGAGGCCGGCGATCGCGCACTCAAGTTGTTCGCCGACACCGCGCGCGAAATAGTTCGAGATCGGGATCACGTGGTGCGCTGGGGCGGCGAGGAATTCGCGCTGCTGCTGCCGGGCGCCAACTCCGAACGCGCGGCGGAGGTGATTGGCCGCTTGCGTGTCGCGCTGGCGCAGGCGCACCTGGTCGCGGGCACACCGATCTTTACGGCGAGTTTCGGAATCTCGGATTCGACCATGTCGCGTGACCGCGAAACATTGATCAGGCTCGCCGACGAGGCGTTGTACCGCTCGAAACAGGCCGGGCGCGACACCTGCACGATCGCGGACCCTCAGTCGACGTCATTTGCCGTGCGCCGCGAACGCGATCAGGAAGGCGCGGTCGTAGATATCAAGCAGATCGCGAAATCCAGCGCGAGCTGAGTAAAAGAATGGGGACATTCCTCGTTTCCCGCTTCGCGGGGAAACGAGGAATGTCCCCATTCTTATTTTTATCCGAAATCGAAAAACTTTTTCGAGGGCGCGTCGCGCTCGGGATCGACGACGCTGCGGCGATCGATGAGATTCCAGGTCTTGCAGCTCACGGCCATGGTGATCGTTCCGCAGGTGGGCAGGTCGCTCTTCACGGCCTCCGGCGCAAGCGAGATCGCGGCAGCCGAGATGCCCGGATTGTGGCCGATCACCAGAAGGTGTCCGACGCGCGGTCCGACGGCGCGGATCGTGCCGATGATGTGATCGCCTTCGGCCAGGTAGAGAGAATCGTCGGCCTGGAGCAGGCGCGCCGGCACACCTAACACCTTGGCGAACGTTTCGGCGGTCTCTCGCGTGCGCGCCGCGGCGCTCGTCAGGATCAGGTCCGGGATCAGCCCGCGCTCCTGGAAGCGCTTCGCCATGTCGTTTGCCTCGCCGAGTCCCTTCTTGCTGAGCGGCCGTTCGAAATCGCGCACGTCCGCGTCCTGCTCCGCATTGGCGTGCCGCACCAGTGTCAGGCGCCTCGCGTTGTCAGGCGAGCTCACGTGAGCACCTCGATGCGATCGCGAACCTCTCGCGCCTGGAAGATACGCAAGGGTTCGTAGGCGGGCGGGGAGAGCGCCTCACCGGTGCGCAGGCAGAAGCGCGCCCCATGGCGCGGGCAGATGATCTGCGAGTCCTCGATGGGTGCGTCGTCAAAGGGGGAATCGTCATGCGTGCAACGGTCTTCGAAGGCGTACAGCGTGCCACCAACACGCGCGACGCGCACGCGGTAACCGTCGACATCGCCCTCCAGACGTTGTGAGGCGGCGAGATCGGCGGCGCTGCCGATGTCAGTCCATTCGGACATGAAAGGCTAAAACATCCCGGTCTGCAGGCGGGCGGCTTCGGTCATCATCGACTGGTTCCAGGGCGGATCGAACACCAGTTCAACGTTGGCCGTGGCCACCGTCGGGATGATTTCGAGCTTCTGCCTGATGTCCTGGACCAGTACGTCGCCCATTCCGCAGCCCGGTGCGGTCAGCGTCAGGCGCACATTGAGCTGTCGCTCACCGTCATTGTGGGCGCTCACCGTGCATTCGTAGATGAGGCCAAGGTCCACGATGTTGATCGGGATCTCGGGGTCGTAGCAGGTGCGAAGCTGGTCCCAGGCGACGGCGAGTACGTCCTGCTCGGTCGAGTTAGGCGGCAGCTCGGGAGTCTTCACCACGTCCTTGCCGATCGCATCCGCGTCGGTCCCGGCAAGGCGGAACAGGTTGCCTTCCATGTACAGCGTGAAACTGCCGCCGAGGGCCTGGGTGATGAAGCCCGATTGGCCGGACTTCAATTCGATGTCGATGCCAGCCGGCACCATGACGGCGTGCACGTCGCGGCGCAGGACGAAAGGTTCGTTGTCGTGGGTACGCATTATTCGGTCTTCACGGGTTCGGCGCTGCGCGCCAGCGCGGCGTTGAGCGTATGCCAGCAGAGCGTGGCGCATTTGACGCGCACCGGGAAATCGCGCACGCCCGACAACGCGGCCAGCTTGCCGAGGTCGTCGGGGATCGCCGCGTCGTGATGCGTCATCACCTCGTGAACTTCGTTGAACAGGTGCGCGATCTCGGAACGTTGTTTGCCCTTCACCGCCTCACACATGAGCGATGCCGAAGCCACCGAGATGGCGCAGCCCTTGCCGTCGAAGCGCAGGTCCGCGACGCGATCGCCCTCGAGACGCAGCGAGACGTGCAGCCGGTCGCCGCACAGCGGGTTGTGGCCGTCGGCGGAAGAATCCGCCGGATCGAGCCTGCCAAACAACCTTGGGCTCTTGTTGTGGTCGAGGATGACCTCGCGGTAGAGATCCTTGAGGTCCATCAGCCGAACACCTCGCGCGCCTTGCCGAGAGCCGCGATCAGCGCGTCGATGTCGGCTGCGCGCGAATAACACGCGAACGAGGCGCGTGCGGTGGCGGGCACATTGAAGAATTCCATGACCGGCATGGCGCAGTGGTGACCGGTGCGCACCGCGACGCCTTCCGCGTCGAGAATGGTGCCGAGGTCGTGCGGATGGATGCCATCGACGGTGAAGGAAATGACCGCGGCCTTGTCCGGAGCGGTGCCGATGATGGTGAGTCCCGCGACGCTTTGCAGTTTTTCGGTGGCGAGCTTCAGCAGCGCCTGTTCGTGCGCGTGGATATTGTCGATGCCGAGCGAACCGATGTAGTCGATGGCGGCCCCCATACCGATGGCGCCCGAGATGTTGGGCGTGCCGGCTTCGAACTTGAACGGCAGGGAGTTGTAAGTGGTTTTCGCGAAACTCACCGTCAGGATCATGTCGCCGCCACCCTGCCAGGGCGGCATGGCCTCGAGCAGCGATTCGCGCCCGACAAGCACGCCGATGCCGGTGGGGCCGTACATCTTGTGTGCGGAGAACGCATAAAAGTCGCAGTTGATCTCCTTGAGATCCACGCGCTGATGCGGCACGGCCTGGGCGCCATCCAGCAGCACCACCGCGCCGCGCGAATGAGCGAGTTTCACGATCTCGCGAACGGGCAATACGGTGCCCAAGGCATTCGAGACGTGGGCGCAAGCGACGATGCGAGTGCGGTCATTCAGGCGCGCCGCGAAATCGTCGAGCGAAACGACACCGCGGTGATCCATCGGGACAACTTTGATCACGGCTCCGGTCTGTTCGGCGACCATTTGCCAGGGGACGATGTTGGCGTGGTGTTCGAGCGCGGTCAGCAGGATTTCGTCGCCGCGCTGCAGGCGTGGGCGGGCATATGACTGCGCAACGAGGTTGATCGCTTCGGTCGCACCGCGGGTGAAGATGACTTCACGGGTCGAATAGGCGTTGACGAACGCGCGCACGCGCTCGCGCGCCTGTTCGAACAGTCCGGTGGCTTCCTGGCTGAGCTGATGTACGCCGCGATGCACGTTGGCGTGTGAGTAGGTTTCATAACGATCGACGGCCGCGATGACACTGGCCGGGCGTTGCGAGGAGGCGGCGCTGTCGAGGAACACCAGCGGCTTGCCGTGCACTTCGCGGCGCAGGATGGGGAAGTCGCGCCATACGCGCTCGGCGTCGTAGGTTTCGGGAGCGGCAACATTGGCGTTCATGGCTTGCCTAACAATCCGTCGAGCGCGGATACCTCATTGAGCTGCGCGGCGATCAGGGTTTCGATTTCGGCGCGCAGCTCCGCGACTTCGATGCGCGACACCGCGTCTTCGATGAACGCCCACTGCAACAGCGTCTGCGCGGTGCGCCGGTCGATGCCACGCGACAGCAGATAGAACAACATCTGATCGTCGAGTTTGCCGGTGGTGGCGCCGTGGATCGCGCGCACCCGGTCGGTATGTATCTCGAGTTGCGGCCGCACCGAGGCCTCGGCGCCGGCGCCCGTCAGCAGTGTTTTCAGGGACTGCTCGGAATCGGCGCCCTGGGCGGATTCGTTCACCTTGATCATGCCGTTGAAGCCGAGTTTGCCGCGATCGGTCGCGATGCCACGATACAACTCGCGCGTCACGGTGTCGGCGCCGGCGTGTTCGATCTCGGCGTAGACATCATGGGTCTGGATGCCATTCGCGATGCTTGCGGCGGTGAGTTCGCAGCGCGCGGCGCGACCGGCGAGTTTCACGAGGATGGTGGAACGCGAACTCACACCCCCCAACGTCACCGTTCTGAAGCGATACGTGCCGCGTTCTGCCACGTGCGCGAGCAGGGTGTCGAAGCAACCCGCCTGATCGCCGCAATTCTGCAGGCGGCAATGATCGATGACGGCGTTTGACCGCAGCGCCAGGTCGAACGCGGCGTTGATCGACGAATCCATGGCGCCCGCACTGATGTGCCGCTCGACGATGCGCAGATGCGAGTCGCGTCCGGCGTGCACCTGCACGCGTGGATAGGAGGTGCCCGCGGACGCAGCGGCGGTGGCGACGAAGGTGATTTCGATGCGTGCCTGCGTGCCATCCGGCGGCGCGATGTGCAGCACTTCCTCGCCGCGCGCGCCATTCACCCGTGCCAGCGAGTAGTCCACGCCTTCGGTCGCCATCGCCGCGTCGAGCATTGCGGCGAATTCCTCGCCGCCTTCACGCGCATCCAGGACCTTGGCGCAGGAATCGAAGGCCGGCGCCGATAGATAGGCGGCGAGCCGGCCGTCCACGAATACCCAGCGCTCGTAGCCTTCAAGTACCGCTGGCAGCGCGATGTTCGCCGCCACGGTGGTTGCGTCGACCGCCTCGGGGCGCGCTTTTGCAAGCGGCCGCAGGTTGGCGTAGCGCCAGTTCTCGTCGCGATTCGTCGGCATCGAGATCATCACGCGACCTCGAGCACCCAGTCGTAGCCACGCTGTTCGAGCTCGCGCGCCAAGTTCTTGTCGCCGGACTTCGCGATCTTGCCGCGCGCCAGGACGTGCACGTAGTCCGGCACGATGTGATCGAGCAGCCGCTGGTAGTGAGTGATGAGCAGGACGCCGCGTTCGGCCGAACGCAGGCTGTTGACGCCGCGCGCCACGACTTTCAGCGCGTCGATGTCGAGACCCGAGTCGGTTTCATCGAGCACGGCGAGCGCGGGTTCGAGCACCAGCATCTGCAGGATCTCGTTGCGCTTCTTTTCGCCACCCGAGAATCCTTCATTGACGCCGCGCGACAGGAAGCTCTCATCCATCTGCATGGTTTGCATCTTGCCGCGGACCAGTTGCAGGAACTCGTATGCGTCGACTTCCTGCTTTCCTTCCGCTTTGCGCTTGGCGTTTACCGCCGCTTTCAGCAGATAGACGTTGTTGACGCCGGGGATCTCTACCGGGTATTGGAACCCGAGAAACAGGCCGGCGCGCGCGCGTTCTTCCGGTTCCATCGTCAGCAGGTCGCGGCCCTGGAACTCGACGCTGCCACCGGTGATTTCATAGCCCGGCCGGCCCGCGAGCACATAGGCAAGCGTGCTCTTGCCCGATCCGTTCGGGCCCATGATCGCGTGCACTTCGCCGGCTTTCAGCTCGAGCGAAACGCCCTGCAACACATTCTTGCCGCCGACCTTGGCGGACAGATTCGAAATCTTCAGTAGAGGAGGGGCAGGATTCATCCCACGGCTCCTTCCAGGCTCACGGCTAACAAGTTCTGCGCCTCCACGGCGAATTCCATCGGTAACTCTTTCAATACGGTCTTGCAGAAGCCGCTCACGATCATGTTCACGGCGTCTTCCTCATCGATGCCACGCTGCAGGCAGTAGAACAGCTGGTCTTCGCTGATCTTCGAGGTCGACGCCTCGTGTTCGACGGTGGCGGAGGGGTTCCGCGTCTCGATATAGGGAAAGGTGTGAGCGCCGCAGTTGCCGCCCATCAGCAGCGAATCGCACTGCGTGAAATTGCGCGCGCCATGCGCGCTCGGCAGGATCTTCACCAGCCCGCGGTAACTATTCTGCCCGTGCCCGGCCGAGATGCCTTTCGAAACGATCGTGCTCTTCGTGTTGGCGCCGATATGGATCATCTTGGTGCCGGTGTCGGCCTGCTGATAGTTGTTGGCGGTCGCCACCGAGTAGAACTCGCCCACGGAATTTTCGCCGCGCAGCACGCACGACGGATATTTCCAGGTGATGGCCGAGCCGGTTTCGACCTGGGTCCAGGAGATCTTCGAGTTGCGGCCGCGGCACTCGCCGCGCTTGGTCACGAAGTTGTAGATGCCGCCGACGCCTTTCTCATCGCCGGGGTACCAGTTCTGCACCGTCGAATACTTGATCTGGGCGTCGTCCTCGGCGATGAGCTCGACCACCGCGGCGTGCAGCTGGTTCTCATCTCGCATGGGGGCCGTGCAGCCCTCGAGGTAGCTCACGTGTGAGCCCGGCGCGGCGATGATCAGGGTTCGTTCGAACTGCCCGGTGTTCTTCGCGTTGATGCGGAAGTAGGTCGAAAGCTCCATCGGACAACGCACGCCGGCCGGGACGTACACAAACGAGCCGTCGGAGAACACGGCTGAATTCAGCGCGGCGAAGAAGTTGTCGCCCTGCGGCACGACCGTGCCCAGGTATTGCTCGATGAGGGCAGGGTGGTTCTGCACCGCGTCCGAGAACGAGCAAAAGACCACGCCGGCTTCGCTCAGACGCTCCTTGAAGGTGGTCGCCACCGACACGCTGTCGAACACCGCATCCACGGCGACGCCGGCCAGGCGTGCACGCTCGTGTAATGGCACGCCTAACTTCTCATAGGTGGCGAGCAGCTTGGGGTCGACTTCCTCGAGGCTCTTCGGCGCATTCGGGTCGCGTTTGGGCGCGGAGAAATACGAGATCGACTGGTAGTCGATCGGGTTGACGCGCAACTTCGCCCAGTGCGGCTCCTTCATCGTGAGCCAGTGGCGATACGCCTTGAGGCGCCAGGCGGTCATGAATTCGGGTTCACGTTTTTTGCGCGAAATGAACCGTACGACGTCCTCGTCGAGGCCGGGTGGCAACGTGTCCGATTCGATGTCGGTGACGAAACCGTGGCGGTACGACTTCGAGAGCAGGGCGTCCAGGTTTTCCATGGACTTGGGGTCGGTGCTCACGGGGCCACCTTGGCGCGCGTGAACTGCCGGAGCTCGCGTTCGAACGGCATCGCGGTCGAACGAGAGTCGAGACCCGCGAGTTGCGCGAGCGAGATGTCCGACAGCGACTTGCGAATCGCCACGTTCAACCGCTGCCACGTCCGGCCCACCTGGCAACTCTGCTCGAGGCAGCAATGACCCGTGCCAACCGAACAATCCGTGAGGGCAATTGGCCCTTCGAGTGCATCGAGAATGGCCGCCGCGCTGATGTCGTCGGGGGAACGCGCCAGTTGGTACCCACCGTGCGTGCCGCGCGTGGATTTGACCAGGCCGGCCCGCTGCAGTTGTTTGAGCAACTTGCTGACCGTGGGAGCGGCGATGTGGGTCTGGCCAGCCAGCGCTCCGGCGTTCTGCAGGCGCGCCCGATCGCCGGCCAGGGTGGCCAGGATCACCGTCGCGTAGTCCGTCAATTTGCCGATGCGGAGCATCTTGCCCTTCCATGAAAATAGGGCCTCTTGGAGCCCCGTTTTAAGTGGGACCAGTTTAGTACGGATTCAACCTCGCAGAAAGCCGTTGGCGGTACCTTTTGTTATCCTTCGCCGCCTTTCAGGAACCGCAGAGGGTTCCGCTCGTCGTACCGAAGGTGCTGAAGACCAACATGATCATGGGCAACAGGAATTCGAACCGCGCCGGGTCGCAGGACCAGGCCGCTTGAGCGACCCGCGTTCGACGACGGACCCTGGATCGCCGGCGCCCGCCGGCGATACCGTTATTGAGGTACGCGATGTGCGTTACGCCGTGGGCGGACGCGCGATCTTCGACGGCCTCAATGTCACGGCGCGCAAGGGACGGATCACGGCGTTCATGGGCCCGTCGGGTACCGGCAAGACCACGTTGTTGCGGCTCATCACCGGTCAGTCGGTGGCCGAGCGCGGCAGCGTGAAGGTCTGGGGACGCGAAGTGTCGACGATGTCGACCAAAGAGTTGTTCGCACTGCGGCAGCGCATGGGAATGTTGTTCCAGAACGGCGCATTGCTGACGGATGAAGACGTGTACGAAAACGTCGCCTTTCCGGTGCGTGCGCACACCAAACTACCCGAATCGCTGATTCGGCAACTGGTGCTCACCAAGCTGCACGCGGTGGGCCTGCGCGGCGCCGCGCGGTTGACACCAGCGGAATTGTCGGGCGGCATGCAACGGCGCGTGGCGCTGGCCCGTGCCATCGTCATGGACCCGGACATCCTCATCTACGACGAACCCTTCGTGGGTCTCGACCCGATCTCGATGGGCGTGATCTGCCGCCTCATCAAGCAGATGAACGAGGCGCTGGGTATCACCAGCATCGTCGTCTCGCACGACGTGCAGGAGCTCTCGACCATTGCGCATGACAGCTTCCTGTTGTCGGGCGGCAAGGTCGTGGCTTCCGGAACGCCGCAGGAATTGCACCGCAGCGAGCTCGCCGAAGTGAAGCAGTTCATGGGTGGGCTCGCCGATGGGCCGGTGCCTTTCCACTATCCGGCGCCTGACTACTTTTCGCAGTTGCTGGAGACGGCTTCGTGATCGGACAGATCGATTCGGCGCCGATCGCATGGCTGCGCCGCCTCGGCGCCATGACACTGTTTTTCGGACAGGTCTGCGCCCGCATCATTCCTTCGCTCGGCAAACCGGGCCTCATCGTCAAGCAGGTCTACAACGCCGGCGCCCGCTCGCTCGTGATCGTGATGTTGTCGGGGTTGTTCGTCGGCATGGTGCTGGGCCTGCTCGGCTTCGACACCCTGCAGCGATTCGGCTCCGAAGATTCCCTCGGCGTACTGGCGGCGCTTGGCATGCTCAAGGTGCTGGGCCCGGTATTGACCGCCTTGTTGTTCGCCGGCCGCGCGGGCACCTCGCTCACCTCGGAGATCGGGCTCATGAAGAGCACCGATCAGCTGACCGCCATGCAGATGATGGCGGTGGATCCCCTTCGTTACGTGGTCGCGCCGCGTTTCATCGGCGGCATCATCGCCATGCCGCTGCTGGCCGCGACCTTCAGCGTTATCGGCCTGTATGGCGCACAGCTGATCGGCGTGCAGCAGATGGGCGTCGACGTCGGCGCATTCTGGTCGCAGACGCAGAACGCCGTCGATCTGCACGACGTCAACGAAGGCATCGTGAAAAGCCTGGTGTTCGGCATCGCCTGCAGCCTGATCGCCGTCTACGAAGGGTATCAATGCGAGCCGACGCCCGAAGGCGTGGGTCTCGCCACCACGCGCACCGTGGTCACCTCGTCGGTGATGGTGCTGCTGCTCAACTACCTGCTGACCGCAGCGTTCCTAACAAAGTCGTAATCAATCATGAAAAACACACGCTCACTCGAAATCGGCACCGGCGCGTTCGTGTTGCTGGGCTTCGCGGCGCTGGCATTCCTGACCACTCAGCTGCCCGGCACGTCGCTCAAACTCGGTGGCAGCGACCCTGGCTACAGCGTCACCGCCAAGTTCGACAATATCGGCGACTTGAAGCCCGGTTCGCCGGTCACCATGGCGGGCGTGCGAATCGGTCGCGTCGAGTCCATCAAGTTCGATCCAAAGGACTACAAGGCCGCGGTGGTTCTTCGGATAGAAGATCAGTACGGCCAGATTCCCGAGGACAGCGATGCCAGCATCCAGACCGCAGGATTGCTCGGCGGCAAGTACATCGGCATCGGTCCTGGCGGCTCGGAAACCTTCCTGAAGCAGGGCGGTCAAATCGATTTCACACAGTCGGCGATCGTGCTCGAGTCCCTGGTAAACAAGTTCTTCGCCAATATGGCGAGCAAGGGCCCCGACGAGCGGAAGAGTGACGCGCCGGCGGCAGAGGAGAAGAAATGATGTTGACGTTCAAGCGAGTTGTTCAGGCTGGGTTCATCGCAGGTTTGTTAGCCAGCAGCGCCGCGATGGCCGCCGATGCAGCCGCGCCGGCCACAGCCGTGCCGACTTCGGTCGACACCAGCGGACCGTCACAGCTCATCGAGAGTTCGGCCAACATCCTGCTGAACGGAATCGATTCCCGGCGCGCCGAATTTCGCAAGGATCCGACCGGCCTCTACAAGCTCGTCGGTGAAACACTGCTGCCGTATTTCGACACGCCATATTCGGCGCAGCTCGTGCTCGGCAAACACTGGCGCACGGCGACCGCGGATCAGCGCAAGCGTTTCGTCGACGCGTTCTACAACTCGCTGCTGTACACCTACGGCGACGCGATGATCGATTTCACCGCGGATCGCCTGCGCGTGTTCCCGACCAAGGTGGACGACACCACGGACAGGGCGACGGTGCGCACCGAGATCAAGCGTTCGAACGGCACCAAGGTCCAGGTCAACTACAGCTTGCGCAAGGTCAGCGGTCAGTGGAAAGCCTGGGACGTGGTCATCGACGGCATCAGCTACGTCAAGAGTTACCGCGAAGACTACGGCGCCGAAGTGGACCAGAAAGGTCTCGACGCCGTCATCACGCGGCTCGAAGCCAAGGCGAACAGCGCCAAGGCCGCCAAGGTAAAAACGACCTGAAGATGGGCGACCCAATGGCCGAAGGCGAGATCAAACAAAAGGCGTCGGTCGCCATCTCCGAGCAAGGCGCCGGTCGCGTGGTCGTGACCGGCGAGATCACTTTTGCGACCGCGCGCGATGCGCGCCAGCTCGGCGTGATGGTGCTCGAAGGATCGGCCGCGCAGAGCATCGTCATCGATTGCAAGGGAGTTACCCGCGCGGACAGCGCGGGCCTGGCCGTGTTGCTCGACTGGCTGGCCTGGGGACGGCGCAAATCGCGCACGGTCAGTCTCGAGAACCTGCCGGACTCACTGGTCGCCATCGCGCGTATTTCTGAAGTCGATGGGCTGCTCAAAGCCGCCGGCTGACCCGCCTAACTAACCACGTTCCCGCGTCGCTGAACTTCGGCGGCAGTCCCAGGTCTTCTCGTTGGCGAGCCGCCTTCACGGCTGCGCTTGCGAAAGGGTGGGCGGGTCATGCCGATTGCCGGATGGCGAAATCCAGGCGCTCGAACGCTGACGGCAGCGGGGGTGTTGCTCGCGCATGTCGGCGTCTATGTCGTTTTCGTCATGTTTGAATGGTCACCGCGTACCGTTCCGTGGAATCAGAGCGACGCGACACTCATCGAAATCGACACTGGAGCCCCGCCACCTCCGCCACCTGCACTGCGCTTCGAGCCGCCTGCGACGCTGCCGCCGCCGGTCGTACTCGAACTCCCCGCGCCCGCCGACTCGAATGAATCTGCCTCGATCAATGACTGGCTGACGGACGGTGCCGTCGCTGCCGCCGCAGTCGGCGGGCTCGACGGCACCCGCGCTCGTTCGTTTGGCACGACGGAGCGCGCGCCCGGCGAGCCGCGCAAGGTGAAGCCCTTTGGTTGGGACAAGACTCAAACTCAAAGGCTCGAAGTCATCCCTGGCATCGGCACCCGGATCAGGCTCACCGACCATTGCGAGGTTTTCGTGACGCTGATCCCGATGGTCGGATGTTCGTTGGGCAAGATCCCGGCGCGCGGCGATCTTTTCGAGGGCATGGACGCGCCGGTCAAACCCGGCGACTGAGACGATTCGTCCGCGGTCACGAAGTGATCAGCGTCCGCGCGGTCACTTTGCGCACATCCGTCGTCCCGGTGAGCGCCATGCTCACTTCGAGTTCGCGGCGCAGCAGATTCAGTGCATGGGCGACGCCGGTTTCGCCGCCCGCGGCGAGGCCATAGAGAAAACTCTTGCCGATGAGGCATGCGCGCGCGCCGGATGCCAACGCTTTCAGCACGTTCTGGCCGTTGGTGATTCCACCGTCCAGCAGGATCTCGCAGCGGCCGGCGACGGCTTCAGCGACGCGGGGCAGGGCGGCGATCGTCGACATTGCGCCATCGAGCTGGCGGCCGCCATGATTCGAAACGATGAGCCCATCTACTCCAGCTTCAACGGCGAGGCGGGCATCCGCGGCGTCGAGGATCCCCTTCACGACGAGTTTGCCGGGCCAGCGTGCGCGCACCCACGCAACGTCCTGCCAGTTCATCGTCGGATCGAGTTGCGCGTTGGACCATTCGGCGAGCGTCGCCGCGCCCTGGCGCGGGAAAAAGGCCGCCAGGTTTCCGAAGGTGCGGCGTTTGCCGAGCAACATGCCCAGCGCCCAGGACGGGTGCGAAAGGGCTTCCAGCGCCGAACGCAACGTGAACCGCGGCGGCACGGCGAGCCCGTTCTTCGCGTCGCGGCGCCGCAGCGACTGGATCGGCAGGTCCATCGTGAGCACGAGCACCGGGCACCTGGCCTCACGCGCACGGGCAATCAACGCCTCGGTGAAGCCGCGATCGCGCATCAGGTAGAGCTGAAACCAGAACGTGCCCGCAACTGCGGCGCGCACATCCTCGATCGAGCAGATCGACATGGTGCTCAGCGTAAAGGCAACTCCGGCCGCCTGAGCGGCGAGCGCGCCGTGGATTTCGCCGTCCCGATGAAACAGCCCGGTCAAACCGGTAGGCGCGATGCCGATCGGCATGTTCCAGTGTTCCCCGAGCACCGTCGTGGCCACGGACAATTTCGGCACGTCGATCATGACGCGCTGGCGCAGCTGCAAGCGCTCGAAGTCCCGGGTATTCCGCTCGAGCGTCAGCTCGTCGTATGCGCCGCGATCGGCATAGTCGAACAATGCGCGCGGCACGCGGCGGCGCGCGATCTCGCGCAGGTCTGCAATGCTGGTGATGACGTCCATGTCGTCCCAGTGACTTTGACCGCTCCCTAGGCGGCGGCGACGACCTGCCGCTGGCTGCCCAGTTTCTCGATGCCGAGTTCCATGACGTCACCGACATTCAGGAAGATCGGGTCCGGCTTGATCCCCATGCCGACGCCGGGTGGCGTGCCCGTCGTGATGACATCGCCGGGATGCAGGCTCATGAACTGACTCAGGTAGCTCACCAGGAACGCAGGCTTGAAGATCATTGTGCGCGTGGAGCCGTTCTGCCGGCGCGTGCCGTTGACGTCGAGCCACATCGAAAGTTCGGCCGGATCGCCGACTTCATCCGAGGTGACGAGCCACGGTCCGAGCGGGCCGAAGGTGTCGCAACCCTTGCCCTTGTCCCATTGGCCGCCGCGCTCGAGCTGGAAATGCCGCTCCGAGAGATCGTTGACGACGCAATAACCCGCGATGTGTTTCGGCGCGGTAGCTTCGCTCACGTAACGGGTGACGCTGCCGATCACGACGCCGAGCTCGACTTCCCAATCCATCTTGATCGAGCCGCGTGGCTTCAGCACGGTGTCGTACGGGCCCACGATGCAGCTTGTGGCTTTCATGAAGACGATCGGTTCGCGCGGAATCGCAGAGCCGGTTTCGGCGGCGTGATCCGCGTAATTGAGGCCGATGGCGATGAACTTGCCGACGCCGCCGACGCAGGCGCCGAGCCGGGCGCCCGCCGGCGCACGCGGTAGTTTGGCGACGTCGGCCGTGGCGATTTTCTGCAGCGATTCAGGCGACAGGGCCGCGCCCGAGAGGTCGGGAATGACACCCGACAGATCCGCGATGCTGCCGTCTGCGGCGACGATGCCAGGGCGCTCCGCGCCCGCGGAACCAAAACGTACCAGTTTCAAATGAATCTCCGGGCGATCAGGCCGCCGGCAGGCAGGCCGGGCCGATGGGTTCGAACTGCTTGTAGGTGAGGATGAATTCCTGGTGCCCGAGCGCCTCGGACTTCGACAACGCGCCGCCGGCGACGCTCTGCACGAGATCGAAGATCTCGCGGCCGACTTCGTCGAGCTCGGCGCCGTGCAGGATGCGGCCGGCGTTGACGTCCATGTCGTCGGCCATGCGGTCATAGGTGTCAGGGTTGGCGCAGACCTTGATGACGGGCGAGATGGCGGAGCCGACCACCGAGCCACGGCCGGTGGTGAACAGGATGAGGTGCGAGCCGCAGGCGATCAGCTCGACGATTTCAGCGTTGTCCGAGATGTTCGGGAAGCCGAAACGCGGTTCGCCGTCGGGCACGACATCGAGCAGGTACAACCCGCCGCGCGGCGGGATGTCGCCGGGCTTGATGAGCCCGCTGATGGGCGAGGAGCCGGACTTCGAATAGGCGCCCATGGATTTTTCTTCGAGCGTGGTCAAACCACCCTCGGCATTGCCGGGAGCGAAGCTGCCGTAACCCATGATGCGATAGTAGTTAGCGGCTTTTTCCACGCAGGCCTCGATTTCGGCGCCGAGTGCCGGTGTGATGGCGCGCGAGGCCATGATGCGTTCGCAACCGATCAACTCGCCGGTCTCCTCGAAGATGCAGGCCGCATCGTTCTCGATGAGCCAGTCGAAGCAGCGGCCCACCGCGGGATTCGCGGTGATCCCGCTGGTGCCATCGGAGCCGCCGCAGACCGTACCCACCACCAGTTCGTTGAGCAACATCGGCACGGGAGTCTGCTGGGCGAGCTCGGCGCGCATCTTGCGCACGATGTCTAGACCGGCATTCAGCGTGCGCGTGGTGCCGCCGGACTGCTGGATGACCAGCAACTGGACGGGGCGTCCGCTCGCCTGGATAGTCTTGCGCAGATGCTCGCGGTTGAATCCTTCGCAGCCGAGCGACACGAGCAGCACCGCGCCCACGTTTGGGTGCGTGCACAGGCGCTCCATCATCTCGAGCGAGTATTTGTTCGGATAACAGCCGGGGAAGCCGATTAGGTGCACGTCGTCGGCGCCGGACTTCTGCACGATGAGCCGCGAGACGTGATGCGCGCATTCGACCAGGTACGCCACGGCGACCACATTGCGGATGCCCTTGCGTCCGTCGCTGCGGAGGAAACCTTTCATGCGCGCTTCGTTCATCAATGTCCGTCCGCACCGAGATCGCGGGAAGTCGAAGGAATGTAGTTGCTGCGCAGGTTGTGCAGGTGCACGTGTTCGCCGCGCGCGACGCCGACCTTCATCGAACCGATGGGAGCGCCATATTTGAGGACCCGCGCATCGGGTTCAAGCGCGCGGCGCGCCAGCTTGTGTCCGAGTTCGACCGCCGCGGGCATCACGAAACTTTCGCCGTCGATCTCGACGCGCTCGCCCTGCAAGATGTCGCGGCGCGCGACCAGGATGTTGTCGTCGGGATGCAGCAGCAGCAGCGGCGGCAGTTTGCCGTTGGCGTCGCGCCCGCTCAATTGTCCGCCCCCCTGTGTCATCGGATTTCCTGGCTATTGAGAGGCAGTGGTGCCCGGCGCGGGCGGCGGAGCGTCTTTCGATTCGGGAGCGGGTGTGGACTCGGGTGCCGCATCGGCGGCCGGATCTTCTTCCATCCCTTCTTCCATCCCTTCTTCGAGCCCGGCCGACTGATCTTCTACGTTGCCGTCGCTGACCATGAACTCGCGGCGCTGCATCCAGGCGTTACGCACGAACGCGTACCGGTCGTAGCTGCGCTCGAGTTGCGCGTCGAGAGCGAGCAGGCCGGCGCGTAGATCCACGAACGCGATCCCGCGGATGATGTACTGCGACTTCGTGTCTTTCAGGTAGGTCACTGGATAGGTGTACTGGTCTGGAATACGTGCCAGCCCGTCGCGCACGTTCGTGGGTCCGAGGATCGGCAACATGAGATACGGACCGGGCTTCACGCCCCACTTGCCGAGCGTCTGTCCGAAGTCTTCGTCGTTGTTCTCGAAACCTGCCGCGGACGCAGGATCGAACAGACCGCCCAACCCGAGTGTGCTGTTGAGCAGGAAGCGGCCGGAGTCCTGGCCCGCCTGGCGCATTTTTCCCTGCAACACATCGTTGATGACGGTGCCGACCGTGTCGAGATTGCTGAGCACATTGCTGACGCCGGTGCGCACGATGCGCGGCGTCACTTTCTTGTAAGCCTTCGCCACCGGCTTTGCGACTGCGCGATCGAGGGCGTCGTTGAAAGCGAACGAGCTGCGGTTGAATCGCTCGAACGGATCGCGGGGGTCGGGTTTGCCTGAGGGCAGTGTCGCGCAGCCGGTCAACATCAGACCGGCCAGTAGGATCGCCAGATATTTCATCGCGAAATTGTACCAGTCCGACTTGGGCCGGGCCGCCGCGTTTGTTGTGGATCCTGTTCTGGTTCGGGGCGTTTGCGGTGTTTGCGGTCGCTGAACAGAACCTCACGGACCTCGTCGAGCCGCGCCTGGTAGCGGCTGCGCTGGACGGCGGTGATATTCGGCGCCACCAGTGCCATTTCGAGCTGGCTGACCGACAGCGGTAGGTTGCCGGTCGCGATGTGATATTCGCTCATGTAGTAAGCCGCATCGCCGCTGTCCCCGGCGCTGCTGGCCGCCAGCGCCGTGAAGCGGATCTGTTCGGGTGTGGGCGCCACGTTGTTGAAGAGGTCGAGCAGCACCGCGTGCGCCTGTTTGGCCTGGTCGGCTTTGAGCAGGGCTTCGGCGTAGCGCATGGTGAGCGGGATGTTGCGCGGCGACAGCGTCAGCGCACGCTGAAACGTCGACAACGCGTCTTCGGAATCGCCGGCGCTCATCAGTGCCTGGCCGAGCGTCGACTGGAGCATGGGGATCTGCGGGTATTCACGCGCGAGCTCGGTAAGCGTATCGAGCGAGGCGAGCGCATTGCCGGCCTGGTAGCTAGCCAGCGCCTCGCCGTATTGTTCGCCCGGGGTCTGGTCCTGTTGCGCGCGCCGGTCGGAGTAATAGCGGCGCACGTTGTCTTCGGCGGGCGTGGCGAGTACCCGCAGGCGTTCCCGCGTCAGCGTGTAGCTCACCGTCTCCGCGGTTTGTTTGATGTCCTTGAACTGCGCGGCGCGCGAGCGAGATTCGGCGATGCGGTTGGTGGTCACCGGGTGGGACTGGAGGATTTCCGGCAGAACGTTGCGGCTGCCCGCGGTGATGGAATTGCGCCGGCCCATGGTCTCGAAGAAGTCGGGCATGCCGTAGGGATCGAAACCGGCCGCGGCGAGGAAACTCATGCCGACGCGGTCGGCTTCGTTTTCGTTGGCGCGGGTGAAGTTGATCTGCTGCTGCATGGCCGCGCCCTGCGCCGCGGTGACGCCCGCCATCGCCGCATCGCTCGACCCGGTGGCCGCGCCGATCAGGATGGACGCGAGGATTGTCGCGACGGTCGCGATGCTTTGGCGCCCTTGCGAACGGATCCGGCGCGCGATGTGCCGCTGGGTGACGTGCGCAATTTCGTGCGCCATCACGCCGGCCAGCTGCGCTTCGTTGCGGGTCGCCAGAACCAGGCCGGTATTCACACCGATGAAGCCGCCGGGCAATGCGAACGCGTTGATCGAATTGTCGCGAACGAAGAAGAATCGGAACTTCTGCGCCGAATCGCCAGTGGCCTGGGCGACGATGCGCGAGCCCAGCGCCTGCAGATACTCGGTCGCTTCGGGATCCTCGATGACCTGGCCTTCGTCGCGCAGCTGACGCATGACCTGCAGGCCGATACGATATTCATCGTCGAGCGAGAGGCTGGAGGAGGCCGGGCTGCCGATATCCGGCAGGTCATTGCCGGTGGCGGACTGCGCCAGGCTCTGCAACGGCATCGCGACCGTCAGCATTGTCGACAGACTGGCAACCAGCAGACGTTTGAGCGCGTTTCGCATCGCAACGTTCAGACCCCGCCGCGGGCGGGTAGTTTCTCTTGGATCAGGGACTAGAGCGTATCAGAGGCGAAATCGGCCAAACGGGAGCGTTCGCCGCGCACCAGCGTGATATGCCCGGAATGCCCCCAGCCGCGGAAACGGTTCACGACGTAGGTCAGGCCGGAGGTCGTTTCCGTCAGGTAGGGCGTGTCGATCTGCGCAATGTTTCCGAGGCAGACTACTTTCGTCCCTGGGCCGGCGCGGGTGACCAGCGCCTTCATCTGTTTCGGCGTCAGGTTCTGCGCCTCGTCGAGGATTACGAACCGATTCAGGAAGGTGCGGCCACGCATGAAATTGAGCGAACGGATCTTGATCCGGTTGCGCAGCAGGTCATTGGTCGCCTGGCGGCCCCAGTTGCCCCCTTCGCCGGTTTGCGTGAGAACCTCGAGGTTGTCCATCAACGCGCCCATCCAGGGCTCCATCTTTTCTTCTTCGGTTCCGGGCAGGAAACCGATGTCCTCGCCGAGCGGAATCGTCACGCGCGTCATGATGATTTCGGCGAAGCGGTTCGATTCGAGCGTCTGCATCAGGCCGGCGGCGAGTGTCAGCAGAGTCTTGCCGGTGCCCGCCGGACCCAGGATCGTCACGAAATCTATTTCGGGGTCCATCAAGAGGTTCAAGGCGAAATTCTGCTCGCGGTTGCGGGCGTTGACGCCCCACACGTTGTGCCGCTCGCCGCGAAAGTCGCGCGCCAGTTCGAGCGTCGCGGTGCCGGCTTCGATTCGCCGCACGACCGCCTCGATACCTTGCTCACCCGCCTCGTGCACGAACTGGTTGACGTGCAGCTCGGAGACGATGGGGCCGGTCACCTGGTAGAAAGTGCGATCCGCTTCTTTCCACGACTTGATGTCCTTGCCGGCCTTTTCCCAGAAATCCGCCGGCAGCGCGGCAAGCCCGGTGTACAGGACGTCGGCGTCCTCGATCGTCTTGTCGCTGTAGTAGTCCTCGGCCTGGACGCCGACCACGGCGGCCTTGATGCGCAGGTTGATATCCTTTGACACCAGGGTGACGCGCGCCTCGTGATGCAGTGCCTGCAGCGCCAGGGCCTGCGACAGGATGGCGTTGTCCGCGCCGTGGCCCGGTAGATAGTCGGGCAGGGCGGAGGAGAGCTGGCGGGTCTGGAAGAACAGGCGTCCGGCCGAACCCGGCAGGCCGCTGCCGGCACTGGGGCCGGGGGCGTTGTTCTTGTTCTGGCCGTTCATGGCCGAGGGCAGCGGCAAACCCGCATCGATCTCGTCCTTGGTCGCATCACGCATCAGGTCGTCGAGGAAACGGCTGGTCTGGCGGACGTTGCGCGAAGCCTCCGACAAACCCTTCTTGTTGGCGTCGAGCTCTTCGAGCACCACCATAGGTAGATAGACGTCGTGTTCCTGGAACCGGAAGATCGCGGTCGGGTCGTGCATCAACACGTTGGTGTCGAGCACGAACAGGCGGCGCTCGTTGTCGGCTGCCGGCTTCGCGCCGGCCGGTCGCTTGGGCGGGCTCACAGTGACTTGGCCGCCTCTAGAACTTCGGCGGCGTGACCCTTGACCCGGACCTTGCGCCACTCGCGGGCGAGTTTGCCGGCGGAGTCGATCAGGAAAGTGCTGCGTTCGATTCCCATGAACTTCCTTCCATACAGAGATTTTTCGCGAATCACGTCGTACAGCCGGCAGACCTTTTCGTCCTCGTCACTCAGCAGTTCGAACGGGAAATTTTCCCTGGCTCGAAATTTCGCGTGCCGTTCGCAGCTGTCCTTGGAGATTCCGAGCACGGTGGTCTTCGCGCGTTTGAAAGCCGTGTGCAGGTCGCGAAAGTCCTGGCCCTCGAGGGTACAGCCCGGGGTCATGTCCTTCGGATAGAAATACAGCACGAGTTTGGAGTCTTTTGCAGCGGCGCTTTTCCAGACGCTGCCGTCGGAACGCGGCAGGGAAAACGCCGGGACTTTTTTGCCGACAGAAACGGTCAAGACTTTACCGGCTCCAGGATCGCGTCGAGGTTTTGCGCGTCGCAGTAGTCCATGAACTCCTCACGCAGATGCGCGAGCTGCAGGCGCTTGGGGACGTTGATGATCATCTGCACGGCGAACATCTGCGCGCCGGTGTGCGCGGCCGGGTAGGTGCGGGTCGAGACCTCGGCGATGTCGATGCCGCGGCTGGCGCAGAATCCGGACAGACCCGTGACGATGCCCGACTGGTCGAGGCACACGACGTCGATGGAATATGGCAAGAGCTCGGTGCGCGCCGCCCGTGGCTCCGTGCGCTTCATGTGCAGCGACAGGCCGGTGGATTCGCCGAGACGCGCGAGTTCGCTTTCGAGTTTGGCGAGCGAATGCCAGTTGCCGGTGACCAGCACCAGCATGGCGAACTCGTTGCCGAGGCTGGCCATGCGGCTCTCGCTGATCGATCCGCCGCAGTCCGAAATTACGCGGGTGAGGTCGTGGACCATCCCGGTGCGATCGCTGCCAATGGCGGATACGGCGAGGTGTTGCTTCATCTGACCGCGAGTGTACAGGCAGCCCCGTGGCTTGCGAACCCGAGGAACGCGCCCTACCATGCGCGACCGCAATAACGACCCTCGGATTCTCATGTACGCCGGCAGCCTGGTCGCGCTCGTGACCCCGATGCAGCCCGACGGCAGTATCGATTACGACGCCTGGTCGCGACTCCTCGAGTTTCAAGTTGCCAACGGCACTACGGGTATCGTGGTTGCCGGATCCACTGGCGAATCCGCCACGGTCAACGACGCCGAACTACGTGAACTGTTGTTGACGGGACGTCGGGTTCTCGGCCAACGCGCGTTACTCATCGCCAACGCCGGCACCAGCGGCACCGATTCTTCCGTGGAGCGCGCACGCTGGATCAGCGAGCTTCCGGTCGATGCCCTGCTGGTCGCATCGCCAGCCTACGTGCGGCCGACTCAGGAAGGCCTGTTCCGCCATTTTTCCGCCATTGCCGCCAACTCGCGCATTCCTGTCCTGCTCTACAACGTACCCGGCCGGACCGCGATTGACCTGTTGCCGGCGACAGTGGCACGGCTGTCGCGCGTTCATGGTATTGCCGGCATCAAAGAAGCGGTCGGCGAGGTGGCGCGGGTGCGCGAACTCGTGAGCAGCTGCGCCTACGATTTCCGCGTCCTGAGTGGCGATGATCTCAGCGCACGCGAATGCATCGGGGTCGGAGCCGTCGGCGTCATTTCCGTCACGGCGAACGTGGCACCGCGCGCCATGGCGGATATGGTTGCCGCCGCGGTGCGCGGCGAACGAGCCGCCGCCACACAGATCGATCAACGCCTCGTGGCCCTGCATCGCAATCTGTTCGTCGAGTCCAATCCCATCCCGGTCAAATGGGCCGTCGCGCGTATGGGCCTGATGGGTGGCACCCTGCGTCTGCCCCTCACCGAGCTATCTGCCGAGTACCATGCGGTGGTGAGCGAATCGCTGTTCGCAGCCGGTATCTCCATTGCCGATACGGCCGTGAACTCCTGAAGTCAGACTAAGGTCGCACCCCTCATGCGTATTGCCGGAACCATTTTTGCCTGCCTCCTGTCCGCGACCCTGATCTCGGGCTGCAAATCCCGCATGGTCAGCTGCAGGCAGGACAACAAGGATTACGCCGGGGCCAAGGAATTGCCGCCGCTGACGGCGCCTGCGGGGCTGGAGGTGCCGAATACGCGCAATTCCCTCAAGGTTCCGCCGCTCAATACCCCGGAACGCGTACGAGCCCGGGACGAAGGCTGCCTCGATACGCCGCCGCCGTTCGCGACGCCAAAATCGACCGACGCTCCGAAGCCTTCGTAACGCGCTTTCCGTTATGATTCGCCCCCCCAAGAAGTCCTTGGATTAATCCTTGGGGTACGTACGCTTTGAGTAGATTCCGGACAGGTGGCCGAGCGGTCGAAGGCGCTTGCTTGGAAAGCAAGTAACATCTCACGGTGTTCCAGGGTTCGAATCCCTGCCTGTCCGCCAGATCTTTACCATGGCAGTCCGTATCGGCTCCTTCGCGACGACTAGTTGTAAATCCCGTCAGGCCCGGAAGGGAGCAGCGGTAGCGGCGATGTCGGGCGCCGAAGTCCGGCTGGTGCGGGCTGCCTCCCAAGGATTCAAGCTTTCATGAGTTACTTAGCGCTCGCGCGCAAATGGCGGCCGCGTTCCTTTGCCGAACTGGTGGGGCAGGAACATGTGCGAGTCGCGCTCGGTAATGCGCTGACGCAAGGTCGCGTGCACCACGCATTCCTGTTCACCGGCACGCGCGGCGTCGGCAAGACGACCATCGCCCGCATCCTGTCGAAGTGCCTGAATTGCGAATCCGGAGTCACCGCCACTCCCGACGGCACTTGCGCGGCCTGCAAGGAAATCGACGAGGGACGTTTCGTCGATCTCATCGAAGTCGACGCCGCGTCACGGACCAAGGTCGACGACACACGCGAGTTGCTTGAGAACGTGCAGTACGCGCCGACCCGCGGGCGCTACAAGGTCTACCTGATCGACGAAGTCCACATGTTGTCGACCCATTCGTTCAATGCGCTGCTGAAGACGCTGGAAGAACCGCCGCCGCACGTGAAGTTCCTGCTGGCGACCACCGATCCGCAGAAATTGCCGGTCACGGTGTTGTCGCGTTGCCTGCAATTCAATCTGAAGCGCCTGCCGATCGCGCTGATCAGCGAACACATGTCGAAGGTGCTCGCGGCCGAGAAAATTTCCGCCGAGCCGGCCGCATTGAAACTCGTGGCGCAGGCCGCAGACGGCAGCATGCGCGATGCGTTGTCGCTGCTCGATCAGCTCATCGCCTTCGGCGGCGGCAAGGTGGACGAAGTCGGCGCGCGCGCGATGCTCGGCACCATCGACCGCGATCACGTCACCAAACTCGCCCGGGCGCTGGCGGCCGGCGATGCGGCCAAGCTGCTCGAGATGGCGCGGCTGCTCGAAGAGTTCTCGCCGGATTACGCCCAGGTGCTCGACGATCTCGCCTCGTTGCTCACGCGCGTCGCGCTGCGGCAGCTCGTGCCCGGCTACGAAGGCGACGAACTGTTCGACAGCGCACTGCTCACCGAACTCGCGGCCGCGATTCCGGGCGAAGACGTACAGCTCTACTACCAGACGACGATTCTCGGCCGCCGCGATCTCGGGCTCGCTCCCGACCCGCGCACCGGCTTCGAGATGACACTCGTGCGGATGCTGGCGTTCCGCCCGGCCGGCAGCGCTGCGCGTGTTCAAACTACCGGCGCAACGAATGCCGGCACGTCCTCGGGTGCAAGTCCGGCCCCGGGCGCGTTGCCCACGGCCGGCGGCTCGCCGATCGTGCGGCCGGCCTCGGCGGGCCCCATCGATCCGGTGCAGTGGGCGCGCGTGATCGGCGATCTCGATGTGGCGGGCGCCGCGCGCCAGCTCGCGACCAATTGCGCCTTGATCGAACACCGCGGGGGCACTCTGCGCCTCGCGCTCGATGCGCGCGGACAGGTTCTCAACACGCCCGGCAATCGCGAGCGTCTCACCCAGGCCCTGGCGAAATACATGGGCGGGCACGTGAAACTCGAATTCACCGACGGCACGCCGGCCGCCGAGACGCCCTCGCAGAACGTCGAAAGGCGCTCGGCCGAAGCAGCCGATGCGGCGCGCCGGTCGCTCGAGGAAGATCCCAAGGTGCGTGAAATGAAATCGCGATTCGGTGCCACGCTGCATCCCGAGTCGGTGCGGACAACGGAGTAGAGGAGACTTAAGCGATGCGTGGTGGTGGAAACATGATGAAGCAGGCCATGGCGCTGCAGGCCAACATGAAGAAGGCCCAGGATGAAATCGCAAACATGGAGGTCATCGGCGAATCCGGCGGTGGCATGGTCAAGGTGACGATGACCGGCAAACACGAAGTGAAGCGCGTCCAGATCGAACCTGCGGTCGCCTCCGAAGACCGCGAGATGCTCGAGGATCTGATCGCCGCGGCGATCAACGATGCCGTCAACAAGGTCGACAGCCAAAGCCAGGCGCGTATGTCGAGTGTCATGTCGGGCGTCAACCTGCCGCCCGGCTTCAAGATGCCGTTCTGAGCCTACTCTAACTACATGCAGCACGCCGCCCCGCTGGCAAAACTCATCGATGCGCTGCGCGCCTTGCCGGGCGTCGGGCCCAAGACGGCGCAGCGTATGGCGTTTCACCTTCTGCAGGGTGGCCGCGGCGGCGCGCGTACGCTGGCCGAGGCGCTGACCGCGGGTCTGGCCGCGATCGGCCGCTGCAAACGTTGCCGCATGCTCACCGACACCGATCTGTGTTCGATCTGCGCGTCGAATTCGCGCGAGACATCGCTGTTATGTGTGGTCGAATCGCCTGCGGACGTGGTCGCGGTGGAGCAATCCGGCAGCTATCGCGGGCGGTACTTCGTGCTGCATGGGCATCTCTCGCCACTCGACGGAATCGGGCCCGAGCAGATCGGCGCGCGCGAATTCGAAGCGTTGCTGGATTCGGGCGAAGTGCGCGAGGTCATTCTCGCGACCAACCCGACGGTGGAGGGCGAAGCCACCGCGCATTTTCTCGGCGAGCGCGCCGGGCAGCGGCGCATCCAGGCCAGCCGTATCGCGCACGGCGTGCCGATCGGCGGCGAACTCGAGTACGTGGATGGCGGCACGCTGGCGCACGCGCTGGCGGGGCGGCACGCCGTCTAGCCAGAAGGTAGTTTGTCCGCAGCTCAGTGGGTGACGTCGAGCGCCGCCTTGGCGCGGATGTCCGCGCTCGAAGCGCCGATCTGCACTTCGAACTGTCCCGCATCGACCGCGTAGGCCTTGTTCACATCGTCGTAAATCGCAAGATCGCGCGCCGGACTGATGCTGAACCTGACCACGCGCGATTCGCCCGCCTTGAGCGTCACGCGCTCGACACCGCGCAACTCCTTGAACGCGCGCGGCCGCAGCGGCTCGACCGGTCGCAGATATGGCTGCACCACTTCATCGCCCGCGCGTTTGCCGGCATTCCTGACCTCGCGGATGGCAGTGGCGATCTGCGTCATCAGCGGCGTGTCGAAAGTTGCGGCCATGCCGATGGCCTGCGGAAACACCGTGTCGGCGCCGGCGCGCGCCACGCCATGCAGTGCTTCGTTCCACCACTCGTATGCCGGTACGCTCAAACGCGGGATCGCCACCGCATCGTTCTGCAGCTGCGATACCTTTTCTTCGAGGGTCATTCGCGACACCAGGTCAGCTGCGCGATCTTCGAAGCTGCGATTGAGGTCCTGGTAAATCGGCTGCTCGGCGAATGCCGGGGCCGCGAGGGAAAGCGTGACGAATGAGAGCAGAGCGCATGCCGTTGCGCGCGCGGAATTCCAGTTCATGTGGTTGGCTCCTCGAGCGCGGGCGGCCGCGGCACTGGCACCCCCTCATCCCGCACGCGGTAGCAGAACCATACCTCAACGCCGAGAGCGTTGTGCGGGGCCCCGCGCTTCGATGAGCTCCTCGTAACGCCGGCGGAGCCGGCGATAACTTTCGTAACGGCGCGCGCTCATCTCGCCGGCTTCGACTGCGCCTGACACGGCGCAACCCGGCTCCTGCATGTGGCGGCAATCCTTGAAGCGGCAATGGTTCGCGCGTTGGTCGACCTCTGGAAATCCGAGGGTTTGAGAATCGAGTTGCTCGATGGCAGGCGCGAAGTCACGTACGCCGGGAGAGTCGATGAGTGTGCCGCCGGAGGCGAGCGGGTATGAGCGCGACGCGGTGGTGGTATGCCGGCCTTCCTCCTCGCGCATCAGCCCGCCAGTTTCGATGTCGACCGCCGGCAACAAAGCGTTGACCATCGATGACTTGCCGACGCCGGATTGTCCGACCAGTACGCTCACTCCCTGCGCCAGCAGTGCCTTCAGAGCGTCGAGGCCCGAACCCTGCTTCGCCGAACAGGCCACGTGCGCATATCCCGCGGCCGTCAATGCCGCCAGTTCGTCGTCGTCCACTTTATTAGACGGGAGATCGGATTTGTTGACCGCGATCGCACCGGCAATTCCGGCGGCGGTTGCGGCGCACAGATAACGATCGACGATGAACCAGTCCGGTTCCGGAAGCGGCGCAACGACGACCACGAGTTGGCTGATGTTCGCGACAATCGGCTCACTGTCGCCGCGCAGACTGGCGCGCGCCAGCAGCGTCCGGCGTGGCAGGACTTCGACGATCATGACTTCGTCGTGTTTGGGGTCGGCCGCGCACCGCACGCGGTCGCCGCAGACGATGCTGAGCTTGCGGCCCGCCGGCCGTGCGCGCTGGTCGCGTCCGTCGGCACCCCTCACCAGCAGGTGACGGCCGTACGCGGCGATGACTTCGGCGTCGAATTCGCAGGCGTTGGGGGGTGCGGTCATTCGTGTAGTATCGCGTCAATCCTTATGCCGAGCAGCGACTATCTGATCTGGATAGATCTCGAGATGACGGGCCTCAAGCCCGACACCGACGTGATCATCGAGATGGCCACCATCGTCACCGACGTCGATCTCAATGTGGTCGCCGAAGGGCCGGTGATTGCGGTCCATCAGTCGGACGAAGTCATCGCGGGGATGGACGAGTGGAATACGCGCACCCACGGCGCGTCGGGCCTGATCCAGCGGGTTCGCGACAGCAAATACACTCTGGCGAGCGCCGAAGCCCGCACCATGGAATTCCTGCGAGTGCTGATGGAGCCGAACGCCTCGCCGATGTGCGGCAACAGCATCTGCCAGGACCGCCGGTTTCTCGCGCGCCAGATGCCGACGCTCGAGGCGTTCTTCCACTATCGCAATCTCGACGTGAGCACGCTCAAAGAGCTGGCGCGGCGCTGGGCGCCGGAAATCATCCCCGGGTTTTCCAAGCGCGGCGAACACAAGGCGCTCGCCGATATCCAGGAATCCATCCGCGAACTTGCGTATTACCGCGAGCACTTTCTCGCGCCCGAATACCAGAAGCTGTGAAGCCGGACTTGCCCGCCTTCGCCGACGTGGTGGCGGCCGCGGCGCGTATCGGGCCCCACATCATTCGCACACCCGTGATGCGTTCCGCGGCGTTCGACGCGCGTGTCAAGTCGCAGGTGTTCTTCAAGTGCGAAAACCTCCAGACGGGCGGGGCGTTCAAGTATCGCGGTGCCATGAACGCGGTGTTGCAACTCGATCCGGCGGTCACGCCTTTCGTGATCACGCATTCTTCGGGCAATCACGGCAATGCCTTGGCGCTTGCGGCGCGGTCGCGCGGCATGCGCGCGATCGTGATCGTGCCGCGTGATTCGGCGCGCTCCAAGATCGCGAACATCGAAGCGGCAGGGGCACGCGTGGAGTTGTGCGATCCGGGTTTGCCGGCGCGCGAAAAGCGGCTCGCGGAAATCATGCTCACCGACCCGGGTGAACTGGTGCATCCGTTCGACGATTCGAGAATCATCGCGGGGCAGGGCACCGCCGTACTCGAGTTGTTAGCCGAGGTGCCCGATCTGCAGATCGTGAGCGCACCGGTGGGCGGTGGCGGATTGATCGGTGGCAGCGGGCTGGCGGCAAAAGGTCTGGTACCCACGATCCGCGTGGTCGGCGCCGAGCCTGCGCAGGCGGACGATGCGTTCCAGTCGTTCCGCAGCGGCGAGCGTCGCGCGGTAGTCGCGCCGGACACCATCGCCGATGGACTGCGCGGCTCGATTGGGGTCCGCAACTTCGAGTTGCTGCGCACTCACGTCGACGACATGGTGACCGTCAGCGAAGCGCAGATCATGGATGCGATGCGAATCGTGATGAACGATCTGAAAGTGCTGATCGAGCCTTCTGCCGCGGTGCCGGTCGCCGCGGCTCTGGCCGGCAAACTCGGCCTGACAGGACAGCGGATCGGCATCGTGCTGTCTGGCGGGAATGTCGACTTGAATCTGTGCCCGTTCCTGCGCGGCGAGAGCATGTAAAAAATACTTTACATGGCCGAATCCAGAATGTAATGTATACCTTACATTCTGGAGACTCTTCTTATGTGGTCAGTACGACGCCAAGCGGCGGTCTTGTTCGTGGTTGGGCTGGTGGCCGGGCTTGCCACACTTTTCGGGCCAGAGGAGCGCTTAGGCGGTGTGGATCTCGGTGCGACCGGCGCGGCGCTTTTCGGGCTGGTCCTGGTTGCCGCAGTCGCCCTGTTCGCGCGCGGCGCGGAAGAAATTTTCCCTGAGGGTTCCTCGGTCGCCGAGCGGCGCGCCTGGATCGGAATCTTCTTCATCGGTTTCGTCCTGCTGAGCTTCCTGCGTTTCATGTGGGCGCTGGCGCAGGTGACCGAGCTTCCGCAAACACTCGATGCGATCTACGCAAAACACTTCCTGCAGCATCTGTTCGGGCTGATTTTGGCCTGGAAGTTGATGGCCTACCTGATCGCACGGCGGGCGGGCGGAGTGCCGCTCGACGAGCGTGACCTCAACCTGGAGCACGTTGCCGAGCGCGCCGGCGACGTGGCATTGACGGCGATCATCATCGGCTGCGTCTGTGTGCTCGCTTTCACGCCGGTTGAGATGCTTGCCTGGTGGCTTGCGCCCATCGTGCTCGCGAACCTGCTCATTGGCTTGCTGATCGCAAGATCGCTGGTGGAGCATCTGGTGCTCACATTCGCCTACTTCGCCGCGCGCCGATGACCGCGGCGGTTCGCAACCGCATTCGTGAGTGGCGACTGGCGCGCGGCGATCTTACGCAGGAGCAGCTTGCGAAAGCCTGCGAGGTCACTCGACAGACGATCATCGCTCTTGAAGGCGGCAAATATTCTCCATCACTCGAGCTCGCATTCAGGATCGCGCGCGCTTTGGGCCGCAACCTCGACGAGGTTTTTCAGTACGCGGAATGATTTCCGAGACACGCGAACCAATTCACGCTTCATTGGCGCAGGAATTGCGTCTTGAATGATCGTCATTGTTCGTTATATTCGGACTCAATGTTAAATGACGCACTGACTCTCGTATCCTGGCGTTCGCGCCCGCGCAGCTTCGTTGCGCTCATGTCACTGTACGAAAGCAATTACCTGCGTCTCTGCGACTTGGCCGGAGAGCTTACAGATCTGGCCGACGTGCGCGTGTCGCGCGTGGCGGACGACTGTGATTTGCGTCTCACAGTCACGGAACGGTCGCCGTACACGACCAGTTTCGACCTGACCTATCTTTTCCAGCAGGATGATGGCGTATCCACTTACCCGGACATGCGCGTGCGCGTTTATCACGACGCCCGGCTGGTCGAGGCGCAGGAATGGGCGACGCAACACGACCACGAGGCCTTGCGGCGGCTGCGCGGGCAGGCGGAGCGTGAACTGGATCAGCGTTGGGCCCGTAATACGATGCTAAATAAGTGGCTGGAGTACTGCATCGATCGCGGCCACGGGTTTCGCGCCTGACCAATCAGGCCCCCGCATCCGCGCAGGGGTCTATGAAAGCGTTGAAGTCGTTAGGTCTGCTCGGCAGCGGCAATGCCGCGGCTCCCCCCGTGCCCGAAGACGGGCGTGTGGTCGAGTTGTTCCGCAGCCGTGCGGAACTGCGCAAGCAGCACGAAGAACTCGGCGCCGAGACCCAGCGCCTGCGCGACCGGCTCAAGCAGCAGGAAGCCGCCACCACCCGCGTGCAGGAGATGTTCGAGGCCGTCGAGAAGCGGCTCGAGTCCGCGGATACCGGTCTATCTACCCTGGTTTTCTATCACCTGCGGGCCCTGTGGGGCGACGGGCGCGAGATCATCGGCTTGCTGGTGCAGGACCTCGCTGCAAAGCAGGAAGAACGTGAGCGCAAAACATTCGCTCTCGAGGGCAATCGCAAGCAGTTTCAGCAACGCCAGTCGAGCGAGCAGTTGCTGCGCCAGGCGGAATCCCTGATGGTGGCCGCGCGTCAGCAACAGGCGGCGTTCGATGCGCGTCTCGCCAAGCTCAACAAGTGGTGGCATCGCTGGGAACGCCCGAAGGTCGCCGCGCAGCGCCCTGCGTTCCAGGCGGCGGTCGAATCGGCCGAGGGCAACCTGCTGGCCGCACGCGCGCGCTGCGAACAGATCGAGAAAGTCGGAGCCGGCGAATTCCCGGGAATTTCGGTCGAAGCGAAGCGGGCGATCAATCTCGCCGCGATTGCCTGCGCCGAGGTCTTGTGCCTGCGCCTGGCGCGTACCTCGCTGGTGGCGTCGGCGCGTGCCGCGATGTCGCGGCGCGAGGCGACCCAGTTTTATGGCGACCTGAACGCCTGCGTTTCGCTCATGAGTGACATCGTCAAGGCGCGAAACCTGGTGAAGCAGCGCAACGGTCTCATGCAGGAGGTGTCGCAACGGTCCGACCGGCTGCGTGGCTCCGCGGCTTACCTCGGCGATTTCGAGACCGTGCCGATCCCGGAATCCTGCGGCGTTTCCGAAGGCGACGTGCTCGCGCACGGCTCGCAGGGCGTCACCGCGGCCAAACTACCGAACGTGGTGGCCGAAGATACCTGGGACCTCTTCAGGGTCCTGTTGCGCTGATCTCGACTGCGCCGGGTCAGCCCGGCGCTTTGGGCTCGGCCCGAACCGTGCGGGAAGGTGCCGAATGGGCCGGGCGAATACCCGTAACCATGTCCGTCATGACTTCCGTCGCCTGATCGAGCACGGTATCCGGGAATTTCACGTCGGCCAGTTCTTCCGAGGTCTTGATCGCCGGCAGATTCTGCGCGGCACGACGGGCGTTCTCACGCCCCAGGCGCTCCTTGTCGATGTGCTCACGTTCGGCCTTGCGAGTCTGCAAATTGAGCGACAGCGAGGTCTGCTTGCGCATCACGTCTGCCGCCGCGAGGTCCGCCACTAACCAGCGGTAGTCGGGATCCTTGTCGGCGCGTGTTTTTTCTTCGGTCGCCAGCAAGGGGATGTTCGGCTGCTGTCCCTTGGCTTCGCTGCGGAACGGCACTCCGGCGATGCGATCCCAGGGCAGGGCACCCTCGAGAGCGCTCTCGCCGAACTCTTCCATGTCGATCTGCGAGGGCAATGTCACGTCGGGTTCGACGCCGCGGTGCTGCGTGCTTTCGCCAGTGATGCGGTAGAACTTGCCGATGGTGACCGTGAGCTGGCCGTTGACCGGGCGCGGCGACCAGCGGTCGAGCGGCACCAGATTCTGCACGGTGCCCTTGCCGAAGGTGCGCTGGCCAAGAATCGTTGCGCGGTGGTAGTCCTGCAGGGCGCCGGCGAAAATTTCCGAAGCGGAGGCGCTGAAGCGATCCACGAGCACCGCGAGCGGGCCCGAATACGCGACGCCGGATTCGGGGTCATCCTGCACTTCGAGTTCGCCGGTGGTTACCTTGAGCTGCACGACCGGGCCTTTGTCGATGAACAGGCCGGTCAGCGCGGTGGCTTCGGGTAGATAGCCGCCGCCGTTGCCGCGCAGATCGAGCACGAGGCCGTCGATTTTCTCGGCCTTCAATTCGTTGATGAGGCGGCGCACGTCGCGCGTGGTGCTGCGGAATTCCTTGTCGCCGGCGTTCTGAGCCTCGACGTCCTGGTAGAACGCGGGAACGCTGATGATGCCGACGCGATAGTCCTTGTCACCGCGCTTGATCGTGCGCAGCTCTTTCTGCGAGGCCTGCGCTTCCAGCGTCACCTTGTTGCGGGTGAATTCGAGGGATTTCTCGGCGCTGCCGGGGGCCGCGCCCGCCGGCAATACCTGCAGGCGCACCTGCGTACCGGCGCGACCACGGATCAGTTGCACGACGTCGTCGATGCGCCAGCCGAGCACGTCGGTGACCGGGCCTTCCTTGCCCTGACCGACTCCGGTGATGCGGTCCTTCACCGAAAGCGTGCCGGCGACGGCCGCGGGCCCGCCTTCAATGACATTCATGATCGTCACGTAGTCGTCGACGAGCTGCAGCGACGCGCCGATGCCGTCGTAGTTCAAGCTCATCTGGATGCGGTATTCCTCGGAGCTGCGCGGCGAGAAGTAGCTCGAGTGCGGATCGTAGGCGCGCGCGTAGGAATTCATCAGCGATTCGAACACGTCGTCGGCGCTGACCTGGTCGATGCGCTTCAGCGTGGTTTCGTAACGCTTCTTGAGAAGTTTGGCGCTCTCATCCCAGGTTTTGCCGGTGAGCAACAGCGACAACGCGTCGTTCTTGACCCGCTTGCGCCAGAACTCGTCGAGCTCGGCTGAAGTGGCCGCGAATGGCGCTTTCTCGCGATCGAATTCGAAGCTCTCGTTCAGTGTCCAGTCGGGCTCTTTGTCGAGCTGCGAGATCGCGAACTTGATGCGCTCGCGGTTGCGTTGCTGGAAGCGCGCGAAGATCGCGAATGCCGGATCGACATCGCCGCTGCGGATCATGTCGTCGAAGCGCAGCTTGTACTGCTCGAAATCCGCCACATCGGAGGCGAGCAGGCTGGAGTGCTGGCCGTCGATGCCTTGCAGGTAACGCGTGTACACGATCGCCGAGAGCCGGTCGTCGAGCTTGGAACCGCTGTAGTGCATGCCCTCGAGCATCGAACCCACGCGCCGCGCGACGGAGCGATGCCGTTCGCTCGGGACCACGGATCCCGCGGGCAATTGCGTATTGGCGGGAGCTTGCGCCGACCCAGTCAGCACCAGCAGTGCGATGAGCATGGACGGGGCGAGCCAGCGGTTATAGCGGGTTGACGATGAATTCATGCGGCAGGGTGTCTCGGCTGTGTGAGTCCGTACAATTCAACACTAAGGCCGTGCGGCGGCCTGCTCAAGTGGCATCTCTTCAAACATAGGCCAATCCATGCGCCCACTGGTCGTTCTACTTGGAATCGTGATGGGTTCGACAGTCTCGATTGCGATCGCATTGTTGCTGACCGGGGTCGTTTTCCTGCTAATTCCCGAATACGGCGCGCGCCTTGCGGAGGAATCCAGGCCGCTGATGGCCGCCTGCCTGCTTTCCGTGCTACTCGCGGCGGTGGCTGCGAGCAGTTTTTATGGCGAACTGCGTTCCCGCGGCTGGCGGTTTGCGGCCCATGCGGGCCTGGCGATGATGCTGGCGGTTGCCCTGTGGGTCTATTGGCCGAAAGCGTAAGGAGCAACCGCATACCGGTTCGAGCGGCGGCGGACCACTTGGTTCCGGCCGGCTGCTAAGGCCCCTGGCAGAGACCGGAACGGCGGGACTCGATATCCCTCAGCGGCGGGCGCGCCGTACAGCCCACGCATCTCGCGCGGCTTTGCCTTGGGTGCTGTTGTACGGATCGCAGCCTGGTGCTTCAACGCTCGGGAACAGGAAGTCGCCTAACAAGGTGACTTTCACTTCCTGGCTGCGGTGGAGCGGCTTGGATGCCGCCGCGCGCTGTTTCGCGCGTTCTTCAGCCTTGCGATCGGCGAGAAAATACTCGCTCATTTTTCTGTAACCCCGTGACTTGTCGGACTCTTCCCCGGGTCCAGTGTCGCCGAATTGCGTCACATAATCGCAGGCCTCGAGATGGCGGCAGTCACGAATTCGTGACCTGCTTCACGTTTCGCGGCGCCGCCTTTTACTTATAGCTTGCGCCGGATCCAGCGAAACAGTCTGACGACGGTCACGAAAACGAACGGTCCGGCAATGACGGCCCAGAACGAAGGGCGGGGGTGGAACAACCCTTTGAAAAAATCGCGATAGAGCGCGAACACGCCGCCGTTCGCGTAGTCCTTGAGCGCGATGTGGCCGGCCAGAAATATGAATGCCGGCATCACCAGCAGGCCGAACAACAACGCCAGCCCCAGTGTCATCGCTTCGAATTGGAAACGCGGCAGCGCGAAATACCAGTCGCGCGCGCGAAAGAACCAGTTGAACAATTTGGCCAAGGCCCCCGAGGACTCGCCGGTCGGCGTGAAAGCGCGGGCATAATAGCGCATGAGCAAAATCAGGGCGGCGGTGATCGGCGTCGGCTATCTCGGGCGTTTTCACGCACAGAAGTACGCGCAGCTTCCCGTTTGCGAGCTCGTGGCCGTGGTCGACGGACGCGAAGAAGCTCGCAATTCGGTGGCCGCCGAGGTTGGAAGTACGCCGCTTGCGGACTACCGGCAGTTGCTCGGCAAGGTGGACGCAGTCAGTGTCGTCACCCCGACGCCCGCACACTTCGAAATAGCGGACGCTTTCCTGGCCGCGGGTGCGCATGTGCTGGTGGAAAAGCCCATCACCGAAACTCCCGAGCAGGCCCGGGCTCTCATTTCGCAGGCGTCCAGGAACAAACGGGTGCTGCAGGTCGGCCATCTCGAACGATTCAATGCGGCCATCCTGGCCGCCGAGCCGCATCTCAGCACGCCCCGGTTCATGGAGTGCCAGCGGTTGGCGCCATACAAGGAGCGCGGGACCGACGTCAATGTCGTTCTGGATCTCATGATCCACGACATCGACCTGGTGCAGTCACTGGCGCGCAGCGAGATCATCAGTATCGACGCCATCGGCAGCCCGGTGTTCTCCGGTGAAATCGACATCGCCAATGCGCGAATCCGCTTTGCAAACGGGTGTGTGGCGAACACCACGGCGAGCCGCGTAAGTCTCAAGACCGAACGCAAACTGCGGATTTTCGAGGACGCCGCCTACATTTCGCTCGACCTGCAGCAGAAGATCATGACGCTGATACGCAAACGCGAGGGTCCGTTGCAGGCGGGGCAATTGCCCGTGACCATTGAAGAGGCCAACCTTGAGCAGGGGGACGCCCTCAAGAGCGAAATCGACTCCTTCCTCGACTGCATCCGGAACGACCGCAGTCCGATCGTGTCGGGAGAAGACGGGCTGCGAGCGCTCGAGACCGCCATTCGCATCACCGAGCAGGTCCACGCGAATCTGGGAGCGACCCGCAAACCGGCTTGAACGCGTTCGCTTCGCACATACATATGCCGCATGAACACTACGATCAGACCGCTCCATGACGTACGCCGCACGCTCGACATCGATCTAGTTGCCGATTTCACCTGCCCCTGGTCTTGGTTGGGCATGGCTCAGCTCACGCGTGCTCTCGGCAGTCTCTCGGGCGATGTCGAAACGCGCCTGCGTTGGCATCCGTTCCGCATGGCTACGCCACAGGCAAATGCCGCTCCGCGCAGTTTCCAGGAGTACCTGGCCGAACGTCTGCCGTCGGGCATCAGCGTGCCGTTTGCCGAGAAGAGCCTGACGGAAGCCGGCCGCGAACTCGGCATCGATTTCCACTTCGAGAAACTCGGTGCGTTGCCGAGCACTTCCGAAGCTCATCGGCTCGTCCAGCTCGCTGACCAGGAAGGCCGGCACGCAAATGTCGCTGCGGCGATCTTCCGCGCCTATTTCGAGCGCGGCGCCGACATCGCTGACGTCACGGTGCTCGCGCAGATCGGTGCCGACGCAGGGCTCGACGCGAAGACGCTGCAGACTTTTCGTGAAACTCGTGACGGCGACAGCGCGCTGGTCGGCAGCGAAGAGCGCATGCGCGGCTTCGGTGTACGGACCGTGCCAAATCTGTTGTTTGGTGGCCGCGTGCTCGTGCCCGGCACCGTGAACGTTGCCACCTATGTGCACGCGCTCGACCAGGCGTTGTTCCCGGTCGCTGACGAGGAAGAGAAGGAACAACCGACGCTGCATTGATGCAAAGCCTCGCCGTTCTGGCGGCTGCCTGAATTGCGCGCTACCTTTGGCCGCATGTCTGAGGCCAGTCTCAAGGCGGATCTCCGCGCAATCGTCGGCGAGCAGGGAATGCTCGAAGGCGCGGCCGTACGTGATCGCGCCGCCAACTTGTTTCATGGCCGCGTCGAGGCCGAACTACTGGTTCGGCCGCGCAGTACCGAGCAGGTTTCCGCCGTGCTCAGGTTGTGTCACGCGCGCGGCCAGCCGGTCGTCACGCACGGCGGGCTCACGGGGCTCGTGAATGGCGCGGACGCCGCCGCACACGACATCGTGTTGTCACTTGAATCCATGAATGCCATCGAACGAGTCGATGTGCCGGGCCGCTGCCTGCGGGCGCAGGCGGGCGTGCAGCTCGGGCGCGTTCAGCGCGAAGCCGAGTCACACGGGATGGTGTTTCCGCTCGACCTGGGCGCGCGCGACAGCGCCACCGTCGGCGGAAACATCTCCACGAATGCCGGCGGCTTGCGTGTCCTGCGTTACGGGATGATGCGCAACCTGGTGCTTGGTGTCGAAGCGGTGCTTGCCGACGGCACCGTGCTCACCTCGCTCAATCGCATGCTCAAGAACAACGCCGGCTACGACCTCAAACAATTGTTCATCGGCAGCGAAGGCACCCTCGGCGTCGTGACCCGGGCGGAGTTGCGCCTGGTTTCGCGCACCCGCAGCCAGGAAACCCTGGTGGCGTCGCTTCCCACGTTCGACGCGTTGGTCGATTTGCTCGACCGGCTCGACTCGGGCCTCGGCGGTCAACTCGCCGCGTTCGAAGCCCTGTGGGGCAACTACTACGACTTCAACACCACGCCGCCCGCCGAGAACATCGCGCCGCTGGCGCGGGGCGCTCCGTTCTACGCAATCGCCGAAACACTCGGTGGCGATCCCGAGGGCGATCGTGCGCGTCTCGAGCAGGTGCTTGGCGAGGCACTCGCGGCGGGCACGATCACCGATGTCGCGCTCGCCAACTCCGAGAACGAACGGCGTGCCATCTGGGCCATCCGCGAGGATGTCTGGCAGGTGCGCAACATCGCGCCGCTGCTCACTTTCGACGTGAGCCTGCCGATCGAAAACATGCGCGCGTATTCGGAAGAGGTGTGCGCATCGGTCACGGCATTCGTCGGCGAGAATCGGACTTTCGTGTTCGGACACATGGCCGACGGCAACCTGCACCTGGCCATCGCGTCGGGCGACGACGCGGCGACCCGCGCAAAGGTCGAAGACATCGTGTACCGGCCGCTTGCGGCCATCGGTGGCTCGATCTCCGCCGAACACGGCATCGGCCTCGAAAAACGCGCCTATCTACCGCTGTCGCGCACGGCCGCGGAGATTTCCACCATGCGCCTGCTCAAGCAGGCGCTCGATCCGAAAGGCATTCTCAATCCTGGCAAGGTTTTCGCATGAGCAAACTCCCTCCGCATCTACACCAGACCAGACGCGAGGTCAGCGTCGCGGCCATGCAGTTCGCCTGCGGCTGGGACATCGACGCCAACATTGCGACCGCCGAGAAACTGGTGCGGCAGGCGGCGGCCAAGGGCGCGCAGATCATCCTGATCCAGGAATTGTTCGAGACCCCGTACTTCTGCATCGAGCAGGATTCGCGCCATCTGCGCCTTGCCACCAGCGTCGCGGATAACCGCGCCATCAAACACTTCGTGAAGATCGCGCGCGAGTTGAATGTCGTCTTGCCAATCAGCTTCTTCGAGAAGGCCAACAATTCGTATTTCAATTCGATCGTGATCCTCGATGCGGACGGCGCCAATCTCGGCACTTACCGCAAGGCGCATATTCCCAACGGGCCGGGATACCAGGAGAAGAATTATTTCAGCCCGGGCGATACGGGGTTCAAGGTCTGGGACACGAAATACGCTCGCATCGGCGTCGGCATCTGCTGGGACCAGTGGTTTCCGGAATGCGCACGCGCCATGGCCCTGATGGGAGCGGAGCTTCTGTTCTATCCGACCGCGATCGGCAGCGAACCGCCGCCGGCGCAGCCGGTGAACTCCCGCGATCACTGGCAACGGACCCAGCAGGGACACGCGGCCGCCAATCTCACGCCGGTGATCGTGTCCAATCGGATCGGGACCGAGCGTGCGCTGCAGGATCCGGAAGGACTGCACATCACGTTCTACGGATCGAGTTTCATCGCCGACCCCACGGGTGCGAAGCTCGCCGATGCGGGCGAGGAAGGGGAGGCGGTGCTGACGGCGAAGTTCGATCTCGCCGCTCTCGCGGAGCAACGCGACAACTGGTTCGTGTTCCGTGACCGACGCCCGGAACTTTATGGAGCGCTGACTAGCTACGATGGAGGGACTCATGGTCGATAAAGCAGAGGAGTTGGCCGAGGTCGACGCCTTGTTCGCGCGCGCGGACCAGGATCACGACGGGCAGATCAATTTCACCGAGTTCAAGGCGCTGGTGAGCGAGCTCGACGACGGGCAGTTTTCCGATGCCGAGTTGCGGGTCGGCTTCACAGAGACGGATAGCAACCAGAACGGGCGCATCAACATCGACGAGTTCCGGGCGTGGTGGCTCGGCACCTGAGCCGTTCAGGGGGCTTTTTCGCACCAATATTGCAGTTCGCTGCTCTTGCTCGGCTCATAGACGTAGTTGAAGCCGGTGAAGCCCCATGGCGCCGCGGCATTGATGATCCCGGCCGCGAACTTGGCCTGGTGGATCAACACCGACTCGCCACCTGAGGTCGCGTAGACATACAGGCTGATGGCGGCGACCTCGGCGGGTTTCGTCACGTATGACGCCTTGAACTCGAAGTACCGGCCTATCTTCTGGCCGGTGACGCGATAGGGATCGCCGGTGGGTTGTGCCACTACCGAGAAATTTTCGCCACCGTAGATGATGTGGCAGTCGATCGAGTCCGCGAACGCCGGTGTTCCGAGCAAGGCCGCCATCAAGAACGCAGTTTTCATGTCATTTGCCCGTGCATTGGCGGACGTTGTCGCTGCGGATGTCGCCGCAGGGGCTGCTCGCATTTTCGTCGAGGCGCGGCACGCCGTCCGCCGCCAGACGCACCACGCGGGTACGCCAGCTCCGTACGCCTGACTTGCCGACCTGCGCTTCGAGCAGCCAGCCGGTCGTGGTCGCCTCGGTGTCGAATCCGTTGAACAGAAAGTTGCCCAGGCTGTAGACGATCGGTTTGCCCTTGTAGATCTCCGCACCTTGCGTCACGTGTGGATGACCGCCGACGATCATGTCAGCGCCCGCGTCGAGCATGTGCCGCGCGAATACGCGCTGCCTTTCGCTCGGAGCACCTTCGTCTTCCCAGCCCCAGTGCATGAATGGGATGACGAGATCGGCATGGAACTCGTCGCGCGCCACGCGGATGTCCCGCAGCACCTGCTCGTCTTCACCGCTCCATGCGACGCCTGGCCGGTTTGCACTGGCTTCGAAGGAGCGCGGTTTGAACTCGACGTAGCCTAAGAACGCGATTCGAACTCCGCCGCGTTCGACGACCCACGCACGATGCGCGGCCGCAAGATCACGACCGCCACCGAAGTAGGGGAGGCGCGCCGTCTCCAGCAGGCCAAGTTGCTCGGCAAATGCGTCCTTGCCGAAGTCGCCGGAATGATTGTTGGCGACGCTGACGCCATCGAAATACCGCGCGATGGCTGGGATGGTGAGCGGGTCGGCGCGAAACGTGAACGGCTTGATCTCGGCAGTGCCTATGGTCGCGATCACACATTCGAGATTCGCGATGCGCAGGCGAGAGGGCTGCAGATACTTCGCAACGCCGGCGAATGGATCGATGCCCCTGGCGATGAGCGCCCCCGGCTCTTCGGCCACCATCACATCACCGACAAAAGTGAGTGCGACGGACGTCTCGCGCGCCAGCAGCGGTGAAGCGAGTGCAAGCGCAATTGTAAATGCGGAGATGCGATTCATCGCGGCGAAGGTTACCGCGAAGCGCCCGCCTCCGGCCGGTGCCGGAGGCGAATTGGTGGAGGCGGCGGGAATTGAACCCGCGTCCGCAAGCGTTAGACGTAAGACTCTACGTACGTAGCTGCTTCTTTGTTTTCTCGCCTCACGCTACCCGAAGAGCAGGGAAAACGCTCGGCCAGCGACTGTGACTCTTAACGATTCCGCCAGTAGCACACGGAAACGCGATCCTATGAGCGCTACCCCAGGTCCAGCGGCATAGGCACCAACTGGTCTGAGGGCAACCGCGATTAGGCGGCTAGTGCGTAGTTGTCGTCGTTGGCAACTGTAAAGTGCAAAGTTATTAACGAGGGCCATGCGCCTCGGTACGCCTCTTACGGTTCACTACCCACGTCGAAACCGGTCGCCCCCGTAAAAAAGCCCGGCAAGCATACATGGAGCCGAAGCCGATCGCTGCAAGTCGGCAGCCGGCGCGCGGGTTGCCCGATTCGCGGGGTTGGCTCAACGGCCGCGCATGATGCGCGCCTTGTCCCGATTCCAGTCGCGGTCCTTTTCGGTGGCGCGTTTGTCGTGTTGTTTCTTGCCCTTCGCGAGGCCGATTTCGAGCTTCGCACGGCCGCCTTTCCAATGCAGATCGAGGGGGATCATCGTGTATCCCTTGCGCTCGACGCTGCCGATCAGGCGCGAGAGCTCGGCCTTGTTGAGCAGTAGTTTGCGCGTGCGCAGCGGCTCGGGAACCACGTGTGTCGAGGCCGTCTTGAGCGGCGTTATGTTGGCGCCGAACAGGAACGCTTCGCCTTCCTTCAGATAGACATAGGCCTCGGCGACCTGCGCCTTGCCCGCCCGCATCGACTTGACCTCCCATCCCTGGAGCACGAGGCCGGCCTCGAGCCGTTCCTCGATGAAATAGTCGTAGCGCGCCCGGCGGTTCTCGGCGATCAGGCGCTCGGGTTCTTTCTTGTCAGGTTTGTTCATGGTGTTGGAGGCCGTCATTGTACCCGCGCGACCCCTGTTTCCTTTAGATTTGGCGCCATGCGTGAAGTCAAACGCTCGGCGCTGATCGCGGAATCGCCGGCGCGTATGTACGGGCTCGTCAACGACATCGAGCGTTATCCGGAATTCGTACCGTGGTGCACGGCCGCGCGAGTCGACGCGCGCAAGGAGGGCGAAGTCGTCGCCACCCTCACGATCAAGCGTGGTCCGGTCAAATCCGAGTTCACCACCAGAAACCTGCTCGAAACCGACAAACGCGTGCTCATGCAATTCGTCAGCGGTCCATTCCGCGTACTCGAGGGTCTGTGGACCTTCACGGCGCTCGGAGACCTGGGTTGCCGCGTGGAACTCGAGATGCGCTTCGAATTCGCGAACCGCTTGACCAACGCGTTGTTCGCGCCCCTGTTCGAGGACACCGCCGCTTCTCTGGTCGATGCTTTCGTCAAACGCGCTCGCGAAACGAAGGCTAACTAACCGTGAAACGCTGCACGGTGGTGTACGCGACACCGGCGCATCAGTGGCGCTGGCAGGTGGAAATCGAGGCGTCCGCGACCGTTGCTGAGGCGCTCGCAGCCGCACGATTGCAGGCGGGTGCGCTCGAAGTGCCGTGGGAAGCGGACGTCGGAATCTTTGGCGAGTTGTGCGCGCGCGATGCGCCGCTGCGCGACGGCGATCGTGTCGAAATCTACCGCGCGCTTACTGCTGACCCGAAGGCATCCCGGCGGGCGCGGGTACAGCGGGAGCGGGCGGCGGCACGGGATCCGGCGTCTTCTCGGCCTCCGACTTCGAATCCGAAGATTTCGAATCGGTAGTTGCTTGCGCCGGCCTGTCGCGCCCGAACATGCGTTTCCACCAGCTCTTCTTCTCGCGCTTTTGCTTGGTCTCGGCAATCGCCTTGCGCAGATCCTGTTCCACCTGCTCGAGGTCCGACTTCGTCGGCACACCGAGGTTTTCGTAGCGCGCGACTTTCTCGTCGGCGAAGTAGACGGTCAGACGACGCTTGAGCGGTTCTTTGTATTGCCGCCCGCTGAAGAAATAGTAGTAGTCCCAGCGATCGTCATTAAATGCGTCGGGCACCATCGGAGTGCCGAGCAGGAAACGAACCTGGCTGCGCGTCATTCCTTCCTTGAGCTGCGACACCGATTCGGCGACCAGGTAGTTGCCTTGCTGAATGTTCATCTTGTAAACACAGCCGGAGGCGAGTAGCGCGCCAGCGGCGAGCAAGAGGGTTGATAGTGCAAGGCGTTTCATGGTGGCGCATCATACCGCATCGATTTCAGGAGACCTCTGGCTTGGAAAGCAAAGACCTGCGCAAGGCCGGACTCAAAGTCACCGGACCGAGACTCAAGATCCTCGAAATCCTCGAGGGAAGTCCGACCCGTCACATGTCCGCCGAAGGCATCTACAAGCGCCTGATCGAGTCCAACGAGGACATTGGTCTCGCGACTGTTTATCGAGTGCTGACGCAGTTCCAGGCCGCGGGCCTGGTGTCGCGCCATCATTTCGAAGACGGAATGGCCGTGTTCGAGATCAATCAGGGTACACATCACGACCATATCGTCTGTCTGGACTGCGGCCGTGTCGAAGAGTTCATGGACGACGAGATCGAAGAGCGCCAGAAAGAGATTGCCGAGCGTCTCGGCTATGAGTTACGCGACCACGCCATGACGCTTTACGGCCATTGCCAGAAGGCTGGCTGCCCGTCTTACAAAAGCCCCCAGAAGGGCCAGGGCAAAAACAGCTAACGAGTTTCCGGGGGCGCCGGCCGTTCAGGCCTTGCGCTTTCCGCCCCGCGCCTTTTGATCGGGGTTGGCGGCCAGATGCAGCATCTCGCGCGCGTGTTCACGCGCTTTGCCGGTCACTTCCAGCCCACCTAACATCCGCGCGAGCTCTTCGGCCCGCTCGTCCATCGTCAGCTCAGAGATCGTCGTGCGCGTGGTCTTGCCGTCGGTGAGTTTGGCGACGCGCAGGTGATGGTGCCCCTGGCTTGCGACCTGCGGGAGGTGGGTGACGCAGATTGCCTGGCCCGAGAAGCCGAGTGCTTTCAATTCGCGCCCGACGATTTCGGCCACCGCGCCGCCGACTCCGGAATCGACTTCGTCGAATACCATGCAACGGACATCCTTCGCGGCGCAGGCGACTTGCACAGCCAGCGACAGTCGTGCGAGTTCGCCACCCGATGCAACTTTGGCCAGCGGCCGCAGCGGCTGGCCCGGGTTGGCAGTGACTCGAAATTCGACGGCGTCGAATCCATGCGCGGCTGGTTCACCGGTAGGTTGAGTGATGTCGATGAGAAAACGGCCACCCGCCATTCCCAATGTCTGCATGCGCGCCGTAATGTCTTTTGAAAGTGCACGCGAGGCGGTTTGTCGGCCCGCGGTGAGCTGCGTGCCGAGTTTTCGATAGGAGTCGAGCGCCTCGGCCTGTTGTTTCTTGAGAGCATTGAGGTTGTTGTCGGCACTGTCGAGTTCGGCGAGATCTTTCTCGAGTTTCGCACCGAGCGCGCTGAGATCGGGCGCCGGCACACGATGTTTGCGACTTAACTCCTCGACGGCCGCGAGCCGCCGTTCGACTTCTTCCTGTCTGGCCGGGTCGATGTCGAGCGTCTCGAGATAACGCGACAACTCGCGCGCGGCTTCGCGAATCTGGATGGTCGCCTCGTCGACCATGGGCACGACTTTCGCGAGGCGCGGATCGACGCTCGACAAGGTCTTGATTCCGGCGAGCGCGCGCGACGCCGTAGCGTGGGCATTGCCATCATCGGAGTCGTACAAAAGGCCGACCGCAGCCTGTGCGGCCTCTGCCAGGCGGCCACGATTGGAATGACGAGTGCGTTCTTCGGTGAGTTCCGCGACTTCACCGCTCTTGAGGTCGAGCGCTTTCAGTTCTCCCACCTGGAAACGCAGCAGGTCGCTGCGTGAATCACGGTCGCGCGCCTTTCCTTCCAGTTCGACCGTTCGGTTCACGAGCGCGATCCAGTTCTTGTGAGCCTCGCGTACCTTGGCCGCGAGTTCGGTATTTTCGCCGAAGTCGTCGAGCAGTTCGCGCTGGGCGGGCGCGCGGGTCAGTGACTGGAATTCGTGTTGTCCGTGAATGTCGACGATGAGCGCGCCGATATCGCGCAGCAGCTGCAGCGGCACCGAAACACCATTCAAGTAGCCGCGCGAACGTCCGTCGTTGGCGATGACGCGGCGGACGGTGAGTTCGTCATCGGCCACTTCCACCGATTGTTCCGCCAGGATGATACGCAACGCTTCCGGGCTGCCGCTGATGTCGAATGTGGCCGACAGCTCGGCACGTTCAGTGCCGGCCCTGACTACTTCGGCGCCACCCTTGCCGCCGGCGAGCAATGCGAGCGCATCGACGACGATCGATTTGCCGGCTCCGGTTTCGCCCGTGAGCACGGTGAGACCGGCGCGCAGTTCGAGCTCAAGGGCATCGATGATGGCGAAGTCACGAATCTGCAGATGGGTCAGCATGGCTCACTCGGATTTGTTGAATCCGCCGCGCCCCCAATGGAGCTTGGAACGCAGCAGGCGGTAATACTCGAACTTGTCGGGATGAAGCAGCGTGATCTTCTGCGCAGTCGGGTGAACTTCCAGGCGGTCGCCCGGCAGCAGTTCACCGAGCGAAACGCCGTCGGCCGTCACCTGCGCCCGGATATCCGGCCGGTCGATCAATTTCACGGAAATGACGGAACGGCTCGAAACAACGATCGGGCGGTCAGACAAGGTGTGCGGGCAGATGGGTGCGACTACCAGCACGTCGAGGTGTGGCGCCACGATCGGGCCGCCGCAGGACAGTGCATAGGCCGTCGAGCCGGTCGAACTTGCCACCACCAGACCATCGCCGCCGTGCGTGTTCACATAAACACCGTCGATCCAGGTTTCAAAATCGAGCATGCGCCCGGTTTCCCATTTCTGCAGCACGACGTCGTTGAGCGCCAACGCGCTCGTGATGATTCCACGCGGGCCTACGATGCGTGCTTCGAGCAGGGCTCGATCGTCGCGTTCACAACGGCCCTCGAGCGCCGCGTCCACCGAGCCGATCATGTCCTGCGGCAGCACATCGGTGAGAAATCCCAATCGTCCGCGATTGATGCCGATGAGCGGCACGCCGCGATGCGCTACCAGGCGGGCGGCGTACAAGAGTGTGCCATCGCCGCCAATGGCGATGACGAGGTCGGCTCGGTCGGCGATTTCTTCTTCCGGAACCCGCGTTACAAGGTCCGCCGACGCCTGAAGCGGGTCGTCCATGGGCAACAGTGCTTCAACCCCGCGCTTTTTGAGATGCGGAAGCAGCGTCAACGCGGATTCGGCGACGCTCGCGTCGCTGAACCGCCCTATGAGCGCGCAAGCTTGCGCTGGTAGAGGCATGTCGCTTTGTAGCATGGGCCAGCGGGACGGCCAATGCACTGAATCACATCGAAAACTGTCGAATCGGGTCAGCCTGAGTTTCTTGACGTGCAGATGCCCGCTCAGTAGCTTCGGCGCCGTGGCCGAACCTACTGACGATGCACTTTCCGAGCGCGAACAACTGCTGCTGCGGGTGCTCGTTGGCAGCTACATCCGCGACGGGCAGCCGGTAGGGTCACGCTCCCTGTCGCGCGAATCGGGCCTGGCCCTCTCTTCGGCCACCATTCGCAACATCGTGGCGGATCTCGAACAGCTCGGGTTCGTCAGCTCTCCGCATACTTCGGCCGGCCGCGTCCCGACCGACAAGGGTTATCGCTTCTTCGTGGACGCGCTGCTCAAGGCGCGAGCGCCGATCGAGGACGACCCTGCGTTCACCGAGCTGCGCCGCCAGCTCGACGCCGCGCGCGACGATTCGAAGGCGCTGGTCGCCGCTGCATCGCAGCTGTTGTCGAACGTGACGCGCCTTGCGGGCGTCGTGACTCTGCCGCGCACCCAGCAGGCGTCGATTTCCCAGATCGAATTCGTCGGGCTCTCCGACAATCGTGCGCTGGTTGTGCTGGTGTTCAACGACCGTGAAGTCCAGAACCGCATCATCCAGCTCGAGCGGTATCACTCGTCGGACGAATTGCGCCGTGCTGCGAACTTCCTGACCGAACGTTGCCGTGGCAAGACGCTGTCCCAGGTACGCCAGGAGATCCTGGGCGAGATGCAGGAAGCGCGCGAGAGCATGGACTCCATGATGAAGGACGCCATCAGCGTCGCCGAGCGCGTGTTCAAATCCGACGACGCCAATCGCATGGAATATGTGATGGCGGGTGAACACAACCTCATGGGCGCGGGTGAGTTGTCGTCGGTCGACAAACTGCGGCGCCTGTTCGAGGCGTTCAACGAGAAACGCGACATCCTCAACCTGCTGGATCACAGCCTGCGCGCGGACGGCGTGCAGATCTTCATCGGGCAGGAATCGGGCTTTCGCATCCTCGACGACTGCAGCGTGATCACGGCGCCGTACAGCGCCGATAACGAAGTTGTCGGCGTGATCGGAGTCATCGGCCCGACCCGGATGGCATACGAGCGCGTGATCCCCATCGTCGATCTCACCGCCAAGATCCTCGGGGCGGCATTGGCTCGGCGCTGACGGCGTAGTCCGATAGTTTTTTCCCCACTCCAGACTTGAAATCCCCAAAAGCGGAGCCACAAAGCCGCGCAGGCTTTGTACCGCACGTAACTACCTGTTTCATTGAGGTCTTTTGATGAGCGATCCGAATTCCGATCTGCTGGGCGCCGGTCCCGAAGACAAGACGACAGTGCTGCCCGAGACGGCCGTGGCGCTGGTGGAGATGGAGCGACTCCAGCAGGATCTGGCCGCTTCCGAAGAACGCTCCAAGAATCACTGGGAGCAGTACCTGCGCGTTTTGGCCGAGGTCGACAATGTGCGCAAGCGCGGCGCGAAGGATCTCGAGAACGCGCGCCAGTTCGCGGTCGAGAAATTCGCTCAGGACCTGATCGCGGTGAAGGATTCGCTCGAGTTGGGCATCGCAAACTCATCCAGGGGTGATGTCGCGAACTTGATCGAGGGTCAGAACGCGACACTGCGCCTGCTGGCGAAGGCCTTCGAGAAGGCGCAGATCGAAGAGATCAACCCGGAGGGGGTCACCTTCAATCCGGAACAGCACGAAGCGATGATGGCGCAGCCCAGCGATGCGGCGCCGAATACCGTGTTGACGGTGATCCAGCGTGGCTACCAGTTGAATGGCAGATTGCTGCGGCCCGCCCGAGTGGTCGTGTCCGCGGGGAAGGTCTGATCTAAAAAATCCTTCTTGAAAGAAGGAGCCCGGTCTCCAGAAAGGGGGCACTGGGTCAATACCCAAAAAGAGTGAGTGGAGATTGATATGGGCAAGGTAATCGGCATTGATCTGGGAACGACGAATTCCTGCGTCGCCATCATGGAAAGCGGCAAGCCGCGCGTCATCGAGAACAGCGAAGGTGATCGCACCACGCCGTCCATCGTCGCGTTCACCAAGGACAACGAAGTCCTCGTGGGCCAGTCGGCGAAGCGCCAGGCGGTCACGAACCCGCAGAACACCTTGTTCGCCGTCAAGCGCCTCATCGGCCGCAAGTTCGACGACGGCGTCGTGCAGAAAGACATCCACATGGTGTCGTACAAGATCGTGAAGGCCGACAACGGCGACGCCTGGGTCGAAGCCCAGGGCGAGAAGAAGTCACCGCCGGAGATTTCCGCGCGCGTGCTCATGAAGATGAAGAAGACCGCCGAGGATTACCTCGGTGAGGAAGTCACCGAGGCCGTCATCACGGTGCCGGCGTACTTCAACGACCAGCAGCGCCAGGCGACCAAGGATGCCGGCCGGATCGCGGGTCTCGACGTCAAGCGCATCATCAACGAGCCGACCGCGGCGGCGTTGGCCTATGGCCTCGATAAAGCCGGCAAGGACCGGAAGATCGCGGTGTATGACCTGGGCGGCGGCACCTTCGATGTGTCCGTCATCGAAATCGCCGAAATCGACGGCGAGCGCCAATTCGAAGTCCTATCTACCAACGGCGACACATTCCTCGGTGGCGAAGACTTCGACATGAGCATCATCAATTTCCTCGCCGACGAATTCCTCAAGGAATCGGGCGTCGATGTGCGCAAGGATCCGCTCGCGGTGCAGCGCCTCAAAGAGGCCGCCGAGAAGACCAAGATCGAGTTGTCCTCGAGCCAGCAGACCGACGTGAACCTGCCGTACATCACCGCCGACGCGTCGGGCCCCAAGCATCTGAACATCAAGCTCACGCGCGCCAAGCTCGAGAGCCTGGTCGAGGACCTGGTCAAACGCACCATCGAACCTTGCCGCACGGCTTTGAAGGACGCGGGCTTGGGAACGCAGGACATCTCCGAAGTGATCCTCGTCGGTGGCCAGACGCGTATGCCGCTCGTGCAGAAATACGTGAAGGACTTCTTCGGCAAGGAGCCGCGCAAGGACGTGAACCCTGATGAAGCCGTCGCGGTCGGCGCGGCCATCCAGGGCGGCGTGCTTGCGGGTGAAGTCAAAGACGTGTTGTTGCTCGACGTGACGCCGCTGTCGCTCGGCATCGAGACGCTCGGCGGCATCATGACCAAGCTGATCGAGAAGAACACCACGATCCCGACCAAGACTTCACAGACTTTTTCGACCGCGGATGACGGCCAATCGGCGGTCACGATCCACGTGTTGCAAGGCGAGCGTGACCGCGCGCAGGACAACAAGTCGCTGGGCAAGTTCGATCTCGCCGACATCCCGCCGCAGCCGCGCGGCACGCCGCAGATCGAAGTGAGCTTCGACATCGACGCCAACGGCATCATGCATGTCGGGGCGAAGGACAAGGCCACGGGCAAGGAACAGAAGATCGCAATCAAGGCGTCTTCGGGTCTGACCGAGGATGAAATCAAACGCATGGTCAGCGACGCCGAGGCGCACGCGGAAGAAGACAAGAAATTCCGTGAGCTGGTCGATTCCCGCAACCGTGCCGATCAGCTGGTGCACGCGGTGGAGAAATCGCTCAAGGATCTCGGTGACAAAGTCGATGGCGGCGAACGTGCCAAGGTCGAGTCCGCGCTGTCCGATCTGCGCGGCGTGCTCAAAGGCGACGACAAGGCAGCCATCGACAAGAAGGCCGAGGCGCTCATGGCAGCCGCTTCGAACATCGCAAGCCAGGCGGCTGCCGCACAGGGTGGCGCGGGGCCGGATGCGGGTGGCGGCGCGGACGCCGGCGCGGGTGCCCAGGCGAAGGCCAACGTGGATGCGGTCGATGCCGAATTCGAAGAAGTGAAAGACAAGAAAGAAGCCTAACTACTACGGCTGAGGAGACTCCGCTGCCCGCGGCAGCGGAGTCTGTTTATTTTAAGGGCGGCGAATGTCGAAACGCGATTACTACAAGGTGCTGGATCTCCCGCGCACCGCGACGGAGGCCGACGTCAAGAAGGCCTACCGACGTCTGGCGATGAAATATCACCCGGACCGCAATCCCGGTGACAAGGAAGCAGAAGAAAACTTCAAGGAGGCCAAGGAGGCTTACGAAGTTCTCTGCGAAGCCGACAAACGCGCCATCTACGATCAGCACGGCCACGCGGGCATCGACGCTTCACGCCAGGGCGGCGGTCGCGGCGGCGCGCAGGGCCCGGACGCTTTCGGCGAGATGTTCGGCGAGATGTTTGGCGACATTTTTGGTGGCGGACGCCGTGGTGGCGGCCGGCAGGTGTTTCGCGGCGCCGATCTCAAGTACGAACTCGAGCTCGATCTCAATCAGGCGGTGTTCGGATACGCGGCCGAAATCGACGTCGCAAAGCTCAGTGAATGCGAAACCTGCGGCGGCAGCGGCGCGGCGAAGGGCCACAAACCCGTCACCTGCGAAACCTGCAATGGCGTCGGGCAGGTGCGTATCTCGCAAGGCTTCTTTCAGTTGCAGCAGCCCTGCCCGAAGTGCCGTGGCAGCGGCACCATCATCAAGAATCCTTGCGATACCTGTCTTGGACAGGGGCGCGTTCGTCGCAGTAAACGCCTGGCGGTCAAGATTCCGGCGGGCGTAGACACGGGCGACCGCATACGCCTGAGCGCCGAAGGCGAGTCGGGACGTAATGGCGGGCCTCCGGGCGATCTGTACGTGGAAGTACACGTCCGTGACCATGAGATCTTCGACCGCGAAGGCGCCGATTTGCTGTGCGAGGTGCCGGTGAGTTTCGCCACCGCGGTGCTCGGCGGCAGCATCGATGTGCCGACGCTCGACGGACACGTTTCGCTCAAGGTCCCGGCCGAGACACAGTCCGGAACGCAATTTCGGTTGCGCGGCAAGGGCGTGAAGCCGGTGCGCGGCGGCGCGCACGGCGACCTGTTCTGCACGGTCGTCGTCGAAACACCGGTCAATCTGAGCGGCGAACAACGCGAGATGCTGCGCAAGTTCGAAGAGACCCTCAAGAAGGATGCGAGCAAACATGCGCCTCGCGGCGAAACTTTCTTCGCGGGGGTGAAGCGGTTCTTCTCCTCCGAACCGACCTGATCCGGGCCGTGGTGTTTCAGCGTGACTGCGCTGGCGATTCCGCTGGACTCGAGGCAATGCCCGGGTGCGAACTCTGGCCGGCCGAGCGCAACTCGCGCGCTGCCGCTGCGGCATCCGCCAGGAATTCCGGCGACGCGTCGAGACGCTGAATCAGCCACCGCGCGGCAATGCGGCCGGCTTCGAGATCGCTGCGGAAGTGCACACCACAGACCATGCGTTGGCGGGCGAACTCGTCGCCACGCAATCGAAGTTCGCGCCGCCGGTCCGGTGCCAGTTGCTCGAGCACGCCGGTCACCACGTAGCCATACGTTGCATGCCCGCTCGGGTATGACTGGTCGCCGCGCACGTCTGCAATACAAGGATGCAGGCGAGTCTCGATCTCGTAAGGCCGCAGACGATGAAAAGTTGTTTTCGCTGCCCGCACGTAACTACCAATGTCGGATTCGACCCGGTCGAGGAGCCTGCGAACCTGCGGGAGATCTGGCGGGCTGTCCGCATCGAAACCCAGCGCCATATAGAAGCGGCCGAGGTCTTTTCTGCGGTCGGCCTGCGCCGCCGCCACGTCGGCGGCGGTGCGCGATTGCTCGAGCGCCAGCAATTCATCGAGTTCGCGGCGCGTCTGTGCAGAGTCCGGAACGGGCGGTGCCGCGAACAAGGCGATGAATTCGGCCGTCCCGCCGCTGAGATAGTGTTCCGTATCCCGCTGCGACCACCAGATCGCGAAGGCGGAAACAACGAGCGCAACCGCCGCGGCGGCATACCGCCGCCCATGTTTCACGACGTGGCCCAGCCGCGCGAATGCGCCAGCGCCTGCGACCACCGGTCGCGGCGACGGTTCGCCTCAGCACGGCTCATGAGCGGCTCGAATCGTTTTTCCAATATCCAGAGACCCGCGAGCTCCTGTTCGGATTGCCACAGTCCCGCGCCGAGGCCCGCCAAGGCCGCCGCGCCGAATGCCGTGGTCTCGGTGTTCACCGGCCGCAGCACCGGCACCCCTAACAGGTCCGCCTGAAACTGCATAAGCAGATCGTTGCGGGCGGCGCCTCCATCGACGCGCAGTTCGGTCAGCGGCTGCCCCGCATCGCGCTGCATGGCCCCAACAAGGTCGGCCGTCTGGAATGCGATGGCTTCGAGCGCCGCGCGTGCGAGGTGCGCGCGCTGCGTGCCGCGCGTCAGTCCGACTATCGTGCCGCGCGCTTCGGCATCCCAGTGCGGAGCTCCAAGACCGGTGAAGGCGGGAACGAGATAAACATCGCCGGTATCGGGAACGCTGGCCGCAAGCGCTTCGACTTCTTCCGAGGCTTCTATGATCCCGAGCCCGTCGCGCAACCACTGCACGATCGCGCCGCCCATGAATACACTGCCTTCCAATGCGAACTGTGTGCGGCCGCGCCGCCACGCCACGGTGCTCACCAGTCGATTGCGCGAGCGCATGGGTCGATCGCCGGTGTTCATGAGCGCGAAACAGCCGGTGCCATAAGTGTTCTTGGCCATCCCGGGCGAGAAGCAGGCCTGGCCGAACAACGCCGCATGTTGGTCCCCGGCGATGCCCGTGAGGGGCAATTCGTGGCCGTCGATGTGAATCACCGGCGCGTCGCTGAGCGCCAGTGAGGAATCGACGATGCGCGGCAGGCACACACGTGGCACGCGCAGTAGTTCGAGCAACCGGTCGTCCCAGTCGCCACGTTCGAGATTGAACAGCAGGGTACGGCTGGCGTTGGTAGCGTCGGTGATGTGCTGGCGCCGGCCGCTCAGGTGATAGATCAACCAGCTGTCGATCGTGCCGAAGGCCAGTTCGCCGCGTTCCGCTCGCGTTCGGGCGCCAGGCACCGAGTCCAGCAGCCACGCGAGCTTGGTGCCGGAGAAATAGGGGTCGAGCAGCAAGCCGGTGCGCTCGGTGATCTCGTCGGCCAGGCCCTGCGCGCGCAGCGCGGCGCAAGCCTCGGCGGTGCGGCGGTCCTGCCAGACGATGGCGGGTGCCACGGGCAGTCCGGTGGCGCGATCCCAGAGCACCGTGGTCTCGCGCTGGTTCGTCAGACCGACGGTCACCACATCACGCGGCGTAAGGCGCGCCTTTTCGAGCACGGCGGCAACCGTGAACAGCTGCGAATCGAGTATTTCGATCGGGTCGTGCTCGACCCAACCCGGTTTGGGAAAGTGCTGCGCGAATTCCCGCTGCGCCTGTGCAACTACTCGTCCGCCCGCGTCGAACAACAGCGAGCGCGAGCTGGTGGTGCCCTGATCGAGCGCGAGAATGTATCGCGCGGAACTCATGACTCAACCGGTCACGCGGGCAGGCCGCGCGGCCGCATACCCGCGGCGCGGTAGACGGCGTCGATGGCGCGCATGTTGCCGATCGCGTCGGCGCCGCCGGTCAAGGGTTGCGCGCGGCCTTCGATGACCTCGATCACATGGCGCAACTGGAAGTGAAACGTGGTGTCGCCACCCGACACGATCTGCGGCACGGAAGGCCCATCGGTTTCAATGGACAACGTCGCGCCCGAATGAGGCGAGACGGGGTTGTCGATTTCAAGCACACCCTTGTCCCCCTGCACGCGCAGGCGGCGGAACACCGCGCCGTCTTCCGGCTGCATCGAACATTTGAGCGTCGCAGTCGGACCGCTGGTGAAGGCCAGCTCGGCTTCGACTTCGAGATCGACGCCGGGCGTGCCGCAACGTGCCCGGGCGCTGACAACGGACGGTTCTTCATTGGCGACCGTGCGGATCCAATGCATGCAGTAACACCCCAGATCCATCATTGCGCCACCGCCGAGTTCCTCGATGTAGCGCAACTCGCCCGGGGTGTCGGGCAAACTTGCGTTGAAGATCGCCTCGATGTGTTGAATCTGACCGATGCTGCCGCCCCGCAGCGCCGACAACGCGCGCTCGAACAACGGATGAAAGCGGTAATGGAATCCCTCGATCAGATGACGATCGGCGGCACGCGCCGCGGCGACCATCTGGGCCGCGTCCTGAGCATTGCTGGCAAAGGGTTTTTCCACCAGCACGTGTTTGCCGCTGGCGAGGGCCGCCGTGCACCACTCGAGGTGGGCGGAGGGCGGCAGGGCGACGTACACCAGGTCGATGTCGTCGCGCGCCACGAGTTCGCCATAACTACCGCAGGCGATCGGAATCGAATGTTGGGCGGCGAAATTCTGCGCGCGTTCGAGATTGCGCGCCCCGATGGCGACGACCTCGACGCCGAGCAACGCGTTGGCAGGAGTGACGATGCCGCGCGGCGCAATTCGGGCCGCTCCGAGGATGCCGATGCGTATCATGGGCCGGCAGTCTCGCACGACTGCGCACGCTGCGGCACACTGTCGCGGCAAGAGTGAGAACGGGAGCAAGTGTGACGAGAGCCGCGTTGATCGGTGCCACGGGACGCATGGGTGTCGCGATCTTTCGCGCCAACGTCTCGAGCCAGGCACTTCAGGTGGTCGCCGCCATCGCATCCCCGGGTAGCAAGTCGGCCGGTCTCGACATCGGCGAAGTTGCGGGCGAGAAACCGATTGGCGTACGCGTGCTCGGCGACTTGCCCCCCGATCTGGCGAAGGCGGAAGTCGCCATCGATTTTTCCCGGCCCGACTTGAGCCTGCGCGCATTGAATGTATGCCGCGCCGCGCGGGTACCCATCGTGATCGGCACCACCGGGCATGGCGCGGAGTTCGAAGCGCGCGTCGCCGGCGCGGCGCGCGACATCGCGGTGTTGATTGCACCTAACACCTCCATAGGCGTCGCGGTCGCGCAGGAGCTGGTGCGGATCGCTGCGCACCTGTTGCCGGCGGAGTTCGATATCGAGATTTCCGAAGTGCACCACAAACACAAACTCGACGCGCCTTCGGGAACCGCCCTGGCACTGGCGCAGAGCGCCGCCAAGGCGCGCGGCCTCGATCCGAATGCCGCCACGCTGTCGGGCCGTGTCGGGCAGGGCGCCCGGCGCAGTGGTGAGATCGGCATTGCCTCGCTTCGGGCCGGTGACATCGTGGGGACCCATACAGTGCTTTTTGCGGGGTCTGGAGAGCGTCTGACGGTGGGCCACGAGGCCACCGACCGGTCGATCTTCGCCTTCGGGGCGATTCGCGCGGCCAGCTGGCTGGCATCCCAAAAGCCCGGCAGATACACCATGGCCAACGTACTTGGAATAAAAACAATCGCTTAAGACACTTTTCAAGTCTCGGCTTTAGAACTTTCCGGGCAATTTTTCTGCGAAACGAACAAGAAGTTTCGTGGACACCCCGGGGCGCGCTTCGTAAAATTGCCGCCTAATCCGAAACGGGTTAGTCCAACGCAGGGCGGGAGGATGTTCGCGAGAACTCCTCCCGCTTTGTGCATGTACGCTCCGCGCGGAGAGCACTCACTAATTTTCAACGCATTTTTCGGGTCCGAGCAGGCTCGAGGGGAGATCCCGCGTGACGATAACCGCGGTTCTGGCTCTGGAAGATGGAACCATCTTCAACGGCCAGTCTATCGGCGCCAAAGGCAACACTACTGGCGAAGTTGTTTTCAATACCGCGCTGACCGGTTACCAGGAAATTCTTTCCGATCCTTCCTATTCGCGACAGATCGTCACGCTGACCTATCCGCACATCGGCAACACGGGCACGACGCCCGAAGATCTCGAGTCGCCGACCGTTTATGCAGCCGGGTTGGTAGTTAGAGACGTTCCGCCGCTCGCCAGCAACTGGCGCAAGAACGAAGACCTGCGCGAATTCCTCACCCGTCACAAGGTCGTCGCCATCTCCGGCATCGACACTCGCAAGCTCACGCGCATCCTGCGCGAGAAGGGTGCCCAGGCCGGTTGCATCATGACCGGCGAGAAGATGGATCCCGCGGCGGCCGTGCGCCTCGCGAAGAAATTTCCCGGCCTCAAGGGAATGGACCTCGCGAAGGTCGTGACCACGAAGCGCACCTATCAGTGGAACGAAGGCAGCCTGTGGCAGCCCGAGAATCGTCCGGTGATGCGTGCCCATCAGCGCCTGCACGTGGTGGCGTTCGATTACGGCGTGAAACGCAACATCCTGCGCATGCTGGCCGATCGCGGCTGCCGCATGACCGTGGTGCCTGCCAACACTTCGGCCGAGGAAGTCCTCTCGCTCGATCCGGATGGCGTATTTCTCTCGAACGGACCCGGCGATCCGGAACCGTGCGATTACGCCATCGAGGCAATCCGCGCGCTGGTGGTGGCCGACATGCCCACTTTCGGCATCTGCCTCGGGCACCAGTTGTTGGGCCTCGCGAGCGGTGCTCGCACGATGAAGATGAAATTCGGCCACCACGGCGCGAATCATCCGGTGCAGGAGCTCGAAACCGGCCGGGTATTCATCACCAGCCAGAATCACGGTTTCGCGGTCGACGAAAGCGATCTGCCGTCCACGCTCAAGGCGACCCATCGTTCGTTGTTCGACGGCTCGTTGCAGGGCATCGCTCGCATCGACAGGCCGGCCTTCAGCTTCCAGGGTCATCCCGAAGCGAGTCCGGGTCCGCAGGAAATGGGCTCGATGTTCGACCGCTTCGTCCATCTCATGTTGCGCCGACTCCAGCAGAAGCTGCGCGGCCCGCGCAAGCCGAAGCCCGAATAGCTAACTACTCATGCCAAAACGTACCGACATAAAGAGCATCCTGATCATCGGCGCCGGGCCGATCATCATCGGCCAGGCCTGCGAGTTCGATTACTCCGGAGCCCAGGCGTGCAAGGCGCTGCGGGAAGAGGGTTACCGGGTCATCCTGGTGAATTCGAACCCCGCGACGATCATGACCGACCCCGAGATGGCGGACGCCATCTACATCGAGCCGATCAACTGGCGCACCGTGGCACGCATCATCGAGAAGGAAGAGCCCGATGCCTTGCTGCCCACGATGGGCGGCCAGACGGCGCTGAATACGGCGCTCGACCTGGTGCGTGAAGGGGTGTTGGCGCGGCACGGTGTGGAAATGATCGCCGCGAGCCGCGAAGCCATCGACATGGCCGAGGATCGCGAACTGTTCAAGAACGCGATGAAGGATATCGGACTCGAGTGTCCGCGCGCGGCCGTCGCGCATACCTTGCCGCAGGCGTTCGAGATCCAGCAGACGATCGGGTTCCCGTGTGTCATCCGCCCTTCGTTCACGATGGGCGGCTCGGGTGGCGGGATCGCATACAACCGCGAGGAATTCGAAAAGATCGTCGCGGGCGGCCTCGACGCCTCGCCCACTTCCGAAGTGCTCATCGAAGAATCGGTGATCGGCTGGAAGGAATTCGAGATGGAGGTCGTTCGCGACCGGAACGACAACTGCATCATCGTCTGCGCCATCGAGAATCTCGATCCGATGGGTGTGCATACCGGCGATTCGATCACCGTCGCGCCCGCGCAGACGCTGACCGACAAGGAATATCAGCGCATGCGCAACGCGTCGATCGCGGTGCTGCGCAAGATCGGCGTCGACACTGGCGGTTCGAACGTGCAATTCGCCGTGAACCCGAAGGATGGCCGGCTGCTGGTCATCGAGATGAATCCGCGCGTGTCGCGCTCGTCCGCGCTCGCCTCGAAGGCGACCGGATTTCCGATCGCCAAGATCGCCGCAAAACTCGCGGTGGGTTACACGCTCGATGAGCTCAAGAACGACATCACCGGCGGCGCGACGCCGGCCTCGTTCGAGCCCAGCATCGATTACGTCGTCACGAAGATCCCGCGTTTCACCTTCGAAAAATTCCCAGCCGCGAATTCGCGTCTCACCACGCAGATGAAGTCGGTTGGCGAAGTGATGGCCATCGGCCGCACCTTCCAGGAATCGCTGCAGAAAGCGCTGCGTGGCCTCGAGACTGGTCTCGATGGTCTCAACGAGATTCTGCCTGGCCCGGTGACCGACCCGCTGACGGAAGAGCAGCGCGACAAGCTCGCTTATGAACTGCGCGCGCCCGGGCCGAATCGCCTGCTGTACGTCGCGGACGCCTTCCGCGCCGGCTGGTCGAGGGAGCGCATCGAAGAGTTGTCGTATATCGATCCGTGGTTCCTGGCGCAGATCGAAGAATTGATCAACGAGGAATCGACAGTGCGCGCCGGTGGCGTCGCCGCTCTCGAGACCGACCGTCTGCGCCACCTGAAGCGCAAGGGCTTCTCCGACAGCCGCCTGGGAACGCTCACCGGCGCCGGCGAAGAAGCCATTCGTGCCAAGCGGCATGCGCTCAACATCCGCCCGGTCTACAAACGCGTCGACACCTGCGCTGCGGAGTTCGCAACTTCCACGGCCTATCTGTACTCGACCTACGAAGAAGAGTGCGAGGCGCAGCCCACCAACAAGCGCAAGATCATGATCCTGGGCGGTGGACCCAATCGGATCGGGCAGGGAATCGAATTCGACTACTGCTGCGTCCACGCGGCGCTGCAGCTGCGCGAGGATGGTTTCGAAACCATCATGCTCAACTGCAATCCGGAAACCGTTTCGACCGACTACGACACCTCTGACCGTCTGTACTTCGAGCCCTTGACGCTCGAGGACGTGCTCGAAGTCATCGCCAAGGAAAAACCCGAAGGTGTGATCGTGCAATACGGTGGCCAGACGCCGCTGAAGTTGTCGCGCGCGCTGGAAGCCGCAGGCGCACCGATCATCGGCACGTCGCCCGACTCGATCGACATGGCCGAGGACCGCGAGCGTTTCCAGGTGCTGGTCAAGAATCTCGGGCTCAAACAGCCCGCCAATGCCACGGCACGCACCGAGGACCAGGCCGTCGCGCTCGCCCGCACGGTGGGTTTCCCGCTGGTAGTTCGGCCCTCGTATGTGCTCGGTGGCCGGGCCATGGAAGTCGTCTTCAACGAGGAAGACCTGCGCACCTACATGACGACTGCCGTGAAGGTGTCGAACGACAGCCCGGTGTTGCTCGATCGCTTCCTCGACGTGGCAATCGAAGTGGACGTGGACGCCTGTTGCGACGGCGAAGACGTGCTGATCGGCGGGATCATGGAACACGTGGAGCAGGCCGGCGTTCATTCGGGCGATTCGGGTTGCTCGCTGCCCCCCTTCAGCCTGTCGCCCGAGATCCAGACCGAACTGCGGGAGCAGACCCGCAAGCTCGCCAAGGCGTTGTCCGTCATCGGCTTGATGAACATCCAGTTCGCCATTCAGAACGGCGTCATCTACGTCCTCGAAGTCAATCCGCGCGCTTCGCGCACCGCGCCGTTCGTCTCCAAGGCGACCGGCATGCCGCTCGCCAAGATCGGCGCGCGCGTGATGACTGGCCGCAAGCTGAAGTCGATGGAGAACGTAACGGAGATCGTGCCGCCGTATTTTTCCGTGAAGGAAGCCGTCTTTCCGTTCACGAAATTCCCGGAAGCCGATCCGATCCTCGGGCCGGAAATGAAGAGCACCGGCGAAGTCATGGGCACCGGGCGCACCTTCGGCGAGGCCTATGCCAAGGCCCAGGCCGGCTCGGGCGTCACCCTGCCGCGCTCCGGGGTGGTGTTGATCAGCGTGCGGGAACGCGACAAACCCGGCGCCGTGACGCTGGCGCAGAAACTCATCGAACACGGCTTCGAACTGGCCGCCACCGAAGGTACGGCGAAGGCCATAACCGACGCAGGGTACGCCTGCAAACGCGCTAACAAGGTCCGCGAGGGCCGGCCGCATATCGTCGACATGATCAAGAACGACGAATTCGTGATGATCGTCAACACGACCGAAGGCAAATCGGCGATCACCGAGTCCAATTCCATCCGCCGTGAGGCGGTGTACAAACGCGTCACGTACTACACAACGCTCGCAGGCGCGCTCGCAACCTGCGAAGCTCTGGATCATCTCGATGCCGTCGAGGTGAACAAGCTGCAGGACCTGCACAAAGAGGCGCGGTCATGAAACGGAATCCGATGACCCTGCGTGGCGCCGAGGCGCTGCGCAACGAATTGAAACGCCTCAAGACGGAAGATCGTCCGCGGGTGATCAAGGCGATCGCCGAGGCCCGCAGCCACGGCGACCTGTCGGAGAACGCCGAGTACCACGCGGCGCGCGAACAACAGGGCTTCATCGAAGGGCGCATCGGCGAGATCGAGGCGAAGCTTTCGACCGCCGAGATCATCGATCCCACGGCGATGAACAACAACGGCAAGGTCATTTTCGGCGCCACTGTCGAGCTCGAAGACGAGAACGATGGCAAGGCCATCACTTACCAGATCGTCGGCGAGGACGAGGCCGACATCAAATCCGGCCTCATCTCCATCACTTCGCCGATCGCGCGCGCCCTGGTGGGCAAGAGCGCGGGCGAGGTGGCCGAAGTGGCGGCGCCGGGCGGCGCACACAGCTACGAGATCATCAAAGTCCGATACGTGTAGTCAGCTTCGATCAGGAGGAGAAATGAAGCGATTCATGTTGTCGATGTTGGCGGCGGCCGCGGCATGCTCGATGCCAGCCCTGGCGCAGGACTGGATCGCGCTGCAGGATGGCAAGACCATGGCGGGCTGGAAGGCGGCGGAACGCCCCGAAGCCTGGGTCGTCGAAGACGGCGCATTCGTCTCGCACGGTGAACGTGCGCATCTGTTCTACGTCGGCAAAGTCGGCAAACACGATTTCAGGAACTTCGAGTTCTACGCCGACGTGATGACGTCCCCCGGCGCCAACAGCGGCATTTACGCGCACACCCAATGGCAGGGTCCGGGCTGGCCCGAGGCCGGCTACGAACTGCAGGTCATCAACTCGAATCCGCCGGCCGAGAAGATGAACGGCTACATCGAACACAAGATGACCGGCAGCGTTTATGCCGTGCGCAATAACTGGCAGGCCCCGGTCGCGGACAACGAGTGGTTCAGCTACCGCATTCGGGTCGTGGGCAAGACCATCCAGACGTTCATCAACGACAAGCTGATCTGCGAATACGCGGAACCCGAAAATGCCTTCCGGCCGGCCGACAAGAAGGGCAGGTTGTTAGGCTCGGGCACGTTCGCATTGCAGGCTCACGACCCGGGCAGTGTCGTGAAGTACAAGAACATGAAGGTGAAAATCCTGCCGAACGACGCGCAGCCGCCAGCCGGCCTCGTGCCGCTCGCCGACCGCGAACTCGACGAGCTCATCACGCAGGCTTCGAACGACAACATTCCGCTGATCGATCTCGGGTTGTCTCCGCCGGCGAATGGCGCGGATGAATTCTGGAGCGACGTGCGCCGGCACGGCGTGTTGCCCGGCAGCGAGTATCCCGCCAGATCCCTGCTGCGGATTCCTGGCACGATTGTCGTGGTGGTCGACAAGGACAAGGCGCCTGACGTCGGGTTGTTGAAGAGCGCGAAAGCCGCGGGTGCGAAGGTCGCGTTCAGTTCAGGTGGCGCCACGAGCATCGACGAGGCACGGCTCAAGGCTCGACTGCAGGCCATCAAGGCGGCCGGATTGAGCTGGCAGGATTTCTGGGTGCCGGGCAAGACCGGCAACTAGGACGCCCGCACGATCTCCAGCGTCGGGTTCGCGCTCAACGGTGTGCCGGCGCGCATCGTGCGCAGCAGTTCGTTGGTCTCGTGCGCCGGCATCGGTTTCGCGAAGTAGTAACCCTGGCCGGTCGAGCAGCCGAGCGCCAGCAACTGCGAGGCATGTTCGCGCGTCTCGATGCCTTCGGCGACGGTGCCGAGGTGCAGGCTCTGCGCCATGCTGATGATGGCGCGCACGATGGCGGCATCGTTTCGATCCACGTTCATGTCGCGCACGAAAGTGCGGTCGATCTTGAGATAGTCGATCGGTAGATTTCGCAGGTAAGCGAGGCTCGAATAACCCGTGCCGAAGTCATCCACCGACACGCGCACGCCGAGATCGCGCAGCGCATGCAGTTTGGTCACGTGCTGCTCGGAATCCTGCATCGCGACGCTCTCGGTGAGCTCGACTTCCATCTGGTGCGGGGCGATGTCGAATTCGTGCGCGATCGCCACCAGTCGTTCAGGCAGGTTGGAGCGTTTCAACTGTTTGGCGGAGACGTTCACGGCCACGGGCACGGGTTTGAGGCCGGCGCGTTGCCATGCGGCGATCTGCCGCGCGACGTTGCGGAAGACACATTCGCCGAGTTCGACGATCAGGTCCGAAGCCTCGGCGACTTCGATGAACGCGAGCGGCGGCACCGAGCCATGGCGCGGATCGTTCCAGCGCGCCAGGGCTTCGAACGACACCAGGCGGCCGCTGCGGATATCGACGATCGGCTGCAGTTGAATCTCGATGGCGTCGCGGTTCACGGCGCTGCGCAGGTCTTGTTCGAGCGCCAGACGCGTGTGCACGCGTTTGTTCATCGCCGCGTCGAACATCTGCACGTTGTCGCGACCGCGTGCCTTCGCCTCGTACAGGGCGATGTCGGCCGAACGCAGCAACTCGCTCATGGTCGTCGCATCGCGCGGATAGACGGACAGCCCGATGCTGGTCGTGGCGGAGTAGGTGGCTTCGCCCAAGCGAACCGGTTTCTTCAATGCGGCGGCGACCCGTTCGGCAATGGCCGCGCAATCGGGTTCGAGGCCGTAGTGGCGTGTGACCACCAGGAATTCGTCACCGCCCATGCGCACGACGAGATCGGGGCTGGCGATCGAATCGCGCAGGCGCCGCGCGACGCTGCGTAGATAGTCGTCGCCGATCGAATGACCGCGCGAATCGTTGATGTTCTTGAAGTTGTCGCAGTCGATGTAAAGGATCGACAACGAATCGCCGCGGCGCGCGGCTTCATCGATGAGACGCGGCAACTCTTCGTTCAGGTAGGTGCGGTTCGGCAGTCCGGTCAATGAATCGTGCGTGGCCAGGTGCTGCAGCGAAAGCTGGTGCTCCTGCGCGCGGCGCTCGGCTTCGCGTCGATGCGAGATGTCCTGCAGCAGCATCGCGTGCACTCGGCCCGTACCGGGCTCGAGATCCGCGATCGAGAACTCCACGTCGCGACGTTCGTCGTCGCCACGGATCACCTGTGCCGCGCGGCTCTCGACGGGTTCCTCGAGGTCTTTGCCCGGCGCGAGCGAAACGGGCGTGTCGAAGATCGTCGCGAGATCGCGGCGGCGCAACTCATCCAGCGAAGATCCCACCAGGCGTTGAGCTTGGGGGTTCGCGTCGAGCACCCGACGCGTCGAGGGATCGAACAGCAGGATGCCCGAGGCCGCACGATCGAAGATCGCGCGGTAACGTGTCTCGTTAATGGTCGCGAGTTCTGAACTGCGTTTGAGGCGGCCGCTGTAAGCGTGCCAGGCGGCGACGACGATGCTGATGAGCAGCGCGACCCAGCCAACCAGGTAGCGCACGCCCTGCTGGCCGCTCGACATCACCGATCGCGGCAAGGTCGTGTACATCACTGCGATGGGATGATTGCCGATGGTGTCGAGGCGCAGCTGACCTTCGATGATGGCATCCGAGCGGCGGATGATTCGTCGGCCGTCGGCCGCGACCAGCAGATCGGGTTTTTCGGCGACCACCGAGCGATCGTCGAGCATGGCGAAATGGACGTTCAACTGGGTGTCGGCGCCGATGCTGGCGATTTCGGGCGCGGCGATCCGACGTGCGAACACCAGCGTGCCGCCGGCCGGCCCGCTGCGATCGCTGCGCAGGACGGTGTGCGCGGCGATGACGTGCGGTACGCCGTTGATCTGGACCAGGCGCAGCGTGCCTTCCTGATCGAGGACGGTGCGCACGATGGGTGTCAGCCGCTCGATCTCGGCGACAACTGCGGCACTGGCCGGATGGCGATATCGCGCATCGTCCGTGTCGTTCTCGAAGGAAGACAACAGCTTTTCCTTCGGATCGAGCAGCCAGACGAGGTCGACGTTCATCTCATCGAGACCCGCCTCCGAGAAATTCTGGTATTCGAAGTTGGGGTCGAGCGTCGACACGTACGAGTACATGTCGTCCCAACGCGCGAAATCGCGCGAGACCGTCTCGATCTCGGTGTTTTTGGTGACCAGCGCCTTGCGCATCACTTCGATGCTGCGCGCGACCTCGTTCTGTTCGATGTTCTCGAACTTGCGCAGGATGAGGTAATGGGACGCGGCCCAGGTTCCGAGCACGATAATCGCGGCGGCTAGATAGACCGCCACGGCTTCGCGCCCAAACGAACGTGTGTGTTGAGCCGCCATGTTTGATTGATATACGACTTATTCCAGCTGCTTACCACTGGAAGTTCGGCAATAACTCCCGTCGGGCGATCCTCGCCCCTGTGATAGGGAATCGGCCAGCGGGAACGTCTCTTTATGCGTCCGGTATCACAATTCCGGGTCGGTCAATTCGGCGTTTGTAGTAGAGGGCGGTATGGCCGATCCGCTGGACCATGGTGCTTTGTGTCGCAGTCGCCAGTTCGGTCAGGCCGGTATCGCGTGCCGCACGCTCCGCGCCGCGAAACTTCACCTTGATGAGCTCGTGGTCGTTCAGCGCCCGGGTGGCCTCCGCGACGACCGACGGACTCACGCCCGCGTTTCCAATGAGCAGCACTGGATTCAATGCGTGGCCCAAACCCCGTAAATACTTGCGCTGCCGTTCTGAGAGTTCCATGGGGCCGCATTGTAAGGATTGCCGATGCTTGCAGGTCGAAAAGCGCGCGCAGAGGCAGGCAACCCGCGGCCTTTTCGAGGCGCGCCATTGAAACCTGTGGCCGCAGCGCCCATCAAACCGCCCAAGGCTTTGAAGGGCCCCAACAATCAACGAAGTCCGGTCCGACTAACCCGATACATCCCGGGTAGCAGTTCTGAGCTTTGACTGCTGGCGAGTGGTTTTAGGATGGTGTAGCGTGGCCGCGATCCTGCATATCGGGTCGCTTCCCGAGCAAGGGGTAAACCTTTGAACGATTTGACGAAAAATATCCTTTTATGGGTCGTGATCGTGATGGTCATGGTGGTGGTGTTCAGCCGCTACGTGCCCACCGGTGTCGAACCGACACAGGTCAAGTATTCGACCGTGCTCGAAGACCTGCGCAACAACCGGATTGAATCGGTCACGTTGCGTGGCGACGAAGTGCTCGGCGTCCGCAAGGACAGTTCCCGCTTCAAGGCATACAACCCCGAGACCGAAAACACCGCGCTCATCTCCGCGCTGGTCAAGGCAAACATCGATTTCGGTGGTGAGCCGCCGAAGCAGCAAAACTTCTTCATGCAGTTGCTGCTGCAGCTCGCGCCTGCGCTGCTGCTGATCCTCGTATTCGTATACATGCTTCGCCAGATGCAGGGTTCCGCGGGGGGCCGTGGCGCCATGTCCTTTGGCAAGAGCCGCGCCCGGTTGCTGGGCGAAGACCAGGTCAACGTCACCTTCGCGGATGTCGCGGGCGTCGATGAAGCCAAGCAGGAAGTGGGCGAGATCGTCGACTTCCTCAAGGATCCTTCGAAGTTCCAGAAGTTAGGCGGCAAGATTCCGAAGGGCGTGCTGATGGTGGGCTCGCCGGGCACCGGCAAGACGCTGCTGGCGCGGGCCATCGCGGGCGAAGCCAAAGTGCCGTTCTTCACGATTTCCGGCTCCGACTTCGTCGAAATGTTCGTTGGCGTGGGCGCCTCGCGCGTACGCGACATGTTCGAACAGGCCAAGAAACACGCGCCCTGCATCATCTTCATCGACGAAATCGATGCCGTCGGCCGCCATCGCGGCGCGGGCATGGGCGGTGGACACGATGAGCGTGAGCAGACCCTGAACCAGTTGCTGGTCGAGATGGATGGTTTCGAAGGTAACGAGGGCATCATCGTCATCGCCGCGACCAACCGTCCCGACGTTCTCGATCCGGCCTTGCTGCGTCCGGGCCGCTTCGACCGCCAGGTGGTCGTGCCGCTGCCCGACGTTCGCGGTCGCGAGCAGATCCTGCGAGTTCACATGCGCAAGGTTCCGCTCGGCGACGACGTGAAACCGGGCTACATCGCCCGCGGCACACCGGGCTTCTCCGGCGCGGACCTTGCGAATCTCGTCAACGAAGCGGCGCTGTTCGCCGCGCGCGCGAACAAGCGCATGGTAGGCATGGACGAGTTCGAACGCGCGAAGGACAAAATCTACATGGGCGCCGAACGGCGTTCCATGGTCATGTCCGACCAGGAAAAGAAGATGACCGCGTATCACGAGGCGGGCCACGCCATCGTGGGCTACGCCGTGCCCGAGCACGATCCGGTCTACAAGGTGACGATCATCCCGCGCGGTCGCGCACTGGGACTCACCTGGTACCTGCCGGAGGGTGATCGTTACAGCACCAGCAAGCGCCAGCTCGAAGGCCGCATCGCCTCGTTGTTTGGTGGCCGCGTTGCCGAAGAACTCATCTTTGGTGTCGATGGCGTCACCACGGGTGCGTCGAATGACATCGAACGTGCCACGGATCTGGCGCGCAGTATGGTCACGAAGTGGGGCTTGTCCGACAAGCTCGGCCCGCTCACGTATTCGGAGGAAGACGGTGAAGTGTTCCTCGGCCGCCAGGTCACCCAGCACAAGCAGGTGTCCGACGACACCGCTCATGCGATCGACGAAGAAATTCGCCGCGTGATCGATCTGAACTACAAGCGCGCCAAAGAGATTCTCGAGTCGAACCTCGAGAAGCTGCATGTCATGGCCGATGCGCTCGTGAAATACGAAACGATCGACGAGAACCAAATCAAGGACATCATGAACGGCAAGGCGCCGAAACCGCCCGCCGATTGGGATGATTCGGTTGGCAGTCCGCCGCCGAAGCGCCCTGAGGGCGAGGCGGACGGCGGATCCAAGATCGGCTCGCCCGCCGGCCAGCATTGAAGAGTAGTTAGTTTGCAGGCTGGCGGTTGTTCGCCATGAGCACCGCCAGCTGGTCTTGCCGGGATCGAGTCCTCGATCTCGGCGCGCCTGTGGTGATGGGCGTCCTCAACGTAACCCCCGATTCCTTCTCCGACGGCGGCCGCTTCAGCGAGCGCGATGCTGCGCTCGCGCGCGCGCACGCCATGATCGGGGAGGGCGCGGGCATCGTCGATATCGGCGGTGAATCAACCCGGCCCGGCGCCGCGCCAGCTGGCATCGACGAAGAATTGTCGCGCGTCATTCCGGTGATCGAGTCGCTGCGGCGTGAATCGGCGGTGTTCATTTCCGTCGACACCAGCAAACCGGCCGTCATGCGCGCGGCTTGCGCCGCGGGCGCCGACATCATCAACGACGTGCGTGCGCTCGCCGAACCCGATGCATTGAATGCGGCCACTGAAACACGCGCCGGCATCTGCCTCATGCACATGCGTGGCGAGCCCCGCACGATGCAGGAGTCGCCGCACTACGACGACGTCGTGGCGGAAGTCGCCGCGTTCCTCGCGCAACGAATTTCCGCCTGCCGGGATGCCGGCATCGAACGCGCGCGACTGGCGGTCGATCCCGGCTTCGGTTTCGGCAAACGCGTGCCTCACAATCTCGCGTTGCTCAAACATCTGCACCGCTTGCAGGGGCTGGGCGTGCCGATCGCGGTGGGGTTGTCCCGCAAGTCGATGCTGGCGAAACTCACGGGTCGCGCAGTGGGCGATCGAACTGCGGGCAGCGTCGCATTGGCCGCCATTGCGGTTCTGAATGGAGCGCGTATCGTTCGCGCCCACGACGTGGCCGCCACCGTCGACGCGGTGCGCGTCGCGGCCGCGGTGACACTTGGAGAGCAATTCGATGTCACGTAAATATTTCGGCACCGATGGGGTGCGCGGCCGGGTCGGCGAACATCCGCTGACCGTGGATTTCGCGCTGCGCCTGGCGAGCGCCGCGGCGCGAGTGCTCGCTCCCAACGGCGGCACGGTACTCATCGGCAAGGACACACGTCTGTCCGGCTACATGTTCGAGGCCGCGCTCGAAGCCGGCTTCGTGGCGGCCGGAGTCACCGTCAATCTGATCGGTCCGCTGCCGACACCGGGCATCGCCTATCTCACGCGCAAGTTCTCCTGCGACTTCGGCATCGTCATCAGCGCCTCTCACAATCTTTACGACGACAACGGCATCAAGTTCTTCGATCGCGATGGCGGCAAACTATCCGATGAAGTCGAGCTGTCCATCGAGGCCGAACTCGAGCGTGGTCCCATCACCTTGTCGTCGATGAATCTCGGCCGCGCCTCGCGCGTCGACAAATCGCGGCGCATGTACCAGGACTTTTGTTCCGAGTCGCTGCCGAAGGGCATGACACTCGAAGGTCTCAAGCTCGTGGTCGACTGCGCCAACGGTGCTGGCTACAAAGTAGTGCCGCGCACGCTCGCCGATCTCGGCGCGGAGATCATTCCAATAGGTTGCTCGCCCAACGGCCGAAATATAAATGACGGCTGCGGTTCGACCTCTCCTGAACTGATCCAGTTGACTGTGCCGGGTGTGCGCGCCGATGCGGGCATCGCGCTCGATGGCGATGGCGATCGGCTCGTCATGGTCGACGGACTCGGGCGAGTCCTCGATGGCGATCAGCTCATCTACATCATCGCAACCGCGCGCAAGCGCGCCGGCACCCTCAAGGGCCCCGTCGTCGGCACGGTCATGAGCAACCTCGGGCTCGAAGTCGCGCTGCGCAAACAGGGCATCGAGTTCAAACGCGCGCAGGTGGGTGATCGATACGTCCTCGGCATGCTGCGCGAGGCCGGCGGCGAGGTGGGTGGCGAGACATCCGGCCACATTCTGCTGCTCGACAAGACGACGACGGGCGATGCATTGATGGCCGCATTGCAGGTGCTCGCGGTCATGCGTGAGACGAAGCAGGGCCTGGCGGAGCTCGCGGCCGGGATGCCGCGGTTCCCGCAGACCATGATCAATGTGAAGGTCGCGAAACGCTTTGACCCCAAGACCGTTCCCGAGGTCGAGGACACCGTAAAAAGGGTGTCATTGCGCCTGGGAGAAGACGGCCGGGTCGTATTGCGCCCATCGGGCACCGAACCGGTCATCCGCGTGATGGTCGAGGCCCGGGACGAGACCGATACCGTGCGCTGCGCCGAGGAAATCGCGGCCGTCGTGCGGCGCGTTGCGTCCTGAGGGGCGCGTCGTTATGATCGCGCCCCTTTTTTGAGCAGCCCCCAAATGCGCCGGCAAATCATCGCAGGCAACTGGAAAATGCACGGCTCGCGCGCGGAAAACGCGGCGTTGGTCGATGCGATCGTGCACAAGCTGCCGAACTCCTCGGCCGAAGTCTGGGTGTGTCCGCCGTTCGTTTACCTGGCCGAACTCAGTCGCGCGCTTGCCGGGTCACGCATAAGCCTGGGTTCGCAGGATGTTTGCGCGGAGACGCAGGGCGCATTCACCGGCGAAGTGTCCGCGACGATGTTGCGCGACGTCGGTTGCACGGGTTCGCTGGTCGGACATTCCGAGCGTCGCGCGTTGTACGGTGAGACCGATCAGCTCGTCGCGCGCAAGTTCGCCGCGGTGCTGGCCGCCGGGCTTACGCCGATTCTATGTGTCGGCGAACAACTCGCCGAACGCGAATCCGGCCGTACGTTCGAAGTGGTCGACCGCCAGCTCGATGCGGTGCTCGATCTGTCGGGCGTCGCGGCATTTTCGCGCGCCATCATTGCCTATGAGCCAGTCTGGGCCATCGGCACGGGAAAGACCGCGAGCCCGCAGCAGGCGGAAGAAGTGCACGAGCACATCCGTGGGCGCGTCGCCAGTCGCGATGCTAAGATCGCGGCCCTTGTGCGCATCCTCTACGGCGGCAGCTGCAAGGCCGCGAATGCCGCGGAACTCCTCTCGATGCCAAACGTCGACGGCGGACTCATCGGTGGCGCCTCGCTCAAGGCCGAAGAATTTCTGGCCATCATTGCGGCGGCGCGCGCCTGAACTAGGTACTTATAGAGATGTTGCGAACGATTCTCACAATCCTGCAGGTCCTTTCGGCTTTCGCCATCGTAGGACTGGTGCTGTTGCAGCGTGGCAAGGGTGCGGACGCGGGCGCGGGCTTCGGCGCGGGCGCTTCCGGCACGGTCTTCGGCGCCCGTGGTGCTACCACCGGGCTCTCGCGCATGACCGCGGTATTCGCCGCGATTTTCATGATCAACAGTCTTTGTCTGACGTATTTGTTTCAGCGTGACGCACGTGCTCAGCCGGAATCGCTGCTCGACAAGGTTCCGGTGACCACAACCGCGCCGGCGCCTGCGCCCGCCGCGCCGATCGATGCGAACGCTGTGCCGGTGCCGGCCGCGCCCGCACCTGCTGAACAGGCTCCCGAGAAGCCCTGAAGATTTTTTGCGCAACGCCGACGTGGTGGAATTGGTAGACACACTAGCTTGAGGGGCTAGCGGAGCGATCCGTGGGAGTTCGAGTCTCCCCGTCGGCACCATCACTTTCCTTTCCCTGATACAATCGCGCCCGAATTTGCGGGGCGGTTGTCTCTCTTTGTTTTACGAGAGAGGTTGCTGCCCTTTTTTACGCAGAACGTCCAAACATGCTTGCGAATTACCTGCCCGTACTGATTTTTCTCACCGTCGCCACGGGGCTCGCGCTCCTGCTGATGACGCTTGGTCTCGTCATCGGTCGATGGCAGGCCCGCGCCAAGGACGACGTCCAGAAACTCTCTCCTTATGAATGCGGCTTCGAGGCCTTCGAAGACAGCCGCATGAAATTCGACGTGCGTTACTACCTCGTCGCCATCTTGTTCATCGTGTTCGATCTCGAAATCGCTTTCCTGTTTCCCTGGGCGGTAGTCCTCCACAGCATCGGTACGTTCGGGCTCGTCGCCATGGGAATTTTCCTGTTCATTCTCGTGGTGGGTTTCATCTACGAGTGGAAAAAGGGAGCGCTCGAGTGGGATTAGAAGAGACGAGTTCGGAAGCTGCCGCGGAAGGTTTCGCAGAGCGCGGCTTTCTCACCACGAGCGTCGACACCGTCTTCAACTGGGCGCGCACCGGCTCGTTGTGGCCGATGACTTTCGGTCTGGCCTGTTGCGCGGTTGAGATGATGCACGCGGGGGCATCGCGCTACGACCTCGATCGATTCGGCGTCGTGTTCCGTCCGAGCCCGCGACAGTCGGATTGCATGATCGTCGCCGGCACGCTGGTGAACAAAATGGCGCCGGCGTTGCGCAAGGTTTACGACCAGATGCCCGAGCCGCGCTGGGTCATCTCGATGGGGTCGTGCGCGAACGGCGGCGGCTATTACCACTATTCATATGCGGTCGTGCGCGGCTGCGATCGCATCGTTCCGGTGGATGTGTACGTGCCGGGTTGCCCGCCCACCGCCGAAGCACTGCTCTACGGCATCATCCAGTTGCAGAAGAAGATCGAGCGCACCAGCACCATCGCTCGTCCGTAACCGCAAGATCATGACCCAACCCTCGACCGCCAAGATCGCGACGCTCGCCGAAAAAGTCGAAGCCCGGCTGCCGGACCTGCTGCTGCGCGCGCCGTCGCTGCCGGACGAACTCTGCTACGAAGTGCAGCCCGACAAACTGCGCGAAGCATGTCTTGCGCTGCGCGACACGCCCGAACTCAAATTTGAAATCCTCATCGACCTCGCCGGCATCGACTATCTCGACTACGGCACCACCGAGTGGAAGACCAATTCCGCCACAACCTCGGGTTTCAGCCGCGGCGTGAATCGCGACGGCGCGCGTGTGCCGCACGATGGCGCGCGCTTCGCGGTGGCCTATCAACTCTTGTCGGTCACGAACAACCAGCGGCTGCGCCTGCGCGCGCGTTGCGAAGATGCCGAAGATCCGATCATCGATTCCGTAGTCGAGATATGGGCGGGCGCCAACTGGTTCGAGCGCGAGGCGTTCGACCTGTTCGGCATCCTGTTCACGGGCCATCCCGATCTGCGCCGCATCCTGACGGATTACGGTTTCATCGGGCATCCATTCCGCAAGGATTTCCCGCTGATCGGCAACGTCGAAGTGCGTTACGACGCCGACAAGCAGCGCGTGGTGTACGAGCCCGTCACGATCGAGAACCGCACGCTGGTTCCCAAGGTGATCCGCAACGACAACCGTTACGAAGCGGCCATCAAGACCCCCAAGTAATCAGACCCGATGAACGAGATCCGCAATTACACGATGAACTTCGGTCCGCAGCATCCGGCGGCACACGGCGTGTTGCGCCTGGTGCTCGAGATGGACGGCGAGGTCATCCAGAAGGCCGATCCGCACATCGGGCTGCTGCATCGGGGCACCGAGAAGCTGGCCGAGTCGAAACCGTTCAACCAGTCGATCGGTTACATGGACCGGCTCGATTACGTCTCGATGATGTGCAACGAACACGCCTACGTCATGGCGATCGAGCGCTTGTTAGGCGTGACGGTGCCGGTGCGTGCGCAATATATCCGCGTGATGTTCGACGAAGTCACCCGCGTGTTGAACCACCTGATGTGGCTCGGCGCACACGCGCTCGACATCGGTGCGATGACCGTTTTCCTGCTCGCGTTCAAGGAACGCGAAGACCTCATGGATTGTTATGAGGCCGTGTCGGGCACGCGTATGCATGCCACTTACTACCGGCCGGGCGGCGTCTATCGCGACCTGCCGGATTCCATGCCGAAGTACCAGGCTTCGAAGTGGCGCACGCAGAAGAACGCCGACTCGATGAACGAGGCGCGCGGAGGCTCGCTGCTCGACTTCATCGATGCGTTCGTCGGCCGTTTCCCGAAGGCCATCGACGAATACGAAACGCTGCTCACCGACAACCGCATCTGGAAGCAACGCACTGTCAATATCGGCGTCGTCACGCCGGAGCGTGCGATGTCGCTGGGATTCACCGGCCCCATGTTGCGTGGCTCGGGTATCGTCTGGGACCTGCGCAAACACCAACCCTACGAGATCTACGCCGATCTCGAATTCGACATCCCGGTGGGCGTGAATGGCGACTGTTACGACCGTTATCTCGTGCGCATCGAAGAGCTGCGCCAGAGCACGCGTCTGATCAAGCAGTGCCTCGAGTGGCTGCGCAAGAATCCCGGCCCGGTGATGATCGATGACCGCAAGGTTCGTCCGCCGCGCCGCGAAGAAATGAAGGGCGACATGGAATCGCTGATCCATCACTTCAAGCTGTTCACGGAAGGTTATTCCGTGCCGGCCGGCGAGACTTACGCCGCCGTCGAAGCGCCCAAGGGCGAGTTCGGCATCTACCTGATTTCCGATGGGGCTAACAAACCCTATCGCCTGAAGTGCCGCGCGCCCGGGTTTGCGCATTTGTCGGCGCTCGAGGAAATGAGCAAGGGTCACATGCTGGCCGACGTGGTCGCGGTGATCGGTACGCAGGACATCGTTTTCGGAGAGGTGGATCGATGACGCATGTCGTGAAGACTGCGGATGGTGGCAGCTTCGAACCTGTTTTCGGCGAAAAGGCGCGCGTGCTCAACGAACACACGCGTCACGAGATCGACGAATGGATTGCGCGGTTCCCCACCGGGCGCCAGCGTTCCGCCGTGTTGTCGGCGCTGCGTTTCACGCAGGAGCAGAACAACGGCTTCCTCACGCCCGAATTGATGGACGGCGTCGCCGAATATCTGCGCCTGCCGAGCATCCAGGTTTATGAAGTCGCGACCTTCTATTCGATGTTCGAGACGCAGCCTTGCGGGCGGCATCACGTCAGCATCTGCACGAACATCAGCTGCATGCTGAACGGCGCTGAAGACCTCGTTGCTCACTGCGAGAAGAAGCTGGGCATCAAGCTAGGCGAAAGCACCAAGGACGGCCGCATCTTCCTCAAGAGGGAAGAAGAGTGCCTGGCCGCCTGCACGGGCGCTCCGATGATGATGGTCGATCACGAATTCCACGAGTACCTGACACCCGAGAAGGTGGACAAGGTGCTCGATGATCTCAAGTGAGAGCTAGCTAATGGCAGGCGCTGCGGAAAAATGGGCTGACAAGATGAACCTCACGGTGTTCGAACCGCTGAAGTTCAAAGAATCCTGGAAGCTCGAGAATTACCTCAAGATCGGCGGCTACGACGCGTGGAAGAAGATCCTCGCCGAGAAGCCGGCGCGCCTCGCGGTGGTCGACCAGGTGAAGGCGTCCGGTCTGCGCGGCCGCGGCGGCGCGGGATTCCCCACCGGCACGAAGTGGAGCTTCATGCCGCGCGAAGCGACGATGCAGAAATACGCGGTGTGCAATTCGGACGAATCCGAACCCGGCACCTGTCACGATCGCGACATCCTGCGCTTCAACCCGCACTCGCTGATCGAGGGAATGGCCATCGGCGGTTACTGCATGAACGCCACCGTCGGCTACAACTACATCCGTGGCGAGTTCCTGGGCGAGCCCGTGCCGCGTTTCGAAGCGGCGCTCAAGGAAGCGTATGCCGCGGGTTTGTTAGGCAAGAACATTCTCGGCTCGGGTTTCGATTTCGATCTGTACACTGCGGTGGGCGCCGGCGCCTACATCTGCGGTGAGGAAACCGCGCTGCTCGATTCGCTCGAAGGCAAGCAGGGCAAGCCGCGTTTCAAGCCGCCGTTCCCCGCCGCCTACGGTTTGTACGGCGCGCCGACCACGATCAACAACACACAGAGTTATGCCGCGGTGCCCACGATCCTGCGCAAGGGTCCGGAGTGGTTCGCGAAGCTCGGCGTCGCCAATGCCGGCGGCACGGCTATCTTCTCGGTATCGGGCCACGTCGAAAAGCCCGGCAACTTCGAATTGCCCATGGGTATCCCGTTCGCCGAGTTGCTCGAAATCGCCGGCGGCATGAAAGGCGGCCGCAAGCTCAAGGCCTGCATTCCCGGCGGCTCATCTGTCTATGTGTTGCCGGCCGAAAAGATCATGGCCGCGAACATGGACTACGACTCGCTCAAGGCCGCGGGTTCCTCCGTCGGTTCCGCCGCGGTCATCGTGATGGACGAGACCACTTGCATGGTCAAGGTGCTCGAGCGTCTGTCGCGCTTCTATCAGAGTGAATCCTGCGGCCAGTGCACGCCGTGCCGTGAAGGCACCGGCTGGATGAATCGCCTGATCCGCCGGATCATGGCGGGGCAGGGCGAGAAGAAGGACCTGCAGTTGCTGGTGGATGTTGCCGGACGCATAGAGGGCCACACGATCTGCGCGCTCGGCGACGCGGCCGCCTGGCCGGTGCAGAGCTTCATGAAGCACTTCCGCCACGAATTCGAATACATGATCGACAACGGCGGGAAGAGCATTGTCGACGATCCGGCCAAGAGGGCGGCATGAGCACGCCTCCGCCCGTGGTCACGCCGCCGCCGGCCGCGCCGCCTTCCGACGTCGTCAACGTCGAAGTCGATGGCAAGCCGTGTCAGGGCAAGAAAGGCCAGATGATCATCCACGTCACGGACGCGCAGAACGCGTACGTGCCGCGTTTCTGCTACCACGACAAACTACCCATCGCGGCCAATTGCCGCATGTGCCTGGTCGAAGTGGAGAAGGCGCCGAAGCCGCTGCCGGCCTGTGCCACGCCCATCGGCGAAGGCATGAAGATTTTTACCAAGAGTCCCAAGGCCATCGGTGCGCAGAAAGCCACGATGGAATTCCTGCTCATCAATCACCCGCTCGATTGCCCGATCTGCGATCAGGGCGGCGAGTGCGAGCTGCAGGATCTCGCCATGGGTTTCGGCCGCGACATGGCGCGGTTCAACGAGCGTAAACGCGTGGTGAAAGACAAGGACATCGGTCCGCTCGTCTCCACCGACATGACGCGCTGCATCCACTGCACGCGCTGCGTGCGCTTCGGGCAGGACATTGCGGGTATCCAGGAGCTCGGCACCACCGGTCGCGGCGAGCACATGGAGATCGGCACGTATGTCGAACGCGCGGTCGAACACGAACTGTCGGGCAACATCATCGACCTGTGCCCGGTCGGCGCGCTCAACTCCAAGCCGTTCCGCTATCGCGCGCGTTCCTGGGAAATGACCCAGGCGGCGTTGGTCTCGCCGCACGACGGCGTCGGTACGAATCTCTTCGGCCACATTCTGCGCGGCAAGTTGATGCGCATGGTCCCGCGTCCCAACGAAGCGATCAACGAAACCTGGATCGCCGATCGCGATCGCTACAGCTACGAAGGCATTTACTCGCAGGATCGTCTCGAGGCGCCAATGGTGCGCGAGGGCGGCGAGTGGAAACGGGTCAGCTGGGAAGTGGCGCTCGAGACGGCAGCCAAGGCGTTGAAGGGGGCGGGCGCTGAATTGGCGACGCTTGCCAGCAGCTCGGCCACGGTCGAGGAACTCTATCTACTCAGCAGGCTGACGCGCGCATTGGGCTCGTCCAATATCGATCATCGTCTGCGCCAGGCGGATTTCCGCGACCAGGCGGCGGATCCGGCGGCTCCCGGTCTTGGTGGCCTCGCGATCGCCGATATCGACCAGCTCGACGCATTGCTGATCGTCGGTTCGAACCTGCGCCGTGAGGCGCCGGTGCTTGCGCACCGCGTGCGCAAGGCCGCCAAACGCGGCGCGAAGGTCAGCTTCCTGAACCCGACGCGCTTCGACTACCTGTTTCCGGTCGCGGCGTTTCTGGAATCTTCGCCGGCAAAACAAATCGCCGATCTCGCCGCTATCTACACGGCGTGCCTCGACGGCGCGGCGGCGCCCAAACACCTGGCGACGCTGGTTGCCGGCGCGCAGGCCAATGTGGGCCATCGCGCAATCGCCACCGCGTTGAAGTCCGGGCAGAAACGCGCGATCTGGCTGGGTGCGTTGGCGCTGCGTCATCCCGCTTATGCCGATCTGCGCGCCGTCGCGGCCGCGATCGCCGCGGCGACCGGTGCGACGCTCGGCACTCTCGCCGAAGGTGGCAACTCCGCCGGCGCCTACCTGGCCGGCGCCGTGCCGCATCGCGATCCGGGCGGCATCAAGTCCGGAAGCGCCGGCAAGAATGCCCGCGAGATGATCACGCAGCCGCAGAAAGCCTATCTACTGTTCGGCGGGGCCGAGCCCTGGGCGGATGGCCTGGGTCCGGATGCCATCAAGGCGATGAACGGCGCGGGTTTCGTCGTGGCGGCAACGCCTTATGCCGATGACACGCTCAAGTCCGTCGCCCACGTGTTGTTGCCGATTTCCACGTTCGTCGAAACCTCGGGCACCTACGTCAACCTGGAAGGTCTCTGGCAGAGTTTCGCCGGCGCGGCCAAGCCGCTCGGTGAAGCACGTCCGGGCTGGAAGGTGCTGCGCGTGCTCGGCAATCTCGCCGGCGTCGCGGATTTCGACTACCAGTCCTCCGAAGAAGTGCGCGAAGAGCTGCGCGCGTTGTGCGGTGGCGTCGCGGCCGGCTCGTACCAGGGCTCGCATGAATCGAAGGTTAGCGACCTCGACGCGCGGGTCGTCGACGTGCCGATGTACTCGATCGACGCCGTGCTGCGTCGGGCGCCCTCGCTGCAGCGTACCAAGGAAGGCAAACTCGCCGCCGTGGTCTACGGGAGCCAGGGCACATGAGCGGTTACACCGACTGGGTGAAGGCCACGGCGACAACGCTATGGGCTATCCCGGCGTTCCAGTCGACCGCGTGGATCCTCCTCGTCACAGTCGCGCTGATCCTTTCCGTTGCCTTCACGACTCTGCTCGAGCGCAAGGTGATCGGTTATATGCAGCTGCGCCGCGGTCCGAACCGCGTTGGCAGCATTTTTGGACTTTTGCCCGGCATCTTTCAGCCGTTCGCAGACGTCATCAAGCTGCTCGTCAAGGAAGTCGTCATCCCGGCGAAGTCGAACAAGATCCTGTTCCGGCTCGCGCCGATCATCACGTTGGTGCCGGCATTCGCGATCTGGGCCGTGATTCCGCTCGATCCCAATCTGGTCATCGCCGACATCAACGCCGGCCTGCTGTACGTACTCGCGCTGACCTCGGTGGGTGTGTACGGCGTGATCATGGCGGGTTGGGCTTCGAACTCGAAGTACGCCTTCTTGGGCGCGATGCGTTCGGCCGCGCAGATCGTGGCGTATGAAATCGCCATGGGATTCGCGCTGGTCGGCGTCATCATGGCCGCGGGCAGTTTGAATCTCGGCGACATCGTGCGCGCGCAGCAGGGTGGGTTGTGGTGGTGGAACTTCCTCTGGCTGTTCCCGCTGTTCATCGTCTATTTCATCTCGGGCGTCGCGGAAACAAATCGCGCGCCGTTCGACGTCGCGGAAGGCGAATCTGAAATCGTCGCGGGTTTCCACGTCGAGTATTCCGGCATCGCGTTTGCGCTGTTCTTCCTGGCCGAATACGCCAACATGTTGCTGATCTCGGCGCTGACCGCGATTTTCTTCATGGGAGGGTGGCTGAGCCCGTTCGATGGCTGGCTCGAGCCCACCGACATTCCCGCGGCCATCAGCGGCATTCCGTTCATCGGCTGGATTCCGGTCTGGTTCGTCAGTGACGGATTCCACTGGCTGTTCGCCAAACTTTTCTTCTTCCTGTTCTGTTTCCTGTGGTTCCGGGCCACGTTCCCGCGCTATCGCTACGACCAGATCATGCGTCTCGGCTGGAAAATCCTGATTCCGGTGACGATCGTCTGGATCGCGGTCGAAGGCGTGATGGTGTACCTCAAGGTCGGACCGTGGAGAGCCTTCTAATGCGCAACATCATCAAGACATTTGCTCTCTGGGAACTGCTCGGCGGTTTGAGAGTGACGATGAAGAAATTCTTCACTCGCAAATTCACCATCAACTATCCGGAAGAGAAGACCCCGCAGTCGGCGCGTTTCCGCGGCCTGCATGCGTTGCGTCGTTACCCGAACGGGGAAGAGCGCTGCATCGCCTGCAAATTGTGCGAAGCGGTGTGCCCGGCGCTTGCCATCACGATCGAGTCGGACGTCGCCAACGACGGTACGCGTCGCACGACGCGTTACGACATCGACCTGTTCAAGTGCATCTACTGTGGCTTCTGCGAAGAGGCCTGCCCGGTGGATGCCATCGTCGAGACGCGAATCCACGAATACCACATGGAAAATCGCGGCGAGAACATCATGACGAAAGACAAGCTGCTCGCCGTGGGCGATCGTTACGATGCGTTGATCAGCGCCGACAAGGCCGCTGACGCGGCCTACCGTTGAGCTAAAGAAGAAGGCAGGGGATAAGGGTGTTAGTCGAGATTCTCTTCTGGGTGTTCGCGTCGATCCTGACGCTGTCCGCGCTCGGCATGATCACCGTGCGTAATCCCGTGCACTCGGCCCTGCTGCTGGTGTTGTGCTTCTTCACGAGCGCCGCCATCTGGCTGCTGATCGAAGCGGAGTTCCTCGCGGTCGTGCTGATCCTCGTCTATGTCGGCGCCGTCATGGTGCTGTTCCTGTTCGTGGTGATGATGCTCGATATCAACGTCGAGGAAGTGAAGGCGCGGGTCACGCGTTACGCGCTGCTCGGCGGCATCGTCGCCGGCGCGGTGGTGTTCGAGATCGTGAGCGTCGTCTGGACGCGCAGCCTGGGCGTCGAAGTAACCCAGGGCGCCGTGGCCCAGCCCGCGACCTACAGCAATACCGCCGAGCTCGGCAAACTGCTCTACACCGAATACGTCTATCCGTTCGAGCTCGCCGCGATGTTGCTGTTGATCGCCATCGTTGCCGCGATCTCGCTCACGATGCGAAAACGCACCGGGCTCAAGCAGCAGAACATCGCGCTGCAGGTCGCCGCGCGTGCGCAAGATCGCGTGCGCATCGTCAAGGTTGCGCCGGTGAGGCCGGAATTGCCCGCGCCGGAAGCGGCCCCCAAGGGGAATGGCCCGTGATCCAACTGAACTGGTTGCTGGTCATCTCCGGTGTGTTGTTCGCGATCTCGGTCGCGGGCATGTTCATCAACCGGAAGAACCTGATCCTGCTGCTGATGTGCGTCGAGCTGTTGTTGCTCGCGGTGAACTTCAACTTCGTCGCGTTCTCGCGATTCAACGGCGACATCAACGGGCAGATCTTCGTGTTCTTCGTGTTGACCGTGGCCGCCGCCGAGTCGGCGATCGGCCTTGCGATCCTGGTGGTGCTGTTCCGCGAACGCCGCACTATCAACATCGAAGACCTGAGCACATTGAAAGGCTGAGCGCGTGGAATCCCTGAACCCGAATCTGCTGCTCGCCATCCCGCTCGCGCCGCTCGTGGCCGCGATCATCGCGGGCGTTTTCTGCAGCGTCATACCGCGCTGGGTTGCGCACACCGTCACCATCGCAGGCGTCGCCATCGCTTGCGGATTGTCGCTGCACGTCGCGGGCTCGATCTTCCTGCACGGCGCGGAGCCCTATAACGGCACCGTCTACACCTGGCTGGTCAGCGACGGCGTCGGCATGCAGGTCGGCTTCCTGGTCGATCAATTGACCGCATTGATGATGGTCGTCGTCACCTTCGTTTCCCTGTGCGTGCACGTCTACACGATCGGATACATGTCCGAGGATGAAGGCTACAACCGCTTCTTCAGTTACATCTCGTTGTTCACCTTCTCGATGCTCATGCTCGTGATGGCCAACAACTTCATGCAGCTGTTCTTCGGCTGGGAAGCGGTGGGCGTCGTCAGTTATCTGCTCATCGGGTTCTGGTACAAGCGGCCGACCGCGATCTTCGCCAACATGAAGGCGTTTCTCGTGAACCGCGTGGGCGACTTCGGCTTCGTGCTCGGCATTGCAGGCGTCGTCTATTACACAGCGCAATTCGGCGGTGCTTCGCTCAACTATGTCGACGCTTTCAAGGCCGCGCCGCAGATCGCGGGCCAGACGTTCCCGCTGGCGGGCACCGATGGCGTGAACGCCATGACGTTCATCTGCATCTGCCTGTTCATCGGTGCCATGGGCAAGTCCGCGCAGGTCCCGCTGCACGTGTGGCTGCCGGATTCGATGGAAGGCCCGACGCCCATCTCCGCGTTGATTCACGCGGCCACGATGGTGACCGCCGGCATCTTCATGGTGGCGCGTATGTCGCCGCTGTTCGAGTTCTCGGAGTACGCACTCAACTTCGTATTGTTCATCGGCGCCACGACGGCGCTGTTCATGGGCTTCCTCGGCATCATCAACAACGACATCAAACGCGTCGTTGCGTATTCGACGCTGTCGCAGCTCGGTTACATGACGGTCGCGCTCGGCGCGTCCGTCTACAACGTCGCGATCTTCCACCTGATGACGCATGCCTTCTTCAAGGCGCTGCTGTTCCTCGCGGCCGGCTCCGTGATCATGGGCATGCACCACGAGCAGGACATGCGAAAGATGGGTGGCCTCGCCAAGTACATGCCGATTACCGCGATCACCTGCTGGATCGGTTCGCTTGCGCTGATCGGCACCCCGTTCTTCTCGGGCTTCTACTCGAAGGACCTGATCATCGACGCCGTGAAGGAGCAGCACCTGCTGCATCCGGACAACGGCATTGCGGCTTACGCCTACTGGTGCGTTCTGATTGGCGTTTTTGTCACCGCGTTCTATTCGTTCCGGCTGTTGTTTATGACCTTCCACGGCAAGCCGCGGTTTGATACGAGCGGAGCCGCGCACGCTGCGGAACAGGGCCATGACTCGCATGCACACGAGACGCATGCCGAACCCGACCACGGCCACCACGGCGGCGTGCCGCACGAAAGCCCGTGGGTGGTCACACTGCCGCTCATCCTGCTGGCAATCCCGTCGATCATCATTGGCGCGATCACCGTGCAGCCGCTGATCTTCGGGCACGGCTTCGGCGAGTCCATCTACTTCAGCCCCGAACACGAGGAGATGCTGCACGAAATCGGCGCCGCATTCGGCAATTGGCTGAGCTTCGTCGGCGATGCGTTCCATCATCCCGTCGTGTATCTGGTGATCGCAGGGGTGTTCAGCGCCTGGGCGCTCTACATCAAGTGGCCGCATCTGCCAGGCGTCATCGATTCGAAGCTCAAACCGCTGCGCGTGATTCTCGAGAACAAGTACTGGTTCGACTGGTTCAACGAGAACGTGCTCGCGCGCGGCAGCCGCCTGCTGGGCACGATCTTCTGGAAGGGTGGCGACACCGCCATCATCGACAGAACGCTGATCGACGGATCCGCGGGGCTGATCGGCTGGACCGCCGGCGTCGTGCGCCGCGTGCAGAGTGGCTTTCTGTATTCCTACGCGTTCTGGATGATGATCGGCCTGGCAGTGATGCTCGGCTGGTTCCTGACGCACGCCTGATCTAGATAGAACCTGGTTCCAAAAGAAAACGAGTTCACATGCAGGGGTTTGGTTTGTTATCGCTTCTGACCTGGTTGCCCATCGTGGGCGGCCTCGTCGTGTTGTTCATCGGCGACCGCGGCATCAAGGCCGGCCGCTGGGTGGCACTCGCCACCGCCGTCGTGGTGTTCGGCGCGTCCATCCCGCTGTACTCAGGCTTCGACATCTCGAAGTTCGATTTCCAGTTCGTCGAACAGCTGCCGTGGATTCCGGCGCTGCACTCGTCTTACTACTTCGGCGTCGACGGCATCTCCCTGCCGCTGATCCTGCTGACCACTTTCATCACCATCCCGGTGGTCGTCGCCGCGTGGACGGTGATCGAGTCGCGCCCCGCGCAGTACTACGCCGCCTTCCTCATCATGGAAGGCCTGATGATCGGCGTGTTCTCGGCGATGGACGGCCTGCTGTTCTATTTCTTCTGGGAAGCGATGCTCATCCCGATGTTCCTCATCATCGGCGTGTGGGGCGGTCCGCGGCGCGTGTACGCCACGATCAAGTTTTTCCTGTACACGTTCCTCGGCAGCGTCTTCATGCTGGTCGCGCTCATCTACATGGTGATCAAGACCGGCAACTTCAGCATCGCGTCTTTCCAGGCGCTGCCGTTGAGCGCCACCGAGCAGATGTGGATCTTCTTCGCGTTCTTCGCGGCTTTCGCCGTGAAGATTCCAATGGTGCCGGTGCACACCTGGTTGCCCGACGCGCACGTCGAGGCGCCCACGGGCGGCTCCGTCGTGTTGGCCGCGATCATGTTGAAGATGGGCGGATACGGCTTCTTGCGTTTCAGCCTGCCCATCACGCCGGATGCGAGCCGTGAATTCGACTGGTTGTTGATAGGCCTCTCGCTGATCGCCGTCGTCTACATTGGCTTCGTTGCGTTGGTGCAGACCGACATGAAGAAGCTGATCGCCTATTCATCAATCGCACACATGGGTTTCGTCACGCTCGGCTCGTTCCTCGTGTACGACATCGTCGCCGGAACCGGAGCAGTGCAGGGCGCCGGCATGGGTATCACCGGCGCGATGGTGCAGATGGTTTCGCACGGCCTCATCTCCGGCGCCTTGTTCCTGTGTGTGGGCGTCATGTACGACCGCGTGCATTCGCGCGAGATCAGCGCCTATGGCGGCGTCGTCAACACGATGCCGAAGTTCGCGGCCTTCATGGTGTTGTTCGCGCTGGCCAACGCGGGCCTGCCGGGCACCTCAGGTTTCGTCGGCGAGTTCCTGGTGATCATCGCCGCCTTCAAGGCGAACTTCTGGTACGCGTTCCTGGGCGGTCTCACGTTGATCCTCGGCGCCGCGTACACGTTGTGGCTGGTCAAGCGCGTGATCTTCGGCGAGGTGGCCAACCACCACGTCGCGGAACTCAAGGACATCAACGCGCGTGAATTCATCATCCTCGCGTTGCTGGCAGTCGCCGTGCTGGCCGTGGGCCTGTATCCCGCGCCGCTAACCGACCTCATGGAAGCGACCGTCCAGCATCTCGTCCAGCAGATCGCTCTCAGCAAGCTGCCCTTATGAATACTGTTCCCGACATGACCTGGGCGAGCCTGCAACCCGCGCTGCCGGAGATGTACCTGGCCGCGGCGGTCTGCGTGTTGCTGCTGGCCGATGTGTTCTTCGGCGACCGGCATCGCAAACTGGCGCCGACACTCACGCTCGCGATCCTCGCCGTCGGTGCGTTCATCACCTTCAGGTACGCCAACGTGACGGAGCGTGTGCTGCTGTTCGCGGACAGCTACGTTGCCGATCCGCTGGCCGTGTTCCTCAAACTATTCGGTTTCGCGAGCATCGCGGTCGCGCTGCTGTATTCGCGCGACTATCTCGAACGTCGCGGCATGATGCGCGGCGAGTACTACGTGCTGGCTTTGACCGCGTTGTTAGGCGTGTTCGTGCTGGTGTCGGCCAACAGCCTGCTGACCGTCTACATCGGCGTCGAGCTGATGTCGCTGTCGCTGTATGCGATGGTCGCGTTCGATCGTGAGTCCGGTATCGCGGCCGAATCCGCGATGAAGTACTTCGTGCTCGGCGCCATCGCGTCGGGAATGATGTTGTACGGCATGTCGCTGATCTACGGTCTCAACGGCACGTTGCGTCTCGACGATCTGGCCGACAAGGCGATGGGTGCGCCCAGCCTCGGCATGACTCTCGGTCTCGTGTTCCTGGTCGTCGCCGTCGCGTTCAAGTTCGGCGCCGTGCCGTTCCACATGTGGGTGCCCGACGTTTACACCGGCGCGCCGACCGGCGTGACCTTGTTCCTCTCGACCGTGCCGAAAATTGCCTCGTTCGCGCTGGCGTTCCGGTTGCTGGCTCACGGCATGGGCAGCGTGGGTGAGGCGTGGCAGAGCATGCTGGCGCCGCTTGCGGTGTTGTCGCTGGTGCTCGGCAATCTCATCGCCATCGCGCAGACCAATCTCAAACGCATGCTGGCGTATTCGGCCATCGGCAACGTCGGCTTCATCCTGCTCGGCTTCGTCGCGGGCACCGAAGCGGGTTACGAAGCTGCGCTCTATTACACCGTTGCCTACGTGATCATGACGCTGGGGTCATTCGGCGTGCTCGTGCTCGCGAGCCGCGCCGGGTTCGAAGCCGAGGAGCTCGATCAGTTCAAGGGTTTGTACAAACGCGATCCGCTGCTCGCATACGTGATGATGGCGCTGATGTTCTCGACCGCCGGCGTGCCGCCGTTCATCGGCTTCTGGGCGAAGTTCGCGATCTTCCAGGCGTTGTGGTTGAGCGGGCACATGTGGCTGATCCTGATCGGCGCCGTAATGTCGGTGGTCGGCGTGTTCTATTACCTCCGCATCGTGAAGCTGATGTTCTTCGATGCGCCGGGTGATTTGCCCAGCGGCGCATCGGGTGGAATTGCAGTTCGCACAGTGCTCGCACTGAACGGATTTGCGGTGCTGGTTCTGGGTTTGGTACCCAATGCTCTGATTCAAATCTGCGCGCGGGTGCTCGGCTGAGGCATTCGCCGGATTACGTCGATTAGGTTTGCAAAGGCGCAGCTGTTGGATAAGAATGCGCCCCCCTCGCAAGAGGGGATCGGTTGCGGGGTGGAGCAGTCTGGCAGCTCGTCGGGCTCATAACCCGAAGGTCGTAGGTTCAAATCCTACCCCCGCTACCAACTATACGAAGGCCCCGGCGAAAAACGCCGGGGCCTTTTTAATTTCGGCGCCGATTCCAACTACTCCAGCCTGCTCGCGTTCGCGATCGATTTACCAGGCCGGTAATCGGCAAAGTCGGGGTAGTACGCCAGTGTACTGTCGGGGTTGGTCCAGCCGCTCAAGGTTGACCAGTACATGTCCAAGTGCGCCGTTCCCTGGCTCGCGTACGCTGGAATCGCCACACTTCCAGCTCGACGACATCGCCGCGTCTCTCGTCGAGCGTGAATACTCGGCCTGGCGGAAACGACGCGTCCCAAGAACAGTGCAACGGCTTCCCGAGCCGATAGGGAAGTTGCGATCGGCGCATGCCGTCTCGCTCTACCAGGCGCTTGCAGAACCCTTGACGCTGTAATGTGATGGATTACACTGTAATCCGATGCATTACAGCGTACCTTCGCTCTTGTGATTCGCACTTTCCGGCACAAGGGTCTGGAGCGGTTCTTTCGCAAGAGCGATGCCCGGGGAATTCCGGCTGACCGCGTGAAGCGCATCCAGCGCATGCTGGACCGGTTGGATGTTGCCGAGAGGCCTCAAGACATGGACTTGCCGGGGTGGCGATACCATCCGCTCAAGGGCGCGATGAAGGGCCGGTACGCCTGCAGCGTGACCGGGAATGACCGACTGACTTTTGCCTTCGACGGGAAAGACGCCGTCGATGTGGACCTGGAGGATTATCACTGATGAACACTGCGACCAAGCGCGATCCGAACCGCCGCCCGACCCATCCGGGCGAGATCCTTCGCGAGGATGTGCTCACCGCGCTCGACATGTCGCAGACCGAGTTCGCGAAGCTCCTGGACGTGAGCCGCGTCACTGTCTCGGAGTTGCTGCTCGAGAAGCGCGCGCTCACCGCCGACATGGCCGTGCGCATCGCGACGCTGCTCAAGACGACGCCGGAGAGCTGGCTGCGCATGCAGGAGGCGCTCGACCTGTGGCAGGTGACCCAGGAACCCGCCAAGCTCGCGGCCGTCAAGCCCTTGCCGGCGAAGCGCCTTGCCGATCTCGCCGCCGCTTGATCGCCGTCTCCAAGATCACTACTGTAACTTCAATCGGGCCGTTTGCTCGATAGTAAGGACATCGCAAAGCAGATTCCCGCTACCTACTTTCGCTGCTCCATGATGCCCTCCGAAGGGCACTCCCGTTTGTGATCGACAGCCGTTCCCGGAAAGCGGTGCGCCAACCGGTTACCCGCCAAGATCAGGGAACCGCCACCTGGCAAATGATTCCACCCTTGACGAACACCACGGACCGTGGAGTTGTGCCACTCATCGCGTCGGTTACTGGACCTGGGCCGCACCCTGGAATGCTGTGGACCGCCGTCACTTGAAAGGTCGCCGGATCCAAAACTCTCAAACTATTGTCTGTGAGTCCGAGCACGAAAACTGCAGACTCATCGGGTGCGGCGACGGGGATGCCTCGCGGGATCAACCCTCTGAGCTGGAATGTCGTTGCATTCGACGCAGCCCCCTCGGATCCGTACACCGTCGTCCCATCTGCGCTGACCTCGAGGTTCGCCGTTCCGATGAGCTCGTCGTGCGTCCGATCCGCGATCACGTCGGGATCGGCCTGTCGCAGATTCACGCGAACCAGCTGCTTGTTGCTGCCCGCCATGATCACGCCGGTGCCATCCGGGGTGCCGATCAGTTCTGCGCCCGCGGGAAACTTCGCGACGCCCCCGGCGATTCGTTGCCCGACACCCGACGTGACGTCGATGCGGGTGGCATACGTGAGATCCGAAAAAGTGCCTACGGCACTCAAAAGCACCTGATCGTTTCCGATCCAGACCATGTCGCGCGCGCTACCCATGTTCGGGCTGCCCGGGACGGTCAGCAGCGACGCATCGAATGGCACCGGCGCGAGTAACGACAGCGCCGTGGGATCGAAAACCTCGAGCCGGTTGGTGCCGGCCCCCGACTGCAGGATGTAAACGCGGCTGCCGTCGTCGTTGAGTACAATCCTTCCGAGCTGGATGTTTCCCGGCACGATCTGCCGGTGCAGCAGCGCGCCATCACTCAGTCGGCCTACGCCGAACTCCAGGCCACCGGTGCCGTTGCCAGTTGCGTACACGTACCCACGCGTGCGATCGACGGCGGCGGTGCGAACCTCTGCGTTCAGCAAACTGGCATAAGGCGTGACGGGCAATGCCACCGTGGCGGGCTCGAGCGGAAGCTCGGATGCAGGGTCGTCCGTGCCGGGCGGTTTCAGCCGGTTGCTCAGCTGGAATACGCACAGGTCGCCGCCCCGGTTGTTGTACTGGGTGGCGACGAACTGAGCGTGCGCCGCCACGTACACAACGCGCGAATCCGTGGCGATCGCGCAAGGGATGTCGAACGGCCGATGGATGATGAGCGTCGCGGCATCGTACAACAGGCTCAGGCCATCTAGAATCCATTGGCCATCCGCGGTGAAGACCGAATGCTCGCCGTTGATGATGGAGCCAGCCTGCTGGAAATCCGACGTACGGATCATCTCGCCCGAATCCAGCAGTATCTTGCTGCCGTCGGGACTCAATGTCAGATGGGTTAGCTCGGTCCCGGAGGGAAAATCCCTGGTGAGCACGACCGGCATTGCCGACTGCGACTGATCGAGCTTGAGTAGTTTTTTGCTGCCGCTGTCCTCCGGCAGCGCCGCATAGACGAAATCAGCGGCGGGCCCGGCGGCCAGCGGCACGGGAACCCTGAACACCTGTGAATCAGTGACACGCTCGATCAGGCCACCATTCCTCATGTCCGTCCTGGCGAGGAAGGCGTCCGTGGGGTTGCCGGTGCGCGTCTGGGGCCGCGCCGTCGAATAGACGCGGCCCGAGCTTTCCACGACGTTGTCGATGTAACCGCTGCCATTCGCCGCGGCGGTTTCGAGCCGTGTCACGGTCCGGGTGGTCAGATTCAATGCCGCGACGGCACCACCTTGACTCAAGGCCGCATACAGCGTGGTGCCGTCGCGCGAGAGGGAAAGCGCGGTGGGCCGCGATCCCACCGGAATGCGGTCGACTACATGGTAGGTGGTGGTGGAAAGCACTGCGACCTCGTTGCGGCCCGGAACGCTCACGTAGAGTCGGTCGCGCGGCGTATCGACCGCAAGGTCAGCGACGTACAGCGGTCCCGTCCCGGAAGAAGTCAGCGAAATCGTTCGTACGACAACTTCGTTCGGGCCCGGCAAGTTGTCGGGAATCGTGATGTCACGAAGCGGCTCGAACAGGCCCAGCGTCATCAGCTCGAACCATGAACGGCCAATCGGCGTTTCGAAGTCGCCATCGCCGTCGAGGTCGGCGCGTCCGCCCGCGGCGTTCGTGGTCCGTTCCAGGCCTTCCTCGAATCGCAAAGTGGCGTTGGAGCCGACGTGGAAGGAGAGCGCACCCGCTTCCACCGGCCTGCCGATGCGTCCGTACAACGGTGCATCGGTGTCGAACTCGAAGTATTGCCGGCGGTCCCCGTCTTCGACGCGGCCGGACATGACGTACTGATGCGTGTACTGCTCGTATTCCGCCGCGTAGTCGATGGACGAGTTCGTGAGCCTCATCGTGTTCGAGTAACGGACGATCGCAAAATCATTGCCGGTGACGAGCAGCCGATCCTGCAGCGCCGAACGGGCGCACAGGCAAACTACCGTGCCACTCGCCGGGAGGGTCTCGCCGCCAGACAGCAACGTGACGCTGCCCAACTGCGCCGACAGCCGCACGCGACGCTCTGGCGCCAGCGAATCGACGGAGACCACCGTGATGTCCAGCGTACCGTTGGCTTCGACGTCGTTGTCCCTGCAGTGATCCAGCGTCGCAACGACGTGATCAGTCGCCGTCACGCCTCCGCTCGAGTCCGTGTCCGTCAACGTGGTGCGAATCTGGCCACCCTGCGAGCAGGGCAGGGATGGCGCGCCGCCGCTGCGACTGTCGAATGCGCGGGCCGAGATGCCAGCGATGTGCAGAGAGCCTTGCGTCAGTCTCCAGGTGCTCGCGGATAGATACAGGTCGCCGTTCTGGCCCAGCTCGTTGACCGGAAACTGGGTGAACGGCGGTGGAGACGATGGAGGTGGCGAGGGCGGAGGCACGGTGGGTGTGGGTGCACCGCCGCTCCCACCACCACCACCACAGGCGGCCAGAATGAGGTATGCGGGTAAGACGGCAGCGTGGACTCCGACACTCTTCGAGCGCATTCAAATCTCTCCGCCCGGTATCCGGGTCTCAGTTCTTGAAGCCATTCGCGACAATTTAAACGTCGCGCGACTGCGGGCGCGAGGCAGCTGGCTTTCGTATCAGTACTTTATCGAACGACTTGCGCAGCTCTTTGACGAAATCATCGGCACCTGACCCTGGAGCATCTTCACCGCCAAGGTGGCGCCGGGATTGAGCATCTTGCGCACAGTATCCAGCGCCAGCTCGAGAAAATACATCGACCCCGCCATGTCGGCCAAATAGATGCCGAAGAGATTCTGCGCGATGTTGGAAATGATCAGGTCGAACTTACCGCCTTCGAGGCTTCAATCTAACTTTTTGGGGAATGGTAGGAACAGCGCAAAGCACGCCCCCGCTACCATTTTCTTCGGGTTGCTCCAGCGCCTGTTGTGCGTCGATTTCCCGAAGCTCGCGCGAACGCCCAACCCGGTATCCAAGCTCGCGCTGAGATTAACGATCAGCGCCGCCGTAGTTTGCGGCTCCCCTCATGTCCGCTTCGACGCAAGCCTTACGTCCGTCGAATGACGGGGAACCGAAGGGCCTGCGTGCGACACGCACCAAGTCTTCTATTGCGTGAGGGACATCATGAGTTCGATCCAATCGACTGCCGCTTCGGCCTCTGATGGCCGGGCGTATCGATTGTCTTCGCTGGATGTCCTTCGCGGCTTGGTGATCGTCGTGATGGCGCTCGATCACGTGCGCGACTTCATGATGGCGGCGGCGGTCCAGGACCCAACGGCGGATCCCACCACGGGCCCGCTGCTGTTTTTCACGCGGTGGATCACTCACTTTTGCGCGCCCACTTTCGTATTCCTCGCCGGGACGAGCGCGGGGCTGATGGCGAGCCGCAGAACTCCCACGGAGCTGGCATCGCTTCTGTTCACACGAGGTCTGTGGCTGATTGCGCTCGAGCTGTTCGTGATCTCCATCACGTGGTCGTTCGCCCCGACGGGCGTCGCTGAGTTCGGCGGTCGAACTTACCTGGCCCTGCAGGTGATCTGGGTCATCGGCGCGAGCATGGTCATCCTTGCAGGCGCGCAGTTCCTGGGCAGGCATGCCTGTTTGGCGATCGGTGCGGCAATCGTGTTGGGCCACAATCTGCTGGACTCCGTATGGCCGGCGGCGAGCACCACTGGAACGACGGGCTCGCTATGGGTGGTACTCCATGCCCGCCAGCTATACGAAATCGGCCCGCTCCGGATTTTCTTTTCCTACCCGTTGCTCCCGTGGATCGGCGTCATGTTCCTGGGCTACGGCGCCGCGGGAATGTTCGAACTACCGGCGAAACAGCGCAACGAGTGGTTGCTCCGTATTGGAACGTGCATCGTCATCGCGTTTGTCCTGATCCGCGCTCTGAATGTCTATGGCGATCCGCAACCCTGGGAGCACGGCCCGGGTAATACCGCAGCTTCGGTCATGTCCTTTCTGGGGACGACGAAATACCCGCCGAGTCTTCTCTATGTCCTCATGACGCTGGGCCCCGCCGCGATCGCCTGCGCCTATGCCGAGCGCCTCTACGGTCCGATCAAGAGTGTACTGGTGACGTTCGGACGCGCGCCGCTGGCGTTTTACATCGCGCATCTCTATCTGATACACGCCCTGGCGGTCTTGTTAGGCATCGCGCAAGGCTTCGCGCCGGAGCAGTTGTTGACTCACTACCGCTTCTTTCCACAAGGCTTTGGCGTCGGCTTGTTGGGCGTCTACCTGATCTGGATCGCGGTAGTCGCGATTCTGTATCCACTGTGCAGGTGGGTCGCGGCGGTAAAGGCAAGGCGACGCGACTGGTGGCTAAGCTATCTTTGAACCCGCACTCGTCAAGCTACGGGTTCAGCCCTTGAACCCCTTCGCCACGATGTAAACCTCGCGCGACTGCGCGCGCGACGCGGCCGGCTTCCGAATAACCACCTTCTCGAACGATTTGCGCAGATCCTTCACGTACTGATCCGACCCGGAACCCTGAAACATCTTCGCCGCGAAGTTTGCGCCGGGCTTCAGCGTCTTGTTGACCGTATCGAGCGCGAGTTCGAGAAAATACATCGACCCCGCCTGATCCGCGGAATCGATGCCCGTGATATTCGGCGCGATGTCCGAAATGATGAGGTCGAACTTCTCGCTGCCGAGCCACGCGAGCAATTGATCGACGACCTTCTGGTCGGTGAAATCGCCCTGGATGAAATCCGTATTCCCGACCGGGTCCATGGGCAGGATATCGGTGGCCAGCACACGGCCCTTTTTCCCCACCAGCTTGCCGGCCACCTGTGACCAGCCGCCGGGCGCCGAGCCCAGATCCATGACCCGCATGCCGGGCTTGATCAGCCGGTCCTTCTCATTGAGCTCGATGAGCTTGTACGCCGAACGCGAGCGATATCCATCGATCTGCGCCTGTTTTACGAACGGGTCGTTGACGTGTCGCCGCAGCCATTCGTTGCTGCTTTTTGTTCGGGCCATCGTGCTTCAGGGATTGAGCGCTAGAATGCGCGCATTCTACCCTTACCTCTGCCGGGTACACCGGCCAGGAAGTCTGCAGTGATACGCATCACCGAGTTGGCACTGCCGCTCGACTACCCGCCGGACGCGCTGCGCAAGGCGGTGCTGAAACGACTGCAGATCCGCGACGCGGACCTGCTCGATTTCACCTTGTTCAAGCGCAGCTACGACGCGCGCAAGAAACACGACATCAAGTTCATCTGCATCGTCGACGCGACCGTGCACGACGAAGCCGAGGTGTTGAAACGCTTCGCGCGCGACGCCCAGGTGAAACCCGCGCCCGACACTGCTTATCACCCGGTGGCGCAGGCGCCGGCGCAGTTGAAAGACCGGCCGCTGGTGGTGGGTTTCGGCCCCGGCGGTTTGTTTGCCGCGTTGTTGCTGGCGCAGATGGGTTTCAAGCCCATCGTGCTCGAACGTGGCCGCGACGTGCGCCAGCGCACCCAGGACACCTGGGCGCTGTGGCGCAAGAACATCCTCACGCCGGAATCCAACGTGCAGTTCGGCGAGGGCGGGGCGGGCCTGTTCTCCGACGGCAAGCTCTACAGCCAGATCAAGGATCCGAAGTTCTACGGCCGCAAGGTGATGCGCGAATTCGTGCGCGCCGGCGCACCGGAAGAAATCCTGTTCGTCAGCAAGCCGCACATCGGCACGTTTCGCCTGACCGGCGTGGTCGAAAAGATGCGCGCCGAAATCATTGCGCTCGGTGGCGAGGTGCGTTTCGAAAGCCGGGTGACGGACGTATTGATCGAGGACGGGCAGATGCTGGGCGTCGTGCTCGCCAATGGCGAAACGCTGCGCAGCCGTCACGTGGTGCTCGCGCTCGGCCACAGCTCGCGCGACACGTTGCGCATGCTCGAGCAGCGCAAAGTGTTTCTCGAAGCCAAACCGTTTGCGCTGGGATTCAGAATCGAGCATCCGCAGTCGCTGATCGATACCGCGCGCTTCGGCAGATTCGCGGGGCATCCCGAGCTCGGCGCGGCCGACTACAAGCTGGTTCATCACGCGAGCAACGGCCGCTCGGTCTACAGCTTCTGCATGTGTCCGGGTGGCACGGTGGTGGCGGCGACTTCCGAAACCGGCCGCGTGGTGACCAACGGCATGAGCCAGTATTCGCGCAACGAACGTAATGCGAATGCCGGCATCGTCGTGGCGATCAACCCGGAGCCGGATTTTCCCGGCGGCCCGCTGGCGGGCGTGGCGTTGCAGGAAGCGCTTGAATCGAAGGCCTTTGAACTGGGTGGCGGCGACTACAGCGCGCCCGCACAACTGGTCGGCGATTTCATTCGTGGCGTTGCTTCAAAGCAGTTGGGCGCCGTCACTCCCTCGTACACGCCGGGCGTGCGCCTGTGCGACCTCGGGCCTTCGCTGCCGGCCTACGCCATCGATGCGATCCGCGAGGCACTGCCGATGTTCGGCCAGCAGATTCCTGGCTTCGATCGCGATGACGCCGTGCTAACGGGGGTCGAAAGCCGCACCTCATCGCCGGTGCGCATCACGCGCGACGGCGATTCGCTGCAGAGCCTGAACGTGCGCGGTCTGTACCCTTGCGGTGAAGGCGCGGGTTACGCGGGCGGAATTCTCTCCGCCGGTGTGGATGGCATTAAAGTGGCCGAGGCCGTGGCGCGGGAGCTCGCTTGAAATTCGAAGACATCAAGAAACTGCACCAGAAGAAATTCCGCGAGGAGCTGGGATTTTTCCTGGTGGAAGGTGAGCACCTGGTTCAGGAGCTGCAGAAGGCCGCCATACACGACGCGCGACTTCGGCCGAGCGAGATCTACCTGACGCGAGATTTCGCGCATTGGTCGAGCCCGTTGCCGATGCACGTGGTCCAGTCCAAACAGATGGCGCAGATCAGCGAGACGCGTTCGCCGCAGGGTATCGCTGCGGTGGTGCCGCTGTTCATTACGGCTGCGCCGCGCGAGAACGAGCGCGCGGTCTACCTGCACGAGATCCAGGACCCCGGCAACCTCGGCACCATCCTGCGCACGCTGGCATGGTTTGGAAATTTCCGTTGCCTGCTGAGCCCCGACAGCGTCGATATCCACAACGGCAAGGTGGTGCGCGCGAGCATGGGCGCCATCTTCCACGTGCCGGTGGAGTTCGACGTGCCGCTGGCATCTTTGCCGGCACGCTTCAAACGTATCGCGAGCCTCGATCTTGCGGGCGCGCCGATTGCGAATACGGAATTCCGCGAGTTCGGCTGCTATCTGTTCGGTAACGAGGCGCGTGGTTTACCGGAAGGCGCGACGACGCAGTTGAGCGCGAGGCCGTTTACGATCGCGGGAACCGGCGCCATAGAATCGCTGAACGTCGCGGCGACGGTGAACATCTGTCTCTACGAGCTCAACCGGCCCAGCTAGCCCGGCGATTTCTTCGGGCGCTCTTCCTCGAGATGCGCGTCGTGTTCGAGCGAAAAGCGGATGCTGTTCTGCTTGCACCAGGCGCGGCAGGCATCGGCATAACGCTGCCACTGTTCCAGCGCCCAGGCCGGCGCCTTGGCGCGCCAGCGCTGCTCGTTCGGAAAATAAACCTGCTTGCCGCTGCCCATGCTGAGCTCGAACACCAGCTTGCCTTCCGGCGTGATGGCTTCCAGTTCTTCGCGCCAGCGCGCGCGGAATTCGATGTCGCCCTCGGTGCTCATGGATTGCTGCCGAAGATCATCGAGGCCGTGGTGCCGTGTGCGAGGAATTTCACGCGACGATCCTAACATCGGGCACCCGCCCGCATCTGCGAGAAGTGCCATTCGACCGGATTGAGGCGTCAACCCGACACAGCGACCCGCTTGGCGAGCCACGCTTTGAGATCCGCGACTTCTTCCGCGCACAGAGCGTGTGGCATCGGGTACACGTGCCACTCGACGCGGTACCCGGTGCCCTCGAGCACCCGGCGGGATTCATCGCCCAGCGAAAACGGCACCACCGGATCCTGTGATCCGTGCGCCATGAAGATGGGCGTCGTGAGATTTGCCGAAGAACGTTCGCTCGCGAAATCCTTCGCGAGCGGCAGGTAACAGGAAAGTGCGATCACGCCGGCGAGTTTCTCGGGAAACCGCGTGGCGAGATGCAGCGCCATGGCGCCGCCCTGGGAAAAGCCCGCCAGCACGATGCGCGAAGTGGCGATACCGCGCGCGTTCTGTGCCCGGATCAGCGCGGTGACGGCGTCCGCCGATGCCTGAATGCCGGTGAAGTCTTCGGCCGAGCGACGATCGATGCCGATGATGTCGTACCAGGCGCGCATCTTGTAACCGTTGTTGATGGTCACGGGGCGCACCGGCGCGTGCGGAAACACGAAACGCATCGCGGGCATTCCGTCGCCTAACAACTCGGGCACCAACGGCTCGAAGTCGTGGCCGTCGGCGCCGAGGCCGTGCATCCAGATGATCGCCGCGCTGGGGTTCGCGCCGGTTTCGACGGTGACTGTTTCGAGAGTCTTCGGATCGCTTAGGGCCGTGTTCAAGCAATCGTCTCCGAAATCGTTTCGACCGTCAGGTTGGCGGCCCACATCAGGTTGTCGACCAGTTCGCGCACTCCCGGGAACCAGTTGTAGGCAACCCAGAAGAAAAGCGCCGTGAAGCCGATCCACATGAGGCCGTACAACGCGCCCCAGCCCGGATGATGCCCTGCGCCGCGATGCGCGCCGTGGCGAACCATCTTGAGCGGCGCGGTGACGAGCAGGTAGACGAGGGCGAGCAGCAGGATGCCGATCCACAGCGGCATGCCATGCGGCAGTCCCCAGCCGAAGATGGTGTGCTGCGTGATCAGCGAGAACATCGCGAGGATCCAGCCGACGAACACCACGGCGCCGACGATCGCCGCGATCGGCAGGAAGATCGCCATGATTCCCTGCGACGCCGGGGTCATGTGCGGCGCGACGTTCGCCACCGTCTGTCGCAGCGTCGCGTTCATGTCTCGAAACTGCCGGTTCCAGTGGCGCTGCTGGCGCCGCCATTCTCCGTGCCAGCGGTGGCTCGACTCGTCAAAGTTTTTTTTTGCGCGGCTGATGATGTCTTCGGTGTTGAAGGGCACGCCGAAGGCCGCCGCGCGATCCTCCGCCGTGTCGGCGTACGGCACGATGATCAACATCGCGAGGTAGACCAGCAGGGTGACGCCCGTGAACAAGGTGAGAACCACGAGGCCGATTCGTACCCACGTGACGTCCAGGCCCATATAAGCGGCGAGGCCGTTGCACACGCCGCCCCACATTGCGCCTTCGCGAATCTTGTAGAGGCGCTTGCGCGGCTGGCCGCCCGCCGATGACGAGTTGAACGCCGAAGAACTGGCTTCCGCGCCGGCGGCGGTCTTTTCGTCCGCGGGTTCGACCGGGCCCATCTCGGAAATGATGCGTTCCACTTCGGCGACCGTGACTACCGTCTTGTGGGACGTGAGCGTGCCGCGGCATTTTTCGGCGATGGCCTGCTCCAGATCGCCCATGACCTCGACCCGATCCGGGTTGTCCTTGAGGCGCGCTTCGGCGCGTTCCAGGTACGTGCGGAGCTGGTTATAGCCGGGCTCCTCGAGCTGGTAGGAGTTTCCATTGAGACTGATGTTGACCACTGTTTGCATGGCTTTTAATTCCCAAAATCGGCGAGTGTGCGGTTCAGATCTTTCCAGTAATCGTTGAGCGTCGACAGTTGCGTCCGGCCCTTCTGAGTGAGCTTGTAGTACTTGCGCGGCGGGCCGGCTTCCGACTCCTGCCACTCGTAGTCCACCAGTTCCTCGCGCCGCAGCTTCGAGAGCAGCGGGTACAAAGTGCCTTCCTGCGTCGCGAATTCGGTGGGCCCCAGGAGCTTGAGCATGTCGGCGACATAGACCTTGTCGCCGGCCACGATCTTGAGGATCACGAATTCGAGCAGTCCCTTTCGGATTGGCGCGAGTTTTTCAGTGGGGTTCATGGGTTCGAACAGCTACCTTGGAAACGCAAGGTACTTGCATGAGACATGGTCTGTCAACAACTGAATACCTGCCGTACAATCCGCGCCCTCGGTGGGGTGGGGGCGGAGCAGCCTCGCAGGATTTCCCAAGCGATCTCGAAGCCCCGATGGGGCTTTTGTTTTTTTGGACCGGCGTCATTGAGGGAAACCTCCATGATCCGGGTGTTCGGGAGGGCCTTTGGGGCCCTTTTTTGTTGGAGGGGTGGGTGGACACGGCACTTCATGACCGTCTCATCGCCCAGTTCGAGCCGGTGTTGGCTGAGCGCGGTTACGAACTCATCGAAATCGAGTTCGTGCCGGGCACAGGTGGCGGAACGTTGCGCATCTACATCGACAGCCCGGACGGGATCGATGTCGACGACTGCGGGGACGTGAGTCACATGGTGTCGGAACTGCTCGATGCCGACGATCCGTTTCCCGGTGCGTATTCGCTCGAAGTGTCCTCGCCGGGGCTGGATCGGGTGCTGCGCACGCCGGCACACTTCGCGCAGTTCGTAGATAGCCGGGTGAAGGTCGAGTTGAAGGTGGCGCGCGACGGACGCAAGCGTTACACGGGCGTCATACGCCGCGCCGATGAAGAGAGTGTCGATCTGGATGTGGACAATTTCTCCGTGAGCATAAAGCTCGCGGAGATTGGCAAGGCGCGATTGGCGCCGCTGTAGTTAGGAAGCTTTTTCCATGAACAAAGAAATTCTGCTGGTTGTCGATGCCGTGTCGAACGAGAAGAGCGTCGACAAGGAAATCATTTTCGACGCGCTCGAGGCGGCGTTGGCTTCGGCTACCCGCAAGAAACACGGCGAAGAGTGGGACGTGCGCGTCTCCATCAACCGCAAGACCGGCGACTACGACACCTTCCGCCGCTGGAAGGTCTTCGCCGACGATTCGCGCGAGATGGAAGTGCCGCAGCGCGAATTACGCATGGAAGATGCGCTCGACATGAACAAGGAAGCGGAAATCGGCGGATTCGTCGAAGAGCCGATGGAATCGGTGATCTTCGGCCGCATCGCCGCGCAGCAGGCGAAGCAGGTGATCGTGCAGAAGGTGCGCGAGGCCGAGCGTTCACAGGTCGTGGATGCGTATAAAGACCGCGTCGGCACACTGGTGTCTGGGGTCGTCAAACGCGTCGACCGCAACGGCATCTATGTCGACCTCGGTGGCAACGCCGAAGGTTTCGTGGCCCGCACCGAGATGATTCCGCGCGAAATCGTGAAGAGCCAGGACCGCATCAAGGCGTTCCTGAAGGAAGTGCGCTCCGAGCCGCGTGGCCCGCAGTTGTTCCTCACGCGCACCGCGCGTGAGTTCCTGGTCGAACTGTTCAAGCTCGAAGTGCCGGAAGTCGGCCAGGGCCTCATCCAGATTCTCGGCGCGGCGCGCGATCCGGGCGTGCGCGCCAAGATTGCGGTGAAGAGCCTCGAGCCGCGCGTCGATCCGGTTGGCGCCTGCGTCGGCATGCGCGGTTCGCGCGTGCAGGCCGTGTCGAACGAAATCGCCGGTGAGCGCGTGGACATCATTCCGCACGACGACAACGCCGCGCAGTTCGTCATCAACTCCATGTCGCCGGCCGAAGTGCTGTCGATCGTGGTCGACGAAGATTCCCACAGCATGGATATCGCGGTCGCCGAGGACAAACTCTCCCAGGCGATCGGCCGCGGCGGGCAGAACATCCGCCTCGCGAGCCAGCTCACGGGCTGGGACCTGAACGTCATGACCGAAACGGACGCCGAGGCCAAGAGCGAAACCGAAGCCAAGGCGCTGGTCGAGGCCTTCAAGAAATCGCTCGACGTCGACGAGGACGTCGCGACCATCCTGGTGCAGGAAGGCTTCTCGACGGTCGAGGAAGTGGCCTATCTACCGCAGTCCGAACTCGCCAACATCGAGGAGTTCGACGACGACATGGTCAAGGAGCTGCGCAACCGCGCGCGCGACGTGTTGCTCACTCAGGCGATCGCCAGCGAAGAGACGCTCGATGCCGGTATGCCGGCCGACGACCTGCTGCTGCTCGAGGGCATGAAGCCCGACCTCGCGTTGGCACTGGCCCGCCGCGGCGTACGTACCCGCGAAGACCTGGCCGACCAGGCAGTCGACGACTTGTTGGACATCGAAGGGCTGACGTCCGAAGAGGCCGGCAAGCTCATCATGAAGGCCCGCGAGATCTGGTTCGAAGCCGGTCGCGCCTGAGGCGTTAGGAGATTTATGTCCGATGTCACCGTTGCACAATTCGCTGAAGTCCTGAAGGTCCCGGTAGACCGGCTGCTCGTGCAGCTCGAGTCCGCCGGAATCCAGGTCGAAGGCCCCGAGGCGTTCATCAGCGACGAGGCGAAGCTCGAGCTGCTGACGCATCTGCGCCGCGCGCATGGCGCCGCCGAGCCCACCAGCAAGAGCCAGCTCGGCGTTTCTGCGCCGCGCAAGATCACGCTCGCGCGCAAGACGCAGAGCGAGCTCAAGCAGGCGAGCACGCAAGGCCGTGCGCGCACGGTGAACGTCGAAGTTCGCCACAAGAAGACCTACATCAAGCGCGACGTTCTCGAAGAGCAGAACAAGCAGCACCAGGACGAAGCCGACGGCAAGCGCAAGGAAATCGAAGCGCAGGAAGCCGCCGAGCGCGAAAAGGTGGAAGCCGTTCGCAAGGAAAGCGAGCGCATGGAGGCGGAGAACCGCCGCCGCGTCGAAGACGAAGCCAGCAAGAAGAAACAGGCCGAAGAGGCCCGCCGGGCTGCGGATGAGGCGCGCGTCAAACAGGAAAGTGAAGCGCAGCGCCGCGCAACCGCGGAAGCCACCGCGCAGCCCGCGCGTCCAGAACGCCACAACACCCAGAAGGCGCCCGCGGCGGTTGCCGCCGTGGATCCGGCCAAGGACACGCGTTACGGCCGCCAGGAGCTGCATGTCGCGGCCGGCGCTGGCGCGCGCAACAAGAAAAAGAAGCGCGTCAAGGAACGTACCGGCAGCGGCGGCGGCATGGGTGGCGAAGCCAAACACGCCTTCGAGATGCCGACCGCGCCGATGAAGCGCGAGGTCACCATCGGCGAGACGATCACGCCGCAGGAAATCGCACAAAAGATGGCGGTCAAGGCGACCGAAGTCATCAAGACCATGATGAACATGGGCGTGATGGCAACCATCAACCAGCCCATCGATCGCGACACCGCGACGCTCGTGGTCGAAGAGATGGGACATATCGCCAAGGTCCTGAAGGGCGACCAGGTCGAAGAAGATCTGCAGGGCGAGGAAGCGCCGGAAACGGAATCACCGCGTCCGCCCGTCGTCACCGTCATGGGTCACGTCGATCACGGCAAGACCTCGCTGCTCGACTACATCCGCACCACGAAGGTCGCGGCGGGCGAAGCGGGCGGCATCACGCAGCACATCGGCGCGTATCACGTGGAAACGCCGAAGGGTATGGTCACGTTCCTCGATACGCCCGGCCACGCGGCGTTCACCGCGATGCGAGCGCGCGGCGCGAAGGCGACGGACGTCGTCGTGCTGGTCGTGGCCGCCGACGACGGCGTCATGCCACAGACCATCGAAGCCATTCAGCACGCGAAAGCGGCTGGTGTACCCATCATTGTGGCGGTCAACAAGATCGACAAACCCGATGCCGAACCGGATCGCGTTCGCACGGAACTCTCGAAACACGAAGTCATCGCCGAAGAATGGGGCGGTACGAACATGTTCGTGCAGGTGTCGGCGAAGACCGGGCAGGGCGTTGACGCGTTGCTGGACGCCATCCTGTTGCAGGCCGAAGTGCTCGAATTGACGGCCGCCGCCGATGGCCTTGCCACGGGCATCGTCATCGAATCGTCCGTCGAGAAGGGCCGCGGCGCCGTCGCCACTGTGCTCGTGAAGCGCGGCACGTTGAAACTCGGCGATCCGATCATCGCGGGCAACGAGTTCGGCCGCGTGCGTGCCATGTTCGACGAAAACGGCAAACCGGTAGATAGCGCAGCGCCGTCGATTCCGGTGCAGGTGCTGGGTCTGCAGGGCTCGCCGAATGCCGGCGACGAATTCCTCGCCGTCGAGAACGAACGCAAGGCGCGCGAAGTCGCGCTGTATCGCCAGGGCAAGTTCCGCGACGTCAAACTCGCGAAGCAGGCCTCGAAGATGCAGGACGTCTTCGGGCAGCTCGAAGAGCAGAAGATCGGCGTCATCCCGATCCTGCTCAAGACCGACGTGCAGGGCAGCGCGGAGGCGTTGCGCGATGCGCTCAACAAGCTCGCCACGGCCGAAGTGCAGGTCAAGATCATCGCCAGCGGCGTCGGTGGTATCACCATCTCCGACGTGCAGCTCGCCGCGGCTTCCAAGGCCCGCATCATCGGCTTCAACGTGCGTGCCGACGCGGCCGCGCGTGAATCGATCAAGGACAACGAAGTCGAAGTTCAGTACTTCAGCATCATTTACGAAGCCATCGACTACGTGAAGGATCTGCTGAGCGGACTGCTGGCGCCCGAGATCAAGGAAACGATCCTGGGAACTGCGCAGGTTCGCGAAGTGTTCCGCTCGAGCAAGTTCGGCGTCGTGGCCGGGTGCCTCGTCACCGAAGGTGTGGTCAAGCGCAACAATCCGATCCGCGTGCTGCGCGACAGCGTCGTGATATTCGAAGGCGCGCTCGAATCGCTGCGTCGTTTCAAGGACGAAGCGGGTGAAGTTCGTGCGGGTACCGAGTGCGGAATCGGCGTGAAGAACTACCAGGACGTCCGCGTCGGCGACCAGATCGAGTGTTATTCCCGCGTCGAGGTTGCACGCAGCATCCAGTGAGCGCGAAGTCACAAAGACTAGGGCGGATCGAGGGCGAGATGCAGCGCGTCCTGTCCACGCTCGTGATGCGCGAAGTGCGCGATCCGCGCGTGGGCAGCATTACGTTGACCTCGGTCAGCATCGCGCCTGACATGTCCACGGCGCGCATCTGGTTCGTACCGTTCGGCGACAAACACACGCCCGAACAGGTGACCGAAGGACTCAATCGCGCCGCGGGTTTCCTGCGCGGCGAGGTTGGTCGTGCACTGCAGCTGCGGCATGCGCCGAAGCTCGAATTCATCTACGACCAGCAGATCGAAAACGCGGACAAGCTCACGCGCCTCATCAATGGCGCCGTCAAATCCGACCAGCGCGATCCCGAAAGCGATCCTGAGTAAGCGATGCCGACCGGCATCATCCTGCTCGACAAACCCCAGGGGCTGACGTCGAACGGCGCGCTGCAGCGCGTGCGCAAGGCCTACGGCGCGAAGAGTGCGGGCCACGTCGGCACCCTCGACCCGATGGCCACCGGCATGTTGCCGCTGTGCCTCGACGAGGCGACCAAGGTCATCGCCGAAATCGAAGCCGGCGGAAAATGCTACGAATTCACCGTACAGCTGGGCGCGCGCACCGATACCGGTGATGCCGAAGGCGACATCGTCGAGCGCCAGCCGGTTCCCGCGCTTGAGCCCGCGACCATCGAGCAGGCGCTGGCTCACTTCCGCGGCCTGCAGACGCAGATACCGCCCATGTATTCGGCGCTCAAGCGTAATGGCCGGCCGCTGTACGAACTGGCGCGGCAGGGCGTCGAAGTGGAACGCGCGCCGCGCGCCATCGATATCCGCCGGCTCGAACTGGTCGCGCACCGGCCCGAGGCGCTCGATCTGCGCTGCGAGTGCGGCAAGGGCACTTATATCCGCGTGCTCGGCGAGGACATTGCCCGAAGGCTCGGGACGCTCGGGTTCCTGACCCGGCTGCGCCGTGCATGGGTCGAGCCGTTTCGGGACATGCCGATGGTCAGCCTGGAGACCGCCCTTGCGGGCGCAGGAGACGGTGGCCTGGACCTGCTGGCACCGGACATCGCCCTGCAGGCGCTGCCTCAGGCCCGAATCAGCGAATCTCAAGTCATCGCGCTGCGCCATGGTCAGGCGGTCGAGGCCATGCCCGATGCGCAGGTGGAGGCCGGTCGCCGGGTGCGCATCTATGGTCCGGAGGGGGCGTTTCTGGGGATGGCGGAAGTTTTATCCGACGGGCGATTGCAGCCGCGCCGGCTGATTGGCGTCTGAGGTGCGCTAAACCTATGCTTTCCAGAACCTTTTCGGTAGAATTCGCGCCCGCAAAATCCAGCAAATAAACTCGATTTTTCAAGGATCAAATCAACGATGTCTCTCGCTACTGAAAAAAAATCCGGTGTGGTTGCCGACTTCCGTCGCGCTGCTAACGACACTGGTTCGCCCGAGGTACAAATTGCGCTGCTTTCCGAGCGCATCAACGGACTCGGCGATCACTTTGGCGCGCACAAGCGCGATCATGCATCGCGTCGCGGGCTGGTAAAGCTCGTGAACCAGCGCCGCAAGCTGCTCGACTACCTGAAGGCTACCAAGCCCGCGAAGTATCAGGAGGTCGTAGAGCGTCTGGGCCTCCGGCGCTAACTACTGAACCCCAGGGCCGCGCATTCGCGCGGCCCTTTTTGTTTTCCCGTCAATACGCACTCGGGGCATTTGGGCCTCGTGAAGGAATCAAAGCGTGAGCGTTCTCAAGAAATCATTTCAGTACGGTCAACATTCAATAACGATCGAAACGGGCGAGATCGCCCGCCAGGCCAGTGCCTCGGTCAAGGTCTCGATGGGCGACACCGTCGTCCTCGTCACCGCCGTCGCCGCCAAGAAAGCGGTGCCCGGCAAAGACTTCTTCCCGCTGACCGTCAACTACGTCGAGAAGACCTACGCCGCGGGCCGTATCCCCGGCGGCTTCTTCAAGCGTGAAGGCCGTCCCACTGAAAAAGAGACGCTGACCTCGCGCCTCATCGATCGCCCGATCCGCCCGCTGTTCCCCGATGGCTTCTTCAATGAAGTGCAGGTCGTGGCGCTGGTCCTCTCGATGGATCCGGATATCGATGCCGATATCCCGTCGCTCATCGGTGCCTCGGCCGCGTTGTCGCTGGCTGGTGTGCCGTTTGCGGGCCCGATCGGTGCCGCGCGCGTTGGCTTCAAGGGTGGCAAGTACACGCTGAACCCGACGCAGAAAGAACTCAAGGAATCCGACCTGCACCTGGTGGTCGCGGGCACCGCGAAGTCGGTATTGATGGTCGAGTCCGAAGCTTCCGGCCTCTCCGAAGACGTGATGCTGGGCGCCGTCGTGTTCGGTCACGAACAGATGCAGGTCGCCATCAAGACGATCAACGAAATGGTTGCCGCCGTCGGCAAGCCTAAGTGGGACTGGAAGCCGAACGCTGCCAGTGCCGAGCTCGATGCCGCGGTTTCCGGAAGCTCGCAGAAGGCGCTGGCCGATGCCTACCTGATCACCGAGAAGCAGGAGCGCACTGCGAAGGTCAAGGAGATCAAAGCCGCGGCGATCCTCGCGCTGTCGGGTGGCGATGCCCCGAAGCACAAGGCCGACGACGTCGACGACTCACTGTTCAAGCTCGAGAGCAATATCGTTCGCCAGCGCATCCTGAATGGTGAGCCGCGTATCGACGGTCGCGATGCGACCACCGTGCGTGCGATCACCGTGAAGGTTGGCGTGTTGCCGCGTACGCACGGTTCGGCGCTGTTCACGCGTGGCGAAACGCAGGCGCTCGTGGTCACCACGCTCGGCACCGGCCGCGACGCGCAGATCATTGACGCCCTCGAAGGCGAACGCCGCGAGCCGTTCATGTTCCACTACAACTTTCCTCCGTTCTCGGTCGGTGAGACCGGAATGATGGGTTCGCCGAAGCGCCGCGAAATCGGTCACGGCAACCTGGCTCGTCGCGGTATCGCCGCGATGATGCCGGACATGGAGAAATTCCCGTACGTCATCCGCATCGTCTCGGAAATTCTCGAGTCGAACGGTTCCTCGTCGATGGCTTCGGTCTGCGGCGCTTCGCTGTCGCTGATGGACGCGGGCGTCCCGATCAAGGCGCCGGTCGCCGGTGTCGCGATGGGTCTCGTGCTCGAAGGCACGAAGTTCAAGGTCCTCACCGACATCCTCGGCGACGAAGATCATCTCGGCGACATGGATTTCAAGGTGGCCGGTTCGAAAGACGGCATCACCGCGCTGCAGATGGACATCAAGGTCGAGGGCATCTCGGCCGACATCATGAAAGTTGCGCTGGCCCAGGCCAAAGACGGCCGCCTGCACATCCTCGAGGAGATGAACAAGGTCATCACCGCTGGGCGCGAGAAGATGTCCGAGTGGGCGCCTTCGATCATCACGATCAAGATCGACCCGGAAAAGATTCGCGACGTCATCGGCAAGGGTGGCGCGGTCATCCGCCAGATCACCGAAGAGACCGGCACGACGATCGACATCGAGAACGACGGCACGGTCAAGATCGCGAGCGTCTCGGGCGCTGCCGGTCGCGAAGCGCTGGCGCGTATCGAGCTGATCACGGCCGATGTCGAAGTGGGCCGCATCTATGAAGGCAAGGTCGCCCGCCTCATGGACTTCGGCGCGTTCGTCACGATTCTCCCGGGCCGCGACGGCCTGGTGCACATCTCGCAGATCAGCGAGGAGCGTGTCGAGAAGGTGTCGGACAAGCTCAAGGAAGGCGACAACGTGCGCGTGAAAGTGCTCGAAGTCGATCGTCAGGGCCGCGTGCGCCTGTCGATGCGGGACGTTCCGGCCGCCAACTAGGCGGGGCGGCAATGCTCGTGAAAACGCCCGGCACTGCCGGGCGTTTTCATTTGGCGCGCCGTGCGAGCCTGGCCAATATTTCCTGCTTCAGCGGTTGTGACTGCAGCCACTGCGCGAACTGCACCACGCGCTGGTAGTCGCCGCCTAACAACTCACGCAGCCGCTGTTCTTCCATCGCGCCGGTGACGGTGTTGCGTACGGCGTATTGCCACGCCTGGGTGAACACACGGTTGAACTCACCCGTCAGCACCAGTCCTTCCACCAGCTGCCATTCGCCCTCGTCGAGCCAGATCTCCTCGCAGTGAGGGCAGTAGTCGACGCGATTACTCTTTTCGGCGCTGATTCGGTACTTGCTCATGAGCGAGCGGCACTTCGGACACTTCTTGGCGCCGATGGAGTCGGGCGCGTCGCAATCCGGCGTCGCGGTGGCGGTCGGCGCGATCGTGCCGCGCGCGGCGTGTTCGCGCCAGGCGCGATACGCCACCAGGCTCACCAGGGTGCCGAGGCATTTTCCGCAGCTGTAGCCGGCCAGGTCGTCGGTCAACATCGTGTGGACCAGCACCGAATGATCACACTGGGGACATAGCGCCATGAGTATTCACTTCCTCCTGATGTGAACAGGCCCCGCGTTCCTCAAGGAGCGCGGGGCCTGCAGCTAACTACCAAGCCGTCGGGGACGGCCGGTTGAGGCTGGTTACTGGTGATTGGCCGAGTCAGCGGCCTTTTCTTCGCCGTCGCGACCGCCGCGACCCGCGGCATTCATGAGCGTGCGGAAGATTTCATCCTGAACCGAGCGCCAGCGCTGGTAGTTTCGCTGCGCGACACCGGCGACTGTTTCCACCGGGTCCATGCCGACCACGGCTTTGACCTTGTCACGCAGTTCGCGTTGCTGGGAGCCGAACAGCTTCATGCTCTGTTCGAGATAACTGCTCAGCAAGTTCTGCAGATTGCCGCCATAGGAACGAATGACCTGCGAGAGAAAGTCGCGGCTCATCACCGGATCGGTGCCGTGTTCCTGCTCGGCGATCACCTGCAGGAGGATGCTGCGAGTGATGTCGTCCTGAGATTTCTTGTCGATGACGACGAACTCGATGCGTTCGAGCACGAGCGACCGAATGTCGGCGAGCGTGATGTACTTGCTCTGCACAGTGTCGTAGAGCCGACGGTTCGGATATTTCTTGATGACGCGTGGATCGCTCATGCCTGCATCCTCCCTGTGAGCGGCTACCTTAGTACTTCTCGCTGCACCCCACAATTTTCTGAGTAGAAACTGCTTTTGTGTCGCCGGCAGCGGACAGGGGAGCGCGGGTCAGGCCCGCAAGCACTTGCGGGTGCCAGTGCGCAACCGCCCAATTCCACACCTCTTTGATAGTCGCGCTGCCCAGGCCGGGGGGTGGAGCCTGCGACAAAAGCGTAAGGGTCGAAGCAAGCGTTTGGGGCGCCGTCGAGAGATCGAGCGGTAGCGCTCGCATGCGCTTGGATAGTTTGGCGCCATCCGGTTCGAGCACCAGCGGCAGGTGTCCGTAGCTAGGGAGTGGCGAAGACATCGCGTCCAGCAGATCGATCTGCCAGGGGGTACTGGTCAGCAGATCCGCGCCACGCACCACGCGCGTGATCTGCTGGTAGGCATCGTCGACCACGACGGCGAGCTGGTAGCTAGTCAGGCCGTCACGGCGCTCGACCACCACGTCTCCGCAGACGGCCAGGTCGAATTCCTGGCGCCCCAGGAACAGGTCGTCGAAGTGAATGGCCCGGTCACTCACGCGGAAGCGTTTTGCGGTGGGTCCCGGGCGGGTGGGCCCGTTGCGGCAGGTCCCCGGATATCCCTGCGGCTGATCGTCGCCATCGGCTACGTGTGTGCCGGCGAGCTCCTTGCGCGAGCAGCTGCACTCGAAGATGCGGCCGCTGGCGTCGAGCTGCTCGCATGCCGAGTGATACGCTTCGCGGCGCGTGCTCTGGTAGAGCACCTCGCCGTCCCACTCGAATCCGTACGCTTCGAGAGTGCGCAGCATTTGGTCGGCGCAACCGGGGATGACGCGCGGAGTATCGATGTCTTCGATGCGCACCAGCCAGCGCGCGCCGCGCGCCCTTGCATCGAGATAACTGCCGGTCGCGGCCAGCAGCGATCCTAGATGGAGAGGCCCGGTGGGAGAGGGGGCGAAACGGCCGGCTTCACGTGCGCTCATGACGCGTGCGTTCCGCAAAGCAAAACGGCGCCCCCTTTATGAAAGAAGGGGCGCCGTTCATGCAGCTGCTTTTGCAAAGCCAGGCCGCGGGGGTATTACCGGTACCGGTCGTCCCGGTCGCCGTATTGCCGTTCGCGTCGCTCGCGGCGCTCCTGCGCTTCGATGGTAAGCGTAGCGACAGGACGCGCTTCGAGGCGCTTCACGCCGATTTCTTCGCCGGTCTCGAGGCAATAACCGTACGAACCGTCTTCGACGCGTTTCAGGGCTTCGTCGATCTTGCGAATGAGCTTGCGCTCGCGATCGCGTGTACGCAGCTCGAGGCTGAATTCCTCTTCCTGCGTGGCGCGGTCGTTCGGATCCGGAAAATTCGCCGCTTCGTCTTTCATGTGCGAGACGGTGCGGTCGACTTCTTCCATCAGGTCGCGCTTCCAGCCGTTCAGGATGTTCCTGAAATGCTCGGCCTGCTCCTTGTTCATGTACGTCTCGCCGCGCTTGGCGATGTACGGCTGAACGTTGCGGGGACCTGCGAGCAGACTGCCGGCGTCGTCGTCGTCGGAGTTCTCGTTCGCCGCCGCACGGGCGTTGGCAGCCATCACGGCGTGCGCCGACGGCACGGCGGTGGCCGTTACGACGATGCGATCGGAGGGTTTACGGATCGCCTGCGCGACCGGCGTCCCACTGCTGGCGGCAGCCATCGGAGCAGGCTTTGGAACCGCACTCACCTTCGCGACGGGTTTCGCGGCGACGGGTGTCTTGGTGTGAACTGGCTTGGCAGGCGATTTGGCGGCTACAGATTTAGCTACCGGCTTCTTTGCGGTCAATTTGGGTTTCTCGGCTTTCTTCGGCTTGGCGGGCTTTGCAGCCGCTCGCTTGGTCGGCATTGTTTGTCGCTCCAGGCCCGGATCCGGGAAGGGGGCCGGTTTGCAGGACGCGGGATTATACCGGCGCGTTTTTGCCTGTACAGCGGCGTGAAAGCCGCCTCGTTTTGAACATTTTTTCGATGCCAAATCAGGGCAATTTGACCGCCGGGGCCTCTTTCCAGCCGGAACGTCGGCGCTCCACGACAACCGTGGTGTAGATCCCACCCCGAACGTTGAATTTACCCGCTAGGCGCAGGAAGCGGGGTGTGCAGGCATTCGCCAGATCGTCGGCGATCTGGTTGGTCACCGCCTCATGAAAAGCGCCGCGGTCGCGGAACGACCACAGGTAGAGCTTGAGCGCCTTGAGCTCGATGCACAGTGCGTCCGGCACGTATTCGAGTTCGAAAGTGGCGAAGTCCGGCTGGCCGGTTTTCGGGCACAGGCAGGTGAACTCCGGCAGCGTCATGCGGATCGTATAGTCGGTCTCGCGCGCCGGATTTGGAAAAGTTTCAAGGTTCGTTGTGGGTTGCGTGGACATGTTGAAGTAGTGATGCGCCGGGATTTGTCGCCGGCATTCCTTGGCCAAGAACGCGGCCTGAAAAAAGTTGCAGTTACTTTACACTACGGCGCCAATTCATCCGCTTCGCCGACCCGGAAAAATAGATGCGCCTGACCAAGATCAAAGTAGCCGGCTTCAAATCATTCGCGGACCCGACCTCGGTCGGATTCCCGAGCAACCTGACCGGAGTAGTCGGGCCGAACGGTTGCGGCAAATCGAACATCATCGACGCCGTGCGCTGGGTCATGGGTGAGTTGTCCGCGAAGCATCTGCGCGGCGACTCGATGATCGACGTCATCTTCAACGGCTCCGCCTCGCGCAAGCCGGTCGGCACCGCCTCGGTCGAACTGGTGTTCGACAACAGCGACGGCAAGATCTCCGGCCCCTACGCCGATTACGCGGAAGTCTCGCTGCGCCGCCAGGTGATGCGAGACGGCACGTCAAACTACTTCCTCAACGGCGCGCGTTGCCGCCGCAAGGACATCACCCAGTTGTTCCTCGGCACGGGTCTCGGCAGCCGCAGCTACGCCATCATCGAGCAGGGCATGATCTCGCGCGTCATCGAGGCGAAGGCCGACGACATGCGCGCCTTTGTCGAAGAGGCCGCCGGCATCTCGCGTTACAAGGAGCGCCGCAAGGAGACCGAGGCACGTATCTCCGACACGCGCGAAAACCTCGAGCGCCTGCAGGACGTTCGTGACGAGGTGGACAAGCAGATCCGTCACCTGCAGCGCCAGGCCGCTACGGCCCGCCGCTATCAGGTCCTGAAGGAAACCGAACGCCGCCTCACCGCCGAACTACTTGCCCTGCGTCTGCGCGAAATCGATTCCGGCGCCGAAGTGCAGGACAGCGCCGTGCGCGAGTGCGAGCTCACGATGCAGCAGGCGTTGGCCGACCAGCGCGCCGCCGAAGCCGCGATCGAAACGCAGCGGGTCTATCAGGCCGAGCAGTCCGAATGCGTCAGCGCCGTGCAGGGCCGCTATTACGAAATCGGGGCGGAGATCAGCCGCACCGAAAGCTCCATCGCGCACACGCGCGAACTGCGCGAGCAGCAGCGCAACGAACTGGCGCAGGCGCGGGCCACGTTGGCCGAACTCAATTCACACATCGATCGCGACGAACGCGAGATCGCGCAGCTGCGTTCGGAGATCGAGAAACTCACGCCGGATCTGGCGCAGGCGCAAATTGCCGAAGGTACGTTGACCGAGGCGCTCGTCACGGCCGAGCAGCAGCTCGCCGACTGGCAGCAGCGCTGGGAAGACTTCAACCGCGAGCAGGGCGCCGCCCACCAGACCACGCAGGTCGAGCGCGCGCGCATCGAGCAGCTGGAAAATCAGTTGCGCCGCCTCGCGAGCCAGGCTGACCGCCTCGCGGTGGAGCGCGAAGCGCTGATGGCGCAGGAATCTTCCGCGCTGCTCGGGCAGCTAGCCGAGAAGGAGTCGCTGGCACGCAGCGGCGCCGATGAATTGTCCCGCGCGCTCACCGCGGCCCTCGATCAATCGCAGCAGCTGCGCGCCGCGCAGTTCGATGCGGAAGGGCGCCTCGAACACGCACGCAATGATCGCGAGCGCCGCCGCGCTGAAGTCGTCTCACTCGAAGCGCTGCAGAAGGCCGCGCTCAATCGTGGCGATTCGCGCACCGCGGAGTGGCTGGGAAAAGTAGGTCTGGACAAGCAGCCGCGGCTCGCCGCGCAGCTGTCGGTGCAGGGCGGCTGGGAACGCGCCGTTGAAACCGCGCTCGGCGATTATCTCGAAGCGTTATGCGTCGATGAACTCGACGACCTCGCCGATGTTCTGCCGAGCTTGCCGGTCGGGCGTGTCTCGTTGCTGCAGGCTGGCGGGCACGTCGATGCGGATGGCGCCGCGGGAATGTTGTCGGGTGTCGTCAGCGGCCCGTCCGCGATCGTGCGGCTGCTGTCGCGCGTGCGCCTGGCCGAAACGCTGACGGATGCGCTGCGCATTCGCCGCGACCTTTCGAACGACGAATCGGTCATCACGCGTTCGGGCGAGTGGATAGGCCGCGACTGGCTGCGTGTCAATCGCGGCGGCGACCCGCACTCGGGCGTGCTCGAACGCGAGCAACGCATGAAGCAGCTGCGCACCGACCTGGCGCGCAGCGAAGAAAATACCCGCGACATGGAAACGCAGCTCGCCAGCTGCCGCGAGCAGCTGTCGGCGGCCGAACGTGAGCGCGATGTCGCGCAAAGCCGCATCCAGGGCGCGCACCGCGAACACGCGGATCTGCTCGGTCAGCTGGAAGGCGAACGAGCGCGTTCGCAGGAATCCACCTTGCGCCGCGAGCGCCTCGAAGAAGAGGCCGCCGAGGTCAAGCGCGAAGTCGATCTCGGCCAGGACGCGTTGCAACGCGCGCGCGCCGAACTCGATCGCGGCCTGGTCGCACTCGACGCACTCGATTCGCGGCGCGCGGCGCTCGAAGGCGAACGCGAGGAGCGTCGCGAGGAAGTTCAGGCGGCGCGTGGCCGTTCCCAGTCCGCCCAGCTCGCCAGCCGCGATCTGCTGGTGCGCATCGAGTCGCGCCGCTCGAGTGAAAACTCCATGGGAGTCGGTCTCAAGCGCATGGCCGACCAGCGCACGCAAACTCAAACGCGCGGTACCGAACTCGAAGCGACACTCGCCGACGGCGACCTGCCGATCGTCGAGCTCGAAGGCAAGCTCAAGGATTTCCTGGCGCGCCGGCTCGAAATCGAAGCGGAGCTATCCACCGAACGCCGTGCGCTCGAAGAAGCCGACGGCTCGTTGCGCGCGCTCGACGAGAAGCGTCTCGATGCGGAAACCCGCGTCAACGCGGCGCGCGAATCCATGGAACAGGCACGTATGCAGGCGCAGGAATCGCGCGTCCGGCGCGAGGGCATCGTCGAGCAGTTCGCCGCCACGCGCTTCGATCTGGCCGAGATTTTCGCGGGCCTCGCCGCGGATGCCGCGGTCGCCGCCTGGGAAGAAAACCTGAGCATCGCGCGCGCGGATCTCGAGAAGTTGGGGCAGGTCAACCTGGCCGCCATCGACGAGCTCAAGGAATCGAGCGAGCGCAAGGAATACCTCGATCGCCAGTTCGCCGACGTCACCTCGGCGCTCACCACGCTCGAAGAGGCGATGCGCAAGATCGACAAGGAAACGCGCACGCGGTTCGAAGACACATTCAATCGCATCAACGACGGCCTCAAGGACAAATTCCCCAAGTTGTTCGGTGGCGGTCACGCTTATCTCGAGATCGTGGGCGAAGACATTCTCGACGGCGGCGTCGCCGTCATGGCGCGCCCGCCCGGTAAGCGCAACAGCAGCATTCACCAGCTGTCGGGCGGCGAAAAGGCCCTCACCGCCGTGGCGCTGGTGTTCTCGATATTCGATCTGAATCCCGCACCGTTCTGCATCCTCGACGAAGTGGACGCGCCGCTCGACGAACACAACGTCGGCCGCTTCTGCGAAATCGTCAAGCTGATGTCGGAGCGGGTGCAGTTCATCTTCATTACGCACAACAAGACGACGATGGAACTGGCCTCGCAGTTGATCGGCGTCACCATGACCGAGCCCGGTTGCTCGCGCCTCGTGTCCGTCGACGTCGACGAGGCGGTGCGCATGGCCACGGGCTGAGACCAGAGGCATGCCCGAGCTGCGCATCATCCTTCTCGTTGCCGGCGTGTTGTTCCTGGCCGGATTGGCGGGGTTCGAATGGTGGCGGCAACGTGGTTCGCGGCCCATGGCCGCGACGACGCAGCGCGACGACTCGCACGAAGACAACGCGCCGGCCCGTTCGGCGCCGCTGCCGGATCTCAATGTCGTTCGCGACGCCCGTGTTGCCGCATCGGATTCCCTGCCCGTGATCGAATTGGCGAGCACCACCGCGACGGGCACGCGCCGCGCGCTCGGCATTTCCATTTCGGATGAAGTCGCGGTCGATGTGTCTCACCAGTCGACGCCGCATATTCCCGAGCGGCCGATGCGAGAAGAGCCGTACATCAGCGCGCCGACCGACTCGACCGGCGGCGGCATCGACGAACGGATTGGAGCAGGCGCGGACATCTCGGCAGTGCGCGTGTTCGACGAGCAGCCGGTGCTCGGACCGCAGCTGGTGCTCGCGTGGCCGAGCGAGGCCGAGCGCCGCATCGTCACCTTGCGCGTGATGCCGCGCACCGAGCCGCGTTTCGCGGGTCGCACGTTGCGCCAGGCTTTCAACAGCGCGGGCTTCTGGCACGGCCCGCTCGACATCTATCATCTGCCCGACCGGCAGGGCCGCGTCATCCTGAGCGCCGCGGCGCTGGCGCAACCTGGCACCTTCGATCCATCGATCATGGATTCGCAGCGGTTCTCAGGACTCAACATGTTTGCAGTGTTGCCGGGCCCGCTGCCCGAGCGCGAAACATTCGACGAACTGGTGCGCGCCGCGCGGCAGCTCGCCGAACGGCTCGACGGAACGCTCACCGATCAACACGGCGAAGAACTCACCGCCCAACGCGTCGCCCGGTTGCGTCAATCGCTCGAAGCGTCACCGACCGCGCGCGCCGCCGGCGAGAGTTGACCATGGCGGGTGATGCGCAGCGCATTGCGCGGCTGCGCGATGAGATCAATCAGCACGACCATCGCTACTACGTGCTCAATGAGCCGTCGGTGCCCGACGCGGAATACGACCGGATGATGAAGGAGTTGCGCGAGCTCGAAGCCGCGCACCCGGAATTGGTCACGGCCGATTCGCCCACGCAGCGCGTCTCGGGGACGGCGGCCTCCGGATTCGCCGCCGCAAAACATTCCATCCCGATGTTGTCGCTCGAGAACGGCTTCAGCGAAGAAGACCTCGCCGATTTCGACCGCAAGGTGCGCGAGCGCCTGGGCCGCGACGCGCCCATCGATTATTCGGCCACTCCAAAACTCGATGGGCTGGCGATCTCGGTGACGTTCCGCGACGGTGAATACGTCCGCGCGGCAACCCGCGGCGACGGCGTCACCGGTGAGGACGTCACCGCCAACGTCGCCACCATCCGTTCCGTGCCGCGTCGACTGCGCGGCAAGCCGCCGGCGGTTCTCGAAGTTCGCGGCGAGGTGTTCCTGCCGTATGCCGGCTTCGAGAAGATGAATCGCGAACAACAGGCGCGTGATGAAAAGACCTATGTGAATCCGCGTAATGCCGCATCGGGCAGCCTGCGTCAGCTCGACCCGCGCATCACGGCACAACGTCCGCTAGACCTCTATTTCTACGAGCTGGGAGTGGTGGAAGGCGGCGCGGTCCCTGAGAAGCACAGCGAATTGTCGGCGTGGCTCAATGCGCTGGGGCTGCGCACCTGTCCGGAAGGCAGGCAGGTTCACGGCATCGAAGGTTGCCTCGAATACTACCGCGACATCGGCGCGCGCCGCGCCAAACTGCCGTACCAGATCGATGGCGTCGTCTACAAGGTAGATAGCCGTGCCGATCAGGAGAAGCTCGGTTTCGTGTCACGGGCGCCGCGTTGGGCGCTGGCGCACAAATTTCCGGCCGACGAAGAGTTGACCGAGATGCTGGGCGTCATCTTCAATGTCGGTCGCACCGGCGCGCTGACGCCGGCGGCGAAGCTCAAGCCCGTGTTCGTCGGCGGCGTGACCGTCAGCAACGCGACCTTGCACAACATGGATGAAGTCGCTCGCAAGGGATTCATGATCGGCGACACCGTCGTGGTGCGGCGCGCCGGCGATGTGATCCCGGAAGTGGTGCGCTTCATTCCCGAAAGCCGGCCGGCCGACGCGCGACCGATCATCATGCCCACCGAGTGCCCGGTGTGCGGTTCGCCCGTGGTCCGCGAAGAAGATCAGGCCGTCTACAAATGCACCGGCGGTGTGCTCAAGTGCCCGGCGCAGCGCAGCCAGTGGCTCATGCACTTCGCCGGCCGCCGGGCCATGGACATCGAAGGGCTTGGTGAAAAACTCATCGAGCAGCTGGTCGCCGACGGCTCGGTGAGTTCACCGGCAGACCTCTACGATCTCGAGGCCAAGGCGCTGGCGGAGCGCGAGCGTATGGGCGAGAAGTCAGCGCAGAACGTCGTCGATGCGATCGCGAAGAGCCGGCAGACGACGTTGCCGCGACTGCTGTTCGCGCTCGGTATTCCGCAGGTCGGTGAGTCGACGGCGCTCGCGCTCGCGCATCAGTTCGGGACTGTCGAGAAACTCGAAGCGGCCACCGCCGCGCAGATCGAGGAGACGCCGGACGTGGGCCCGATCGTGTCGAACTCCGTGTTCGAATTCTTTCAGAGCGAACTCGCGAAAGCCGTCGTCGAGAGGCTCAAGAGACACATCAAGTACGAGCCGATCGAGGTGGCGGAGCGCGCGAGCTTGCCGCTCGCGGGTCTGACCGTCGTCATCACCGGCGCACTTGCGGGGATGCAACGCGACGCGGCTGAGGATGCGTTGCGCGAACTCGGCGCGAAGGTGTCGGGCAGCGTCTCGAAGAAAACCAGTTTCCTGGTGGTCGGCGCGGATGCGGGTTCGAAGCTCGCGAAGGCACAGTCGCTCGGCGTGCGGGTGCTGGACGAAACCGCGCTCGAGCAGATCCTGAAAACGAAAAAGCCGCCGGACCCCGTCTGAGGTCCGGCGGCTTTTACTGAGAACTACTTCTTCTCGGGCGCGGGCGTCGGGGCCGCGACAGCGGCCGGAGCGGCAGCGGGCATACCCGCGAGCGGCGGTTCGATCTTGGCGTTCTTGAGCATCTCGTCCGAATGCGCCCTGAACTTCTTGGTCAGGATGATCTGGCTCAGACGATCCTTGACGTCCGCAAACGCCGGCGGCGTGTGATCACGCGTGCCGAGCAGCTGGACGACATGGAAGCCGTACTGCGTCTGCACCGGGGTCTTGGTGTACTCCCCGTTTTTGAGCAGCGCGAGCGAATCGGAGAACGACTTGTCCATCGACGCCGGGCTGAACCAGTCGAGGTCGCCGCCCTTGACTGCCGAACCCTTGTCCGCCGAGACGCGTTTGGCGAGGTTGCCGAAATCGGCGCCGCCCTTGAGCTGCTCGATCACTTTCTTCGCGATGTCTTCGCTGCTCACCAGGATGTGGCGAGCGTGGTATTCGATCAACGGCGTGGCCGCGACCTGCGCGTCGAACTCGGCGCGCAGTTCGTCTTCGGTCGGCGTGCGGTCCTTGAGGTATTTCTGCGCGGAGGCCTGCTGCAGAAGATTGAGGCGCGACAACTCGAGGCGCGTGGCGACTTCGGGGTCCTTGGTCAGGCCATCCTTTTCCGCCTGGTCGGCGATCAACATGATGCGCACCAGGTTCTCTTTGATCTGATCGCGATCTTCCTGTGACAGCTCGCTCGCGGGCTTGCGCGCCACGGCCATCGTGTAGTCCTCGAACATCTGGGTGCTGAGCGGCTTGCCGTTGACGGTGACCAGCGGCGGTTTCGCCGGCGGAGCCGCGGCTTCGGCCGGCTTGTCAGTGGCGGTTTTCGAGCAGGCGGCGAGCGCGAGTACGACGCCCAGCGCCAGAAGGCGGGTAAGTTTCATTTGATCTCTCAAGCAGTTGAACGGGTTTCTTAATTTGGGACTTATGGCGTGTGCGCGTCGATCGACAACGCGTGAATGTCGCGGCCCATCAATTCAGCGGCGGCAGCATAGACCATCCGATGTCTTTGCACCGCAGAGGCCCCCTGGAAGGCCGCGGCGGTGATCGTGACGTGGAAGTGGCCACCCTCACGCGCCCCAGCATGCCCGGCGTGTTTGGCACTGTCGTCGCGGATCTCGAGCCGGGTCGGATGCAGCGCAGCTTCGAGCGCGGAGCGCAGACGTTCAACGCGCGCGCCAGTCACGGAGCCTTCTCGTCATGGGTGAACATCAGGTTGCGAAACAACCAGAGGATGACGCCGAGCGCCACCACGATCCCGAGGGGGCCCGCGATCCAGACCTTGAAGGTGACCCAATCGCTTTCGCTGCGATTGAGCGCAACCCAGATGTTCGCGCAGCCGAGCAGCAGATAGAACGCACCCATCACGACCGAGGCGATGCGCCAGTCCCTGGTGGGCAGCGCGACACCGTCGGGCAGGCTCTTGCCGAGCAGGCGTTCGAGCAGGGTCTGCTGGCCGATGAAGGCCGATCCGGCCAGCACCAGTCCCGCGATCCAGTAGAAGACCGAGGCCTTCCACTGCAGGAAGCGCACGTCGTGCAGGATCAAAGTCGCGGCGCCGAACACCCAGACCAGCACCGCCAGGATGAGATGCATCTGCGGCAGCTTGCGCGTCGTCAGCCAGTCGTAGACCAGCAGCAGCCCCATTGCGACCATTAATGCCGCGGTGGCCGGATAAAGCCCGCCGCCGAACTTGTAGAACAGGCCGAAGACGACCCAGGGAACGTATTCGATGACGTGCTGCATGTGGAAGGGCAATCGGGAGCGGGCGCGTATGATAACGGCCCCTTGCCGCGGCGTGTTTCGCGCGCGCCATCCAGAAACCCGTGAGCCAGTACTTCGAGCTACATCCCGAGAACCCGCAAGTTCGCCTGATCCGGCGCGCCGCGGAAATCCTGCGCGGCGGCGGCCTCATCGTCTATCCGACCGATTCCTGCTACGCGCTCGGTTGTCATATCGGCGACAAGGACGCGCTCGATCGCATCCGACGCATTCGCGCGGCTGACCGGCACCACCACTTCACGCTGGTCTGTCGCAACCTGGCCGAGATCGCGAAGTACGCCAAGGTCGAAACCTGGCAGTTCCGCATGCTCAAGGCAGCGACTCCCGGCCCGTACACCTTCCTGTTGCCGGCGACCAAGGAGACCCCGCGCCGGCTGCAACACGACAAACGCCGCACGATCGGCATTCGTGTTCCGGATCACGAGGTCCCTCGGTTGCTGCTGGCTGAACTCGGCGAACCCATCATGAGTTCGACCCTGTTGTTGCCCGGTGATGAAATGCCGCTGACCGACGGTCTGGAGATCAGAAATCGGCTCGAGCATCAAGTGGATTGTGTGCTCGACGGCGGACATTGCGGCATCGAACCGACCACCGTCGTCGATCTCGCCGTAACCCCGCCCACGGTGACCCGCCTTGGGCGCGGCTCCCTGGAGCGCCTGGGTTGGGGGGCAGCCCCCTTTTCCTAGCAAAAGGGGGCTGCCCCCGTTTCCCAGCAAAGAGGGACAGTCATTACGCCGGCGGGTCCGGAAGGGTGCAGCCCCCATTTTTTCGCAGACTCAAAAACGGGTGCAGCCCCCTCTGTATACTTCGCGCTTCCCGTGAGCAGCCACCCGCAAGCCAAACGAGTTCTTTCCGGAATGCGGCCGACGGGTCAATTGCATCTTGGCAATTACCATGGCGCGCTCAAGAACTGGATCGATCTGCAGTACCAGTACGAGTGCTACTTCTTCGTCGCCGACTGGCACGCGTTGACCACCGGGTACGAAGACACCAAGCAGCTGCCGAAATTCATCCACGAGATGCTCATCGACTGGCTGGCCGCCGGCCTCAATCCGGGCGTGTCGACGCTGTTCATCCAGTCGCAGGTGCCCGAACACGCGGAATTGCACCTGCTGCTGTCGATGATCACGCCGCTCGGCTGGCTCGAACGCGTGCCGAGTTACAAGGACCAGCAAGCCGAGCTCAAGGAGAAAGATCTCGCCACCTACGGTTTCCTCGGTTACCCGTTGCTGCAGACTGCGGACATCCTCCTGTACCGCCCCTCGTTCGTGCCGGTGGGCGAAGACCAGGTGGCGCACGTGGAGATCACGCGCGAAGTCGCGCGCCGCTTCAATCACCTCTACGGCCGCGAGCCAGACTTCGAAACCAAGGTTGAAAAAGCGATCAAGCAGCTCGGCGGCCGCAACAGCACGATGTACAAGCAGCTGCGCAAGAAATTCCAGGAGAGTGGCGACCAGCTCGCGCTCGAAAAGGCGCGCGAAACCGTCACCGCAAATACGCGGCTGACCGTGGCGGATCGCGAACGATTGCTCGGCTTTCTCGAGGGTGGCAGCGTCAGCATCCTGCCCGAGCCGCACGTGTTGCTCACCGCGACACCGAAGGTGCCGGGCCTCGACGGCCGCAAGATGTCGAAGTCCTACGGCAACACCATCGGCCTGCGCGAAGACCCGGACGAGGTCGCGAAGAAGCTCAAGCAGATGCAGACCGATCCGGCGCGTGTGCGCCGTACCGATCCCGGCAACCCCGACATCTGCCCCGTGTTCGATCTGCACAGGATTTATTCCAGCGACGAAACGCGCACCTGGGCCGCCAATGGCTGCCGCACTGCCGGCATCGGCTGCCTCGAATGCAAGAAGCCTCTCATCGACAAGGTGGTCGAGGAGATCGTCGGCATCCGCAAACGTGCGCAGGAATACGAAGAAAATCCGGAACTCGTGCGCAACATCGTGGCCGAGGGCGGGGAGAAAGCCCGCGAAGCGGCGCGCGCCACGCTCGACGATGTTCGTCGCGCGATGAATCTGCGAGTAGATTGAGGGCCACATGAGCAAGAAAGCCTCCAAGCCCGATCTGCACCTCGTCGTGGACAACTCTGCGGAGGCTGCCGCGGCGGAAGCATTTACGGAAAAAGCACCCGGCTCACCGGAGCAGGTTGAAATGCCGTTCGCGCTGGTGAATGGCGAGCCCATCACGCAGCTGCCGAAGGACCTCTACATTCCGCCGCAGGCGCTCGAGGTGTTCCTCGATGCCTTCGAAGGACCGCTCGACCTGCTGCTGTACATGATCCGGCGGCAGAACCTCGACATCCTCGACATTCCGATCGCGGACATAACCAAACAGTACATGGAGTACATCGGCCTGATGGCCGACATGCAGCTCGAACTCGCCGGTGAATACCTGGTGATGGCCGCGACGCTGGCCGAGATCAAGTCGCGCATGTTGTTGCCGCGCGCGGTCGATCCGAATGCCGGCGAAGAATCGGACCCGCGCGCGGACCTGGTTCGACGCCTGCAGGAATACGAACGCTTCAAGACGGCGGCCGAAAGCATCGATCGCATTCCGCGCATGGACCGCGATACCTGGGTGGCCAACGCCGAACTCGGCGAACGCAAATCGGCGCGCCCGTTGCCGCAGATCGCAATGCAGGAAATGCTGCTGGCGTTTCGCGATGTAGTCCAACGCTCCGAAATGTTCGCGCACCACCATGTGCAACGCGAGCGGCTGTCGGTGCGCGTGCGCATGTCTGATATTCTCGCGAACCTCGAAAAGTCGAGCTTCGTCGAGTTCGTGAGCCTGTTCCGGCCCGAAGAGGGCCGCATGGGAGTCACGGTCACTTTCGTCGCCATCCTCGAACTGGTGCGCGAAGGCCTGATCGACATCGTGCAGACCGAGGCGTATGCGCCGCTGCACGTGCGCAGCGCGCAGGGTACACGCGGTCTGAAGCTCGCGGTGGACAACGACTCCATCGATCCCGAAGCCGTGGATGTCACCGCCGACGAGGTGATCATGGCGGACGCGGCGGCCGCCAACGATGCCGACGTCACTGACGAAGAAGACGATGCAACGGACGGAGAAAAGCATGAGTGATGCATACATCAAGAATGTCGTCGAAGCGGCCCTGCTGGCCGCGGCGCGTCCCGTGTCCGTCGCCGAACTACTGCAGATTTTCGACGAGTCGTCGCGCCCGACGAACAAGGAAATGCGCGCCATCCTCGAAACGCTGGCCGCCGATTTCGAAGGCCGCGGCGTTCAGATCCGTGAAACCGCGACCGGCTTCCGTTTCCAGGTGCGCACCGATTTCGCGTTCGAAGTGTCGCGGCTGTGGCCGGACCGGCCGCGCAAGTACTCCCGCGCGCTGCTCGAAACCATCGCGCTCATCGCATACCGGCAGCCGATCACACGTGCCGAAATCGAGAACGTGCGCGGCGTCGCCGTGAATCCGGAAATCGTGAAGACGCTCATGGAGCGCAACTGGGTACGCGTCGTGGGGCACCGGGACGTGCCCGGCCATCCCGAGTTGTTAGGCACCACCACCGAGTTCCTCGACTACTTCTCGCTGAAATCCATCGAGGATCTGCCGCCGCTGGCCGATCTCAAGTCGCTCACCGATCTCAACCTGCAGTTGCCGTTGCCGGTGACGGTGTCGGGCGAAGACACCGCCGAGAGCGGCGACACGCTGGTCGCCGAGAACGTCGACTCGGGTGAAGTCGCGGTCGTGCCGGTGGTCGATGAAGGTTCGGACGAACCGGGCATGGAAGCGTCAGCCGACGATGATTCCGATGAGGAAGAATTGTCCGCGCCAGGCAATTCCGCCGCGGGTCTCGTGGCGGCCCCGCCGTCTGACGAGAGTTAGTCCGGTTCGGCTGGTCGGGGTTTAACAAATGGCACGTCCGCACTCGACGCAGCCCGGCGTCGCCGAGCGGCTGCAGAAATATCTCGCGCAACGCGGCGTGGGTTCGCGCCGCGCCATCGAGGAGTGGATTCGCGCCGGGCGTATCTCCGTCAACGGCAAACTCGCGGCGCTCGGCCAGAAGGTCACCCACGAGGATGACATCCGCCTGGACGGCCGCGAGATCAAGACCCGCGCCACCGAAGGCACACACCTCTTCATGTTCAATCGGTCGCCCGGCGATCCGCTGCGCGAAGCCGATCGCGACCGGCCGGCGTTGATCGATCGTCTGCCGCGTGCTGCCGGCCGGCGTTTCATCGCGGTGAGCCCGATGCCCGGCATCGACGGTGGACTCGAGCTGGTCACTTCCGACGGCGCACTCGCCGCGAAGCTGCAGCGTTCCATCCACAAGCTGCCGTGCGAGTTCAGCGTGCGCGTCAAAGGGCAGTTGGGCCCCGATCAGCTGGAAGGCGTGAAGAGCGGCAAGATCGATCGGCCAGCGCGCATGACGATCGAGAAGCTGACCAACAGCGAGGCGGATCTCGAAGGCTCGAATCGCTGGTACGGCATCGTGGCCCGCGGTGCCAGCGGCAAGGACATCCGCCAGCTGTTCGAGCGCCAGGGCGCGCTGGTGAGCCGGGTGCTGCGGATTTCGGTGGGTAGTTTGAAGCTCGAGAAGGATCTGGCCCGCGGCCAGCATCGGCAACTCGACGACGTGCAAACCGCGAGCCTGCTGAACCCCTCCAAAGCGGCAGGTTCCGACGACTGACCGCGCCGCGCGCATCGTTGGCGCCGGCGCCGGCCGCGAACCCTTCTGAACGCGGCCGATCTGTCCGGAAACCGCTGGACGATGCTCAGCGTGGCTGCGCTTCGAAGCGCTGACCCGTGACCCCGCGACTCGCCGGTCCCAACAACGCGACATAGGGCGCGGTCAGCGATTCCGCGGTCGGCAACGATTCGATTGCTTCGGACGGATACGCCTGGCGCCGCATGCTGGTGCGCACCTTGCCGGGATCGATGATGTTCACGCGCACGTTCGTGTTGCTCTCGGTTTCCTGCGCCAGCACCTGCGTCAGGCCTTCGACCGCGAACTTCGAAACCGAATAGGCGCCCCAGTACGCACGCCCACGTTTGCCGACGGCGCTCGAAGTGAACAACACCGATGCGTCCGGCGCGCGGAGCAGCAGTGGCAGCAGGTGTTGGGTCAACACGAAGGCGGCGGTGACGTTGACGTGCATGACCCGCATGAACATCGGTACGTCGTATTGCTCGATGGGCGTGAGCGCGCCTAACAAGGCAGCGTTGTGCAGCAGCCCGTCGAGGCGTCCGTAACGCCGGGCAATCGCCGCGGCGACCGCTTCGTAGTCCGCCGCGAGCGCGCGTTCGAGGTCGAGCGGCACGATGCTGGCCTCGGGCGCGCCGAGTGTCGCGATCTCGGCGTGCACCGCTTCGAGCTTGCGCACGGTGCGGCCGAGCAGGATGACTTCCGCGCCGGCGGCGGCCAGCGCCAGGGAAACGGCGCGGCCGATGCCGGAGCCCGCTCCCGTCACCATGATCACTCGGCCTTTGAGCTCATCGGTCTTCGTCTGGTGCATGCGCGGATCGAACGCGGAGGCGAGAGCGGTGTTCATGTATTCGGCGCCGCGGCTGCGGGCGCCGCGGCTGGTTCGGCGGCTTGCTCGGCCGCGACTTGCGGCAGGCGAATGACCTGTTCGGCGGGCTCGATCGACGGCAAGACGTCGGCGGTTGCGCCGAGTTCGGTGAAGCGCCGCGCCTGCGGCGTCACGTTGCGCTCGAACGAGCCGACGGCCGCGTTGTACGCGCCGAGCGCATTGTCGAGCGAGCGGCCGACCTTCTGCAGGTGGCCGACGAAGGTAGTGAGGCGGCGGTGGAGTTCCTGCCCGAGTTCGCGGATCTCGGCGGCATTCTCCGAAGCGGCCGCCTGCCGCCAGCCGTACGCCACCACCTTGAGCAGCGCCATCAAGGTCGAAGGCGTCGCGATGATGATGCTTTGCTTGAGCGCGGAATCGAGCAGGTCAGGGCGCTCCGCGAGCGCGGCGGACAGGAACTGATCGCCTGGCAGGAACAGCACCGCGAACTCCGGGCTGTGTTCGAACTGTTCCCAATAACTCTTCTGGCCGAGTTCACGCACGCGTTGTTCGACCTGTCGCGCATGGCGGGCGAGCGCGGTACGCCGCGTCTCGTCATCGTTCGCCTCGATCGCGTCCATGTAGGCGTCGAGCGGAGTCTTGGCGTCGACCACGAGATCGCGCGCCTCGGGCATGTGCACGAGCAGGTCCGGCCGCAGAGTGCCTTCGCCGGTCTGAACTTCCGGCTGCTCGGCGAAGTCGCAGTGCTCGGACATGCCTGACAACTCGACCACCCGGCGCAGGGTGAGTTCGCCCCAGCGGCCGCGCACTTCGGGACGGCGCAGCGCCGTCGCGAGGTTGCGCGTCTCGCGCTGCAGGATCGACTGGACATTCATCAGGCCTTCGATCTGCCCGCCGAGTTTGCCCTGCGATTCGACCCGCAGACGCTCCAGCTCTTGCGCCTGGGTTTCCTGCTTCACCAGCGCCGCGCGGATCGGCTCCACCAATTGTTTGATGGCCTCTTCACGTTCCTTCAGCGAGGCGCTGGCCGTGTCCTGGTCGCGCCCGAACACTTCACGCGCCAGTTTGAGAAAGGTTTCGCTGTTCGAATTCAACGCGGCGCGCGACGCGCTCTCGACCGCCGCGCGTACCTGTGCTTCGGCCTGCGACAGCAACTCGGATGTCCGGCTGCGCTGGTCACTCTCGGAAGTGAGCTTGGCGCGCGTCGCTTCGAGCTCGACGCGCAGCTCCTCGGCGCGGCGCGCGGCCCGCAACGTGCCGATAAGGAAGCCAATGACGGCGGCCGCGAGCGCCGCGAACACGATCCATAAAGCGGTCATGCGGTGCCGTTGCGCGGCTTGTCCAGCCAGGCGAGTAGTTCGAGCGGCGTATCGAGCCAGCCGTGCGAGAACCACTCATCGGCCTTGTCGTCGTCGCCGAGATAGCCGTAACCGGCGACCACCGCGTACATGCCCGCGGCCTGCGCCGCCTGCATGTCGCGTTGGGCGTCGCCGACGTACACACATTCGCCGGGAACCACGCCCATCGTTTGCGCGGCGTGCAGCAAGGGCAGGGGATGGGGTTTGCGTTCGGACAATGTGTCGCCGCTGACGATAGCCCGCGCACGGCGATTGAGTTTCACTTCGACCAGCAGCGGATCGGTGAGCCAGCCCGGCTTGTTGGTGACGATTCCCCAGCGCAGGCCGCGGCGCTCAAGTTCGGTGAGCATCTCGTCGCCGCCCTCGAACAGCGCGGTGTGTTTCGCCAGTTGCCTCCGATAGTGATTGAGCAGACGCGTGCGCATCGCTTCGTGATCGTCCGGGGACAACGTGCCAAAACCCAGCCGCACCAGCGCATGCCCACCGTGCGACACCTGGCAGCGCACGGCTTCGTAGAGCAGCGGGCCCAGGTTTTCTTCGGCGCGCACCGTGTTGAGCGCCTCCATCATGTCCTGCGCGGTGTCGAGCAACGTGCCGTCGAGATCGAACAACACGCCTTTGATGACGCTGTTCATGAGCGGCTTGTGGGCAGGCGCTTCAGGTGCATCAGGTAGTTCACTGAAGGATCCTGGTTGAGTGAACACTGCTCGCGCAGCGGATCGTATTTGAGCCCGGCGATGTCGGATACATCGAGCCCCGCGGCGCGCGCGAACCGCGCGATTTCGGAAGGTTTCAGCAGGCGCGCGTATTCGTGCGTGCCGCGCGGGACCAGGTTGGCGAGATACTCGGCGCCGACGATCGCCAGCGCGAACGATTTGAAATTGCGGTTGATGGTCGAGATGAAAATGTCGCCGCCGGGGCGTACCAGCTTCGACAACACTTCGATCGTGATCGCCGGGTCGGGAACATGCTCAAGCATTTCCATGCAGGTGACGACGTCGAATTTTCCGGCGTGCGAAGCCAGCAGCATTTCGGCCGACTGCACGCGGTAGTCGATCGTCAGCCCGGAATCGAGCGCATGCAGTCGCGCGGTCTCCACCATGGTGGGCGCGAGATCGATTGCCGTGACGAAAGCGCCCGCGCGCGCCAGCGATTCGGATAACAAACCACCGCCGCAACCGACGTCGAGCGCGCGCGCCTGCGCGAGATTTGCGCGCTCCTGCACGTAGCGCGCACGCACGGGATTGAGCTTGTGCAGTGGTTTGAATTCGCCATCGAGGTCCCAGAAGCGATGCGCTGACGCTTCGAATTTTGCAACTTCCGCGGCGTCGCTGTTTAGAGTCTGAGGGCGCGAATCGGGGTTATTCATGAGGGCCGGAATTATAGGCTCAGAGGACCCGGAGACGCAGGTGAAAACACGGCTTTTGACTGAGCTAGGTGATAGAATTCCGCACCTTTTTTCGGGCCCTTCAACGAACCTTCCATGAACGAAATCGCGCGCGAAATTCTTCCCGTGAATCTCGAAGACGAGATGCGCCAGTCGTATCTCGACTACGCCATGAGCGTCATCGTGGGCCGCGCGCTGCCCGATGTTCGCGACGGCTTGAAGCCCGTGCATCGCCGCATCCTGCATGCCATGCGCGAACTCGGGAACGACTGGAACAAGGCCTACAAGAAGTCCGCGCGCGTGGTCGGCGACGTCATCGGCAAGTACCACCCGCACGGCGACAACGCCGTGTACGACGCTCTGGTGCGCATGGCGCAGAGCTTTTCCATGCGTTACCTGCTGGTCGACGGGCAGGGCAACTTCGGCTCGGTCGACGGCGACGCGCCGGCGGCCATGCGTTACACCGAAGTGCGCATGTCGCGCATCACCAGCGAGTTGCTGGCCGACATCGAAAAAGAGACGGTCGATTTCGTCGCGAACTACGACGGCTCCGAAAGCGAGCCGTCTGTCATGCCGGCGCGTTATCCGAACCTGCTGGTCAATGGTTCGGCCGGCATCGCGGTGGGCATGGCCACCAACATCCCGCCGCACAACCTCACCGAGATCGTCAACGCCTGCCTCGCGGTGCTCGACGATCCCGAGGTCACGCTGGCTACACTCATGCAGCACGTGCCGGGTCCCGATTTTCCGACCGCCGGCATCATCAACGGCGCCACGGAAATCGCGACCGCCTATCGAACCGGCCGTGGGCGCCTGTCGATCCGCGGGCGCACGCATTTTGAAGACGTAGACAAGGTCGGCGGCCGCCAGGCAATCGTGGTCACCGAACTTCCCTACCAGGTGAACAAGGCGCGCCTCATCGAGCGCATCGCCGATCTCGTGCGCGAGAAGCTCATCGACGGTATCTCGAATGACGGTCTGCGCGATGAATCCGACAAAGACGGCATGCGGATCGTCATCGAGCTGAAGCGCGGCGAAGTGCCCGAAGTCCTGCTCAACAACCTGTTTGCCCAGACGCCGTTGGAAACCGTCTTCGGCATCAACATGGTCGCGTTGATCGACGGGCAGCCGAAGCTGCTCGGCCTCAAGGAAATGCTCGAGGCATTCCTGCGGCACCGGCGCGAGATCGTCACGCGCCGCACGATTTTCGATCTTGCCAAGGCGCGCGACCGCGCGCACATACTGGAAGGCCTCGCGGTCGCGCTCGCCAACATCGACGAAGTGATCGCCTTGATCAAGGCATCAGCCACGCCGCCGGAGGCAAAAGCGGCGTTGATCGTGCGCGACTGGAATTCAGGCGTCGTCCCGGAGTTGTTGTCCCGCGCGGGTGCCATCTCCACTCGGCCGCAGGGTCTCGCCGCCGAACTCGGCATCACGGGGGCGGGCGGCAACGCCTACAGACTCTCCGATATCCAGGCGCAGGCGATCCTCGACATGCGCCTGCATCGGCTCACCGGCCTCGAGCAGGACAAGATCGTCGCGGAATACCAGCAGCTGCTTACGACCATTGTCGACTTGAGCGACATCCTGGCGAGGCCCGAGCGCCTGGCGCAGGTGGTGCGCGAAGAACTGATCGCCATCCGCGAACAATACGGCGATGCGCGCCGCACCGAGATCAATCGCGATCATCTGGATCTATCTACCGAAGACCTGATCGAGCCGCAGGACGTCGTGGTCACGCTGTCGCATGCCGGTTATGCCAAGTCGCAGCCGGTCACCGAATACCAGACGCAACGTCGCGGCGGACGCGGCAAGGCCGCCACTTCCGTCAAGGACGAAGACTTCATCGAGAAGCTGTTCGTCGCCCATACGCACGATACGATTTTGTGTTTTTCGAACCGTGGCAAGGTTTACTGGAAACGCGTGTTCGAGCTGCCCCAGGCCGGTCGTGGTTCGCGTGGCAAACCGATGGTCAATCTCCTGCCGCTCGAAGACGGCGAGAAGATCAACGCGATCCTGCCCATCAAGCAGTACGACGACGAACATTTCGTGTTCATGGCCACGAGCCAGGGCACGGTCAAGAAAACGCCGCTGTCGGCGTTCTCGCGGCCGCGTGCCAGCGGCATCATCGGCTTGAGTCTCGATACCGACGACCGCCTGGTGGGCGTCGCGCTCACCGATGGGCGCCGCGAAGTCATTCTCTCGTCGAGCGGCGGAAAGTCGATCCGCTTCAATGAAGAAGAAGTGCGTCCGATGGGCCGCGAAGCCACCGGCGTGCGTGGCATCAAGCTCGCCGACGGCCAGGAATTGATCTCGCTCATCGTCGTGGGCGAAGGCCTGGTGTTGACGGCGTCGGCGAATGGTTATGGAAAACTCACGCCGCTCGAGGATTTCCCGCAGCACGGGCGCGGCGGGCAGGGCGTCATCGCCCTGCAGACCACCGAGCGCAACGGCGACATGGTCGCCGCGTTGCAAGTCAATTCTGATCATGAGCTCATGATGATTAGTTCTACTGGCACGCTGGTGCGTACGCCGGTGGCCGAAATCTCGATCGTCGGGCGCAACACCCAGGGCGTTCGCCTCATCCGGCTGGACGAAGGCGAGAGATTGACCGGAATCGAGCGCATCGAAAGCCTGGGCGACGACGCGCCGGGCGCCGATCCCGCGCCACCCGCTCTTGGCGACACGGATTCGTCGGCAGACGGCACTTCCGAAACCCCGTCGTCCTGATATATTCCGCGCCCGGGCAATAACGTCCGGGTCAAATAACGGTCGGGCAATAAGGTCCGGCTTGAGGTAGTTAGAATCGTGCGCGTATTCAATTTCGCCGCGGGGCCGGCCACGTTGCCCCTTGAAGTCCTGACCCAGGCTCAATCCGAGATGACCGACTGGCGCAATGGCGGCATGTCGGTGATGGAAATCTCCCACCGCAGCAAGGCCTTCATTTCGGTCGCAACAGAGGCCGAAGCCGACCTTCGCGAACTTCTCTCGATCCCCGCTAACTACAAAGTCCTGTTCCTGCAGGGCGGCGCCACCGGCATGTTCTCGGCGATCCCGATGAACCTCGCCACCGCCGACTCCACGGTGGACTACATCAACACCGGCGCATGGTCGAAGAAGGCGATCGGAGAAGCCAGGCGTTATGCGAAGGTGAACGTCGCCGCCGACGAATCGGCCAGCAACTACACTTCGGTCCCGGAGCAGTCCGCGCTCAAGCTCACGCCCGGTGCGGCTTATCTGCATTACGTCGCCAACGAAACCATCGCCGGCGTCGAATTTCCCTACGTGCCGCAGGCCCCGGCTGGCGTGCCGCTCGTGTGCGACATGTCGTCCAACATCCTGTCGCGTCCGATCGACGTGTCCAAGTACGGGCTCATCTACGCGGGCGCGCAGAAGAACATCGGCCCGTCCGGTATCTGCGTCGTCATCGTGCGAGACGACCTCATCGGCAAGGCGCGCCCCGGCACGCCGTCGATCTGGGACTTCAAGGCGATGGCTGATGAAGGCTCGATGCTCAATACGCCGCCGACCTTCGGCTGGTATTTCGCCGGCCTCGTGTTCAAGTGGGTGAAGAAGCAAGGCGGCGTCGCTGCGATGGCCGAACGCAACCGCGCCAAGGCCGAGAAGCTCTACGGCTTCATCGAAGCGTCGGGTTACTACAAAAACCCGATCGCGAAGAACTGCCGTTCGTGGATGAATGTGCCGTTCACGTTGCCTAACGCCGAACTCGACAAAACGTTCTGCAGCGAGGCGGCAAAGGCGGGTCTCGTGAACCTCGAAGGGCACCGTTCGGTGGGCGGCATGCGCGCGTCCATCTACAACGCGATGTCGATCGAAGGCATCGAGGCGCTCACGAACTTCATGAAAGATTTCCAGAAGCGGAATCCGTAGGAAAGAAGTGGTGTCAGGCGGGGAAAGTCGGGATTACCCGCCGCGCCTGCAACTCCTTCAATCCGATTCAGGCGAGTAATCCCGACTTTCCCCGCCTGACACCGCTCTCAAGAGGTATTTAGCAATGCGATTCAAGATCCAGACTCTCAACAACATCAGCATCAAGGGCCTCGAGCGCCTGCCGCGCGACCGTTTCGAGGTCGCCTCCGAAATCGGCAACCCCGACGCGATCCTGCTGCGCTCGGCCGACATGCACAAACTGGCGCTGCCGGATTCCCTGCGTGCCGTGGGCCGCGCGGGCGCCGGCACCAACAACATTCCGGTCGAGGCGCTGTCGAAGAAGGGCATCCCGGTGTTCAACGCGCCCGGCGCCAACGCCAACGCGGTGAAAGAACTGGTGCTCGCCGGCATGTTCCTGGCGGCGCGCAACATCACCCAGGCCTGGGCGTTCGCCAAAGCGCAGTCCGGTGACGATCACGCGATCGACATCGCGGTCGAGAAGGGCAAGAAGAATTTCGTCGGCTTCGAACTACCGGGCCGCACGCTTGGCGTGATCGGTCTCGGCGCCATCGGCGTCGAGGTTGCCAACACCGCGCTCGCCCTCGGCATGAAGGTGCTGGGCTACGATCCGAAGATCACGGTGCAACGCGCCTGGCAGCTGTCCTCAAACGTCGAGCAGGCGTTGTCGTTGGACGACCTGTTCGTCCGCGCTGACGTCATCTCCGTGCACGTGCCGCTCACGCCCGAGACGCGTGGGCTCGTCAACGAGGCGCGCCTCAAGCTCATGCGCAAGGATGGCGTCATCCTGAACTTCGCGCGGGCCCCCATCGTCGACGAGAAGGCCATCGTTTCCGCGCTCGATGCCGGCCGACTGCAGGGCTACGTGTGCGATTTCCCGAGCAATGCGACCAAGGATCACCCAAAGATCGTGACGCTGCCGCACCTGGGCGCTTCGACCAACGAGGCGGAAGACAACTGCGCCGTAATGGTCGCCGACACCGTGAAGGACTATCTCGAGAACGGCAACATCAAGAACAGCGTGAACTTCCCCGAAGTCCAGCTGCCGCGTGCGCCGAAGACCTCGCGCATCTGCATCGCCAACAGCAACGTGCCTAACATGGTCGGACAGATATCCACGCTCCTGGCCGGCGCCTCGCTCAACATCGCCGAACTGCTGAACAAGTCGCGCGGTGAATACGCCTACACCGTGATCGACACGGACGGATCGGTCGACGAAGGCGTGATCCAGAAAGTGCGCGCGATCGGCGGCGTGCTGGCGGCGCGGGTGATATAAAGCCCGCAATCACGGGATCCGGCAGGGCGGGGATGGCCAGCAAGAAAGCGAAGAAAACCGGCAAGGCGGCGAAACCGGGCACGGCGGGAAAGTCCCGCCTGCCTGAGACGAGCCCGCTGGCAAACCTGCGGGCTGAAATCGACGGCGTGGATTCCCGTATCCACGAGTTGTTGAACGACCGCGCCCGTCTCGCCCGCCAGGCCGGCATCTCCAAACATGCCGACGGCCACACCGTCGACTACTACCGGCCCGAGCGCGAGGCGCAGGTGCTGCGCATGGCGCGCGAGAGGAACAAGGGTCCGCTGCGTACCGAAGAAGTGCTGCGCTTGTTTCGCGAAATCATGTCCGCCTGCCTTGCGCAGGAAGAACCGCTCAAAGTCGGCTTCCTCGGACCCGAAGGCACTTTCTCGCAGACCGCCGCGCTCAAGCACTTCGGCCACTCGGTGCGCGCGCTGGCGTTGTCGTCGGTGGAAGAGGTGTTCCACGAGGTCGAAGCCGGCATGGCCGATTTCGGCGTCGTCCCGGTTGAGAACTCCACCGAGGGTTCGGTCAACCACACGCTCGATAGCTTGTTAGGTTCGCCGCTGCGTATCTGCGGCGAGGTGGAGCTGCGGATCCACCAGTTCCTGATGGGTAACGTCGAATCGATCGCGAAAATCAAACGCATCTGCAGCCATCCGCAGTCGCTGGCCCAGTGTCGCGGCTGGCTCGACGAGCACCTGCCCGACGTGCCGCGTGTTCCGGTCTCGAGCAACGCCGAAGGCGCGCGGCGCGCGCGCGACGAAGCCGGTACCGCTGCAATCGCCGGTGAAACCGCGGCCGAGGTCTACGGCGTCAAACTACTGGCCACCGAGATCGAGGACCGCGACGACAACACCACGCGGTTTTTTGTGGTGGGCCGAAAGGTCTTCAATCCAAGTGGCGACGATCGCACCAGCATCCTCTGTTCCGGTTCGCACACGGATTCTTCGGGCACCTTGTTCCGGTTGCTCGAGCCGTTCGCCAAACACAAGATCAACCTCACGCGCATCGAATCACGGCCGTCGCACAAGAAGAAGTGGGACTACGTGTTCTTCTTCGACATCGACGGTCACGCGGACGAACCGCACGTGGCCAAGGCACTCGCAGCATTGAAGAAGCGGGCGTCGCTGTTCCGTGTGCTCGGTTCCTATCCGCGCGCCGTCGCCTGAGGAATGTCCCCATCCAGAGAAGCATGGGGACATCCCTCATTTCCCGGCAAAAGGGGACAGCCCTCGTGAGTACTGTCCCCTTTTGCTAGGAAATGAAGAATGTCCCCATCCTTTAAAGACCCTGGAGATCTCGCGGTCGAGTGCGTGAGGACTCTCGCGCCCTACGTGCCCGGCAAGCCGATCGAAGAGCTGCAGCGCGAGCTCGGGCTCACCGACATCGTCAAGCTGGCATCGAATGAAAACCCGTTCGGGCCGAGTCCGCGTGCGCTGGCGGCCATGCAGAAGGCACTCACCCAGACATGGCTGTATCCGGACGGCAGCGGTCACGAACTCAAGCAGAAGCTGGCCGCGAAACTTCGCGTGAACACCGACCAGATCACGCTTGGCAACGGCTCCAACGACCTGCTGGTCTTGCTGGCGGAAGCCTTCCTCAAGCCGGGGCTCGAGGCCGTGTATTCGCAGTACGCCTTCGCGGTCTATCCCATCGCGATCCAGGCGACCGGCGCCACCGGCGTGGCGGTGCCGGCGAATCCACCCGGTTCACCGATGCCGCTCGGCCACGATCTCGATGCGATGGCGCGCGCGATCACGCCGAACACGCGCGTGGTGTTCGTTGCCAACCCTAACAACCCCACGGGCACGTGGGTCCCGGCCGCGCAACTCAAGGCGTTCATCGCGAAAGTGCCGCGGCACGCGCTGGTCGCCCTCGATGAAGCCTATTTCGAATATTCGGGCGGCCTCGATCTGCAGAACGGCGTCGACTGGCTGACCGAGTTCCCCAACCTCGTCGTCTTCCGCACTTTTTCAAAAGCGTACGGACTCGCCGGCGTGCGCGTCGGGTATGCCATCAGCCATCCGGGCGTGGCCGACATGCTCAATCGCGTGCGCCAGGCGTTCAACGTGTCGGTGGTGGGACTCGCGGGCGCGAGCGCCGCGCTCGACGATCCCGGGCACGTCGCGGCCGCGGTCAAGATTGCGGTGGCCGAACGTGTGCGCGTCGCCGATCGGCTCGCGAAATCCGGCACCACGGTGCTGCCATCCGCCGGCAATTTCCTGATGCTGCACGTGGGCCCGGATGCCCGCGCGCGTTACGACAGCCTGCTGCGCAAGGGCGTCATCGTGCGTCCGGTAGGCAACTACCAACTCCCCGAACACTTGCGCGTCACGCTCGGCACGGTTGAGCAGAACGATCGCTTCCTCAGCGCCTGGGAAGCTTGCTAGCCTGCCGGCATGCAATCAGCCGAAATACCGGTCGTCACGATTGACGGGCCGTCGAGTTCCGGAAAAGGGACCATCAGCCGCATCGTCGCCTCGAAGGTCGGCTGGAATCTGCTCGACAGCGGCGCTTTGTACCGCCTGGTCGCGTGGGGCGGGTTGGCGCTCAACCTCGATCCTGACGACGTCGAGCAACACGTGGCCGTGGCGCGCTCCATGAAAGTCGAATTCGGCTCCGTGGGTGCCGGCGAGGAACACGTCTTGCTCGACGGTCGCGATGTCACCCAGAAGATCCGTACCGAGCAGGCGGGGGCGGGCGCGTCACGCGTCGCGGCCTGGCCTGCGGTCCGCGCGGCGCTCACGGACCGCCAAAGAGCCTTCGCCAGCACGCCCGGTCTGGTGGCCGACGGGCGCGATATGGGTACGGTTATCTTTCCGGGCGCCCAGTTGAAGGTTTTCCTGACCGCCAGCGCTGAAGAACGGGCCCAAAGACGCCATAAGCAGTTGATCGGCAAGGGCTCCGCTGCTAGTCTTGCCGCCCTTTCGCGGGAGATCGCGGAGCGCGATTTGCGGGATTCCACCCGCCAGGTCGCCCCGCTGAAGCCCGCGCCGGACGCGCTGATGATCGACTCCACGGGGTTGGGCATCGAGGCGGTCGTCGAGCGAGTCCTCTCGCTCGGGCGCGAGCGAAGTCTCTGGCCGTAGCTTCACGCCGGCCAGCACACTTCCCTACGAAAAGTTTTTAGGTTGCTTCGCACGGACGCGAAGTTGTGTGCATCTGCCTCGAGGGGACCGGATTTCCCGCGAGCGTTAATTGTCACGACCTTTACATCTATAAAGGGGTCGTGCGAATGGAAAACTAAATGACTGAAAGTTTTGCCGAGCTCTTTGAACAGAGCCTCGCTAATCAGCGAATCCGCCCCGGAATGATCCTCACTGGCCTCGTCGTAGACGTAGGCGACGACATGGTCGTAGTGAACGTGGGCCTCAAATCCGAAGCCGTCATTCCGCTCGAGCAGTTCAAGAACGAACGCGGCGAAGTCGAGGTCAAGGCCGGCGACAGCGTGGAAGTGGCGCTCGATGCGATGGAAGATGGCACCGGCGAAACGCGACTCTCGCGTGAAAAAGCCAAGCGTGCCCGTACCTGGACGCGTCTCGAAGAGTCATTCACCAAACAAGAAATCGTCACCGGCACCATCACGGGCCGTGTGAAGGGTGGTTTCACCGTCGAGATCGACAACGTCCGCGCGTTCCTGCCGGGCTCACTGGTCGATGTCCGTCCGGTTCGTGACACCGCCTACCTCGAAGGCAAGTCCCTCGAGTTCAAGGTCATCAAGCTCGACCAGAAGCGCAACAACGTTGTCGTTTCGCGTCGCGCGGTCGTCGAGCAGGAGTTCTCCGCTGAGCGCAGCGCGCTCATGGACAACCTGCAGGAGGGCACCGTGCTCAAGGGCACCGTCAAGAACCTCACCGACTACGGCGCGTTCGTGGATCTGGGTGGCATCGACGGTCTGCTGCACATCACCGACATGGCGTGGAAACGCGTCAAACATCCGTCGGAAGTGGTCAAGGTCGGCGACGAGATCGACGTCCGCATCCTCAAGTTCGACCGCGAACGTTCACGCGTCTCGCTCGGCCTCAAGCAGCTGGGCGCCGATCCGTGGGAGAACATCGCCCGCCGTTATCCGCCGAACACCCGCGTGTTCGGCAAGGTCACGAACATCGCCGACTATGGCGCGTTCGTGGAGATCGAAGACGGCGTCGAAGGCCTGGTCCACGTGTCCGAAATGGACTGGACCAACAAGAACGTCAACCCGGCCAAAGTCGTGCACTCGGGCCAGGAAGTCGAAGTCATGGTGCTCGACGTGGATGAAGAGCGTCGTCGCATTTCGCTCGGCCTCAAGCAGTGCAAACAGAATCCGTGGAAGGAGTTCGCCGAGAACTTCAACCGGGGCGACAAGGTTTCGGGCCAGATCAAATCGATCACCGACTTCGGCGTGTTCATCGGTCTCGCCGGCAACATCGACGGTCTCGTGCACCTGTCGGATCTCTCGTGGGATGTCGCAGGCGAAGAAGCCGTGCGCAACTACCAGAAGGGCCAGCAGGTCGAGGCGATGGTGCTGTCGATCGATCCGGAACGTGAGCGCATCTCGCTCGGCGTCAAGCAGCTCGCGCAGGATCCGTTCAGCGAGTGGATCGCGACGAATCCGAAGGGCACCGTGGTCACGGGTGTGGTCAAGGAAGTCGACGCGCGTGGCGCGATCATCGATCTCGGCAACAGCATCGAAGGCCAGTTGCGTGCCAGCGATCTGTCCCGCGACCGCGTCGAAGACGCGCGTACGGTTCTCAAGGTCGGCCAGGAAATCGAAGCCCGATTCACGGGCGTCGACCGCAAGACGCGCACGATCGCGCTGTCCGTCAAGGCCAAGGAAATGCACGAGGAGCAGGAAGCTGTCTCGAGCTACCGCTCCGAACAGAGTTCGAGCAGCGGCACGAGCCTCGGCGATTTGCTCAAGGAGCAGATTGGCGGCGATCGTTAATAGTTAGGCTGTAGAAAAAAGCAACACAGGATAACGGCCCATGACGAAGTCCGAGCTCATCGAGATCATCACGGCGAAACAGAAACATCTGCCCGCCAAGGATGTGGAGCTCGCGCTCAAGCAGATCCTGGAGATCATGAGCGATGCCTTGTCGGCTGGAGATCGCATCGAGATACGGGGCTTCGGCTCGTTCTCGCTGCATTTCCGGCCGCCGCGGCAGGGCCGGAATCCGAAGACCGGGGAAGCGGTGGCGTTGTCCGGCAAGTACGTGCCGCATTTCAAGCCGGGCAAGGATCTGCGGGAACGCGTTAACGATGGCGCGGATCGGCCGATTAGAGATTGATTGAGTAAGAAGAGAAGAGGAAAGGAGGGCGCGGTAGTTTGGCCGTCGCCCCCGCGAGAGGTCCTTTTCTCCACGTCGGCCGCCCATGTTTTGTAGCGTGAAAACCGGGGCCGCCGCCCGCGCGACGACATTCTCTTGCGCCACATTCAGCGAGATCGAGAGGCCAAACGGCAACCCTGGGGCGGCTTCGTGCCTTGCGAATCCGCAGCACCGCCGTTCCGAAAGCGGACCTCTCGCGTGGACGCCGGCCAAACTGCAGGGTCCTCGATTGTTCGCCTCGTCGTGCGCGCAGCTGGGTGTGGGAAGAGAAGAGTAAGAGACGATGAGCACGGATTTACCTTCGCAAAACTCTTCATCGATGCCGGAATATCCGAAGACGCTTGATCTCGAGCCTTGGGCCAAAGGTGCGTTTCAATTCGAGACGCCGCTGCCGGGGAGCAAGTCACTGACGCTGCGGGACTGTGCGATCGCGGCGCTCGCGGATGGGGTCAGCACCATTCGTTACCCGGGAGAGTGTGACGATTACTGGCGGATGAAGGATTGCCTGCGCAGGTTGGGGATCGCGGTCGACGATACCGTCGACGGGGTGGTTCAGATCACGGGGCGCGGTGGTGAATTTGCCAGCGGGCCGGTTGACCTCAATGTCGGGCAGAGTGCGGTTTCTACCCGGCTATTGCTGGCGATGGCGTCGCTGCGGCCGGACGCAACGACGATCGATGGGCACATCTCCATGCAGCAGCGGCCTAACAAGGCGCTGGTCGACGCGCTCGCGGCGCTGGGCGCGCGGATGCAGTCGAGTAACGACGGACACCTGCCGACCACGGTGGTCGGGTCGCGTTCGCTCAAGGGGCCGGCGCGGGTGCCCAGCAATATTTCGAGCCAGTACCTCACGAGTCTGCTGATCATCGGGCCGCTGATCGAAGGCGGGCTCACGATCGAGGTCGAGGGTGAGCTCACCAGCAAGCCATACGTCGATCTCACGCTCGACGAAATGGCGAAGTTCGGCGCCAATGTCGAAAACCACGACTACCAAAAGCTCATCGTGGCGCCGCTTCCGTATCGCGCCGGCGTGATCGACGTCGAGGGTGATGCATCGGCGGCGTCCTATTTTGCCGCGCTGGCGACCTTGCACGGCGGCCGCATCACCTTGAGCAATCTCGGGACGCGCACGCGCCAGGGCGACTACGCGTTCTTCGGCCTGTGCGAGAAGCTCGGCGCGACGGTGCAGCGCGCGTCGGACAGCACGATCATCGAAGGGCCGGGCGCCCTGGGGGCCGGGTTCGACGCGCCCGTCGACATGAGCAGCATGCCGGACGTCGCCCCGACGCTCATGATGATGGCGCCGTTCCTCGGCAAACCCACCCGCATAGAAGGTCTCGCGACCCTGCGCGTGAAGGAATGTGATCGCATCGCCGCGCCTACGCGCGAACTGCGCAAGCTCGGCGTGAGGGTCGAAGAGGGCCCGGATTTCATGGTGATCGAACCGTTGTCCGCGGCTTCGACAGCGAAACCCGCCAATTCGATACCAGCCAGGGTGGAAATCGAGACCTATCACGATCACAGAATCGCCATGTCCTTCGGCGTGCTCGGTTCGCGCCTGCCGGGCCTGCGAATCCTCGATCCGGGCTGCGTCGCGAAGACCTATCCGAACTACTGGAGCGACTGGCAGCGTGCGCGCGCCGCACCGCGTCAACAAAGCTGATAACGTCCGCGCATGCGTCTGCGTGGCATTTCCCCCGTCGTGTTGCTGCTGTGTTTCCTGGTCGTCGGGGCGGCCGCGTTCGCGCTCGGCCGGCGTTCGGCGCGCGGTCGGCGGGTGCGGCTCAATGTCGACTATTTCACCGGCCTCGATCACCTGGTGAACGACCGCTTCGACCGGGCCACCGAAGTCTTCACGCGGCTCGCCACCAAGTCGCAGGAGGCGGAGATCCAGTTCGCGCTCGGCAGCCTGATGCGCAAACGCGGCGAGGTCGATCGCGCCATCGCCATCCACATGGGTTTGAGCCAGCAACGCGAGGCGGCGATTCGCGAGCAGGCCACCTACGCGCTGGGCCTCGACTACATGAGCGCAGGTTTGATGGATCGTGCCGAGGAAAAACTGCGCAGCCTGATGTCGTCGGCGCAATACCGCGCGGCCGTGCTGGAACGTCTCGCGTGGGTGTACGAACAGCAGCGTGACTGGCGCGCGGCGCTCGATATCTGGCGCGAATTGCCCGCCGAGAAACAACGTGAACACAATGCCGTGGCGGCTCACTACTGCTGCGAACTCGGGGAGGCGGCACTGGCCACGCGGGATTTCGAAGCCGCGCGTTCGCAGGTGGCGGCGGCCCGGGTGCATGCGCCGGATTCCGCGCGCGCCGCGATTCTGGCGGCGCGCATCGCGGCTGCTTCGGGCGACGAGAGCAAGGCCCTCGATCTGTACGTCGCGGCGTTGTCGCCTTCGCGCACCATCCAGGTTGCGTTCGGGCCGGAAGCCCGGGTGGCGCTCAACGCCCGTTCCGCCGAACTCGAACAACGATTGAACGCTCTGCCCCCGCAGGACGCGGCGGCGATGCCGGAGCCCGCGCGTTTCCGCTGCGATCAGTGTGGCGTCGCGAGCGTGACCTGGCACTGGCGTTGCCCCAGCTGCCGCAGTTGGGACTCCCTGCAAAGCGTGAATAATCGCGCGGTTTGACGAGATTCATCGCTGCGGCCAACCGCGAGTAGGTTGTTAGTCTTCCTGTCGCCCGGAGTCGCCGGGTCCCATCAGGCAAGGAGGCCACATGTCACTCAAACATCTCATCCCCACGCTCGCGGCAATGCTGCTGCTGGCACCGATCGTTCATGCCGAGCCCGTCAACATCAACACCGCCGATGCCGCGGCACTCGCCAAGGCGCTGAACGGTGTCGGTCCCGCGAAGGCCAAGGCCATCGTGAGTTACCGCGACAAGAACGGCCCGTTCAAGAGCGTCGATCAGCTCACGATGGTCGAAGGCATCTCGCAGAAACTCATCGAAAGAAATCGCGCCGACATCAAGCTGGGTGCGGAAAAGCCCGGCTCGTCGGCACCCGCACCGGCGGCCAAACCCGCCAAACCAGCCGCGTAAGCTGGCTCCTACGGTCGCGTTGGGCGTGAAGTAGTGCCAAGTTTGCGCTCACGCGACCGAAGGCCCTGCTAGGCAGTCAGGGTGGCATGGTATGGTTTCGGCCCCCTGAAAGGCCGGAGCCCACATGCCCGCAAAGTCGAAGCAGAGCCGTATCGATGTCGCCGTGTTCCCCGTTGCGGGCCGCGGTACTCGATTCCTGCCGGCGACGAAGGCCAGCCCCAAAGAAATGCTGCCCATCGTCGACAAGCCGCTCATTCAATATGCAGTGGAAGAGGCTTTGCAGGCCGGCGCGAAGCGCCTGGTATTCGTCACCGGTTCCTCCAAACGCGCCATCGAAGACCATTTCGATTCCGACGGCGAGCTCGAAAATCTGCTCTTGTCGCAGGGCAAGAGCGAACTCCTGAAGATGCTCCGCAGCGTGTTGCCGTCGTACGCATCCTGCATCTACATCCGTCAATCGGCGCCGCTGGGGTTAGGGCATGCGGTGTTGTGCGCCAGGCCGGCCGTGGGTGACACGCCGTTCTTCGTGCATCTCGCCGACGACCTGATCGACGCCAAGGAAGCCTGCCTCAAGCAGATGGCCGACCGCTTCGACAACGGCAGCATCGTGGCCGCGGAGATCGTCCCGCACAGCCAGACCGACAAGTACGGCATCGTCAAGACCGGCTCGCGCCGTGGCGATCTCATGCGCGTCGAGCAGATCGTGGAAAAGCCCAAACCTTCGGTCGCGCCGTCCAATCTCGCGGTCGTCGGCCGCTATCTACTGACGCCCCGGGTGTTCACGCATCTCGAGCGCATCGGCAAGGGCGCGGGTGGCGAGATCCAGCTCACCGACGGCATTGCGCGCCTGATGGACGATGAAGGTGTGTATGCGTACAAGTTCGAGGGCAAGCGTTACGACTGCGGCAACAAGTTTGGTTATCTGCAGGCGAACGTCGAATACGCACTGAAACATCCGGAGCTGGCGGCGCCGTTCCGGAGTTATCTCAAGAAGTTGTCGAAAGACATCTGAGAGCGGGGCGGCGGAGCAACCGAGGGCCGCGTGGCCTGACTCTTCCCGCTCCGTCTTCTTTCCGCCAGTTGTCAGTTGGCGCAGGTCTCGACACCCGCCGAGGTGTCCTTCACCGTGAATGAATGCACCGCCGTCAAGGAGCGGGTGAGCGTGCCGCTCACGGAATCCATCGAGTGCACCCAGTCGCTGACACGAACCGTGTCGCAGGCGCCGGCGCTGCCACGCTCGATCTGGCCAAGGCGAATCGTCTGCGTGATCGTGTTGCCGCTGACGGAACTCGTGCTGCTCTCGACGGCGTAGTCGGAATTGTTGAACAGCGTGAACTGCCACAGGTACTCCGACAGTTTCTTGAGCTCGTCGGCGGTCAACGGACGCTGATTCATGCTGCCGGCGGCACCGACATCCGAGCGCAGGTCCGAGTCCGAGCGATCCAGGTAGTCGCAGCGAAACACGCGATGACGAATCATCGCGGTCACGTCGGCGCGCGGCACGCGCACCACTTCGAACATGTGGCTGTCGCCGTTCACTTCGACCAGATCCGAGTACTGTCCCTGCCAGGTGGCCTGGCGCTCGGACCAGTCGACGGCCTGCGCCATATCGTTGGTGCACATTTCGTATGTGCGGCTGATCGCCTGGTTGCCGGTTGCGAGATCGGTGTTTTTGAGGTGGCGCGTGCTCAACGTGCCGAGGACGTTCGACGGGCGCGTTTCGAGATCGAAGCCGGCCGGGGTGCGGGCGTCACCCTTGTACAGCCGGGCAGCGAGCGTGAGATCCGCATTGTTCACCGGGGCAGGCGGGTTGCCCACGACCGGCGCGGGCGACGGGACGCTCGCGGGCTGCGAGACCGAGCCGGCCGACGGCGCACTCGCGGCTCCGCCGCCGCCACCGCAGGCGGCCAGCGTCGACAGACTCAACAACACCAGAAGATTTCGCATGTTCATTCGTTACACCGCTGCCAATTGTCATTACGTACGCGCACCCAGGTGCCGCTCTCTTCGATCGATCCGTGTTCGTCGTATCGCCGTACTTCCATGACTGGCAGTCCGCGTTCGCGTGAGCGGACCAGGGATACTTCGCAGGCCCACAGCCACATTCCGCGATCGTCAGTCCAGGCGCGCCACACCTGGCCCTCGTCGAGCGAGCGCAGCGCGAGTTTCTCGAGCGTCGGTGTCAGCTGACGTTCTTCGGTCAGTGCATGCGAGTCACTCGGCAGGCGGCCTTCGACGCGAATGAAGCTGTCGAGCAACTCGCCGGCGTGGCCGGGTTGCTGGATCACACGGAGCTTCATCGTTTCCATCGTCGAGAGACCCCTTCTTTGTTTGGGGCCGGCGGCAGAACACGAGCACTTGCGAGAGAGGAGTACCGTCGGTCGGTATGCACGAGCCCGCGAAGCTGCCGCCAGCGATTCGTCGACGCGTGATCTGCACGCGTCCTGAACAGGTTTACGGCGGCAAAGCGGCCGGATTGAGCCGCCGAATGTGACGGGCTTCGCGAGTGCGCGGCAATTATTTGAACCGCGTCTCTTATGTTGGGTGGTTAGGTGTGACCCTATCGACCGGAGCTCGACGTGCTTCACAACGCACTTTGTTATTAGGTTAATGAACCTAAAACATGCTCCACGTGGAACCAGCCGCCAATAGGTAGTTATCGCAGGCAAAAAAAACGCGCCTGGCGGCGCGTTTCATCGTCAAACAAACAAGAAGTCTGTCAGGCTTCGGCGGAAATGACGTTGCCGGCGGAGCCGGCGTAAGGATTCGACTGGCCGCGCGGGCCGTAGTTGCGCGGCTCGTTGCTGGTGCCGGTCATCGCACCGAGCAGGCCTTCGACGCGTTTGATCTGCGCGCCGACGAGAATGCCATTGCGATCGTTGAGGGTGCGGCAGTTCTTGGCGCGCGTCGCGCATTCCTCATAAGGCTTGCCGAGCGAACGTGCAGGGTCGCACCAGGCAATCAGTTTCGACAGCCCCGTAAGGTCGGTTTCGAAACCGAGCATGCTGCACAGGGAGCGGCGTTCGTCTTCGATTTTCAGCAGACGGATGACGTTCGCCTGCCGGGACTCGGCCAGCTGTTCGAGCGCATCGATATTGCGCGAACGCAGCGCGCCGTGCTCTTCATCGAGCAGTCGTTCGAAATCGGCGAGCGCGCTGTTTTCTTCCACCAGCAAACGCTGCAGGGTGTCGCGAGTCAGTGCTGCATCCACTTCGAATAGACCCCGTGGTTACTTCTGGGCAGGAATCGTGGCCAGCAGATCGACTTCGAAGCGCAGCATCTTGTCGGCAACACGCTGCGGATCGACGTGATAACGGCCTTCGTCCATTGCGCGACGCACGGCGTCGACGCGGGTTTCATTCACCACCGGCAGCGAGGAAATGTGGTTCTCCAGGGCGGCCAGGGTGCGGGCGGTGTCGGAGACATCGATATTGGAAGCCGCTCCGCTGGTTTCGGCTTTGCGGCCTTCCGACGTGGCGTCGCGTGCGCGTGAGACGGGGGCTCCGCCTCCGACCTGCACTGGACGTCCATCGATTCCGCTGATCTTGTTCGCCATCGTCGCTCTCCAAGGTGTCTACGAGCCAATTAACGGCTCCTGGAGCGGAAACTTTAGGTGGCATGACGAAAAATTGGCGCTTTCGCCGCCGCCTGGCTCATCGGCCTACCCGCACCACACCTTCGGTGTCGGCCACGCCCTCCACAATCTTGAGCGAGTTGAGGTTCTGCACGCGCACCCGCTGATTCGCCGCGGCATCGGCCATGGCGAGGCCGGGGGCCTGCACTTCGATGCCCCCGACGCCGGAGGTCAAAGTGACGCTCTGGCCTCTATGTATAAGGAGTGCGGCGTTCATGGCCTCGGCGGTGATGGCGGTGCCTTCGGGCAGCGGCCGCCGTGTCACCCGGCCCTCGAGTTCGGAAACCTTCGAAAAGTACGGTGAGGCAAGGCCCGCGAGGGTGCGGTTCTGAACGTTCACGTCGGCCGCGCCGATGCTTTCGCCGCGCGCCATCGCACGCCGCAGCACCAGGACGCTGGTTTCACGGCGGATGTCGACCGGCACGTTGATGTTCCAGTTCGCGGGCGCCTTGCAGGAAACACGCACGATTACCCGCGTCTGGTTGCCGCGCGGCAACGTCGTGCTGGTGTCGAGCGTCGTGGGGCAGGCCGGAACCCGCAGTCGCGCATCGAGTTCCATGGCGCTCAAGGTCACGCCCGTCAGGGCCGGATCGAGCTCGCGTCGCAGGGCCGATTCGGCCACGCGTCGTACTGTGGCCAACGGTTGCATGCCGTCATCGGGGAGCCCCATCGCGCTCGCGGCCCACAGCCACAGGAGTGCGCCACCGCAGGAAAGGGTCAATGTATTGACTGACATGGCTTGTAGTTAGCAATCGACGTGCCACGGAGGGTGCCGGCTCAAGATAAATTGCGGCCGGCCGTTACGTCTTTACGACGCGGGTCATCTCCGCGCCTGCAGAAGCTCGCCGCCGGGCGGCAATGTGCCGCCTCCACCGCGCGCGGCGCATCACAACTTCGAAGGCCCAAACCTCCCGACCCGCCCTGCGGACGCCTCAGTGGCTCCGTGGCACGTGACTTGCTTTGCTCCCTGTGTGCCCGACGGATAGTCGACGCGAGGAGAAGTCACATGCCCATGAACATCGATCAATACGTAGGCGTACACGCAGCGGCACTCGACGTGCGGGCGAAACGCGGCGAATTGATCGCCAACAATCTCGCCAATGCGGATACGCCGGGTTATCAGGCGCGTGACATCGATTTCCGCCAGGCCATGGCACGCGCCTCGGGCGGCGCGACCAACGGCGTCAGCCTGTCGACCACCCAGTCAGGCCACATCGGCTCGGCGACCTCGGCCGACGCGGCCACGAATCCGGATCTCAAATACCGCACGCCGCTCGCGCCGGCCCTAGACGGCAACACCGTCGATGCGCAGATCGAGCAGGCGGCCTTCGCCGAAAACGCCGTGCGTTACCAGGCGACGCTCACGTTCCTCAACTCCAAATTCCGCGGTCTGCTGACTGCCATCCTCGGCAGTTGAGGAATAACCAGCAATGTCATCTTTCAAAGCATTCGAAATCGCCGGCTCAGGCATGGCCGCGCAATCCGTGCGGCTCAACACCACCGCCAGCAACCTGGCGAACGCGGACAGCGTCAGCAGCACACCGGCTGGCGTCTACAAGGCGCGCCACCCGATATTCGAAGCGGTGAAAGCCTCGCTCGCATCGCATGGCGTTGAAGGACAGAGCGGGCCCGCAGTCAAGGTGCGCGGCATCTATGAATCGACCGCGCCCGCGAACGCCCGGTACGAACCGGGTAATCCGCTCGCCGATGCCAAGGGCTTCGTTTACGCGCCCGCGGTCAACGTGGTGGAGGAGATGGTCAACATGATCTCCGCCTCGCGTTCGTACCAGAACAACGTCGAAGTCATGAACACGTCCAAAGAGTTGCTGCTGGCGACTCTGCGGCTCGGCCAAGGTTGATAGGAGACTCGCATGGCAATCGACATGGACATCGTCAACGCCGCCATGGTGCGGCAACGCAGCGGCGAAGACCTCGCAAACGCGCAAGCCGCCAACGCGGCGAACGCGAAGAAGACCGAACTCGGCCAGGACGATTTCCTGCAGTTGATGATCACGCAGCTCAAGAACCAGGATCCATTCAAGCCGCTCGACCCGTCGCAATACGTGGGCCAGCTCGCGCAGTTCAGCTCGGTATCGGGTCTCAAGGAGATGAACACGTCGATCGCGAGCCTGACCGCTTCGCTGCGTGGCAACCAGGTGCTCGATGGCGCCGCCATGATCGGCCGCACCGTCGTCGCCGAAGGCAGCCAGGTCTATCTTCCGGAGGCGAGCGACGACCGTGTCGGCATCGCCGGCGCGATAAAGGTGCCCGCCGGAACGTCCGCGCTGCAGCTCATCGTCAAGGACGGCAGCGGCGCGACCATCAAGACCGAGGCGCTGAACACCGCCGCCGGCATGCGCGGCTTCGTGTGGAACGGCACCAATGACGCGGGCACCGCGGTCAAGGGCGGCGCCTACAAGATCGAGATCCTCGCCAACGTCGCGGGCAAGAACGAATCACTCAAGACCAGCATCGCCGCCGGCGTTTCGAGCGTCGCGCTCGATCCGGCCACCGGGGCGTTGCTGCTCGACACCGACACGCTCGGAGAAATTCCGATGAGCGACGTCGAACGCGTCCTCTGAACCGAATTGCCGAAATACAAGTTTTGTAAGGAGATCTACCCATGCCATTTCGTATTGCCCTCTCGGGCCTGAACGCCGCCCAGTCGGACCTCAACGTCACCGCCAACAACGTGGCCAACACCGCCACCAACGGTTTCAAGGGTTCGCGCGCAGAATTTGCCGACCTGTTCGCGGTGTCGCTGCAGGGTGTCTCGTCCAACTCGAGCGGTAACGGTGTGCGCGTTTCCAACGTCGCGCAGCAGTTCGCCCAGGGCAACATCGAGTTCACCGAGTCGAACCTCGACCTCGCGATCTCGGGCCAGGGCCTGTTCGTGCTCTCGGATTCGGGTGCGTTATCTTATTCCCGCGCCGGCGCCTTCCAGGCCGATCGCAACGGCTATGTCGTCAACGCCGCGCAGCAGCGCTTGCAGGTCTATCCGCCACTCGGCGCCGGCGGTTTCAACACCGGTGGTTTGTCCGACCTGCGTCTGCAGACCACCGACGCCGCTCCGCAGGCGACCGCCGAAGTGGAGTACGTGCTCAACCTGCCGGCGAACGCCGTGCCCCCCGCGATCACGCCCTTCGATCCGAACGACCCGAGCACTTTCAACCAGGCGACCTCGCTCACCTTGTTCGACTCGCTCGGCGCCGCTCACACCGGCACGCAATATTTCACCAAGACGGCCAACCCGAACGAATGGAACACGCGCCTCTACATCGACGGCACAGCTGTTGACGGTGGCGTGCCCGGCGCGTCGATCACACTTCAGTACACGAACACCGGCTTGCTGACCGCACCCGCGGGTGGCCTGGCCGTGTTCCCGCCGTACACGCCGGCCACCGGCGCCGCGGACATGAACGTGACGATGGATTTGTCCCGCACGACGCAGTTCGGTGCGAACTTCGCGGTCAACTCGGTCACGCAGGACGGCTTCACCACCGGCCGCCTCATCGGCATCGACATCAACGAGACCGGCATCGTGCAGGCGCGCTTCACCAACGGCCGTTCGCAGGCGCTGGGCCAGATCGCCATCGCCAACTTCTCAAACGTGCAGGGCCTGCAGCAGCTCGGCAACACGCAGTGGGCCGAGACGTTTGCGTCCGGCCAGGCGTTACGCGGCCAGGCCGGCAACTCGGGCTTCGGCCTGGTGCAGTCGGGCGCGCTCGAAGCCTCCAACGTCGACATCACCGAAGAGCTCGTGAAGATGATCACCGCGCAACGCAACTTCCAGGCGAACGCGCAGATGATCTCCACGGCCGACCAGGTGACCCAGTCGATCATCAATATCCGCTGAGGATAAAGGTAGCTAGGCAACAACCATGGACCGCATGCTCTACGTCGCGATGTCGGGTGCGAAGGAAACGCTTCGTGCCCAGGCCGTCAACAACCACAACCTCGCCAATGCGAGCACGACGGGTTTCCGCGCCGACATGGCCGCGTTCCAGAGCCGTGCGGTCGATGGCTCGGGTTACGCCTCGCGTGTCTACACGCAGAGCGCCAGCACCGGCTGGGACCACAAGCAGGGTGCGATGTTGTCCACCGGCCGTGACCTCGATGTCGCGGTGAACGGGCCGGGCTGGATTGCGGTGCAGGGCGCCGATGGCAAGGAAGCGTACACACGCGCCGGCGATCTGCAGGTCGATGCCACCGGTCAGTTGACCACCGGCGCCGGTCATCCGGTGCTCGGCGATGGCGGCCCACTGGTGATTCCGCCGTATTCATCCATCTTTGTTGCCGGCGACGGATCGATCTCGATCGTCGCGCAGGGCCAGTCGCCCCAGACCACCTCGACCATCGGGCGCCTCAAACTCGTCAACCCGCCCAACGATCAGATCGATCGCAGCGATGACGGGCTGTTCCGCATGAAAGACGGCAGCAATCCGCCGGCCGACGCGGCGGTGCAGGTCGGATCGGGTGTACTCGAGTCGAGCAACGTCAACGCGGCCGAAGCGATGGTCAACATGATCGAGCTCGCGCGTCATTTCGAAATGCAGGTCAAGGCCATCCGCACCGCGGAAGAAAACGCCACGGCCGCACAACAGCTCATGCGGATGGGCTGAGCTCAAGGTTATTAGGAGTCGAACATGAATCCAGCATTATGGGCAGCCAAGACCGGACTCGATGCGCAGCAGACGCGCCTCGCGGTCACGTCCAACAACCTCGCCAACGTCAGCACCGCCGGCTTCAAGAAAGGCCGCGCCGTGTTCGAGGACTTGCTCTACCAGAACCTGCGCCAGGTCGGCGGTTCCACTTCGCAGGACACCCAGGCGCCGACCGGCCTGCACCTCGGAACGGGCGTGCGCGTCGTCGCGACGGAAAAGATCTACACGCAAGGCGGTTTCTCGCAGACCGACAACGCATTTGACGTGGCCATCGAAGGCCGCGGCTTCTTCCAGATCCAGATGCCCGATGGCAGCACCGCTTACACCCGCGACGGCAACTTCCAGTTGAACTCGCAGGGTCAGATGGTGACCTCGAGCGGTTACGTTCTGCAGCCGGGCATTTCGATTCCCGATGGCACGGCTTCGGTCACGATCGGACGCGACGGCATCGTCAGCGCACGCGTCGGCGGCCAGGACACACCGGTGCAGGTGGGTCAGCTGCAGCTCACGGATTTCATCAACCCCGCCGGTCTCGAGCCGCTGGGCCAGAACCTGCTGGCCGAGTCGGTCGCGAGCGGCGCCGCGCAGACCGGTACTGCCGGACAGAACGGTCTGGGCACGACCCTGCAGGGGTTCTTCGAATCCTCGAACGTCAACGTGGTCGAAGAACTGGTGAACATGATCGAGACGCAGCGCGCCTACGAAATGAACTCCAAGGCCATCTCGACCACCGACCAGATGCTCGAATACGTCAACAACCAGCTGTAAGCGCCGCGCACTAACTACCTATGAAAGACTCCCTGGTTCGCGAAACCTTGCTGGCACTCTCGGTCGCTGTCGCGCTGCTGCTGTCGGGCTGCGCGGTGCTGCAGGAAGACGGCGGGCGCGATTTCGAACCCACCTGGCCGGAAGTCGGCGAGGACGCGCCGAAAGCACAACCGGGTGCGATCTACGCCCAGGGCACGGATGTTTCGTTGTGGAACAATGTGACCGCCCGCAACGTGGGCGACACGCTCACAGTGAGGCTCGCGGAAAACACCGAGGCCGAGAAGAAGGCCACCACCAGCGCGACCAAGTCCACGTCCGCCGAACTCACAGGGCCCACGATCGCGGGCCGGCCGATCACGATGAACGGCGTACCGATCCTCGAAGGCTCGATCGGCAACGAATCGCAGTTCGCGGGCAACGGCGCCGCGGCACAGAGCAACAAACTCGATGGCTTCATCACCGTCACGGTGGCGAAGCGCTTCTCCAACGGCAATCTGCTGGTGCGTGGCCAGAAATTCATCGCCATCAATTCGGGCCGTGAATACGTACGGCTGCAAGGCATCGTGCGTCCGAGCGACATCGCTCCGGACAACACAGTGATTTCGTACCGCGTCGCCGACGCCTACATCTCTTATGGCGGGCAGGGCACCGTGGCCAACGCCACCAAGCCTGGCTGGCTGTACCGCTTCTTCACCTCACCGAAGACGCCGTTCTGAACAGGATGGAACTCATGCGACGACGCCTCCGTATTCCCGCCTTCGAGCAGCTCAACCTGGGCGCCGCCATCCTGGCGGCATTGCTGCTGTTGATGGCTGCTACCGCGCAGGCCGAACGCGTCAAGGACCTGGCCTCGGTGCAGGGCGTGCGTCCCAACCAGCTCATGGGTTACGGACTCGTGGTCGGTCTCGACGGCACCGGCGACCAGACCAGCCAGGCGCCGTTCACCATCCAGAGCATCAAGAACATGCTGGTGCGCTTCGGCGTCACCATTCCGGCGAATGCGAATCCGCAGTTGAAAAACGTCGCGGCCGTGACCGTACACGCGGATCTGCCAGCCTTCTCCAAGCCGGGCCAGCAGATCGACATTACGGTGTCTTCCATCGGCAACGCCAAGTCGTTGCGCGGCGGTAGTTTGATCATGACGCCGATGCGCGGCGTCGACGGCGAGGTGTACGCCATCGCCCAGGGCAACCTGGTGGTGTCGGGCTTCGGTGTTTCCGGGCAGGACGGATCGCGCATCGTCGTCAATGTGCCCTCGGCCGGCCGCATTCCGAATGGCGCCATCGTCGAGCGCGCGGTGCCGAACGGATTCACGGCCGAGCCGTTCGTGATCCTCAATCTTCACAGTCCCGATTTCACCACCTCGGCGCGTCTCACCGAGGGCATCAACAAGTTGTTGGGCGAAGGCACCGCGCAGTCGGTCGACAGCGTGTCGGTCAAGGTGGCGGCGCCCGCGGATTCCAACCAGCGCACCGCCTATCTCGCCACCCTCGAGGCCATCGAGATCGAGCCGGGGGATGCACCCGCGCGGGTGATCATCAATTCGCGCACCGGCACCGTGGTCATTGGCTCGCACGTGCGGGTGATGCCTGCGGCCGTGTCGCATGGCTCGCTCACGGTGACCATCACCGAGCGTGCCCAGGTGAGCCAGCCCAATGAGCTTGCCCAGGGTCAGACCGTGGTCGTGCCGCAGAGCGGGATCTCGGTCCAGCAGCCTGAAGCACGCATGTTCGTATTCGATGCCGGTGTCGATCTCAACGACATCGTCAAAGCCGTGAACCAGGTGGGCGCCGCTCCCGGCGACCTGGTCGCGATTCTCGAAGCACTCAAGGAGTCCGGCGCGTTGCGCGCCGAACTCATCGTCATCTAGGCCACCCAGGATGGCGATCTCGATAGGCCCACAAAATGGTGTCGATCCGCTGCGCAATACGGTGCGCCCGGATTCCAAAGTCGATGCCAACGATTTCAAGCACTTCACGGCGCTGCGCAAGAGTGCGCGCGCCGACGATCCGTCGGCGCTGCGCGAAGTCGCGCGCCAGTTCGAGAGCATCTTCACCAAGATGATGCTCGATGGCATGCGCAAGGCGAGCTTCGGCGATCCGCTGTTCGGCAGCGACCAGGCCGACATGTACCAGGACATGATGGACGATCAGCTTTCCATCGAAATGTCGCAGGGAAAGGGGCTCGGGCTCGCCGACATGCTGATCCGCCAGTTGAGCCATGGCGAGAACATGAGGTCCGGCGATGAGCTCGCGGTGCCGGGTGGGCAGAAGGCGCTGCCGATCAGCGACGAAACGAAACAGAAATTCATCGAGACGATCCTGCCGCAGGCCGAGGCCGCGGGCCGCGAGCTCGGGGTCGATCCGCGCGCCATCATCGCCCAGGCGGCGCTCGAGACCGGCTGGGGCATGTCGAAGCCCGCCGACGCCGCGGGTGACAGCAACAATCTCTTCGGCATCAAGGCCGGCGGAAGCTGGCAGGGTGCCTCGGTCGGCTCGACCACGCAGGAATACACCGCGGGTGTGGCGAACGATGAAGTCGCGCGGTTCCGCGCCTACGGGTCGGAGTCGGACGGCATCAAGGACTACGTCTCTCTCTTACGAGATAACCCGCGTTACTCCGCCGCGCTCAATACCGGCGGCGACGTCCGCGCGTTCGCGACGTCGCTGCAGCGTGGCGGTTACGCGACCGATCCGGATTATGCAAACAAACTCGTTTCGGTCGCCGAAAGCTTAGGGCTGCGGCAACCGGTTGCCGCGCAGGTCAAGGCAAGTCTCAAGGCCGATGACACCACGCCGATAACCAGGAAGTCGTAAGGAACAACTATGCCTGACATGCTGGGAACCGGCCTATCCAGTCTGCGCGCGCTTCAGCGTGCGCTGGACACGACGGCCCACAACATCGCCAACGTCTCGACGCCCGGTTACAGCCGGCAGCGCGCCGAATTCACGACGCGCCAGCCCTCCGTGGTCGGTTCGACCTGGATCGGCAACGGCGTGAACACGAGCCAGGTGCGGCGCATCTACGATCAATTCCTGACCGCGCAGAGCCGTAGCAGCAGCGGCAATCTCGCGCGTCTCGACGCTTTCGCGACGCAGGCGGAGCGGCTCGACAATATGTTGGGCGACACGACGAACGGCCTGACTACCTCTTTGCAGTCCTACACCGACGCGCTGAGCGAAGTTTCGAGCACTCCTGGTTCCATTCCCGCCCGCCAGGTCTTGTTGTCGCAGGGGCGTGCACTCGCGCAGCGGTTGCAGGACTACGACAAGCGGTTGCGCGACATGTCGACCGACATCGACACGCAGTTCGCCGGTGAAGCGCGCGAAGTGACGCTGATTTCGCAGGGAATCGCCCGTCTCAACGGGGAAATCACCGTCGCCACACAGACTTCCGGCCAGGCGCCCAACGACCTGCTCGACCAGCGCGATCGCCTCATTGATCAGATCGCGACGAAGGTGAGCGTCACGACCATTGCCGAAGGCGCCGGCAACGTCAACGTATTCATCGGCAACGGCCAGCCATTGGTGCTCGGCACCACAGCCTCGGAAATCACCACGGTCACCGATCCGTTCGATCCCGAACGTACGCAGTTCGCGCTGAAGACTTCCACGGGCACCGTGGACATTTCGCGTGCGGTTTCGGGCGGCACGCTCGGCGGCTTGCTCGACTGGCGCCGGGAAATGCTCGAGCCGGCTCGCAACGAACTGGGCCGCATCAGTCTTGCCATCGCAAGCCAGGTGAATGCGCAGCATCACGAGGGCATGGACCTCAACGGCGCGCTGGGCGGCGATTTCTTCACGGTCGGCACGGTCGGCATCGACGATGTAACCACCAACACCGGCACCGCGGTCCCGACCGCAACCCGCACTAACATTTCCGCGATCACCGGCGGCGACTACGTGCTCGCGAACACCGGCAGCGGCTACACGCTGCGCCGCCAGGACACGGGCGCCGCAATCACGTTTACGGGCACGGGCACGCTTGCGGACCCGATCCTCGCCGATGGCCTCTCCATTGTGGTCGGGGCGGGTAGTGCGAGCGGCGACCAATACATCATTCATCCCACGCGCGATGCGGTCCTCGGTTTCAACGTCGCTTTCACCGATCCTTCGCGGGTTGCCGCCGCGGCGCCGATCCGCGCCGCCGCGACGACCGGCAATGCCGGCAACGCCTCGATAACCCCGGGCGAAGTGCTGGATGCAGCCAACGCGCAATTGCTGACGACGGCCAGCATCGTGTTCACGTCGGCGACGACGTACACGATCAACGGCGGCGCCGCGCAGACCTACACGGCTGGCAGCAACGTCGACGCGAACGGCTGGCGCGTGCAGATCAACGGCACGCCGGCGACGGGCGACACCTTCACGGTGCGCAGCAATGCGGGCGCCACCGGCGACAACCGCAATGTCTTCGCGATCTCGGACGCGCTCGGCGCGGGTGTCCTCGACGGCGGAACATTGTCGCTGGCCAATGCCGTCTCGCGCCTCACCGCCGATGTCGGACTGCAGACCCGTACGGCGCAGGTGAACCGCGATGCGGAAGCCGCTGTGAATGCCGACGATCTCGATGCGCGCGACAGCGTGTCGGGCGTCAATCTCGATGAAGAAGCCGCCAACATGCTGCGTTACCAGCAGGCCTACCAGGCGGCGGCACAGATCATCGCGACCGCCTCCAACCTGTTCGATTCGCTGCTTAATGCGGTGAGGAGATAACGTGCGCCTGTCCACTGCCGCCATCCATCGCACCAGCATCGGCTCGATCCTCGATCAGCAGACGCGCCTGGCGCGCACCCAGGCCCAGGTCACGAGCGGCAAGCGGTTCCAGAGCGCCGCGGAAGATCCGATCGCCGCAACACGCGCCGCCGCGCTCGATCGCACGGTCGCCGACAACAAGCAGTTCGAGCGCAACTCCAACATCATCGAAAGCCGCCTGAGTTACGAAGAGCAATCACTCTCCGACGTCACGCTGGTACTGAACCGCGCGCGCGAACTCGCGCTCGAAGGCGCGAATTCCACGCTCGGGCAGGGCGAACGCAACATGCTCGCGACCGAGCTGCGCCAGCTCGTGGGCGAACTGGTCGACGTCTCCAACCGCGACGACGGCAACGGCGACTATCTCTTTGCCGGCACCTCGACCGGCACGAAGCCGTTCGCGCGCGGCAGCAGTGGCGTCAGCTACGTCGGCGATCAAACGACCCGATTCATCCGCGTTTCCGGCAGTCAGGCGCTTGCCGATGGTCATCCGGGCACGGAAGTGTTCATGAACATCACCGAGGCGAACGGCACCTTCCGCACCGCAGTGGCCGCCGCCAATACCGGCAGCGGCACGATCGACGTGGGCACGGTCACGAACCCCGCCGCGTGGGTCGCGGACAATTACACAGTGCGCTTTACCAGCGCCACGGACTGGGTGGTCGAAGACGACACGTTGCCAACACCGGTGCAGGTGGCGAGCGGCAGCGGGTTCACCTCCGGAAGCAGCATCCAGTTCCTCGGTGCGCGCGTCACCATCACCGGCACACCCGCGACCGGCGACGCATTCACGGTCCAGCCCTCGCAGGACACCGACATGTTCTCGATCCTGGACAACCTCATCAATACGCTCACGCAGGCAACGGGCCTGCCGAGCGATCGGGCGGTATTCCAGCAGCAGATCGGCGCGAGCATCGCCAATCTCGACCAGGGTCTCGATCGGGTGTTGTCGGTGCGCGCCGAAGTCGGCACACGCCTCTCCGCGATCGATTCGGCCGCGAATGCGCGCGAGGCGGAATCCATCGACCTGCAGCAGCTCCTCTCGGATCTGCGCGACGTGGACTATGCCGAGGCCATCAGCCGGCTCAACCAGGAATACGCGGGATTACAGGCCGCCCAGCAGGCCTACACCAAGATCTCGCAACTCTCGTTGTTCGATTATTTGTAAGTATTTTTTCTCAGGGGCCTAAAGCTCCGGCGAAACCGCCTTTAGCTCTTTCAGAAAAATCCTTGAAGCGCCTCACAAATCCGCCGGAGTCCTACAGTCGCTCTTAAGTTCGCCCCGGCGCCACCGATACAGGTCACGAGCAACCTGCCGGCGAGCACCTAAGCAAACCGGCCCACATTTTCAGGAGTCGTTTCAATGCCTCAAGTCATCAACACTAACGTGGCGTCGCTGAATGCTCAGCGCAACCTCACGACATCACAGGGCCAGTTGGCGACGGCCTTGCAGCGTCTCTCTTCGGGCCTGCGCATCAACAGCGCGAAGGACGATGCCGCCGGTCTCGCCATCAGCGAGCGGTTCACCACGCAGATCCGTGGTCTGAACCAGGCTGTCCGCAACGCCAACGACGGTATCTCCCTCGCCCAGACGGCTGAAGGCGCGCTCGGAGAAACCGGCAACGCGCTGCAGCGTATCCGCGAGCTGGCGATCCAGTCCGCCAACAGCACGAACTCGGCCTCTGACCGCGCGGCGCTCAACGCCGAATCGGCCCAGCTGCTCGCCGAAATTCAGCGCAACGGTCTGACCACGCAGTTCAACGGCCAGAACATCCTCGACGGCACGTTCTCGTCGGCGCAGTTCCAGGTCGGTGCCAATGCCAACCAGACGATCTCGTTCGGCATCCAGGGCGCGACCACGAACTTGTTAGGCGCCTACCAGGCGACCAGCACAGCGGTGACTTCGAGCGCCTTCGACGGTGCCGGCTTCACGGTCAACGGTGTGGAAGTCGGTGTCTCGGCTGCCACCAGCGCGGCCGGCGTCACTGCCGACAGTGCCACGGCGAAAGCCACGGCGATCAATTCCAAGACCAACCAGACGGGCGTCAGCGCCACGGCTTCGAGCTCGGTCGTGGGCATTGCCCCGGTCGCACGTTCGAGCCTCGCGAACGGCGCACTGGCCATTAACGGTGTTGCGGTCGGCGCGATTGCGCGTGACGCGAATGCCGTGACCCAGGGTCGCAGCGCCGCCACGGCGATCAACGCCGTGACCAACCAGACGGGCGTGACGGCGGTGGCCGATGCCTCGACGGGTGCTCTGTCCCTCACGACCTCTGATGGTCGCAACATCGCATTGACCAGCACGGCCGGTACGGCCGCCGGCGCGACCGCGATCCTGAACGCCACGGGCATCGACGTTTCGGTCGGCGCGAACGCGACCGCGAATGACACGCTGACGCTGCAGGTTGCTGCCGCGTTCGACTTGTCGACCCCGGGTGCCACGTCGCTGACCGAAGGCGATACCTTCGCGCTCGACGGCGTGACCTACGAGTTCACGACCGATGCGGCCGTGACTTCGGGCAACGTGGCCGTCACGGTGGCCGATGGTGATGCGGTCGGCGTAGTTGCCGCCGCGATCAACACGGCGGTTAACGCCCAGTTCGCGCTTGGCAATACCTCGGTCAGCGCCACGGTGGCAACCGATACGGTGACTTTCACCAACACGAAGCTCGGTGCGAACGGCACGTTCGCGACCTACGCCGAGACGGTTCACGGTGCGAGCACAACCGCCCTGGTGCAGACCTCGACCGCAACGGGCACGAACGCCGCCGACGGTACGGGTATCACCACGCGCGGCACGATCACGCTGAGCTCCGCTGCCAACTTCACGTTGGGTGGTGCGGACCTGGCCTTCGGTGGACTTGCCACCGCGGCCCCGGCGCTGACGCGTCTCGACACGGTTAACATCTCGACGGTTGCGGGTGCGAACGCGGCGATCGCCGTGCTCGACGGCGCGCTCTCGCAGGTCACCAGCATTCGGGCCGACCTGGGTGCCGTGCAGAACCGCTTCTCGTCGACCGTCGCCAACCTGACGACGACCGCCGAGAACCTGAGCGCCGCGCGTAGCCGCATCCTGGATGCCGACTTCGCCGCGGAAACCGCTTCGCTGACCCGCGCGCAGATCCTGCAGCAGGCCGGCACGGCGATTCTGGCCCAGGCGAATGCGATTCCGCAGAACGTCCTCTCGCTGCTTCGATAAGCAATGAGGTGACATTCAAGGCAAGCATTCGGACAGCTTGAGATCAGGGTGGGTGATGACGGGTAGATAGACCCGCATCACCTGCCCGAACTCGCAGGTGCAACCCGGATGATTCGCTGAGGTGCGGTCATGAGAATTGGAGAACTGACAAGTGATTCCGGAGTGAGGCCGCAACGGCCGGTCGCTGAAGAGCGTCCGGTCCTGCAGATTCCTCACGTGTCGGTGGAAGTGGCGAGACCTCGACAGAAAGAGGCCAAAGCCGCGCCGCCGGTGGAAGTTCCGAAAATCGAATCGGTCACCAAGCAGATCGACTCGTTCCTGCGCAGCATCGGGCGGAGCATCAACTTCCGCGTCGACCCTGGCAGTGGTGAGATGGTAGTGAGTGTGATCGACGCGAATACCGGCGAGATCATTCGCCAGGTTCCGGGTGAAGACGCCCTGAAACTCGCGCAGAGCATCGAGAACAGCATGAGCGCGTTCGTGGACGAACGTGCATGAAGCACACGGACGATAAAAGGATGACATGGCCGGATTGAGTACACCGGGACTGGGATCTGGGCTGGACATCAACGGCCTCGTGACCCAGCTCGTCGCCGCTGAGAAGCAGGCACCCCAGGCGCAGATCACGCGTGCCCAGACGAGCACGGTGACCACGATCTCCGCTCTTGCCAGTTTGAAAGGCGCCCTCGGCGGTTTCAACGCGGCGCTCGATTCGCTCAAGACGCTCGATGCGTTCTCGGGGCGAACCGCCACACCCGATGACCTCGAGTTTTTCAACGCCAGCGCCACCGCGACGGCGGCCGCCGGTGTCTACGACATCGAAGTGCTGCAGATTGCAAATGCACACCAGATCAAGTCGAAGGAATTTGCGACTGGAGCAGGCCAGGTGGTCGGCACCGGCACGCTCACGTTCACGGCGGGCGAGCAGACCTTCCAGGTGTCGGTCGACGCCCAGCACAACACGCTCGCGGGGATCCGCGATGCGATCAACCAGGCGACGGACAACAAAGACTATGTCCGCGCCACCATCATCAACGCCAGCGACGGCGCTCACCTGGTGCTCTCGGGCACGGCGACCGGCGCGGCCAATTCGATCACGGTCGCCCAGTCGGGTGGCGACGGCGGGCTTTCCGCGCTCGAATACAACCCGGACCTGCTGACCCATTACACCGAAGGCCGTCCCGCGCAGGACTCCATCATTTCGATCTCGGGATTCACCAAGAACAGCGCCACGCGCACGTTCGCAGACGTGGTGGATGGAATCAGTGTCACCGTCGTCAAGGCAGACGAGGGCGAGATACACACGCTGACCGTCGCCACCGACAAGACTGCGGTGACGGCGCGCATCAAGACCTTCGTCGACCAGTACAACCAGATGCAGTCGACCATCTCGAACTTGCGCAGCTTCGAGCCGACCACCAAAAAGGCCGGCCCGCTGCTCGGAGATGCATTGCTGCGGGGTATCGAATCCGACATCCGCGGCAAGCTGACCGATGTCAACGGCGGCTCGAGTGTGTTCCGCACGCTCGCGAGCATCGGCATCACGACCCAGAAGGACGGTTCGCTGAAGCTCGACAACGCGAAGCTCACGACGGCTCTCGACTCTAACTACGACGAAGTGGCCAAGCTGTTCGGCGCGGAGAACGGCGTCGCGGCCCGCCTGTCGGATGCGATTGCGCCGCGCCTCGCGTCCGGCTCCGAACTCGACGTCCGTACCAAGAGTCTCAATGCCAAGAGTGTCACGCTGCAGAAGCAGCAGTCGGCGCTCGAGGCGCGCATGCTCGTGGTCGAATCGCGTTATCGAAAGCAATTCACGGCGCTCGACAGCCTGCTGTCGAACCTGCAGAACCAGTCGACCTTCCTCACGCAGCAGCTCTCCAGCATCTCGAAAATCGGCAGCAACAGCTGACTCCCGGCTCTCAAGTCCACCGCAAAAAGGCCGTTAAGCTCCTTGACTGAAACTGGAGCACACGTCGATGGCCTTCCCCTCAAACGCCGCAAAACTCGCCGCCTACCGCAGCACTTCCGTGCACACGGGAGTCGCCGCATCCGATCCGCACCGGCTCATCGTCATGCTGATGGATGGCGCGCTGGAACGCATCGCGACCGCGCGTGGCCAGATGCAGAATGGCGGCGGAGCGGAGAAGGGCCCGCTGCTGCATCGCGCGGTGGCCATCATCGACGAACTGCGCAACAGCCTCAATTTCAAAGCGGGCGGGGACATCTCCACCAACCTCGACGCGTTGTACGATTACATGTGCGTGCGCATCATGCAGGCGAACGCGTCTAACAAACCCGAGTGGCTCGACGAAGTGGGCCGGCTGCTCGGCGAAGTGCGCGCGGCCTGGCTGGCACTGCCGGCGCAGAACCGGCCGTGAGCAACACCGACCTGTCTTTGACGGCGCGTCGCCCGGCCCTGCGGCTGGTGGCCTCGTCGTTGCGCCCGACGGGAAGCAGCGAGGGTGCGCCGGAGTGGCGCCGTGTCGCCGCCGCCATACTGACCTGCACCCGCGAGCTCGGCCGCCATCTCATGCAGCAACGTTGGGGCCGCGTGAACGAGGCGATGGAAGAGCGCCGCGAACTGCTGATCCTCATGAAGCGTATGTATCTCGATGCCGATGGCCGCCGGTGCTTGTTGTCGCTGGAGCAGGCGACACACGAGTCGGAGCTCGCGATCGATATGATGACGACCAGCCTGCGGGTAGCCCAGCGCAATTAGGGAAGACAGGGGGATCTCGTTTCCCGGATGCTCGCGTGGCACCGCGCTGACCACCGGGAAAAAAAATGGCTGTGTCCCTTTTTCGATAGACTGCGTGCATGATCGATCCGGCTGACACTACCGTCCTGTTCGAGAAACTGGCCTACGAGGACCTGCTGCCGGTGCGCTGGGTGCCGCACGACAAACAAATCGACGACGTCACCGCCGGTAACCTGGCGGAGCGCAACCTGCGCGTATTGCAGGCCTGCGATGCGCTCGAGGAATACGGACTCACCGAGAAAGACGATGAATCTCCGCATTCAGCCGACCTCATGCGTCTCGACTTCAAGCTCAACCTGCTGCTCGATCTGGCCGGGCAACTGCTGGCGCAGAGCCATACGCGGGTCGGGCCGGTCGCCATCAAGCTCAATTCGATGGGCGCGAACTGGAAAAGCGACGTGACGCTGCCCGTAGGAGCGCACGGCATTCTCGAAGTAGGTCTGCGTGACATCGTCGTGCAGCCGCTCAATCTTCCGTCGCAGATCGTTGCTGCGACAAACCCCGGTGAAGCGCGCGCGCGCTTCACCGTGTTAGGCGAAGTGGTTGCCGATCACATCGAGAAGCTGGTGTTTCGCCGGCACCGGCGAAAAATTGCCGACTCGCGCCGGCCGAAGCGCGGTTGAAAAATCGCTAGGTATTTTTCACTAAGGGATTCCCCCTGAGCGCGTACTTTCCCTTACTCACTTCGGAAAGTTGTTAGGGGAACACGTTCCTCGATCTGCGAAGATGCACGGCGCATCACGTTTTCTTCGGACGCGATGGCGCGAAGATACTCGCGAGAGAGGAGAGATCGTGCAACCAGTCGAATGCATCAGTGCGCACAGCGATGGAACCGCGCGCCATGCAGAAATCTTGGGAGCGAATGCCATGGACGGCGTGCAGCTACCCACCGGAGCGTCTCCTGCGATTGCGGCCGTGAACCGGCTCATTCAGCAGGTGGCTCCCTACGATTCGACGGTTTTGATCCTAGGGGAATCCGGTACGGGTAAGGAGATCTGCGCCAGGGCCATCCACGCGATCAGCCCGCGCCGCCAGCGTCCCTTCGTGGCCGTCAACTGCGGCGCCATTCCCGCCGAGCTCCTCGAATCCGAATTGTTTGGTCATGAGAAGGGCTCATTCACCGGCGCCATCACGACCCGCAAGGGCCGCTTCGAGATCGCCGAAGGCGGCACCTTGTTCCTCGACGAGATCGGCGACATGAGCCTGCCGATGCAGGTGAAGTTGCTGCGCGTGCTGCAGGAGCGCATCTACGAGCGCGTCGGCAGCAACGTCTCGAGCGTGTGTGACGTGCGGATCATCGCGGCCACGCACCGCAACCTCGAAGAATCCATCGTGCGCGGCAACTTCCGCGGCGACCTGTTCTATCGCCTCAACGTATTCCCCATCGAGATGCCGGCGCTGTCCGAGCGGCTCGACGATCTGCCGGAACTGATCCGCGACTTCATCCGTGTCGCCGCCACCCGCGGCCGGCCGGCGCTGCGCCTGCAGGCGGAGACTCTCGAAGCGCTGGCGGGTTACTCCTGGCCCGGCAATATCCGCGAGCTCTCGAACCTGATCGAGCGGCTGGCGATCCTGTGCCCGGACCGGGCCGTCGGGATTGGCGATCTGCCGGCACGTTATCGTCCAACGGATTGGACCGCGCCGCTTTCGGCGCTGTCGCAAACCGCCATGACCGCCGAAATCCCCCAGCTGATCGCCGCGATGGCGGGCAGCGATGAGGCGGAGAGCGAAACCGTATTACCCGCGTCCATGTGGGCCGGCGAGCAGGATGCGATCACGCGTCTGCCGGAGCAGGGTGTGGATCTGCGGGCGCATCTCATGGTGATCGAGCGCTCGCTCATCAGCCAGGCGTTGCAGCGTTCGGGCGGCACCGTGGCCCACGCCGCGCGATTGCTGTCGCTGCGTCGCACGACCCTGGTCGAGAAGCTGCGCAAGCTCGGCATGGCCGGCGCTCATGAGGCCGAACACGCCTAGTGGTGTCAGGCGGGGAAAGTCGGGATAACGGCCGGCAAACTTTTTCCTCCTTTCCCATTCGCCGAACTCCGAACGCTGCGGAATCGCCGCGAGCACCTCAGTTATCCCGACTTTCCCCGCCTGACACCCCTAACCACCGCCAGATTCCCGACATTCGTGTGAAGCCCGTCACGTGATCCGGCGGGCACAGCTCTTGCAACTGCAATCGTTGGCCGCCTTCGGCAGAACGAGTTGAGGTTTCGAGATGGGCACTGAAATGAACTTGCGCGAATCCATGGAGCCGGTTGCGGTCGACAATTCGTCGCTACTGATCATCGCGCTCGCACGCCGCGTCGCGGTCACCGACTGCACCGTGCTGATCGTCGGGGAATCCGGCACCGGCAAGGAAGTCCTCGCGCGCCTCATCCACCGTTCGAGCCCGCGCGCGAAGTCGAATTTCATCGCGGTCAACTGCGCGGCCATTCCCGAAAACATGCTCGAAGCAATGTTGTTCGGCTATGAGAAGGGTTCGTTCACCGGGGCGCATGCCGCGCACGCCGGAAAATTCGAACAGGCCCAGGGTGGCACACTGCTACTCGACGAAATCACCGAGATGCCGTTGTCGCTGCAGGCAAAGTTGCTGCGCGTACTGCAGGAGCGAGAAGTCGAACGTATTGGCGGCAGCGAAGCGTTGGCGCTCGACGTCCGGGTGATCGCCACCACCAATCGCAACCTGCGCGGCGAAGTCGCCGCCGGCCGCTTCCGCGAAGATCTCTACTACCGTCTCAACGTATTCCCCCTCGCGCTCTCGCCCCTGCGCGACCGCCGCGACGACATCCTGCCGCTCGCCACGCATCTGCTGGCGCATCGCGCCCGCACCGGACAGCGTATTCCCGCGTTATCCGCCGACGTGGCGCATTTGCTGCTGACCTACAGCTGGCCCGGCAACGTGCGCGAGCTCGACAACCTGCTGCAACGCGCGCTGGTCCTCAATGAGGGCAACGTCATCGAAGCCGAACACATCCTGTTCGAGAAGCAGCCGACACACATCGACATCGGCGCGAATGAATCGCCGATCCTGCAGCAGACGCGCGAACGCGCCGAGCGCGACGTGATCCTCGAGGCGTTGCGCGCCGCGCACGGCAGCCGCCGTGAGGTGGCCGAGAAGCTGGGAATCAGCCCGCGCACTTTGCGTTACAAGCTGGCGCGCATTCGCAGCACCGGCGTCGAAGTGCCCGCAGCCTGATTAGTTCGACGACCGATTCGACCTTGCAGGGAGTTGTCCCATGAGCCAGATGGAAATCGACCGCGTTCTCGCGCAGATCCGCAATATCGCCGGCGCCGCCAAGGGTGGCGCCATCGGCGGAATGGGTGGTGCCGCGCCGACCGCACCCGGTGCGGCGGACTCTGGCTTCGCGAACATCCTGAAGCAGGGGCTCGAAAAGGTTAATGCCACTCAGACGAAAGCCAGCGACCTTGCGACGAAGTTCGAGCGCGGCGTGCCGGGCGTCGAATTGCCGCAGGTAATGCTCGAAATGCAGAAGGCCAACGTGTCGTTTCGCGCGTTGGCCGAGGTGCGCAACAAGTTCGTCGATGCGTACCGCGAAATCATGAACATGCCGCTGTGAGCGGCATAAGGAATTAGACGATGGCTGGAGAAATGACGGGTGCCGGACCGCGCATCGTCAGTGGCCTGAAGCCGCTGATGCTGCTGGTAGGCGTGGCCGCTGCAATCGCGGTCGGCGTGGGTGTGATGTTGTGGGCGATCGGCCCTACCTACAGCCTGCTATACGCGAACCTCCCGCCCGAAGAGGCCGCGCAGATCACGCAGGCGCTCGACAGCGCGCGGATTCCCTACAAGCTCGAAGGCGGTGGAAATTCCGTCAGCGTGCCGGCCGAACAACTCGCATCGGCGCGCCTTAAGCTCGCCGCGCAGGGCTTGCCGGAAAGCGGCGGTGGTGTGAACGCGATGACCAAGGATCCGGGCTTCGGCGTCAGCCAGTTCATGGAAAATGCCCGTTACCAGCATGCGCTGGAAACTGAACTGGCCCGCACGATCGCCTCGCTGCAGAACGTCCAGGGCGCGCGCGTGCACCTGGCGATGTCGCGCCAGTCGGCTTTCGTCAGCGATCGCCGGCCGGGCTCGGCTTCCGTCTTCCTGCAACTGAAGGCCGGGCGCCGTCTCGATGAAGAACAGGTTCAGGCGATCGCAAATCTCGTGGCGTCGAGCATCCCCGAGATGTCGGCCGCGCAGGTCACCGTGGTCGACCAGGCGGGACGCCTGTTGTCCTCGCCCGACAGCAACAGCGACATCGGCATGCGCGACAAGATGTTCGAGTTCGCACACCGGCTCGAAGAGTCGTACGCGAACCGCATCCAGGAAATGATCACTCCGCTCGTGGGTCCCGGACGCGTGCGCGCACAAGTCGTGGCGCAGGTCGACATGGCGACCACCGAACAGACCCGCGAGCAGTACAACCCGCAGAGCCAGGTGGTACGCAGCGAATCGACCTCCGAAGACGCCGCCAAGAACGGTGGCAGCGGCGCGGGCGGTGTGCCCGGCGCGCTCACCAATCAGCCGCCGCAGCCCGGCGTCGCATTGCCGCCCGGCGCAACCCCCACGGTCGCGCAGAGCGGGGCGAACCCGCCAGGAGCGGCTGGCACTGCGCCTAACAATGCGGCCGGCACCGAAGTGACCGGTCCCGATTCCAAATCCAGACAGTCGACCCGCAACTACGAAATCGACCGCACCATGGCCTACACGCGCACGCCGGCGGGGCGCGTCACGCGCCTGTCGGTGGCCGTGCTCATCGACAATCTCCGCACCACCGCGGCGGACGGCAAGGTCACCGAAACTCCGCTGCCGGCCGACCAGGTCGAACGGCTCACCGCACTCGTCAAGGATGCCGTCGGTTTCGACGCGACCCGCGGCGACACGGTGAACGTGGTCAATTCGTCCTTCCTCGGTACGCCGGCCGTGCCCGAGGGCGAGCTCGAAACACAGCCGTTCTGGGAAAAAGCCTGGGTGCAGGATCTCGCCAAGTTGTTAGGCGGCATCGTCGTCGTGTTGCTCATCATTTTCAGCGTGCTGAAACCACTCTCGAAGGGCTTGCTGGCGCAGGCGCGCCAGCAGCCGCTATTGCTCGGCCCGGGCGGCGGCGCGGCCGGCGCGGGTGAGGCGCCCGGCCTTGCCTATGAACAGCAGGTCGCGCAGGCGCGCGGTCTGGTCTCGCAGGATCCGAAACGGGTCGCCCAGGTCGTGAAGACGTGGGTTTCGACCGATGGCTGAAGCCGCCGCCAAGAAAGGCGCCGCTCCGAAGGCTGGCGCGAAAGCTGGCGCGGCAAAACCCGCCGAGAAGAAGGCGGCCGCGCCGGTGGGGCCCAAGCGTACCGGCGTCGAGCGCGCAGCAATCCTGCTTTTGACCCTGGGTGAAACCGAGGCGGCGGAAATCCTGCGCCACATGGGCGCCAAGGAAGTCCAGCAGCTCGGCAAGGCGATGGCCGATCTTGCCAATGTTTCGCGCGAGGAAGTTTCGAAGGTACTCAGCGACTTCAGCAATGGCGTCGAAAAGCAAACCAGCGTCGGGGTCGGTGGCGAAGATTTCGTCCGCAAGGTGCTGGTCAATGCGCTCGGCGACGACAAGGCCGCGACGCTGATGGATCGCATCCCGATCACCAGCCGCCGCAAGGGCCTCGAAGCCCTCAAGTGGATGGATTCCAAACAGGTCGCGGAGCTGGTGCGCAACGAGCATCCGCAGATCATTTCGATCGTGTTGTCGTATCTCGAGCCCGACCAGGCAGCCGAGGTGCTCAATTTCCTGCCGGAGGTGATGCGCTCGGATCTCGTGATCCGCGTCGCCACCATGGACGGCGTCCGGCCGACGGCGCTCTCCGAACTCGACGAGATGATCGAAAAGAGTTTCAGCGGCGCGAGTTCCAGCAAGACCTCCACGATGGGTGGTCCGAAGGTCGCGGCCGCCATCATGAATCTCGTCAAGGGCGAGCAGAGCAACCTGATCATGGGTGATCTGGCGAAGGTCAACGAACAGCTCTCGCAGAAGATCCAGGACCTGATGTTCATCTTCGACGACCTGCAGAAGGTCGACGATCGCGGCATGCAGGAGCTGCTGCGCCAGGTGCCGGCCGACAAACTCCTGATCGCGCTCAAGGGCGCGGACGAAACCTTGAAGGCGAAGATCTTCAAGAACATGTCGCAGCGCGCGGCCGAAATGATGAAGGACGACCTGGAGGCCAAGGGCCCCGTGAAGTTGTCCGAAGTCGAAGCGGCGCAGAAGGAAATCCTGATCGCCGCCCGCAAGCTCGCCGATGCCGGCACGATCTCCCTCGGCGCCGGTGGCGGCGAGAGAATGGTCTAACTGCCGGTACCCATGAAGACCTCCAAGACCGAAGAAATATCGAATGCGGAGCAGGCCGCCATTGCCCGCTGGGACCTGCCGGCGGTCGAAGGACCGCTGGTGCAGCGGCGCGGCGCGGGCGTCAACGTCATGCATCTCGAGGCCGTCGAACGCGATGCCTGGGAACAGGGGCTCGCCGCCGGACACGTCGAGGGCGTGCGTCGCGGCGAAGCCGAACTCGCGGCGCGGATCAACGATGCCAATGTCAAATACGCGGCGCTCGAGGCGATCCTCGGCACGCTGGCCAAGCCGCTCGATCAGCTCGATACGGCCATGGAGCAGGAGCTCACGAAGCTCTCGCTGATCATCGCCAAGCACCTGGTGCGGCGCGAATTGCGCATCGATCCATCGCAAATCATCGGCATCATCCGGCACACGGTCGGTCTGTTGCCGCTCGCGACGCGCGACATGAAAGTACATCTGCATCCGGACGACGCGGCGATCGTGCGCGCGAAGCTCGCGACGCCCGCCGGCGAATCCGAATGGATTCTCAAGGAAGACCCGTTGCTGGCACGCGGCGGCTGCCGTATCACCACCGCGACTTCGAGCATCGACGCACGGCTCGAATCGCGCGTCGCCGACGCGATCAATACGCTGCTTGGCGAAGGCGGTCCGGCGCGCGAGCGTGGCCCCAAGACCGATGACGCCGACGATGCCGAAGGCACGATCGACACCGGGAGCCCGGCATGATTCCGCAGGCGCAACTCACCGTGAATCGCGCCGGCATGTGGCGCGAACGCATGGCGTTGCAGACCAAGCGCGCGCAGGCGTTGCTGCCGCCCGCGGTCGAGGGCACGTTGACCCGCATGGTGGGGCTCGCCCTGGAAGCAACCGGTTGCCAGGCCGCCGTGGGCGACATCTGCGATCTGCTCGCGGCCGACGGCTCGCGCGTCGAAGCCGAAGTCGTCGGCTTCGCCGAAGAGAGACTGCTCTTGATGCCGACCAGCGACATGCAAGGACTCGCGCCCAGTGCGCGCGTGATTCCGCGGCAGCGCGCCGGCTCCGTCAAGGTGGGGCCGGGCATGCTGGGCCGCATCGTCGATGGCACCGGTTCGCCGCTGGACGGGCTGGGCCCGCTGGTCGGCGACGACCGCGTGAAGCTGCTTGGCCAGTCGATCAATCCCCTGATGCGCAAACCCATCGAACAGCCGCTGGATGTCGGCGTGCGTTCGATCAATGCGCTGCTGACCGTCGGGCGCGGGCAGCGCATCGGCCTGTTCGCAGGTTCGGGCGTCGGCAAATCCGTCTTGTTAGGCATGATGGCTCGCTATACGAGCGCCGACATCATCGTCGTCGGGCTCATCGGCGAGCGCGGCCGTGAAGTGAAGGAATTCGTTGAGCGCATCCTCGGGCCCGAAGGGCGCCGCCGCGCCGTGGTAGTTGCGTCCCCGGCAGACAATCCGCCGCTCATGCGACTGCATGGTGCGTGGCTGGCCACGGCGGTCGCCGAATATTTTCGCGATCGCGGCCACAGCGTGCTGCTGATCATGGATTCGTTGACACGCTTCGCGCAGGCGCAACGCGAGATCGGCCTCGCCATCGGCGAAGCGCCGGCCACCAAAGGCTATCCGCCGTCCGTGTTCGCGCGCATGCCGGCGCTGGTCGAGCGCGCCGGCAATGGCAACACCGAACGCGGTTCGATAACCGCCTTCTACACCGTGCTCACCGAAGGCGACGATCCGCAGGATCCGATCGCCGACGCCGCACGCGCGATTCTCGATGGCCACATCGTGTTGTCGCGGCGCATCGCGGAGGCGGGTCAGTATCCCGCCATCGACGTCGAAGCGTCGGTCAGTCGCGTCATGCAGGACATCATCCCGTCTGATCACCTCGACCTGGCGCGAAGGTTCCGCCACACCCTCGCCACCTATCAGCAAAATCGCGACCTCATCAACATCGGCGCCTATCAACGTGGCAGCGATCCGCGCGTGGACGCGGCGATTGCAATGTGGCCGAAGATGCAGAAATTCCTGCAGCAGGGCATCAAGGAGCGCGTCGGTCACGCCGAAAGCGTGCGCGCGCTGGCGCAGATGTTCGCCGAAGCCGATGCCCAGGGTCTGGGAGGCGCGACGTGAGCCGCGGTGAACAACTCGACCTCGTGCAGCAGGTCGCCACACGCAACGAGCGTGATCTTGCCGCGCGCCTGGCGGAAGCGGAACGCGACGCCATCGAGGCCGAGCAGAAGCTCGTGGCGCTCGAACGGTATCGCAACGAATACGAAGAGCAGCTCGCGCAACGTGGCGCGGGTGGCGTGGATATCTCCGGCGTCCGCGAATTCCAGGCCTTCCTGGCCCGGCTCGGCGAGGCACTGGTGGCGCAGCGCCAGGTGCTGACCGCGGCCCGCGCGGCGCGCGACGTACAACTCAATTCCTGGCGCGAGGCTGCGCAGCGCGCGCAGGTCGTGCAGACGCTGGCGGATCGCTGGCAAACCGAAGCGCGCCGCGAAGAAGACCGGCGCGACCAACGCGAAAGTGACGAACTGGCCCAGCGCGGTGCCGCGCACAAGGCCGAGAGGTAGACCATGATGAGCGCCAAGACCGTATTGACCGAGACGCCGGTGAGCTCTTCGCCCGTGTCCAACAGCAACGCCAGCGCGGCCGCGGCGCCGGGTGAAAATCCCACGGACTTCCAGAACCTGCTCGCGGGCGCGGGTGCACCGCTCGAGCCTTCGCTCATCGACCCGTTGCCGACCCAGCCGCTGGCGCAATTGCTGCTGGTGAAGAATCCGGTGCAGCCGAAGACGGCGGCCGGCACGAACACGCCTGTCGCACCGCTGCCCATGGACGTGTCGCCCGAGGCCATGCTCAAGATTCTCGATGAAGCCGCGACGCTGCTGCCCGATGCCAGTGAGAGCGGGGCCGATGCCGTGATCAAAGCCCAGGGAGAAGTCGAGCTCGAGATTCCCGAGGAATTGCTGGATACCGACGAGCTCTCCGAAAGCGCAGACGCGGACTGGATGGAACTGATGACGCCGAGCGTATTCGCGCCGCAGGCCGGGTCTAACAACCCGGGCGATGCGTCACAGGGAGCGCAGGGGCAGGGCGGCGACGGCAAGGCCGCTCAAGGCACGCCGATTTCGCTCATGCGGCAGGCATTGGTGCCCGAGCAGCTCACGCCCGTCGACGTCGCGCCGCCCGGATCGTCGGCGGCGGCAACGGCCGGCGTCAAGCCAGACATGATTGCGGCCGCGCAGAATCCTGTCACCGCGTTCGCCGCGGCGTTGACTGCCAAGACTGACGGCGCCGAGAAGGACAAGCCTTCGGCCGACGGCTGGATGAGTGCGCTCGGCGACCTGGCCGCCAAGCGCGGCCCCGAGGTGGCGCCCGCCGCGGGTCCGCGGCTATCGACCCCGGTACACGACGCACGTTGGGCGGATGCGCTGTCGCACCGGCTCGTGATGATGGCGCGCGACGGCGAATCGACCGCGTCACTCAAGCTCGTGCCGGTGGATCTGGGGCCGCTCGACATCCAGATCACCGTGCGCGATGGCGAGGCCAGCGTGCATTTCGGCGCGGCGCACCCGGAAACCCGCAACGTGCTCGAAGCTTCGCTGCCGCGCCTGCGGGAATTGCTCGGTGCGCAGGGCCTGCAACTTTCAAACGCCAGCGTCTCGCACCAGTCGGGCGGCCAGAACCGCTCCGAGAAATCGTCGGGCCCGGCCGCCGTTGGTGCCCTGACTGAAGATGCCGAGGTAGCCGGCGCCAAGGCCATCAGCACCTCGCTGCTCGACATCTACGCCTAGTGGTGTCAGGCGGGGAAAGTCGGGATTACGCGATTCAATGCGTTAACCGCCGT
>JBDTSP010000007.1:0-186469 GCA_039931065.1 Pseudomonadota bacterium | reverse complement strand
GTGATGTTCTTGGTGTTCGGCAGGATTTCGACGTCCGAGCTGTGCAACAGCAGGAACACCACCAACATGGTCAACATGTCGATGAACGGCACCAGCGCCATGTGGCTGCCCTGATGCGAGCGTTTGCGATGTTTCTTGATGCGATACGGGATCATTTCTTCGCTCCCGCCGGCGCAGCAACCGTCGCCGCCGCGCCCGTCAGCGGCGCGTCACCGACCGAGATGTCAGGGAACAACTCGACCTTGGTGAAGGCCGGTGCGTCGTTCATCTGCCACAGGCGCACGTTGTCCATCGTCTGGACCAGCACGTCGTACGGGATGTCCGATTCCAGCAGCACGCTGGCCTCGACGACCGCCGGATACTTGGCTTTCACGAACTGCAGGTACTCGGAGAGCCCGGCGTAGTCGTACGCGTTCTCCTTCATCGGCAGCGATCGCAAGATTCCCGTGTTGCGATCGGCGACGTCGATGGAGGCTTTGCGCACGTGTATCTCGAGCTGCAGGCCTTTCGGCAATTCCGGCACCGAGGAGTTGGGCGCCGGAAGTTTGAGCTCGAGGATGTTCGTGTTGGAGAACACCGCCGTGAACAGCAGGAAGAACACCAGGATCACCATCATGTCGATCATCGGCACGATGTTGAGGTCGTTGCGGCCCTTGTACTTCGCATGGTTGCGAATTGCACGGGCGGCAAGTTTGGATGAAGACATCTGCTGTTCCTCGGCTGTTAACTAGGGACTAGCTATCAGGCCGGGCGCGGGGCCGGAGCGCGCGGAGCCATGGTGGGCGCCGGTGCCGACGGTTCCGAATATCTCTCCGTGATGGAGTTCAGGAACTTGACCACCGCGATTTCCAGGCTGTCGATCAGCGAGGTCGTCTTGGCTTCGAGGAACATATGCGTCGACAGCAGCGTGATCGCGACGAACAGGCCGGAGGCGGTGTTGTTCATGGCTTCCGAGATGGCGGACGCCAGCAGCGCGGCCTTCTCGGCCGGGTTGGCCGCGGCCACCGTCGCGAACGCGTGGATCAACGCGAGGATCGTGCCCAACAGACCGACCAACATGCCGATGTTGGCGAGCGAGCTCAGGTAGTGAGTGCGCTTCTCGAGACGCGGCACGATTTCGAGCAGCGATTCTTCCATCGCCTGCTGGATGTCGTCGCGCCGCCGGGCGGTTGAAAGACGGGCCAGGCCGTACTTCAGCACCGTGCCGATCTGCGCCTGCGAGTTGTTCGCGAGCGTGATGGCCTGCTTGAAGTTACCGGCCCCCAAGTGCGGGGCGACGTCGTCCCACAACGAACGGTTACGTGCCGTCTCGACGGTGAGATAGATCCAGCGTTCGACGCTGATCGCGACGCCCACGACGAAGATGATGACGAGCGGGTACAGAAAAAACCCGCCGTCCTGGAAAAACTTGATGATTCCGGAAATTGACACGGTCGACTCTCCTCAAAGAACGGCAGCGCTTACGGGCAAGCGCTGCCCAAGATTGCGTTACATAAGTGACAAAAACTGTTAATCACTTCTCAGGCTTACTGGCGGGCGCTGCCTCATTCGGCTGCAACGCTTCGAAGTAGCGGTTCTGTCTGCGAAAGACGTCACGATCGACAGGCTCCAGCACCTCGTCCAGCAGGCTGTTCACGGGTCGGCCCACGAGGTCGCCGAGCTCCGCGCTGCGCCACGGCACGATGTACAGAACCTTCGGTAATTCACGGTTGCCGGTGATCTGGGTCGAATCGAGGTCGAGACGATCCTTGGCATTTCCCTTGGGCACCGCGGCCGCCTTCGTGCCGGGCTTGTTAGTGGTGGTCGCGGCGGGTCGCGCCTGTGCGGCCGCGGGTGCCGCCGACGCGGGCGCGGCTGCCGCGGGCGCAGGCGGCTGCGGCGCGGTCGCCGAAGTATTGACGCCCGGTTCCATGTCATCGCGCGGCGCGGCCGGCGGCGGCGTCTGGGCCACGGCGGCGCTGCCTAACAACAACGCGGTCACGCAGAGAAGTTTGTTCATGTTCGGGCTCCTTTGGGCGCGGCCGCCTCGGGCGCCGCCTCGGGCGCCGCCTCGGGCGCCGTCTCGGGCGCCGTCTCGGGTGCGGCTTCGGTCGCCGGCGCGGGCGCCTTGCCCGGCACGCGATTACGCGACTTGAGTTCGGCGATCCAGCCGGTCACGGGCTTGTCTTCGTTCGTGAGGCTCTTGTAGGTCTCGAACTCTGTCTGGGCCGTCAGTGAATCGTTCAGAAAAAGATCGAGCAATACGGCCAGGTTGCGATGCGCGGGCGCGTAGGCGGGATTCGCCTTGACCGCATGTTCGTAGGCGGCACGTGCCTCGGGAAACTTTCCGGCCTGGCGCAGCGTGAAGCCGTATTCGTTCCAGGTGGCGGCATCCCACGAGGCGCGCTCGGTTGCCTTCTGCAAGGCGGCTTCGGCTTCTGGCAGCTGATTCGCGTTGCGATAGAGGAGCCCCAGGTTCGCGTACGGGCCCGGCAGATCCGGATACGTCTGCGTCATGAGCTGGAACTCGAGGCTCGCCTGCGTCGGATCGCTGCGCATCAGTTGCAGCGCGCGCGTGAATTCGGTGTTAGCGCGCGCCGGGGCTTTCGGGATCACCGGGCCTGCGGGAGATGCAGCGGGTACGCCAGTGGCACTGTTGGGTACCGCGGGCCTGGTGGGGTCCGCGGGTGTTGCGATGACGGGTTCCGGCGCCTGCGCCGGCGCGGCCGCGGGCACGATCGCGTCGAACGACGTGCCGATCATTTCCGTCTTGCCATACCGACCGGGCTTGAGCTCGGCCAGCGCGGCGAAACTCTTCTTCACGCCCTCGTCGTATACCGCGTCGCGGGTACGAGCGGTGTTGATCTCGTGCGTCTTGATCGCCTGCTCTTCGAAAGGGAATGCCTGTTCTTCGAGTAGCGAGTTGTATTCGTCGAGACTGTCGCCGGTGAGTTTCTTCGGGCGCTCGGACTTCATGATGTCCTTGCCGAGCTGCCGGTAGATCTCCGCGATTTCAAAGGTGGCGAGCGTGGTCACTTCGGCGACCCGGTAGTCAGCCGCCGTCTTGTAGGCGCCGAGCGCCGCTTCCATGGCCTTGCGCTTCTTTGCGAGCGAAGTCTTGAGCGGTAACGCCAGCGGGATGCTGCGGTATTCATCGCGCGTCGGTGACGCCAGCGCGAGCTGCGACTTGGCGGCGAGGTATTGCGTGCGATCGGTGCGGCCCGCGCCGGCATTGCGATCCGCGCTGACGATCTCGCGTTGCCAGCGGCGCTGGCCCTCGATGTTTCCCGCCGTGCTCGCGATGTCCAAAAGCTTCTGGCGGGCTTCGATCGAATCGCTTACGGGCGTCGGATACGTGACGACGAAGCGCTCGAGCATGCTCACGGCCTTTGGCGTGTTGCCGGCCTTCGTGTACAGATCGGCCGCGCTCAGGTTTGCTTCGCGCTGGATGTCCCTGCTCTCGGCCGGATTCATCGCGATGCGTTCGAATTCGACCGCGGCCTGGCCCGCCTGCCCCGTCTCGCCATACGCGACCGCGAGCTTGCGCGTGACGTCCGCGGTGTACTCACTCTTCGGGTTGTTGGTGCGGAATCGCTCGAGCACCGTGATGGCGCGCGGGAATTCCTTGAGGATGATGAGCTGCGCGCCCGCGTCGTATTCGGCCTGCGCGGCGATCTTCGAGGTGCCGGCCACCTGCGAGATGCGCAGGAAGTCGTCGACGGCGCCGAGCGAGTCGCCCGCCTTCTGCTTGGCCTCGCCCTGGCGATACACCGCCGAGGCGATGCGTTCGGTGAGATCGGCGCGCATCTTGTCCGCGGGCGGCAGCAGGTCGCGCGCGGCGATGTAGCCCTGCTCCGCTTCCGGGAACTGCAGCAGGTCGAAATTCGCCTGACCGATGATGGTGTAGGCGATGCGGCGCTTCGGCTGATCGGCCGGCGGCTGGTGCGCGAGCACCAGGTTGGCCACTTCGATCGAACGCTGCAGATCCTGCGTCGCGAAGATGTCTTCGGCGGCGCGCGTCAGCACACCGGTGCTGTCAGGATGCTCCGGGAAACTGGTGCCGAACTTCACGCCGGCGTCGACGGCCAGCTTGTGCGCCTCGATTTTCTCGGCGGCCGGCAATTTCTCTTCGTACTTCGCATACGACCCGAGTGCGGCATAGGCCGCCGCGGCCGAGCGCGGATTACGCGGGTAGTTGTATGCGGTCCTGGCGAATTCGGTGGCGGCGCCCTGGTAGTCCTGGCTTTCGTACAGCGTCTCGGACAGCAGGTAGTTGGTGCCGAAGGACTCCGGATCGTCCGGGAACGACTCGAGATAGGTGCGATACCAGCGCGAGGCTTCGCGGTACTGGTCGACCTTCTTGGTCTTCTGGGCCTCGGCGTGGAAGTAGGTCGCCACGTCCTTGAGGTTGGTCTTCAGTTCCTTGGCGATGTTCGGGTAGTCGGCCTTGTTTCGGCCCTGCCAGAAACTGGTGCCGTAGTTGTACAACGCAACGTATTCACGCTTGCCGTCGAGCACCAGCTCGGTGAAGCCGCCCTTGCGATAGGCCTCGATGGCCTGCATCGAAAGACCCGGCGAATACTCGCTGTTGGGCTCGCGCGTGGCAAAGGCGCGATACACGCCCGCGGCATCCTGGAAACGCTCCTTCTCGACGTACAGGTCGCCGAGACGCGAATAGATGATCGGGGCGTACGCCGGATTGCCGCGCGCGGACAGGAACTTGTCGAGCGCACCGACGGAGTCTTCGTCGTACGAGAATGTGACTGCCATGACACGCAACGTGTCATCGGCCAATTCGCGGCTGGCGCGCGGTAGTTTGTCGATCGGAATCAGCGCATGTGTCTGCTTGGTCAGCATGGCGCGATCGAGCACACCCGCGAACGACGGCAGGCTCTCCTCGTTGAGACCCTGCTTGAACAGCGACCAGCCGTGTTTGTACAGGCTCTGGGACAGGAACGCGGCCTTGTCGCCCTTGCTCACGACGTACTGGTAGGCGTCCTGCGCCTGGCGGTATTCCTTGGCGGAGAACAACAACTCGCCACGGCGGAACTGCACTTCGTCCATCTGCGGCGAACGCGGATACTTGCGCAGCACCTCGTTGAGGGTGGAGAGCGCTTTTTCCGGCTGACCGGTCGTTTCGTAGGCCCGCGCGAGCTGGTAGAGAACCTGATCGTTGCGCGGATAGTCGGGGTAACTCTTCAGCAGGCTGGTGTAGAGCTTGATGGCCTCACCACCCTGCTGGTCGATCGCGTTGGCTTCGGTCGCCATGCGATCGCCCTCACCGGCCTCCATGTTGAGGTCGGCGAGACGGCGCAACGCTTCGGCGCGCAGTTGCGGATCGGTCTTCTGCAATTCGAGGAAGCGGCGGTAGTTGTCCATGGCGCGCGCGGCGCTGGCTTCCACCTTCTGATCGGGCTGCACGACCACGGGGCGTGCGCTGAGCTCGCCGATGGTCTTTTCCTTCTTCTTCGGCGCGGCGGATGCGCCCACGCTCAGGCCGAGGCACAACGCGGCCACGGCCAGCGCGACCAGCTTGTTAGGAGCGCTCATTTCGGCGCCTCGGCTGGCGGCGCAGCCGGATCGGCGGACGGCGGAGCTGGATCGGGCGCGCTGGTGTCGGGCGCCGGCTGATCCGCCGGCGGCGGCGCGGCGTTGTCGAGCGGAGCAGCCTGGTCGGACGGCACCACTTCGAGCTCACCCTGCGATTCCTGCGGCGCGGCCTCCCTGGGCGCGGCGCTCGGCGGCGCGGCGGCGCGGTCGTAGATGGACGCGAGCGCGAAACGCGCCTGGATCTGGTAGGTGCTGATGCGTTCTTTCTGCTGTTCGAGTTCGTTGCGCGCGAGCCCCTCGAGCAAGCCGTTCTGCATCTGCGCGACGCCGGCCATGCGCTGTTGCGCGGCCTCCAGCCGTTGCCGCAACGCTGCGACGCGCGCGGCGAACTCGCCGGTGTTGTTAGGCATGGAGCTGCGGGCCTTCTGCACGCGGACCCAGCGGTTCTGCGCTTCGCGCAGCGCCTGGTCCAGATCTTTCAACGTGCGGCGCTCGTTCCAGACGCGCGCCTTGAATGATTCGGCCAGCCGCCAATACAACACGCCCTTCGCGAGACGCGTTTTTTCCCGAATGACGTTGGTTTCCTCGTCGTTCGGCGCCGCCAGCAAGGCGGCCTCGAGCCGCACGATACGCGCCCACTGGTCGCGCTCCTCGGCCGTGCCGAGCGCGGAAACGTCCTGGGCTGCCTCGACCTGGTTGAGTTGCCCACCGGTGTTGGCGCGATCGGCGCCGTACTTGTCGAGCCGGCCCGAAGCGAGCACCGCATCCGCCTGCGGCACCCGTTCGGCGTACGCGCGCGCGCGAGTGTCGAGCATGTCGTCAAAGGCGACGATGCTGTCCTGCCACTTGGCGAGCGTGCCGCCGAGAAAGGCGAGATCGCGGTAGTTCTTGAGGCCTTCCTGGAAATCGTGGCCGGCCAGCAGGTGATAGAGGTAACGGGACTGCGGCGCATCCGGCACTTCGCGCAGTTGCCAGAACCAGCCGTAGTGGTCCTTCTCGTCGCGCTTCAGCAGCTTGTCGAGCATCGTGCCGTCGTTGATCTCGGCGATCGAGGCGTCGAGATTCATGGTTTCGCTGTCGAACGACTTGATGGCGATCTCGTAGTTCTCGGCGGCCTGGGCATTCGCATTGAGCTTGGCGAACGCGTATGGAATCGCGAGATAGGCTTCCTGCACGGCGGAGTCGAGCAGGTTGCGGTCGCGCAGCTCCATCCACGGCGTGAGCGCTTCCTGGAACTGCCCTTCCGCGGCATCGGCCCAGCCGACGCCTAACAAGGCCTTGTTGGAGTACGGACCGTCCAGGCGCACGCGCTCGAGCGGGGGTTTGGCGAGCGCGGGCTGATTGTTCTGCAGATAGGCGTAGCCGAGCGCGAGATTGGCGCGGTCGCGCAGCGAGCGCAGCTCGCGGCGGCCGGATTCCAGGGTGCCGACGGTGGTGAGGAACGGATCGGCCTCGGTGACCAGCCCCTTGCGCACCAGCGCCACGCCGAGGTTGTACTGCGCGTAGGCCAGCCAGTCGGATTGATCCTTGCGGCCGCGCCAGGAGTTCAGCAGCGCGATGGCTTCGTCAAAGCGCTGCTGGCGCATGAGGATGTTGCTGAGCAGGTGCAGCCGTTCGGCTTCGAGGTCCGGCGTGAGGCGGCCCTGCACTTCCTTGATGGCGCGTTCGGCGCGATCGAGATAACCGCGCGCGTACCAGATCTTGCCGAGGTAGAACCAGGCGCGGTTACGCACGCCCTCGGGCACCGACTGCGTCAGCAGCGTTTCGAAACGTTCACCCGCCTCGTTGTGCAGGCCGAGCGATAGATAGAGGCCGCCGAGCAGCAGGTCCGTCTCCGCATCGTGATGCGGCATGCGGCCCCATTGGCGGTACGCCTGCAGGCGCGTGATCGCTTCGAGATCCTGCCCCTGGTAGTAATAGAACAGCGCGTCGCCGAAGTGCAGATCGCGCACCACCGTGGGCGACAACTTGTCGACTTCGGGTTTGGCGGCGAACGCCGGCGATACCAGCGCCGGCAATAAAGCCAGCGAAGCCGCCGTGGACAGAGCAATGCGCGCGAAAGCCTTCATCGTGGGCGGGACCTGCTCTTATTCCCAGTCCTTGATGGCGAACTCGGGCTGCGCCTTGCGCTGCCGGTCGGTGATCTTGAGCTCCAGATATTTGGCGCCGACGCCCTTCTCGAACTTGAGGTTCGCGCCACGTTTGTAGTCGCGTTCGCTCGGGCCCTTGCCGCTGAAGAATGCCACCAGCTGGTGTTCGCCAACCTTGAGGTTGCCGAGGTACACGCGATGCACGCCACCCTTGAGCAGGGCTTCGGCTTCGCGCGGCGTATAGAGGTAGTTGGCGACTTCCTTGTTGTCGATCTTGAGCGAGAGCGAATCGAGCGCGAAGAACTCGCCGATGTCCATCGAGATGAACACCGCGACCTGCGTGTTGGCGGGGAACAGCAGCTCTTCTTCGAGGACGAACAATTCCTTGTTGAGGTCGACGACATCCTTCTTGAGACCCTGCACGGTTTCATCGAGCGCGCGGGTATCGGCGGGCGGCTCGCCGGCGGCCGGCGCCTCGGCCCCAGCAGCCGGAGCATCGAGGATCGAGGCGTTGGTGGAATCGGCCGCGGCGGCATCGTCGGGCACGGCGGCATCGGGTGCCGGCGCTGCCGGGTCGATCGTCGCCGGCGTTGCCGGTTGCGGGTCCTGCGCGAATGACGGCGCGGCGGACATGGCCATGGTTGCGACCATTGCCATGACGGCGGTGACGCGGACCAGGAGGTTGGATGTCGGCATAGGTTTACTCGTCTAACAATTTGCGCAGTTCGCGCACGTACTGGGCTTCGTCACGGGCTTTGAACTCACGGTGCGCCGCTCGCAGCACACCTTCACGATCCACGAACACCATCATCGGCAACCGGTCGACGCGATAGTCGCGGCCGGTGGCCTCGGGCGCTGCGATCAGCAGCGGAAATTTCACTTCCTGGGCACGCGCGAACTTCTCGGCGCGCGCCAGGTTGTCGTCGAGATTGACCCCGAGCACGACGAGACCGGCGCTCGAATAGGTCTTCGAGATGCGGTTGAGCGCCTCGAGCTGCGCGCGGCAGGTGTTGCAACTGCCGCTCCAGAAGCTAACTACCACCACTTCGCCGCGATGTTCGGAGACCCGCACGTTCTCGCCCGTCAGGCCACGCGCCACCAGGTCCGGCGCGGGCTGGCCGACCAGGTCGTATTTCTCGGCCGCCAGCGCGCCCGCCAACGGCAGGAGGCAAATCGCAAGCGCAGCAAAACGCACCTGCAGGGCGGCCTTGGGACCCACTAACAAACTAGCGCTCACGGATGGTTCAACTTTGGATGTACCGGACAAGCAATACCGGATTTCCGCGCAATCAGACGCGCGAAACCTTCCCATAGCCGACTTAACAATGTCAACGAAACGCGGCACCCTTTGAGACACACATCCGGTTGACGCAACAGGCAAAAAAGCCAAGGGAGCGTCGGCAACACGCGACATCGCGGCGCCGACGCTCCCTTGATCGATCGACTCGAACTGCTAGACCGGGGTGCTGATCGTACCGTTGCAGACGGGCTGGATCATCGTGAGGCCATCGCGCGCGGCCATGGCTCCCAGGCCATGCGTGGGGAACAACGTCGGGAAGTTGCCTTCCTCGCCGTGCAGCGCCATGTAGTTGAGCAACACCGTCTCGACCAGCAGGTTGACCGCGTTGGCGGACGGAGCCGAGGAAACGACCACGTCGCCGGCCATGCTGTACGAACCGATCTGCTTGCGCGTGGAACGGAACTCGGGCTTTCCGCCGGGCTTGTACACAAGCACGAAGGTGGCGGCAGTCGCCTGGTTGTCGCTGGCCCAATCGAGCTTGCCGCGTCCAAGGGCTGCACCGCTGACGACACCGTTGGCCGAAAGCGCGCCATCGCTGAACACGTAGATCATGAGCGGCTTGCCCATACGCGCGGCGTACTCGAGGCAGGCGCCGATGCAACGGCCGGCGCGGAAGTTGCGCGTCTCGCCGGTCTCGCGACCCTGACCGTGATAGTCGAAACCACCCATCGTGATGGTGCCGGCACCCGCATAACCGTTGATGACCATCTTCATGATGGCCGCGGCCTTGCGGAATTCGCCGTCGGCCTGGTACTCGGCCGTCGTGAAGATGCCGGTGGCGCCGACGATTTCCGGATCGAGATCCGGGTTGAGCGCCGAGGGCGTGCGGAAACGATCGGCAAGGTAGGTGGACTTGAGGTAGCCGCACTTCACGAGCTTGCGCAGTGCCGCTTCATCGGCACCCGTGGCGAGCTCGACCTGCGCGAGGTCGGCTTTGGAATGCGACAGGCGCGTCATCGATTCGAGCACCGCGATCGCGTCGTCCTGGTTGGTGAACAACGTTCCAAGTTCGCCCGTGTCGACGAGACCGGTCACGTCGCTCGCACGGTCCACTTTTGTGGGACGCGCGGCGGGATTCATGAGGCTGGCCGGCGCCATGGAGTTGCCGCCCGAATCGGTGTTCTGCGAACCGATCAGCGTGAGCAACTGGCCGCGCGCGCCGATGCGGTTGATGCCGTACATCGGATTGTGCGGGTTGTTGCCGGTATCGTTTTCCGAGCGCGCCGCGATCGGGAAGCCGTTGACCTTGGCGCGTGTGGCCACTGCCGTCGACATCTGCATGCCGCGCAGGATGGCGCCGTCGGAGTGCCAGGCCGCACCGAACTCCTCGTTGACGAAGTCAGCGGTGGTGCTGGCGGGAGTCATGTTGCCGGGCAACCCCAGCTTCGCGTAACCCGCGGTTGAGAGGAAGTTGAGCGGGTCGCCACTCGCGCCGAGCAGGATCTCCGAACCGTTGAGGTTCGCGCCGCCGGCGAGATCGAAGCAGATGAACGGCACTTTGCCGGCACCGGCCTGCACGTTACACAAGCCGCCCGGGGCAGTGTCCGGCAACAGCAGCGCTTCGAGGTCCGGCGACATGGCGCCGGCCTTCCCTGCCTGCAGCAACAGCGCGAGTGCTGCCGGAGCCGCGATGACCGCGGGACCGGTGCGCAAGCCCTGCGCGATGAAATCGCGACGGGTGACGGGCGCCTTGTGGTTCTCGTGACGAATCGGTTCGTCGAGACCCAGTAGCCGCGGACTCTTCTTGGTGCGAATGATCATGACTTCAACTCCAAATATTCCGACTGGCCTTACTGAATCAGTGTCGTGCCGCTGCCGAGCAGCGCGCCGCAAGTGGCTTTCATAACCGTTCCCGTTCCACCGCCGGCGCCACCGGTCGGGCCGGAAAGCAGCTTGTCGATCAGGTTATCGAGCTCGTCGTGGATAACCGTGTCGTCCGGATTCCATTCGAGGCCGGTGTTCATGCCCTTCTGCAGCAACTGGCCAATCAGGAACTCGCGATTGGCATTGCCGGACGCGCCGAAGGTCGAAGAACCCGAGGCGGTCGGATTGAACGATCCACCGAAGAACGCGGTACGCAGCGCCGGTGTCTCGACCATCTGGTTGCAGTACTGGATCGCGAGCTGCGCGAGCGCCGTCTGCTGCGACGGACCGAAGGCGCCGAGCTTCTCGATCGAGGGCAACGACTGCTTGACCGTTTCGAAGGTTGCGGCGACTTTCACGTTGTTAGGCGAAACACCCGTGATCTTCGCGAAGGTCGCATTCAGCTCATCGAAGGTACGCAGTCCGACATCCGATTCCGGAGCCGAATCGGTCGGCGGCGGCGGCGTGACCACCACGACCGGCGGCGGCGCGTGGCTGCGCGTGCCGATCTTCTCGAAGGACAGGAAGAACATGTCGTCGAGCACGCCCTTCTCGAGGCCGAGGACCGTGCCGATCGGCGACATCAACTGGCCGGCGCCCGCGGTGTAGGTAGGTCCCACGTTCGCGACGAGCGGCGAGTAGGCCTGGCCACCATGACGGTCCGAACCGTTCAGGCCGATGCGCACACCCTCGATGGCGAGGTTGGCGACCGACGCGTTCGGGTCGAGACTGATGAAGGTCGGTTTCGCGAACTGCAGGCCGTAGCTGTCGAGCTGGCTGGCCTCGAGCATCACGTAAGCCTGCGGCACGTCGACCAGATGGCTGACGTTGAACAACATGAAGTACTTCTCGCCGACGCCGGCGTCGAAGTTCTGCTGGATCTGCGTCGGGGTCAGGGCGCGATTGTGGATCGCGACCAGGCGCAGCACGCCTTCCCACTGACGGTTGGTCGAGGTCTCGTTGCCGAGCACGAGCGCGAAGGTGTCGTCCCAGTCGGCGAGCGAACCGCCACCCAGGGCATCGACGTCGCCCGTGAACACGCCATTCACGTAGATGCGACGGCCTTCGACCGGGCTGTAGGTCAGCACCACGTGCTGCAGGGCAGCCTGCGCGTCCTGGTCCGCAGCCCGCGTCAGCAGCACCGGCGTGCCGTTCGACGTGGTCTTGTCAGTCGTGCGTGTGTAGGCCTCGTAGGTGTACATGCGCTGCGCGAGGGTCACGTTGCGCGCAGCCGCGCCCGCTGAGTAACTCACGATGTACGCATTTTCCTGGGCGACATTGGCGTTGTTGACCCACGCCTCGATCGTGAACTCGCCGGTCGACTTGATGAGGTCGGTGAGTTTCTTCGACGAGGCCGAGCTGCCCTGCGCCTTGCCACCTGGTTTCACGTTGATGCCCCAGCCGCCCACCCACGCGACGTCTCCCGACATCGTGAGGTTGAGCGCGGGCTCGAGACCGCTGGTGTCATAGATGATGTTGCCCATGCCGGTCTTGAACTCGTACTTGGCGATGGTCGCCGATTCGTAGCGGTTGCCACCGGCGGCAACGGTGCCGTCATACAAAGTGAGGGCCTTCGAGATGAGCAGATCCGCCGGCACTTCCGTCACCGGGATGCGGTCGGCGAAATTGTTGATTGCATCGAGCATGGTCTGCGCGTTGGCCGCGCAACCCGCGCTGCCCCAGCAGTTGTGGGATTCGTCACGCAGACGCACGACCAGACGCGACTGATCGGTGTTGTCGAGGTTGATCTTCGAGCGGATGGCGGCGTAAGCCGTGGTTGCATCGGCATCCGCGAAGAACGGCTGCTGCATCGTGGCCGAGCTCGAGGAGTGGCAACGCACGCAATTCGCGGTGGAGACGTCGCGCACCAGCGAGTACAACAGCGATGCGGGCGGGCCCGCGAAGGACGTGGTGTCCGTCGGCGGGTTGGCCGGTGAGGTCGCCGTCGGCGGGAACGATTTGCTGCCGCCGACTTCCTTGATGGCGGGGGCCTGCAACTGGATCTGCGTGCCGCCCGTGGCGCTGGCACCGGCCCAGTTGCGAATCCACACGGTGAGTGTGTCGCCGCAAGCCGCGGGTGACTGCAACCAGCAGTTATGGCCGCCAGCAACCTTCAGCACCATGCGGGACTGATCGGGTGTGGTGAGATTCACGACGCTGTTGGCCGCCTGGTAGGCGAGGTTCACGTCGTCGTTGCGGGCGAACTGCGGCGTCTGGCCGCCGGCGTTGTGGCAGGCGCCGCAACGATTGTTGGATTTGATGTTCTCCCACAAGTTGATGCGGAAGGCCTGCACGTCTCCGTTGGCCGAAGCCGGACCCGTGTAGTCGGTGACCGGCGGGGCCTGCGTGACGGGGTTTTCGACCGTCGGCGCACCGCCGCTCGAACAACCGGCCAGAACGGCGACCGCGAGGGCGGCGCTGATCCAGCGAAGATTTTTGGACTGCATAAAGTTCATGTGTGTTTCCTCACTCGCCCATGCAGCGAACAGCGGCTTCAGCGAACACCTCTTTCAGGTGGTGGCCGTTGTTCTTGTAGATCGTGACCAGCTGGTCGACCTTGGTGCGATCGGCACCATTGCCCGGCGCGCGGAAGCACACCGTCTTGAACACCTTCTCGACCTGGCACTGCGCGAAAGCGTCGCTGTTCGCGAGTTCCTGACCCATCGACTTGGCGCCGTCGCCCGAACCCGGCAACGCCGGGTTCCAGCCCAACAGTGAGTTCTGGCCCTTGCGCCAGCGGTTTTCCCACTTGGCGTCCGGCGTACGGAAACCCGGCGCGAAGTTGGTGTCGTTGTTGAAGTACTTCGATTGCACGGTGCCCGGCGTGTACACCAGGCGCATCGTGCCCGGCGCATCCGCGGTGCCGTTGTCGAAATCGTAGAAGGCAAAGGCGCGCGACAGCGGATCCATGCCGCTGTGACAGCCGATGCAGTTGTTCAGGAAGATACGGCTGTCGCCACCGGGTGAACGGCTCACGTCCTGGCGGATCATGTCGGGCGGCAGCGAGGTGTCGTGCACCTGCTCCATGTCTCGGCACATGTGGTTGATCATCGTGAAGCGGAACATCGCGCGGTTCGTGCCATCGATGAAGAACGCTTCGGAAGCGGCGCGCGAGGTCAGGAAACCCGCGGTGGCTTCGGCGGGAATTCCGAGCACCGCCGACTGCGTCGTGGGCGTAAGCGCGGTGAACAGGTTCATGTTGCCCGCTTCCGCATTGGCGTAGTGATCGTTGTTCGAGGCGGAGACCGCCGGCGACGATCCGCTCACCGTATAAGAAAGGTCGGCGGACAGCGCGGTGCTGAAGTCGACGTCGTCGCGAACCATTCCGATGAAAGTGGCGACGTAGTCGTTCAGCGGCGCGAATACCGTCTGGTCACGGTTCGTCCACGGCACCGCCATGTTCTTCAACGTGACGTTGTAGAACGAAGGCGCCTGCGTGGCGATGTCGGCCGCACCGCGCGGGTTACCGCCGGCGACCAACGCTTCCATGGCGTCAAGTGTCGCTTCGCTGGGCGGAACGCCCGCGATGCGATCGTGGATGCGTTTGGCCTTGTCGCGATCGTTCGCAGAGGCGGCGACCGCCACACATGCGAGCAGGCACGCCAGACCAATCTTTCTCAACGGTGAAACCTGTGGGGTATTCATTTGCCTCATCCACATCCCTTTTGACGTCGGCAGTATCGCCCCGTCCGAATCAACACTTGTTTGTCTCCGCTCCTGTACGTCTCCAAGCGGCGACAGCACCATTTATGCCGTACTCCTAGTAGCCTTCGGCCCAAGGACTGCGAACCGCGTCACGCCGCCGGGCGCTCCAGGGCCCTAACTACAACAGTCGACAAGAGAACCGCGTTGTCGGGCTGGTTGCTGTGACGGCGTCGGCAGATCGCGGCGGGCTCAAGCGGGATGATTGGATTACGTCACATGCCCGGGCGGCAGTGCACCTGCAGCCAGGCGTGAATGACAGTGGAGGACGCAGTGAATCGATCTTCAGAAAACGCGAACCGCATCACGTTCGGCAACCTGGCCCTTTCGCTGGTGGTCGGCGCCTGCGGCTTGTTAGCAGCCTGCACGGAAGGCCCGGGCGGCGGCGGCATCGGCATCGGCAGCGGCCAGGACCCCGATCCGGCCACGGTCGATTTCCCCATTTTCTACATCCGGCACCAGATTCCGGAAGATCAGGACGACGTCACCCGCGTGCGCCCGTTCGTCGAAGACGACGACTACAGCGCCACGTTGTGGAAGCGCGATCGCGCCTCGCCGGGTTCGCCCGAAGTCGAACTCACCGCCCGCCTGCGCGTCGATCCGTTGGGTGCAGCGGACGATCGGTACGACCTCAAGGACCTGTCCGTCGCGCCTGACGGCCTGCACGTCGCGTTCGCCATGCGCGGCCCGCTCGACGACGCCGACGACGAAGACGAGCCGCCGACCTGGAACATCTGGGAATACAACATCGAGACCGACACGCTGCATCGCGTGATCACCTCGGACATCATCGAGGAAGAAGGCCAGGACGTGGCTCCCGCCTATCTACCCGACGGCCGCATCGTGTTTTCCTCGACGCGCCAGCGCCAGTCGAAGGCGATCCTGCTCGACGAGGGCAAGTCCCAGTACGAAGCCACCAACGAATCGCGCAGCGAATCCGCGTTCGTGCTGCACGTGATGAACGCCGATGGCACGGGCATCCACCAGATCACGTTCAATCCTTCGAGCGACCTGTACAGCACGGTGCTGCAGAACGGCCGGGTGTTGTTCACGCGCTGGGACAACGCGCCGCAACGCAATGGCCTGCATCTGTACTCGACCAATCCGGACGGCACGGACACGCAGCTTTACTACGGTGCGGTCTCGCACAACACCGGTAGCGATGGCGTCGTGCACACGGCCATGAATCCGAACACCACCAACATCGACTTCATGCGCGCCCGCGAAATGAAGGACGGCAAGATCATGGTGCTGACGCGCGAGCGCACCGACGTCGATTTCGGCGGCGCCCTCACCATCATCGACGCCAACAGTTTCGTTGAAAACAACCAGACGACCTTGGCCGCCGCCGGCACGCCCGGCCCCGCGCAGAACCCGGCAACGCTCAACGACGTGCGCACCGTGCCCGGCCCCTCGCCGGGCGGACGTTTCCAGTCGGGTTTCCCGCTGTGGGACGGCTCGAACCGTATTCTGGTCAGCTGGACGCAGTGCCGCCTGTTCGATGTCGGCGGTTCCGACCCGACCCGCATCATCCCCTGCTCTTCCAGCAGCCCGAACAATCCGGCCGCCGTCACCGCGCCGCCCCTGTACAGCATCTGGATGTTCGACCCCGCGCAGAACACGATCCTGCCGGTCATGGCGCCGGTCGAAGGCGTCATGGTCACCGAAGCGATCGCCGCGCAGCCGCGCGTTCCGCTGCCGGTCGTGATTCTCGACAAGCAGGCACCGGTCGATCTCAATGCCGACCTGGTGGCCGAAGGCGCGGGTCTGCTTTCGATCGGCAGCGTGTACGACATCATGGGAATCGACACCGCGCGTCTGGCCAACAACGCACCGAGTTCGATTCAGAACATCTCCAACGCAACGACCACGCCTGCGGCCTCGCGCCTGGTCCGCTTCGTGCGGATCGAAAAGCCCGTGTCGCTGCCCGACGATGACGACATCGCCGATCCAGACAACGCGGCCTTCGGCGCCTCGAACGTGATGCGCGAGATCGTCGCTTACGCACCGGTCGAACCCGATGGTTCGGTGCGCATGAAGGTGCCTGCCAACATCGCATTCCAACTGAGCCTGCTCGACGTGAACGGGCGGCGCATCAGTGCCATCAACAACGCCCAGATCCTGCATCGCGCGTGGCTCAGCGTTCGTCCCGGCGAAGTGCTGGAATGCAACGGCTGCCATACCCGGACTCTGCCGGCGGGTACGCCCGCGGGCACCGCGCCGCCGGTCCATGGCCGCAAGGGCTTGTTCAACGCCGCCTATGCGGGCGCCACCAACACGGGCGCCGCATTCCCGGGCACGGTCAACACAGTCTCTCCGGAGATTGGCGACACGATGGCGCGGGCCCGTTCACGCGCTGGCTCCTCGTGCATCGACCCGACGTCCATGATCGAACACTGCGGCCTGCAGGCGATCACGCCGAGCGCCAACGTCATCTACGACGAGGTGTGGAAACCCGCGGCAGCGCCGACGGATTCGTTCGCCTACAGCTACCAGTTCCTGTCGACGGCCCTGCCGACGAACGCGGGCTGCTTCCCCGTGTGGAGCCCGACCTGCCGCATCACCATTCACTACGCGACCGTCGGCACTCGCGCGGGCCACATTCATCCGTTGTGGGCGGTTCCGCGTCCGCTCGCGGGCGTCGATGATGGAACCAACACCGGCACACTGATCTACCCGCAGACGTGCACGGTCTGCCACAACCGGCTCGATGCGGCCAACGCTCCGCAACTTCCGGCCGCTTCACTCGAACTCACGGATGAAGACTCGGCGACCGAGCCCCTGCAAAAGGAAGCCTTTCGGCAGTTGCTGTTCGCTCGCCCCGAGCTCGAACTGCTCAACGGAGCCGTGGTCACGCGACAGGTGCCGGTGCTGGATGCGAACGGCAACCAGGTGGTCGACGACATGGGCAACCCGGTATTCGCGACGGCCACGCTGCCCGCCTCGATGGCCGCGGGCAATGCGCGCGGCTCGCGGTTCTTCACCGTGATGAACAATCCGACGCATGCAGGTATGCTCTCGACCGCAGAATTGCGCTTGCTTTCGGAGTGGCTGGATATTGGAGCCCAGTATTACAACGACCCGTTCCCGCCGACTCCGCAGAACTAGACTTGGCTTCGTCGTCCTCGCGTGTTTTCTCTCGGTCTCAGCGCTAGCAAAGCAGACCGAGGCAGAAAAGGCCGCCAAGGAACAGGCGGCCCAGGAAAAGCTGCTGCAGGTTTTCGTCAGCGAGCCCTATCTCGAGCTGTCGACGGGACCCGGACGCGGCTATCCCGTGTTTCACGTGGTCGAGCGCGAGGCCTCGGTCGATGTGCTCTTCCGGCGCACCGACTGGTTCAAGGTGCGCACCGAACAGGGCGTCGAAGGTTATGCACGTGCGCGCGACATGCGCCGCACCAAACTCGCCGATGGCACGCCGTTCGTCTTCAACCTGGGCGACATGGCGGGCTTCACGACGCACAACTGGGAGATCGGCATCGGCGGCGGCAATTACGGCGGCGCCAGCCTGATCAACGCGTATGGCGCTTATTCCCTGACCGACAACATGAAGGTAGAGGTCACGCTGTCGCAGTTCCTCGGCAACTTCTCGAACGGCTACAAAGTAGAAGCCGGCATCACACACGTCATGTTTCCGGAATGGCGGATCTCGCCGTTCCTCGAGCTCGGCACCGGCATCGTGTACGTCGAGCCGCGCGCAACGATCGTTCTGCCCGAAGACCGCACCGACCAGACGGCCTATGCGGGCGCGGGAATTCGGATGTATCTCACCCGGCGCTTTTTCCTGCGCGCCGATTATCGCTGGCATACGGTTTTCACGAGCCGCGATGACAACCAGGAGTTGGAAGAATGGAAAGTCCTAATCGCCTGCTTCTTCTGACGACGGCGCTGTGCGCGACGTTGTTGTTGAGCGGATGCTCGCTGCTGCGCTGGCCGTGGTTCGGCAAGAACAAGCACGTCGAACAGCAACAGACCGAAGACCAGGCTGCCGCCGAGGAAGAAGCTGAAGACTCCGATTCCACGCCGCCGCGTGTCATCGAGCCCAACGTCGCTCGTCGCAAAATCAAGACACCCAAGATCGACAACGAGAATTGGGAAATCGGCGGCGGCGCCGGCTTTGTTTCGATCGAAGACTTTGGTACCAGCTCCACCTACGCCGGCCAGATTTCCTACCATGTGACAGAAGATTTCTTCTTCAGGGCCGACGTAGGGCAATCCACCGCCGGAAAGACCAGTTTCGAGACGCTCGGTGGCGACATCGAGCTACTGACCGGAAATCAGAGACGCTTCACGTATTACAGCCTCTCCTTGGGCTACAACTTCCTCCCTGGCGAGGTCTTTCTCGGTCGCAAGCTCGCCATGAACAGTGGTTTCTACTTGTTGGGCGGCATTGGTAGCGTGAAGTTCGCCGGCGACAACCGGCTGACCGTAAATCTTGGCGCGGGTTTCCGCGTGCTGCCGACCGACTGGCTGGCCATTCATATCGGAGTTCAGGACCGCGTGTTCAACTCCGACTTGTTAGGCGAGGACAAAGTCACCAACAACATGGAGATGCTGCTCAGCGCGACCGTCTTCTTCTGACGGGAGTGATTTTATGTCGGCAACATTGAAAGCCAATGGATTGGGAAGGGTCGCGAAGAGCCTGGCGCTGGCCGCTCTGTTCGTGTTGCCCGCGTTCGCCGCTACCTCTTCCGGGCCCGCCCCGGCCTTCCAGCTCTCGGGTCGCGGTGGCAAGGCCATCGACCTGTCGCAGTTCAAGGGCCAGGTCGTGATGATCAATTTCTGGGCGACGTGGTGCGGCCCGTGCCGGCAGGAAATGCCGCTGCTCGAAGACATCTACAAGAAGTACAAACCCATGGGCTTCACGCTGCTCGGCGTCAACGTCGAGCCGGACGCGAAAGGCGCCGAGGCGTGGCTCTCGAAACAGAAGGCGGTGAGTTTCCCGATCGCCTTCGATACCGACAGCAAGGTCAGCAAGATGTACAAGGTTGCCGGCATGCCGAGCACCGTGTTCGTCGATCGCAAAGGCAACATCCGCATCATGCACAAGGGTTACAAGCCCGGTGACGAAAATCTGTACCTGACGCAGATTCGATCGATGCTCAAAGAGTAAGCAGGAGTTAAGGCCATGTTCATCCGCGGTTTGTTTGTTCTGTCCCTCGCCGTTCTTTCGGTGGGCTGCAGCTCGATCGAGCCGTGGGTGAAGCCTTACGATCGCGAGAACCTCGCCGATCCGATCATGGCCTTCACCCGTGCGCCGATCTCGCAGGATTTCCTCGATCACGTGTTCGAGTCGCGCGAAGGTTCGCGCGGCGCCACCGGCGGCTCCGGTGGCGGTTGCGGCTGTAATTAATACGGCTGACGCGTGATGACCCACAAGCTGCACACAGGTCTCGTCCGATTCGTCATAACCTGCCTCGCGCTGGGCGCGGCAGGCACGACGTTCGCGGGCGTCCTTCCCGAAGATCGCGCCGACGTCCTCTACTTCCGCTACGAAGGCGGCGGCGTGACGATCTCCGGCCCTTCGATGCTCGTGCAGAAGAGCCTCGGCGAACACGTCTCGCTCTCGGCCAACTACTACATCGACATGGTGTCGTCGGCGTCGGTGGACGTGGAAACCTCCGCGAGTCCGTACGAAGACGAGCGCACGCAGTCGAGCCTGTCGGCGTCGTTCCTGCTCGGCAAATCGACCTACAGCGTCGGTTACGTGAAGAGCGACGAGAGCGACTACCTGGCCAACACGTTGATCCTGGGTGTCAGCCACGACATGTTCGGCGACCTCACCACCATTTCGTTCGGTTACAAGGAAGGCCAGAACGACGTCTTCCGCAACGTGAAGATCGACGATGTGAAGGTGAACGACCCCGAGTTCGAAGAACACATGGAGTCGAAGGGATACACCGTCGGCATTTCGCAGATCATCACCAAGAACCTGCTGCTCTCGGGCCAGTTCGAAGTGGTGACCGACGAAGGTTTCCTGCGCAGTCCGTATCGCTCGGTGCGTTTCTTCGTCGATCCGTTCACCCAGGGCCGGCAGGACGAGATCTACCCGAACACGCGCTCGAGCAACGCCGCGTCGATCCGCGCCAAGTATTTCCTGCCCTATCGCGCCGCCATCGACGGCATGTATCGCTTCTACACGGATACCTGGGGCGTCATCGGCCACACCGGCGAACTCGGCTACGTACACCCGCTCGATCTGCCGCATCTGGGCGGAATGTGGATCCTCGAAAGCCGGGTGCGCTACTACACCCAGACCGCCGCCGATTTCTACCAGGACATCTTCCCGCGCGCCGATTTCAGCAACTTCATGGCGCGTGACAAAGAACTTGCCACCTACAACGCGATCACCGCCGGCCTCACGGCCACGTATGAGTTCAAGATCGAACGGTTCCCGTGGTTGTCGAAGAGTTCGCTGAACTTTCGCTACGACTACATGACGGTCAACTACGACAACTTCCGCGACGCGCGCGCAAGTCTCGGCAGCTTCGGCGAGTTGCCGGAAGATCCGCTCGCGCCCGGCACCGAGCCGCTGTACAAGCTCAACGCGAACATCTTCCAGTTCTACATTTCCGCCTTCTTCTAAATGGGGACAGTCCCCATTTCCTGAAAAACGGGGATGCGGCTAGCCCGCGCGTTTCACCAGCCTGGAACCCTTTGCGTCGATCTGGGCCAAGAGCGACTTCCACGACTTCATGAACGATTCGGCGCCCGCGCGCTGCAGATCCGCGGCGAGCGCATCTTCGTCCACGCCGGCCCTCGCGAATTCGGCTAACAACTTCTGCGCATCGCCGCCATCACGCGGCATCACCGGGCCGACGACACCGTGGTCGGCGAATGCCAGCAAGGTCGCCTCCGGCAGCGTGTTGATCGTGCCCGGCGCGGCCAGCGCCTCGACGTAAAAAGTGTCCTTCGCATTCGGATCTTTCGTGCCGGTGCTCGCCCAGAGCAGGCGCTGCATCGACGCGCCGGCATCCTTAAGCTTCTTCCAGCGTGCGGAGGCCTGCAGATCGCAATACGCCTGGTAGCTGCGCAATCCCACCGCGATCCCGAGTTTATTGCGCAGCTCGGCCGGCACCTTGTCCTGAACCGCGACGTCCCAGCGGCTGACGAAGATCGAAGCCACTGACGCAACGCGCGGGTCGAGCCCGGCGGCGACGCGCCGTTCGATGCCGCGCAGGTACGCCTCGGCCGCGGCCAGGTACTGCGCACGCGAGAACAGCAGCGTGACGTTCACCGGCACGCCCGCGAAGATCGATTCCTCGATCGCCTTGATGCCGGCTGGCGTACCCGGAATCTTGATGAAGAGATTCGGGCGCTTCGCGCGCGCGAACAATTCCCTGGCGGCCTTCACGCTGCCGGCAGCGTCATCTGCGAGGACCGGAGACAATTCCAGCGACACCCAGCCGTCGACACCACCGGTCGAGTCGTGCACGCCGCGGAACAGATCCGCCGCCTGCGTAAGGTCGTCGAGCGCAAAGTCGTAGAACAAGGCTTCGCCCGTTACTCCCGCCGCGACTTTTTCCGCAATAGCCGCGTCGTAAGAGTCAGAGGCCTTCAACGCGTTGTCGAAAATCGTCGGGTTCGAGGTGAGCCCGGTGATGGACAGGTCGCGAATGTATTCGCGCAACTTCCCGCTCGTGAGCAGCACACGCGTGATGTTGTCGAGCCAGAGGCTCTGGCCGAGATCGTGAAGTTTTTGAGTTGCGTGCATGGCGCCTCCGGTCGGAGTGAAAGAATCAGGTGGCCATCATCGCCGAAGTGCGGGGCGCGTGTCGTTACGACTGCGTCCCGCGTCTCTGTCGGACGACGGACCGTTGCGGTTGCGGGTCAGTGCTCCAGCGCCTTGCCGTACTGTACCCCGCCGTCATGCACGGCGATGTCCGGGTAGTTCTTGCGTACCTCGATCATTTCCGCACCCGCCAGGAACAGCGGGCCGTAGCCGTGCGCGGCTAACAAGTGCACCGGGCGGTACAGGTAGAACATCGGGTCCCAGCCGACCCCCGTGCCCACGCAGGTGCCTTCCACCTGGCCTGCGGCGTTCACCTTGTTCGCGACCGCATTCCAGCCGAGCGACACGGTGGGCCCGAATGCCAGCGGATCGAGCCAGCCGCGATTGATGCCGCGCGCGATGCCGAAAACAAACATCGCGCTCGCCGAAGTCTCTTCATACGATTCGCGCCGGTCGAGCAGCTGATGCCACAGACCCGCATGCCCCTGTGCGGCCATCAATCCCGCGGCATGCGCCCGGTAGAGCTGCAGGATCTTCGCCCGATCGGGATGATCCTCCGGCAGCACCTCTAACAACTCGACCGCCGCCATGATCGCCCAGCCGTTCGCGCGCGCCCAGTGGAATGCGGGATGAACGTTCATCTCCTGCACCCAGGCATGTATGTAGAGTCCGCGCTCCTTCACTAACATGCGCCCGGCGAACTGCAATATCTGCTTCGCGGCATCGTCGTAGTAACGCCGCTCGCCCGTCAGTTTTCCGGCCTGCGCCAGGCACGGCACGCTCATGTACAGATCGTCCAGCCAGAGGGAATTCGGCAGCGGGCGGTTGCGCGCGAGCGTGCCATCCTTCAACCGGAACTGCCTGGTCGACACGTACGAAACGTAGTTGTCGATCCACGGCCGCAGCTTTTTCCCGCCAAGCCCCGCGAGCTCGGCCTTGATCAACGCGGCGCACATCGCACCGCTGTCATCCAGCGCGCGCGGCGCCAGGATCGAACGCATGCCCAATCCGTGCTTCGGCCGCGGGAACTCGGCGCCCGGCGCGAGGGGCGGCAGGTTTTTCCGGGCGTGCGCCGCGAAGTCCGCGATCGCGGTGACGCGCGCGTTGGTGTAGTCGGTGTATCGCTTGTCACCCGTGGCTTGCGCGGTGTTGAGCATGCCGGCGTACGTGACGCCCCACTCGTAGGTGAGGATCTGGAAATCCGTGCGCGCCAGCGAGATCTGCGGCGGCAGATTCGCGAGGTCGGGGACCGCCTCACCCGTCTGCGCATTCATCACCTGGATCGGGCTGGCCTTCTCGAGATACGCATGCACGCGTTCGAGCACTTTGCGGATCTCGTCGGCCGTGGCCGGTTCGTACGGAGTCGGATAGTCGACCTTGAGCCGCCCCGAATAGACACCGGGATCGGCCTGGGGAGAGGTGTGAATCTGGTTAGGCGTGGATTGGGAGAACGCGACTCCAACACCGCACAACATGAGCAAACAGGCGCGGAAGAGACGAGTGGTCATGAAAACCCCTGGGCTGAATTTGGGCGCGACTCGCCGGGGTCCGCGTCCCTGCGAGCGTTCGCATTCTATTCCGGCGCGGCCAGACCTTTCGAGTAGAAAACCTTGCCCTCGGGCGACACTGCCACGGCATCCACGTCGGCAAGCGTATCGATGAACGCGATCCCCTCCGCAGGGCCCATGATGAATACGCTCTTTGTTAGCGCGTCCGTCCGGGTGGCATTCCCGCTGATGATCGTGACGCTGCGGCACTTGCGCGCCGAATCGCCGGTCTTGGGGTCGATGATGTGATGGAAGCGTTTGCCGTCTTCGTCGAAATATCGCTCGTAATCACCCGAAGTCGAGAACGCGGTGTCCTTGAGCGGCATTCGCAAGAAGGTCTTGCCCTCGTGGTCCGGATCGCGGATGCCCACGACCCATGGCTTGCCGAAGCGGTCGCCGATGATCCGGGTGTCGCCGCCTGCGTTGACCATCGCGCGGCTGATGCCCTGCTTCTGCAGGATCTCGATGCCCCGATCGACCGAGTAACCCTTGGCGATGCCGCCCAGGTCGATGCGCATCCCCGTCCGGGTGAAGAACACGGTCGTCTTCCTGGCATCGAGCTTCATGTGCCGCCAGTTGATCCCCGGCAAAGCCTTGTCGATCGTCTTCTGATCCGGGTGAACGCCCTTCTTGAAGTCGTATAGATAGCCCACGCTGGCATAGGTGATGTCGAACGCGCCGTGGGTGAGCTCGGAATACTCGACCGACACCTGCAGCAACCTGAACAGTTCCGGGCTGATCTTGACGGGATGTTTGGCGGCCTCCCGGTTCACCTTGGAGATCTCGGTGTCTTCCTTCCAGGTGCTCATGAGGCGGTCGATGCGCTTCATGTCGTCAAAAACCGACGTTATGGCGGCGTCGCCAGCCGCCTTGTCCTCGCTCCATAACTCGACCGCGCAACGCGTGCCCATGATGGCCTCGTTGCGCGTAATCCACTCAGCGTGCGCTGCGGCGGGCGCCAGGATCGCGACAAACAAGAGGCGGAACCCGATTGCGCGAAAGCGGTCGAAAATGCATGTTGGGGGTTGCATGGTGGCGATTATGCCGCATGCGTTAAGCTCCCGGCCCAGTTGGCTATCGAGGACTACCGATGAAAAAACTTCTCCTCACCTTGTTTGTCGCAGTCGGCGCCACGTGCGCCATGCAGCCCGCATTTGCGAGCGCGCGCGAAGAAGCGCGCCTCATCGAAGCTTCCGGCGTACTCGAAGAGTTGTTCGCCCAGCGTGACACCTCCATCCCAGAGCGCCTCATGGCGCGCGCGTATGGCATCGCCGTCATCCCGAACGTGGTCAAAGTCGCCGCCGTGATCGGCGGCCGCCGCGGTTCCGGCGCCATGGTCGTGCGCGACGCGAATGGCAAGTTCACCGACCCGATCATGGTCTCCATCACCGGCGGCAACATCGGCTGGCAGGTCGGCATTCAATCCACCGACATCGTGCTGGTGTTCACTTCACGGCAGGGCATCGAAGGCATCACCGACGGCAAGCTCACGCTCGGCGCGGACGCGTCCGTCGCGGCGGGCCCGGTGGGTCGCGCGGCGTCGGCCGGCACCGATCAGACCTTCACCGCCGAGGTGTATTCGTACTCGCGCAATCGCGGCCTGTTCGCCGGCGTCTCGCTCGACGGCAGCATCATCTCGATCGACAACAAGTCGAACAAAGGCCTGTACGGCAAATACGCTCCCGCCGGCGATATCATCGCGCGCAAGGTGAGCACCAATGCGGACGCGGCCAAACGCTTCGAGCGCGCCATCCAGAACAGCACCGGACGCAGCACGGTCGCAGGCAGCACGCCGAGCAATGCGACGGTTGCTCCGGATTCGGCCGCTGCCCCCGCCACCACGACTTCGGCGGGTGCCACCACCTTCCCGATGGAAGACGTCCAGCCGGGCGCCGAACCGCCGAAGTAAATCAACAGCGCATCGATTCAACGGGCGGCAGATCTTGCATCTGCCGCCCGTTTTTGTTTGGCGGGATCGCGTAAGTAGTTAGACACTGCGACACGGTGCCGCGCCGCTTGGCGGCCATGTGACATAATTCACTCTTCTATATACGTATAACCCGAGGCGAACATGCGCGAGCAATACATCGAGTACCGCGACGGCGATACGTTGCTGGAAGGCTTCTTCTGTTACGACGAAGCAATGCCGGGCCCGCGTCCCGCCGTGATCATCAATCACGCCTGGGATGGCCGCGACGAGTTCGTCGAGCGCAAGGCGCGCAGGCTCGCTTGGCAGGGATACGCCTGTTTTGCGCTCGACAACTTCGGCAAGGGCAAACGCGGCTCCACTCCTGCGGAATGCGCGGCGCTCATGAATCCGTTCATGAACGATCGCCGTATGCTCCTGAAGCGGGTAAAAGCCGGCCTCGCGACGGTCAAGGCTTTGCCGATCGTGGATCCGCGCCGCATCGCCGCCTTGGGTTTCTGTTTCGGTGGTTTATGCGCCCTCGACCTGGCCCGCAGCGACGCGGACATCCGCGGCGCCGTCAGTTTTCACGGACTGCTGAAGCCCTCCGGCCTCACGGAACCGAAAGTACGGGCCAGGGTACTCATGCTGCATGGCTACGACGATCCGATGGCACCGCCCGAAGATGTACTCGCAGTCGCAAAAGAATTCACGGCCGCGGGCGCGGACTGGCAGTTGCACGCGTATGGTCAAACGATGCACGCATTCACAAATCCGCAAGCGCAGAACCGCGCCGGCGGCATGCAATACGACGAGGCCGCCGATCGCCGTTCGTGGCATGCACTGGAAGAGTTTCTCGCTGAAGTTCTCAAATAGGCGGCGAACACGCGGGTTGCGTGATAGCGTCGGAATAACCCAGCCGGGGGAGCGCATCGAATGAAGAAGTTGTCGGTCGTCGTGCTTGTGGTCGTGAGCCTTGCTTTCGCGGGCTTCGCCGAAGCTGCGAAACCCAAGAAGAGAACTCGCAACGCCAATCGAGTCGGCGCGTATGGCGCGCTGCTCGCAGGCCAGGCGCGTTACACCGGCGATCAATCCTCCCTCGAACAGGAGCTGATCGATTTCTTCGGCAATCGCGAGGACCCCACGCGGAACATCTCCGTTTCTTCCGAGACCGAGAACATCGGCCTCCAGGCCACTTTTGGTTATCGATTCAATCGCTACTTCGCGACCGAACTCGGGCTCGTGCAATTGGGCGAGCTGTCGTCCACCGTGCGTGGCGAAGTCGACCAGGGTGGGGGATTCATTCCCGCCAACATAAAGTTCGCGTTCAACGTCGGCGGCCCGATGATTTCCGCAGTTGGCATCCTGCCGTTCGGCGAAAAGGCCGAGGGTTATTTGCGCGTAGGTTATTTGTTCGCGAGCTCCGAGCGTGAAATCGCCGCGCGGGTCGATGGGCAAAATGGTGGCTCCACCAGCGCAAAGGGCGACTCCCAGGAACCCGTGTTCGGCCTCGGATTTGCGTATCATTTCAACCAGGTTTATTCGCTGCGCGCCGAATACCAGAAGATCGACAGCGTCGGGCAGCAGAGTCGCACTGGCACCGAAAGCCTGAACATCATCGGCCTCGGATTCCTGATCCGCTTCTGAAGAAGCGGAGACGCGGACGTTACTATTTGAAGGGCTCGACCTCGGTCGGCTGAAGCAACTGATTCTGAAACGGATGACGGCAGGTTGGGTTCTCCTCGCCGTTCGCCAATCACGACGCCAGCGATGCGACGGCAATGGCGACGATCACGAGCGCGATCCTGGATGGCTTCACCCGGCCAATCCCTACCCGGAACTACCAAGCTCATCAATCAACGTCGGGTCGTCGTTCTTCGAAGAATTCACCCGGGTACTCACCTGGAAGGCCCGCAGTTGCTCGCCCGAAAACGGCGACAACACGGCACGCGCCTGTTCGGGCGTGCCGGTCAACCAGGTTTCCACATCCTCCGGGCGCAGGATCGCCGGCATGCGTTTCTCTTCATTGTCGATTTTCGCCATGAACTCGTTCGCGGGCAGCGTGATGATGGCGAAGCTCTCGATCACGACGCCATCCGCCCGCTTCGATCTGTCCCACAATCCGGCGAACGGCATGACCTCTTTGTTAGCCAGGCCGATGAACCAGGGTTGTTTGGGACGGCCGAGCGGTTGATGCCATTCGTAGAAACCGTCCGCCGGCACGACGCAGCGTTGTCCTTTTTTCCAGGGGTCGCGATACGCGGGTGACGCCTCCATGGTCTCGACACGCGCATTGATCGTGGCGTACTTCGGGCTCTCGCCTTTGAGGAAGGGCGGGATGAGCCCCCAGCGCATCATCACGCCTTCGCGCTCGCCTTCGGCCAGGCGGATCACCGGCACTTCGCGCGCCGGCGCGACGTTGTAGCTCGACAGCGCTGTCCAGCGCAGTCGCTGCACGCCGAAGGTCGTTTCGGCTCTGGCTTGTTGGGCAAGGATGTAACGTCCACACATAGGGACGGAAGCTTAGGGTGCACGCTTGACCGCAGCAATCCCGTTCGCCAGCATGGAAATGGGGACACTCCCCATTTCCTAGCAAACGGGGTCAGACCTCATGCCGGATCCGCGCGTGGCAACCTCCCTCGCCTGGCTCGAGAAGCACTCTTCCAAATCCATTCGCGACGGCATGTTGCGATATGGAATTCCGAACGACGACGCACTCGGCGTGCGTATGGGCGACGTCCAGAAACTCGGCAAGCAACTCGGGCGCGATCACGCGTTGACGCTCGAATTGTGGAAGACGGGCGTCTACGAGGCCCGCATGTTGTGCGCGTATGTTGATGAACTCGATAAGGTGACGCCAGCGCGGATGAACGCGCAGGCGCGCGACTTCGACAACTGGGCGATCTGCGACACACTCTGTTTCGCGTTGTGGGTGCGTTCGCCACATGCGCTCAGGCGGATCAAGGCCTGGTCCAATCATCGCAGCGAGTTCGTGAAACGCGCGGCGTTCGCGCTGCTGGCGTCCGCCGCGCTCAAAAACAAGGAGATTCCGGATACGGAGTTCCTGATGACGCTGAAGCTGATCGAGAAAGCCGCGACCGACGAGCGTAATTTCGTCAAGAAGGCGGTGAATTGGGCGCTGCGCAGCGTGGGCGAGCGGAATCTCAAGCTCAACAAGGCGGCGATTGCGCTCGCGAAGAAGTTAGGCGGCGCGAAAGAGGCGGCGCCGCGCTGGATCGGCAAGGACGCGTTACGTCAGTTTGCGACGCCCGCGACGTTGAAGCGACTTGCCCGGAAGGCCAAGGCCTGAAAAAGGCGACTTTTTCAGAGTAGTCGGCGGAAATAAACCACGCGTTCGGTTTCTTCGAATCCCAACGCGCGATGCGCGCGCTGGCTCGCTTCGTTAGCCAGCAACGCATCCGACGCCAACTCGCGGCACCCGCGCGCCCGCGCCCAGTCGCCGATCGCTGCGAACAATTGCCGAGCGACGCCTTTTCGGCGCCATCCCGGCACCACGTAGACGCCCTCGATGAAACCCACCGGCGAAGTCTCCGTGCCATTCACGTAGTCCCCGCGGATCGAGCCTTCTATGAATCCGATCGGCTGATGCTTTTCGTCGTACATCATCAGTTGCAGAAACCGCTCGGGTTGCGCCAGCGAGATGGCCATGTAGCCGCGATGATCGTCGGTCGTGGCATCCGCCCACAGCGCGACACGCATCGCAAGCCAGCCGGGTTGGTCGAGCGATGCACAGCGTTCGATGGTTGTTTTCATGGGATTGGAGCGAGATTAGCAGGCGAACCCAAGGTGCATACAGGGGGGCGAGCGCGCCGGGGCTGGATGGACGCCCGTACCCGCGTCGGGGAAAAATCGGCGTATGCCGTTGCCCGCCAGTTCCATAGACAAACTTTCAGATCACTCAGGGTGTTACGTGATTTGCGTGAAGTGCCGTCAGTGCTCGCACGAGCGCGAGATGGACCCGCGCACGCTGGCTAACATCCTCGGCTGGAACGTCACGCTCAAGCAGGCTTGCATGCGTTTGCGCTGCTCGAAATGCGAATCGCGCAGCGTCGCGGTGGAGATCGCATTCAACCGCAAACCGCGCGGCTGGAAAGCCAACCCGTCTTGAAGGCCTAAAAGGGGATATGCCTGTTTATTGGGAAGTTGGTTCGTCAACCGGAACCTTCGCCAATAGACAGGCATGTCCCCTTTCAGGCCTTTCACTCCGCGGTGAAGTGCAGCTTCGTCAACACCGACCTTCCCGCGCCGCCGCAGTCCACAGCGCCACGCGTACCCGCCTTCGCAACCTGCTCCACGTTCACCGTGCACGCGGCCACATCAATGGGCGGCACGATTCGGCCGTTCAAAACCAGATAGGGAACCACCTCTCCGGTCGCACCACTCTCCTCCACCGGCACTCGCAGCAGCAGGTACCGCGCATCACTGCCACCATATTCCAGCAGCGCGGTGCGCACGCCGTTCTCGTACCGGTACAACCCCGGCGCGATCGAATGCCGTCCGGCAAGATCCAGCGCAAGCGTGTACTCCCGCCCCGCATAGGTGAACGTCGCGGAGCCGCTCCGATAGACACCCTCCTGGCGGCGCGCGCCCTCTCCCATGCGGGTATTGCGCATTCGCGGCCCGCCCTTCGACACGGTGGTCGAGGTCACGCCGGTCGGCAGCTTTACCAACGTCAACACCGCCACCGGCGTGCCCGATGCGAACCCAAGCTTCTGCAGGTAGATAGTCAGCTTCTGCCCGGGTGGATAGACGTCGAAGCCGAGTCCGCCCGGCAACCCGGCGAGCACCCAGTGTTTCTTGCCGCCCTGCTCGAACTCGAGCTCCGGCAACTCGCCGCCGAACATCATGTCGATGAGTGACGGATCCATCCCGCGGCTGCTGATCCAGGCACCGATGAGCGGCCGATACCGCCCCGACGGCGCCCGCTTTCGGCCGGTGAAGTTGGCGTTCGTCGTAAACCACTGATCGGGAGGCGCGAGTTCGGCCTCATCGTTCTGCGAACGCGCCGCGCCGCCCATGATCTTCGACAGGGTCGAGGGCGTATAAGCGGATTCGTCCGCGTCATGGAGGTTTTGCGCGGTTGTGACGCCCATGAAGAGCGTCACAACCACGAACCACCCACGCAAGCTGGCCGGGGTTCGCAACATGCGGCTGCACCATAACGAATCCCAGCGCCTTACGGCCAGCGATTTGGCGGCATCGCCACTGTCATCGCGCCCACCTCCCAAGCCAATGGCCGGAGGCTGACTCGCCGCTGATTTACGCCTGATTCAAGCGCCGGCCGAAGCCGCCGGCGTAAAAATCGCCTCGATTTCCGCGCCGCTGCCCGGCCGCACCACCCGGCCCCGCTCCAGACCCTGCTCGAGGTAGATGAGCGTCGGCCATAACTTGACACGGAATGACCTTCCCAGCGGACGGCCCTTGCCGTCTTCCACCTTGATGTGGCGCACGGCCGGGTGGTTTTTCATGACGGCCGCGATGTCGGCCTGGGCCGCCTGGCAGTAGCCGCACCAGGTCGCGCCGAATTCCAGCACGGTGGCAGCGGTGAAGGCATCGACCTGCTCGCGGGTGGGTTCCTCATCCATGCAGCCAAGATTAACGCGGAGCGTCCATTCCGCAATACCTCGACTCTCGAGGCGCCGGGCCGGCCGATGCCGATGTCGGAATCTTCCGGCAAAACAGCACTTCGTCAAAATTCCGGCGCCATCCAGCATCACCGCCGCGCTCTGCATGCCTAACAACTTTCGACGCGCTCGATCTCCTGCTTAAGGATTCCCCGTAACCACGTGAAGACGTATTGTGAAGCCGATCGTACTTTCACTCTCACTAGGTACAACTACTGCGCGCGGTCGCTGGACAACGACATGACATTGCGTAATTTTCGCAACCTGTTGTGGAGAGGTTCATGGGTACTAACAACATCGTCCTGATTCACGGGTTGTGGATGACTCCACTCAGCTGGGAATACTGGGCGCACCACTACTGCGAACGCGGTTACAGTGTGTATGCGCCGAGCTGGCCCGGGATGGAGCGCGATATCCGGGCATTACGCCGTACTCCGGAGTCGTACGCGCAGATCGGCATCAAGCAGATCATCGATCACTACGAACAGGTGGTGCTCGAGCTCGGAGAACCGCCCATCCTCATCGGACATTCCTTCGGCGGACTCGTGGTTCAGGCATTGTTAGACCGTGGACTTGGCGCCTGCGGCGTGGCCATAGCATCGGCCCCGATAAAGGGCATATGGACGCTTCCCTATTCCACGATACGCGTGGTCACGCCGCAGCTCATCAATCCCCGCAACAACCATCGCTGCATACCGCTCACGCCGAACCAGTTTCACTACGCGTTCATGAATACCTCGACGCGCGAGGAATCGTTCCGCATCTACCAGCGCTACGCCGTCCCGGGGCCGGATCACGTGTTGTTCCAGACGGAGCTCGCGAATTTCAACCCGTTCGCGGAGACCGCGGTGAACGTGCGGCGGAACAACCGGGCGCCGCTGCTGATGATCGCGGGTGGCGCGGACCACGTCTCACCGCCGTCGGTGGTCAAGGCGAACGCCAGGGCTTACCGCCGTTCGACCGCGACGACCGAGTACCACGAATTCGCGGATCGCACGCACTTCATCGTCGGCCAGAGCGGCTGGCAGGAAGTGGCCAACTACGCGCTCGACTGGGTGCGCGACCAGGAATTGCTGAGGCAGCGCGAAGCGCGGCGCGTGGTGCGCGAGTTGCACGCCCGGCAAGTGGCCTGATCCCAAAGGGGACATGCCTATTTCATAGGCACGTCCACTCTTATTTCTGCAGGCCGAACAGCAGGCCGACGACGTCGAGCAGCACATGCGCCACGATCAGCGGCCACAACTGCCGCGTGCGTGCATAGATGTAACCGAACAGCAGCCCCATCGGCGCAATGGCCAGGAACGCGAATGGCCCCTGATAGAGGTGATACATCACCCGCACGGCCGTGCTCACATTGATCGCGGTCCACATGCCGCGCGCCTGTTGCAGCGCCGTGATGGCGTAGCCCACGACGAAGACCTCTTCGAATATGCCGTTCACCACCGAAACGATGAACACGAGCTCCATGCTGAGCTCGCCGTCGGTGCGTGGCATCTGCGCAACCAACGCATTCATGTCGATGGGCAAGACATGGGCCGCCAACTGGACCGCGGCGCTCAACGCGTAAAACACGCCTAGCAGCGCGATGCCCCACGCGGTTCCGCGCAGGTCGACGCGCAGACCCACTTTCTCGAGCGACCAGTCGCGCAAGCGCAAGAACCAGATGATGCCCGCCGCCACCATCAATTCGAAAACCACGGTTCCGATCAGCGCCGCGTCGTTGAACACCACCGCACCCTGCGGTTGGCCAAGCGACAGGATCGACGTGAAGATGGGCATGCCGAACGCCCACATGATGACGACCAGAAATTCCACGCCCGGCGGTAGCTGCCGGATCACCTCGCGCAGTGACTTCACGACATCGCAATTGGACAATTCGGCATGACTGCACTGTAGTGCATCCGGGCGGGCAACGAGCGCCGACTCATCTAGCCCGAGCCCGCTTTTTCCACGACGGTCTTCACGCCCTTGGCGACAAGTTCACTGCCCGCACCCGGCGCCAACACATGCCGCTGCTGCAGGAGCGACAACTTCTCGAGATATTCGCGCGCGATATCCGGCCGTCGCCGCGTCTCGTTTTCCAGCGCGTTGATCAGCAACATGCGCGGGCGCAGCAGCTCCGCGCCGTGCAGGGCGACATCGAAAAGATGATCGAAGATCGACCGTTCCTGGTGCAGGAAGCTTTCATTGCCGACGTGGCGCGCGGCCAGCGCAATGGCCAGCGCCTGCTCGATGGCGGTGAGATAACCTGGCAGCAATTCCGCCGGCGGCGTTCCGAGTGCTGCGGCGGACTCTTCACGTCGCAACCCTAACAAGTCGGTCAGTCGCGGTATGAGATCGTAAAGCAGGGTCAACACATCGTGGCCAGCGTTCGTGAGATGGAAAGGCTGCTCGAATGCCACTGGCGCGGCCGCGTCCCCTGCTTTCTCGATGCTCACCAGGAGGCGCCATGGCGTCGCACGCGCATCGACGTGCAGGTAGACGATCGCCTCCGGCGGCGAAGCATCCGGCGGCAGAAACGCCCGCGTCCATGGCTGCGCCGACACGATGAACCCGCCCTGCTTCATCCACGGCAACAGAAAAGCGGTGCGCGCGCTGGTACGTAGATAGACCTCTTCGGCCAGGAACATCGGCAACGCACGCGCGATGCGGCCGAGATCGTTGGTCGGCTGCGAAACCACTTTCCCGCCAGCCTGATCCTGCTCGGGCGCTTCGCCGCTGCCGCAGAAGAAGTGAACTCGCGGCACGGATGGCGACTTCGCCGGCAACACGGAATCGAAACCGAGCACGCCGCGCGCCCACACCGGCTGATCGAGCGTCATCAACACGATATCGAGGGGCGCCGAGACCTCGCCATAACGCCTCTGCGCGTCGTCGAGTTTCTGCTCCCAGAAAATGAGGTGGTCGCGCCAGTCCGGGCGCTGCTGCGAGTAGAGCTGCTCCAGCAGTTTGCGCGCCTCGGCGAACATGCCCAGATCGGCATAGGCACGCAGCAGATTGTTGCCCACCGCAAGGCCGTGCGCGGCGAGATCGAAGCGCGGCTGGGTCAGGCGCACCAGCAACTCGGTATGCCCGCGATTGCCGAGATCGCCGCTCAACTGCATCAGCAGATCCGCCGGAACGGGCTTGGCGCGTCCCAGCGCTTCCTCGTAGAGCCGCGTCGCCTCATCGATCTGGCCGAACTCCAGCGCGGACCGCGCCAGCCACAACTGCGCGCGCCAGCTGCCCGGCAGCGCCGCAGCGCGTGCGTATGCCGCCAGCACCGCCTCCCTGCCACCCTTGGCGTTCGCCGTCGCGATCATCCAGTTGAGGGACGTTTCTTCGTTCGGGTCGAGCTGCAGGGCGCGCCAGATCAGCGCCTGCGCGCGTTCGTCGTCGCCCGCGGCCGCGAACGCCCGCGCGAGGTTGGCCAATAGATAGGTGTTCTCGCCGTACCTCGCGATCGCGCGCTCCAGCACCTCGCGCGCGGCGGGAACGTCCTTCAGTTGCAGGAGCACGATGCCGAGAAGCGCGGCGCCGCGCTGCGGATTCGAGTCGTGATCGTGCAGATGGCGCGCCGCTTCGAGCACGTCCGTGGCGAAGTCGTCGTTCAGCGCGCCGACGATGAGGTCGTAGAGGGCGTCGGGGTTATCGCGATTCGCCGTGAGGTTCGGCAGCAACACGTCCTTGCGCCACGCTTCGCGCCCGATCTCGACCTTGCGACCGAACTGGTCGTAGACCCGAACTACTCCCTCGCTCGTCACCCGCTGCAACGATGCCGACGCCTCAACCACAGTCGCCGGCAATTCCGTTACCTTCGGCGGTCGGACCGGGGCGTGGATCTGCGCAGCGTCGGTGGGCGCACGGCCGAGGATGCGATCGAGGATGGACATCGCGTTGCAGCTTACTCCTGTGCCGGTGGTCGACAGGTCCTCGAGGCGCGTCCCCGTTTCAGTCGACTTGCGCGTTCGACTGGCAGTCGCCTTGCAGCATTCCGTCGCGGCAGGGCATGTCGAAAGTGCCCTCGAGATGAAATGGGCGGCTGCCCATCAGGATTTCATGCCCATCGATCACGAATGAACCTGTGATCCGCTGCTTGTCGAACCGATCGATCTTCAATGTGCCGCTGGTCGGTTGGAACATGCTCTTCTCGTAGCCAATGAAACCTGCGATGAATGTGCCGGGCTTCACTTTGGAATTGCCCGATTTCGGCACGATCGGATAAGTCCCTGGGGCCATCGGAACATCCTGCTCCGTCGAACCGAAAGAATTCAGCGAAATGATGATCTTGCGGACGCCCTCCGATTCATCGTTGCCGCAGTTGATGTCGAGCGCGGACCCGCCCTTGTCCGCGAGCTCCTTCTCGGGCGTGCTGGCCCAGGCGATGCTGCGCACGCCGCTGGGGTTCGCACTTTCGGTACGGCGGCGGGCCGGGTCCCAGAAAGTGGTCCAGGATTGCGCGTCGGGCGCGGTCATCTTGAGGTGGCAGGCCTCGAGCAGCTTAGGCACAGACGGCGCAGCCGGGGCGGCGGTCTCGGCGGAGGTGCCTGCCGGGGGCGCGGTATCGGCGCTGTCTGGTGCCTTCGGTTTGCAGCCGAGAACAGCCGCCGTCGCCGTGAGAATCAGTGCCGCGCGCAGGATCCGGTACATGGGAGGCCTCGTTAGTTAGTTATGATTCGTCCGCTACAGGGCAATGCTCGCATTCGAACGGCTCTGGCGCGAATGTCGGCGCGCCGCGACTGCGATCTCACGTAACACCGAGGCTGAAGTTTGGATAACACTCTCAACGACTCCGCCGCTGGCGCGTACAAAGTCAATTCGCTGACCATCGGCGCGGACGCGGACCCCATGGACGGCACGGTCACCTGGGATCCTGCCCGCTCCCTCTGGAACGGCGGCATGTTGCTCGCCACGCTCATCCTCGGACCTATCTATTTCACCTGGGGCGCCTTCGCCGTCTTTCTGGTATTGCTCGAGCTGACCATGTGCACCGGGCATTCGGTCGGCTTCCACCGGCGCCTCATTCACCGCACGTTTCAATGCCCGAAGTGGTTCGAGCGGGTGCTGGTGTGGTCGGGCACGTTGGTGGGAATGCAGGGGCCGTTCTGGGTCATCCAGTCGCATGACTTTCGCGACTGGGCGCAGCGCCAGCCCAACTGCCACCCGTTCCTGAAGCACGGTCATGGGCTCATCAAGGATGGCTGGTGGAACCTGCATTGCAAACTCGAGCTCGCGAAGCCGCCGGCATTCGATCCAGGCCCGGGCATCGTGGACGATCCTTTCTATCGGTTCCTGCAGCGGTACTGGATGTTGCAGCAGTTGCCGGTTGCGCTGGTTTTGTTTGCAATCGGCGGAATCCCGTGGGTAGTTTGGGGCATATGCGCGCGCGTGACCGCGGGCGTGTCGATGCACTGGTTCGTGGGGTACATCTGCCACACGCATGGACCGCAGAGCTGGCTGGTCGACACCGGCGCCGTGCAGGCGCACAACGTGCCGTGGGCGGCGATTCCGTCGATGGGAGAGAGCTGGCACAACAATCACCACGCGTTCCCTGCGTCCGCGCGGCATGGGTTGTATCCCGGCCAGCTCGATATCGGCTATGCGTTTCTGCGCGGACTCGAGAAGTTAGGGCTGGTATCGAACATCCAGACGCCGGATGTGTTGCCACCGCGCAAAGGCATCACCTTCGTCGGCGGATGATTAATGTCCCCTTTATTTCGAGAGGCGGGTGGCGTACGAGACCTCTCCGTCGCCGCTGCATTGAAACTCGCGCGTCACCGTCCACAGATCGCAGTTGCCCGCTTCCATGTTGCTGCATTCACGCACCAGGCCGGCCACCGGCTCGGCGCGTTTGTACCCCCAGGCTTCGCAGCGATTCGCCGCAAGTCCCATGGCCTGAACGTCGCTGAGGTCAGGCTGATGAAACTCGGGGTATTGATAGGAAACACGCACCAGCCCGGCCTCCCTGTCGCCGCCGGTCGCGGTCCATTGCCGGTTACTCACGCAGGCGCTCAAGCCCAGCACCAAAACCGTCGGAATCAGGATCAGGCCTTGAATTGAGCGTTTCATGAGGGCACCGGGATGACTGGCCCCCAGATTGCCTGCCGTCAACTTAACCGAGCCTGAATCCCCTCCACCGCTGCGCATCGGCAGATCTTTCAACCACTGCACTGACAACCATCACTTCAGGGTCGCGCCGCCTCAGGTCCAGGATTCAGCGATGGACACATCCGGCCGGCCCATGATCGCCGAAGTGGAATGAAGCAGGACTTCCCGCCGGCAGGCCTGACTACTCGCGCGCGACCTTCCTGTTCACCTTGCAGGCGCTTTCGAGCAGCCCGCCGCGGCACGGCATCGCAAAGGTGCCCTCGATCATGATCGGCTTCGCGCCCGTCAAGGCTTCGCGCCCGTTGATCGTGAACGATCCCTTCACCCCTTCCATGTCGAACTTTTCGAGCTCGAGCGTGCCGTTGGTTGCGTCGTACATGCCTTTGTTGAAAGTCAGCGCGCCCGCGAGGACCTCGCCGGGTTTCACCTCCGCGCCGGACTTGCCGACGATCTGGTAGGTGCCGGGTTTCAACGGAATATCTTTTTCTTTCGAAGAGAACGCCGCCAGAGATATGGTCACCTCCGGCGGACCATCGCTCGAACAGGTGATGTCGATCGGCAACGCCGTGTTCTTGTCGCGCAGCGATGCCTTCTCCTGCGCATTGGCCCAGTAGATCGAATGGACGTGGCTCGGGCCTTCACCCGCGAGTTCGACGCCCTTCGGATTCCAGTAGGTAGTCCACTCGTGTTTCTCCGGCGCCGACATCGTGATCCGGCATGCCTCGAGCATCGGGTTCACCGCGCTCGAAGTGACCACCGCAACGGGCATCTCTGCGACGGGCGCCGGAACGGCCGCGGTGGGCACGGACTGCTCGGGTTTGCAGCCAGCCGTCTGAAATGCGGTGGCCGCGATCGTCGCGGCGAAAAGATGCCGCGCCTTCATGCCTGCGCCTTCAACGACTGCCGGAATTTTCTTTGCAATGCACGCGCCTCGGTTGATCCGAATTAGCCTGGAATTATGCTGGCCTCACCGCGCTGAATCTGTCGGACAAGGCTGGCGCAGTAACCCGCCATGTCGCGAGGATGCCACGGGTACTATTGCTGTGGCGATTGGCTGATTCGTGCCGGTAAATGGAAGCATGTCGGCCAAGTCGAGCATCGCCAGACGCTACGCGCATGTGCGAGCAGCGGCAAGCCAGGCCCACCGATACGATGTCGTCGGGAAGATTCACGTGATTTTGTTAGTCAACGGATGGCGTAAATGATTCCGCGTTCCGGAAAAAGCTGGCTCCTCATTGCGATCGGAATGATTGCGGCGGCCTGCCTGATGTTTTTGCTGCTCGCGTTGCTCGAACCACGAGCGGGCCTCGCCCGCGTGAACGTACCGGGATCGAATCTTGCGCTGGTGCTGTTCAAAGATGAAAAGCACCTGTATCGATATGACGTGTTGGCCGACGGCAAGAAGGTAGCCAGCGACGTATTGCTGGGGTCGCGCGGCACCCTCGAGTCCGGATCCCAGGTCTCGATCCTGGGCGACCGTGTGTCGATCACGTTCCGGACCACGGAGAACGGCGCACCCTTTGTGGAATTCGATCTCGCGGAATGCCGGATCGTCCGGCATTCCAACGAGTCGCTCGCGCCCCCGCCCATCAAAAACTGCCGGCGCAAATAGCGCCACGAGCGTCAGGCGCTCTTCAGCGCTGCCAGCAACTCCGCTTCTTTATCCGCCGGCAATCCCGCCCTCAGCTTCTGCTTGTCGGCCGGTCGGGTCTTATGCCATTCCAACGTGTCGCGGATGGTCGCTTCCAACGACCGGAACTTGAGGCCCTTCGCCACCGCGCGATCGCACTTGATCAGCGCAAAACCGGCGAAATCACCGGTCGGCGGACTCCAGATCGGGATTGCATTGGGCGGTGCGGACTCTTCGTTCAAACCGTGTTTGTCGATGAACTCGGCGCTGGCCCAGACAAAGGTGGTGTCCGCGCCCGAGATGTTCTTGCTCTTCTCCAAGAGCTCACCGATGGTCGCCGAGCGCGGCTTGTTGCAAAGGTTGAAGACGCCACTGATTCGCTTCTCGACACAGCTGCGCGTGAAATCCGCGAGGTCGCGCACGTCGATATAGCCAATGGGATCGGACGGCGTGCCTGGCGCCAGCATTTCGCCGCCGCGCGAAACCCGCACCGGCCAATAGGTGAAGCGATCGGTCGGGTCGCCGGGGCCGGCAATGTAGGTAGGGCGGATCACGTTGGCATCCTTGCCATAGGTCTTCTGCACGATCTGCTCGCAGATCACCTTGAGTCCGCCGTAAGTTTCGCCGGTGACTTCCTCATTGCCCGGATCCTTCAACATCGCGAGCTCGTAGTCCTCGTCGATGTTCGTCGACATGTAATCCGCATATGCCGACACGCTCGAGATGAATATGTAGTGCTTGATATGCGGCCGCAGAAGCTCGGCTGTGAGCTTCACCTGGCTGGGCTTGTAGCCGGAATTGTCGATGCACACATCCCAGTCACGGCCCTTGAGCGCGTCCACCTGGCCGTTGCGATCGCCCAGCAACTGCTCGACGCCGGGTTTGGCTTCCGGGTCGCGTTTGCCCCGGTTGAACAACGTCACGGTGTGGCCGGCTTCCGTCAGCACGCGCACGAAGTGCGGACCGATGAAACCGGTCCCGCCCAGAATCAGCACTTTCAGCGGCTTCGCTTTCGCGACGGCGTGGCCGATGAGGCCGGTGGCAAACACCGCGCCGCCGGCGAACTTGAGCGCATCACGTCTGTTCATCTGCATGGGTTTTCTCCCCGCCGAATTATTTGCAGCGAAGCGTACTCCGCTTCGGCACTCCGCCGCAGCTGCCGCGAGGATCGCCGGCGACAACGCGAGCGATTAGGACGGCCAACGGTTGCCACAATTGATCTTCACCCTCGGGCGCCCGTGCCATTAGGATCTCGTCCTCCATGCCATTCACCGTTTCACATGCGGCGGCCGTACTTCCGCTGCGCAGGCTCGGCAACGGACGTCTCCCGCTGGCTGCGCTGATGATCGGCAGCATGTCGCCGGACTTTTCCTATTTCCTGCCGGGCGATCTGTCCGTGTTGCCCACCCACACCTTCACGGGGCTGTTCTGGTTCTGCCTGCCCGCCGGGCTCGCGATCTGGATGTCGTACGTGCAATTGCTGGAAGGACCCACTCTCGCGCTGCTGCCGGGGACCTGGCGCGTACGCATCAACCCGTCTGATTCAAGGATCACGTTTGCGACGATCGCGTTCGCGTGTTTGGCCATCGTCATTGGCGCGGCAACCCATGTGATCTGGGATTCATTCACGCATCGATGGACGCCGGTCGTTCAGGCGCTGCCTTTCATGCGCATCTCGTTGTTCAAGATCGGCTACAGCCACATATACGTGTACAGATTCCTGCAGCATCTGAGTTCGCTGGTCGGCATGGTGCTTCTGCTGATCTGGGCGTGGCGGATTCGCCATGCCGAGCCGGTCCTGGAGCCGACGGGTTGGGCAGCGAATGGCGCGACATTGCGCACTCGTCTGGCAGCGGCAATCATCCTGATCGCGACGTCAGGCGTTTTCGCAATCGGCAACTACATGGGCCACTCGGGCGTCTACTTCGAACGGCGCCTGTACCACTTCGCCATCGGCGGCATGGCAGGCTGGGTGCTGGCGTGGTGTGTCGTCGCGGTCGCAATGCGCTGGGCCCGAAAATCCGCCACCTGAGGTGAGGTTGAAAGACCTATCTACATCTGCCGAAACAGATGCAGATAGGTGCGGCTCACCGGTAACACTTCGGACCGCCCTTTCAGATGAATATCGGCGGTCTCGTTTTCCCCGCGCGTCACATGGCTGATCGCGCTGAAATTCACCACCACGGAACGATGCACCTGGGCGAATTGCTTCGCATCCAGTTGCGGGATGAGCTCCTTGAGCGCAGTGCGGATCACGGCCTCGCACGGCTGGGCGTTGTCATCGCGCCACGCCACCTGCGTATATTTTTCATCGGCGCGCAGGAAATCGATGTCGTCGACGGCGATCAGCCGCACTGTGGCGCCGACGGACGCGCGCACCCAGCGCAACGTTGAGGTCGCATTTTCAGGATTGAGCGCCCGCGCCAACTGCTGAAGCAGCATCTCCGTGTCGAGCCGGGGTTGCGCGGCGCGCAGCCGCGCCTGTAATCGCAGCACGGTTTCGGCGAGGCGGACGGCCTCGACGGGTTTGACCAGGTAATCGAGCGCGCCGTGTGCAAACGCCTGCACCGCGTACTGGTCGAACGCGGTCACGAAAACGAGCTGCGCGCGGCTACCGATGTGCTGCGCGGCATCGACGCCCGACTTCCCCGGCATCTGGACGTCGAGAAAGCAGATGTCGGGCTGATGCGTTTCAAAAAGATCGATCGCCTCGCGGCCGTTGCGTGCCTGCGCGACGATCTGAAGCTCGGGCCACGCGCTCGCGAGCATGCGAGCCAGTGCGTCACGCAGCAGCGGTTCATCGTCCGCGATGAGCGCTCCCGGGCGCACGTCCTTCATGCCGGGACCTCGCGACCGGGGAAACTGATTTCAGCGCAGACCCCGTGCGGCACTACTTCGGTCAATATCAGCTGCGCATCGCCGCCGAAAGCCAGCTTCAAGCGCTCGCGCAGTGTGGATAGCCCCGTCCCGAGCCCGCGACTGACGGTCTTCAACCCCACGCCGGTATCTTTCACCCGCACCACGCAGCGCTTGTCGCGCAGCCAGATGTCGGCATCGATGCGGCCGCCGGTCTCGCTGGGATCGATGCCGTGCCGCACCGCATTTTCGGTCAACGTCAGCAACGTCATCGGCGGACAGTACAGGCGCGCCGCCGCGGGATCGAAATGAATCGCGTACTGCAGCCGGTCCGGCATGCGCATCTGCATGAGATCCAGATAGGCGCGCACGAGCTGCACTTCGTCATCCAGCGTGGTCGTTTGCGACTGCATGCGTGGCACTGCCGCACGTAGATAGGCGATCAGGCTGGACAGCACCTTCGATGCCTGCGGCGACCCCGAGTCGACCAGCGCCTGGATGTTGGCCAGTGTGTTGAACAGGAAGTGCGGCTCCACCTGCGCCTGCATCAGGCTCAAGCGGGCATCGGAGACGCGGCGCTCGAATTCGCTGCGCTCGAGTTCGAAATTGAATGCCTGTTCGCGCACGATCAGGTCGCGCTGCCGCAGGATCGCCGCGACGGCGACCCATGGCGCAAACAACAACGCCGCGCCCAGCAACCGGCCGAGGCTGTCGCGGCGGTCCGGATCCAGCATCGCCATGAGCGCCGCGCAGAACAGGGCCACGAACACGATGGCGACGAGCCTGAGCACGGTGCGCGCCAGCCATTTCGGCAGCCGCTTCGGCCGCGTCTCGAATACGCCGAATACGAACAGGATGGCAGCGCCCATGAATACGGCGCGCAGTATGTCGACGATCATGGGCGTGCCGTTGTTGAGGCCCGTGATCACGCCGAGAGACACGGACAACGCGAGCGTGAATCGCAGCCGCGCCCACGTGTAGATACGCGCGAAGCCGGAAACAACAGTGGGGGCGCCGGATGCCATGGCTGAACTATAGAGCACCGCGGGCGCGCACCCCGCCCCGGACATCGAAAGCACGGGTCGGCCAGGCGTCACTCGTCGTCGCCCGCCGTCGCTCGTCCTTGCCCGATGTTCGACCGTCGCATGCGCCGATGCCCGCATCGGCGCCCCGGCATATTCGCCGCTCTCGTAACCATTGCAGGGACCGGCCATGAAATTGAGAACGAAGATCCTGAGCGGCGTGGGGGCGACGCTCGCCTTGGGCGTCGCGGCCTTGTTAGTGACGCTCAGCCATGAATCGCCGTGCCCTTCGCCACCGGCGACCGTCGCGGGCGAGGAATCCATGCGGGCGATCACGCATCGTTGTTATGGGCCGCCGGGCAAGGTCCTGGCGCTCGAGAGGATTGCCAAACCGCACCCGGGCGCCGGAGAAGTGCTGATCAGGATTCACGCCGCGAGCGTCAATCCCTATGAATGGCACGTGGTCACGGGCAAGCCCTACTTCATGCGGCTCGGATCGGGGCTGGGTGCGCCGAACGGATCGCGCGTGGGATACGACATGGCGGGCACGATCGAATCCGTGGGTGCGGGAGTGACGCGGTTCAAGGCCGGGGATGAAGTCTTCGGCGGAGCTCATGGGTCGCTCGCCGAGTTTGCCCTTGCAGGCGTCGACGGAGACGTCGTGATCAAGCCGGCCGAAGTGTCGTTCGACGATGCGGCGGGGATACTCATCGCGGGCGGCACCGCGTTGCAGGCGGTGCGCGACTACGGACATGTGGCGGCGGGTCAAAAAGTGCTGATCAACGGCGCCTCCGGCGGCGTGGGGACATATGCCGTACAGCTGGCAAAGTTGTCGGGCGCGGAAGTGACCGCCGTCTGCAGCACGCGCAACGTCGAGCTGGTCCGCTCGCTCGGCGCGGATCACGTCATCGACTACACGCGGGAGAACTTCACCGAGAGCAAGGAGCAATACGACGTGATCCTGGACAACGTCGGCAATCAGCCGTTCCTGGATCTGAAACGCGTGGTCAAGCCGCAAGGCGTCATCGTCACGATCAGCGGGCCCAAGGACAATGCGTTCCTCGGGCCCATGACGAGAATCATCAAGCAGAAGATGCTCGCGCCGTTCATCGATCAAAGGCTGGTGTTTTTCGTTGCCGACGTGGATGCGCCGGATCTCGAGTACCTCGCCGGCCTGATGCGCGACGGCAAGTTGAAGACGGCAATCGACCGGCGCTATCCACTCGAAAAGGCCGGCGAGGCGCTCGATTACATCGGCAGTCAGCGTGCGCGGGGAAAGGTCATCGTGACGGTCGACTGACGGGACGTTTCCGCTGACGAAGCGCGCATCCCAACCAACCATCGTGCGCGCCGCCAGAATGATTGCGTCGCCCAACAGCGGCGCCAACAGGTACTGCCTGCGACCGCCGAACGACCAGGTGGTCATCGCTATTCCGCCCCTATTCGGAATGGCGATGAGCATAAGAGAAAATGGCCAGCTCCGGCCCCTTTTGCTAAGAAATGGGGAGTGTCCCCATTTCGTAGGTCACGCCGCAGCCGTTGAGGCCGCAATAACCGCGCGGATTCTTCGCCAGGTACTGCTGGTGATATTCCTCGGCGTAATACAGCGCCGGTGCTTCCTTGACCTCGGTGGTGATCGAGCCGCGATGCGCCTGCGTCAGCGCGGCCTGGTACGCGCGTTTGCTGGCCTCCGCCTCTTTCTGCTGCGCAGCGGTGCTCGTGTAGATAGCCGAGCGGTACTGCGTGCCGACATCCCCGCCCTGCCGCATGCCCTGCGTCGGGTCGTGTGATTCCCAGAACGCCTTGAGCAACGCGTCGAAACCAACCTTGTTAGGGTCGAACAACACCCGGACCACCTCGGTGTGGCCGGTGCGGCCCGAACACACTTCATCGTACGTGGCATTCGGCGTATGGCCGCCGGCGTACCCCACGGCTGTGGTGACAACTCCCGGGATCTGCCAGAACTTGCGTTCGGCGCCCCAGAAGCAGCCGAGACCGAACAGCACTTCTTCCAGCCCACCGGCGGCGGGCTGCTTGATGTTCGTACCATTGACGAAATGCCGGCCTGACAGCGGGAGCGGGGTGTTGCGGCCCGGCAGTGCTTCGTCGTGAGCGGGAATTGCGGTTTTCTTGCTGAACAATGCCATGCAGGCTCCTTGTGAAGTCTGGCGTTGGGATTCCGGGAGACCCGAAGAGTGGGGTCGGAATCGGCGCTTCTCAACTAACGCGAGGCCTCGCGCCCTTATAATCCGGCCTCTTCATCGTCAGGGGATCAGACCCGTCCTGCGGGCGTTTTATTTCAATGACGGATTCCGCCAGCACCCCGCGCCTGCGCACCACTTTCGCGATCTACGTGGCTCTGGTCGCCGTCACCGCGATCGTCGGACCGCGAGAGATACCGGCGGGCTGGCACTACCTCGCGGGCGCCGCGGGCTTCGTCTGCGTCGCGCTGGCCTGTCTCGGCCGCATCTGGTGTTCGGTGTTCATCGCCGGGCACAAGGACGAAAAGCTCATCACGGCGGGGCCATATGCCCTGTGCCGCCACCCGCTGTACGCCCTGTCGATTCTCGGCGCGTTCGGACTCGGCCTCACGAGCCGTTCCGTTTTGTTGTGTGCTGCGGTCGTCGTGCTGGTCTCCGCGCTGGTGGTTTACGCCGCCTCCTGCGAAGAGCAATTCCTTGCCGATTCATTTCCCGAGGAGTTCAAGGCCTACGTCGGGGCGGTGCCCAACAAGTGGTGGCCCCGGTTCGCGACCCGCTCGACGCCCGATCACCTCGACGTCAAACCGGCCATCTTCTGGAAGGCGCTGGTGGATGCCGGCTCGTTCTTCCTGCTTTATTTGCTCGTCACGCTGGCGGCGGCGTATCGGATCACTCCGATTTTTTGAATGACCCTGCGGGTGTAGGCTCGAGGCATGAAAAACTCCAACGCGATCTGGTTGACGGCTGTGGCAATTGCGCTTGTTAGCGCAGGCTGCAGCACCACGGGCAAGAAGATAGTCGTGCAAGCCGCGCCCGCTACGCTGCTCGACACACACTGGCGCCTGACGCAGGTCGGTGAGGTGGTCGTCCCCAATCCCGCTGGCAGCCGCGAGGTGTATTTCTCGCTGCAATCGCAGAACCCCAACGTGGTCGGTTTCTCCGGCTGCAATCGCATGTTCGGGCACTACGCACTCGCGGGCGAGCAGTTGAAGTTCGATCAGGTGGGTGGCACCCGGATGTTCTGCGACGTGCGCATGGAGCTCGAGCAGCGCTATCTCGCCATGTTCGAATTCGTGGCGGGCTGGAAGATCGTGGGCAACTCGCTGCGGTTGCTGAACTCGGAGGGCGGCACGGTCGCCGGCTTCGAAGCGTCGACGGAAGCAATCGCCCCGTAGTTGCAACCGTCGGTGAGGCTGGCCCGTCTCAACCCTGCGTAAAACCATTCGGGGTTGATCATGTCGCGCATTTTTTCCGTCGTCGCTCTTGCGGCTCTCGCCTTGGGCGCACCGCTCGCCACCGCAAAGAACGCACACCCTCTGGTGATCGAACACGTAAACGTCCTGCCCATGACGCCCGGCGGCATTCCGCTCGACGATGCGACGGTAATCATCAGCGGCGGAAGAATCGCCGCCATCACCGCCGGCGCGGGCGCAAACAAACCAGGCGGCGCGCGGCGCATCGATGGCCGCGGCAAGTGGCTGCTGCCCGGTTTCTCCGACATGCACGTGCACATCGGAAACGACCGCATGTTGCGGCTCTATCTCGGCGACCCGAAGCTCGCCGATGGCACGGCTGAAACGCAGGACTACCTGACACCGTTCATCGCCAATGGCGTAACGCAGGTGTTCAACCTCTCGGCGATGTCCGAGTCGGTCGGGCAGCGCAGCGACGTCGAAAGCGGCCGCGTGCTGGGCCCGCACATCGCGAACGCCGCAATGATCGACGGCTCACCGCCTTCATGGCCGGTCGGCATGACATACAGCGCGGCCACGCCCGAAGATGGTCGGCAGGCGGTGCGCGACGCCCAGGCCAGCGGCTACGAATTCATCAAGGTTTACAGCAAGCTGTCGCTGGAGACTTTCACCGCGATCGTGGATGAAGCGCGCCAACTCAAGATGCGCGTGGTCGGCCACATCCCGCAACGTGAGAAAGGAATCACCGCGAAGTTCTTCCTGCCCGGGTTCGACCTGGTGGCGCACGCCGAAGAATTCGCGCAGCACACTTCGCCGCCGGATCTCACCGCCATTCCGGCGTACGTCGAGATGTCGAAGCGAAATGGCACCTGGCTCACGGCCACGCTCACGCTGGACGAACGCATCGTGGAGGTGGTCGCGCACCCCGAATCACTCGCGGCGCGTGACGATCTGCGTTATCTGCCGCCGGTGCAATACCGGCTGGTCGTGGAGCACAACCCGTACGTCGAACGGCACGACCCCGGGCTCGCCGACTACGTGCGGCGAGTGGTGACCTTCAACGCCGAGCTCGTGCGCGCCTTCGATGCAGCGGGAATTCCAGTGCTCACTGGCACGGATTCACCCGTGCCGGGCGTGGCGCCGGGGTTCTCGCTGCACGATGAATTCGAAGCACTGTCGCGCGCGGGTGTGAGCAATCGGCGGATTCTCGAGGCGACGACACGGTTGCCGGCGGAATGGCTCGGAACATCGGGCGATCGCGGCACGGTGGAAACCGGCAAACGCGCGGACCTGGTGTTGCTGGATGCGAATCCGTTGGTCGACATAACCAACACGCGGCGCATCGCGGCGGTGATCGTCAATGGCCGCTATCTACCGCGGGCGGAACTCGATGACATGATGGCCGCACTCGCCGCGCGCAACCCGCCGAAACAGAGCCTCAGCGCAACGGCACCTTGAGGCAGCGGTACTCGCGCGTGACGCGCCACTTCTTGCAGTCGTTTTCCAGACCGTCGGTGCAGACCCGGTCTTCGGCCTTGCGGGTGGCGCTCTTGAAGCCCCACTGCTCGCAGCGCTCGCGGGCCATCTCGGTGCCGGCACGTTCGTCGACCTGCGGGCTCTCGAACTTCCGGTATTCATATGACAACTGCACGGTGCCCTGTTCCTGGTTGTAGTCGGATTCGGTCCAGAGCTTGTAGGTAGTGCAGCCGGCGAGCCCTGCCAATACGGCCAGAATGAGCGATACGCGGTTCATTTCGAATACCCCAGGTAGCGGATTCGGACTGTAGCGTTTTATTTGACGGAGAAGTCGACTGTACGTTCTGGCAACTTCGGATGAGGCAGGCTATAAAAGTGCCCATGCAACGTGCGGCCTGCTCGAACGGCTTTCTCGCCTTGATCCTCATGGCTGGCGGCGCCTCGGCCGGCGACCTGTCGCAGGCACAGTCGGCCACGGTGCTCGGCCCGCTCAATCAATTGCTTTCGGAAGGTTCGGTCGCGCTCGAAGCGGGCCGTTTCGAGGAAGGCGTGCGGCTGACTCTCGCCGGCCTCGAACAACCTAACAATCCGCGCGACAAGGCATCCGGCTATACCAACGTCTGCGCGGGTTACGCGGCGCTCAAGCGCTGGCACAAAGCGCTCGATCACTGCAACCGGGCGCTCGAACTCGACCGCAATAACTGGCGGACATACAACAATCGCGCCGCCGTGTTCACTGGGCTCAAGCGGTTCGAACTGGCGATCGCGGATGTGAACAAGGGGCTCGCGCTCGCGCCCGATTCGGGCACTTTGCAGAAAAGCCTGGAAGTCGTGAACCAGCATCGCGAAGCGGCCAGCCGCGAACGATGGCGACGACCTGACAAGGCCTGATGGCGCTGTCCGAACAGGTTCCCGGCGAGGAGCAATCCCAGTTTGCGCTGCTGAAGACGCGGCGCTTCCTGCCGTTCTTCCTGACGCAGTTCCTCGGCGCGTTCAACGAGAACCTGTTCCGGAATGCGCTGGTCGTGTCGATCGCGTTTGGCGCGTCGGCCGCGGCCAATTCCGGGGACGTCGGCCCGATTGCGAACGTGGCGCAGGGCCTTTTCATCCTGCCGTTCTTCCTGTTTTCCGCGCTCGCGGGCCAGCTCGCCGACAAATATGAAAAGAGCCGGTTGATCCGCCAGACGAGGCTTGCGGAAGTCTTGCTGATGTTCGGCGCCGCGGCCGCCTTGTATGTGGGGCACGTCCCGACTCTGCTGTCGCTGGTGTTCCTGACGGGTGTGCTGGCGACGATCTTCGGGCCGCTCAAGTATTCGCTGATGCCGCAACACCTGCGCGAGAGCGAACTGGTGGGCGGCAACGCGCTGGTGGATGCCGGCACGTTCATCGCCATCCTGATCGGCACGATTTCCGGCGGATTGCTGGCGCCGACGTCCGCGGCTGAGCGAGCCGCGGGCAGCACGAGTGATGCCCATGTGGCCGCGGCGGTGGTGATGGTCGTGGTGGCCGTGGGCACCTATCTGTGTTCGCGCGCCATCCCGCGCGCCGAGGCCACCGACCCGGGTCTCAAGATCAATTTCAATCCATTCACCGCCACCTGGCAGGCGATCCGCTTCGCCGCGCAGACGCGCGCGATCTTCCTGTCCTTGTTAGGTATCTCGTGGTTCTGGCTGGTGGGCGCGCTGGTCATGGCGCAGTTGCCCTCTTACTCCCACGACGTGCTGGGTGGCGACAAGACGGTGTACATCCTGTTGTTGACGGCCTTCTCCATCGGCACCGCACTCGGCTCGCTGGCCTGCGAAAAATTGTCGGGGCACAAGGTGGAGATCGGGTTGGTGCCGCTGGGATCGATCGGGCTCACGGTATTCGTGCTCGATCTGTACTTCGCGCATCCTGGGGCGCATCCGGCCGCACACGCCAGCGCGGGCGCGTTGCTGTCGTGGCAGGAATTCGTCAGCACCGACGGCTGGCGCGTTGTGATGGACTGCGCGTTCATCGGCGTGTTCGGCGGTTTGTTCATCGTGCCGCTTTATTCGTTGATCCTGCAGCGCGGCGCCGAGAGCCATCGCGCGCGCATCATCGCGGCCAACAACATTCTCAACGCGGGTTTCATGGTGGGCGCCGCGTTGTTGGCCATACTGTGGCTGCAGTATTTCAGCATTCCGCAGCTATTCATCCTCACGGCGGTGCTGAACGCGGTGGTGGCTATCTACATCTACTCGCTGGTGCCCGAATTCCTGATGCGGTTCCTGTCGTGGGTGTTCGTCAACGTGATGTACCGCATCAAGGTGAAGGGGTTGGAACACATCCCGGAAACCGGGCCGGCGTTGATCGTCAGCAATCACGTGAGTTTCATGGACGCGCTGGTGATCGGCGGCAGCGTGCGCCGGCCGGTGCGTTTCGTGATGGATCACAACATCTTCAAGATCCCGGTGATGGGGTTCATTTTCCGCACCGCGCGGGCGATTCCGATCGCCTCCGCACGCGAGGATGCCGGGGCGTTGCAGAAGGCTTTCGACCGGATCGACGCAGAGCTTGCCGCTGGCGAGGTCGTGTGTATTTTTCCGGAAGGCAAGCTGACGCGCGACGGCGAGATGAACGAGTTCAAGAAAGGCGTGGAGAAGATTCTCGAGCGCCGACCCGTGCCGGTCATTCCGATGGCGCTGCGCGGGTTGTGGGGCAGCTTTTTCAGTCATCGTGAGGGGAAACCCGCAATGACACAGGCGCCGAAGCGGTTCTGGTCGCGCATCGAGGTCGTGGTGACCGCGCCCGTACCCGGCGACGATGCCAGCGCCACCAGCCTGCAGCGCATCGTTGCCGGCCTGCGCGGCGAATGGCAGTAGCGGAATGTCCCCTTTTCCTCAGATTCTGAAGGCCGACGTCTTCGGCACCATCTCTCGCAGCGGCGACACCGTCGTCCGTGACGCGCGCGGCGCGCGCCTCTGGGCGCGCTGGCTCGCCTTGCGCCTCATGCGCCGCGAGCACCGTGCGCTGACCCGCCTGGCGTTGAAACAAGGCGTCGATGGAATCCCGCGTGTTCTCGATCTGTCTCACGGGATGCTCACCCGAAGCTGGATCGAAGGCGCGCCCATGCAGATCGCGCGACCCTGTGACCCGGCGTACTTTCGCGCCGCCTCGAAACTGATTCGCAGGCTCCACGCCGCGAACGTCATCCACAACGATCTGGCCAAGGAAACCAACTGGCTCGTCACGCCCGACGGCAGGCCAGCCCTGGTGGATTTTCAGCTTGCGATGACGGTCACGCGCCGCGGCCCTCTGACACGCGCCCTCGGCCACGATGACATCCGCCATCTTCTCAAGCACAAGCGCAGTTACCTGCCGGACAGACTCACCGCGCGCGAGCGCGGCATCCTCGCAAAACCTTCGCTGCCTTCCCGGCTGTGGATGGCCAGCGGCAAACGCGCCTATCTATTCATCACGCGGCGGATCTTCCGCTGGCGCGACCGCGAAGGCGCCGGCGACCGCGCCAACTAGCGCTGTTTCGCCGGCAGCGGCGTCTGCTGGTAGAAGACGCCCTTCCAGCCGTCGTGATAACGGCGGTACAGCGTCGAGACGAACATCTCCACGGCCGGTTGCCCCGGCGCTTCGAAAGTGGCGCGATACGTCACCAGCCCCGCGTCCGGCCCCAACGCGACTGCCCGACTATCTTCTACCTTCGAGCTCTTGAAGGCCGCGCCGCTCTTCATCCCCTCGAGAATCTGTTGTTTGTTCAGAACGCCGAAGGGAGTAACGCCGATCGCGTTGTCCGCGAGATAACTCGCGTAAAAAGCGGCGTCTCCTTTTTCGGTCGCTCGAATCGCCGCCGCCTTGAGCGCCACCAGGATGGCCTCGATTTCGGGATCGTCGTCGTGATGACGAGGCGCGCCTTGAAACAGCGCCTGCGGAAATGTGCTGAGGTGTGACATGAAGCCTCCGGACAAGTCTGAAGCCGCTATCGTGCGCGCCGCACCGCGCCGCGCGAACGGCATGCTTCCATTTTCCCTGTCAGAAAACGCGCCGCGTTGGCCTTTCCGGGTCACACCGATGGCGCGGTGCGTCAGATTCTGTGTGGCGTAATCGCGAGCTTGATCACGCTGCCCTGCGGCGAGGTGCCCAACTTCATCTTCAAGCCTTGGTCGTCTGGATAAGGCGCTACGTACAGCACCATCTCGGGTTTGCGCGGCGAAAACCCCAGCAACGGCGCATCACCCTCGTGTCCGCTCTCATACACATAGTGATACGACCCGTAGCCCACGATGCTCGGGCCCCACATCTTCGCGGGCTTGCCGGTGATCTCCTTGAATAGTTTGACCAGCGCCTTGCTGTCGGCGAGTTGTGGACCGGCGGCCTTCTTCTTCAGAAACTCCGCGACGCTCACGCTGGTCGGCCTGGTCTTGTTCTCAGCCACGTACCCTCCTCGCATCCCGCAGAAAACAAATCCCAATTCCAATCGCGCCCGCAAGCAGGCAACTCATGTGCAACACCCCGAGCGACACGGCCCGGTAGAACGGATTGTTTGCGCTCCACGGAGCGAACGGCCGCACATCGGCGTGCATGATCCCGTCGAGCACGATGTGTGAATACGTACCGAGGGTGGCGCCGATGGCGACCGCGGCAATTCCAAGGCGCTGCCAGTCAAACGGGTTCGGCAGCCACCAACGCGCCGCCAGCGCGCGCAGCGCGACGAACAACACCACCGTCGCGACCGCGACCAGCGTTGCGCCGACGAAAGTGTGCAGGAATCGGTGCAGTGGAAATCGGCCGGCGAGAACGTTGTAGACCGTCTCGCAGTCGGTGATGCAGTTGGCGGCACAGAACGCGAGGAAACTCACCCGGCTTGGCGAAGCGGCGTGAAAGACCGCTCCGGCACCGAAATGAAATGGCGTGATCGGCACGCCGCTCCCTATCCCCTCGAGAATTGCATACCGTGTTTACCGAGACTTGCGCAGAACTTCCGCTGCCTCATCAAACATCCTTCGCGTAGACGATAAAGCCGAAGTGTTTCGCCACCTTGTCATACAAGGTGCGCCCAGGCGTATTGGTGGTGTGTGTCTGCCAGTACACCCGCTTGCAGCCATGATTTTCCGCGAGGTGATACACGGCCGTGATCAGCGCGCGGCCAATGCCGTGGCCACGTTCCTCGGGCGCGGTGAATAGATCCTGCAGGTAACAGATTGGCTCGAGGCGCGAGGTGCTGCGGTGATAGAGGTAGTGGCAGATGCCGACCACTTTGCCGTCACGCTCGGCGACGACGCAATACACAGGCTCGCTCGCGTCGAAGAATCGGCGCCACAATGTCTCAGTCACTTCATCGGGCAACGCCGTCGGGCCGGTGCGCTCGTAGAACGCGTTGTACTCATCCCATAACGGTTTCCAAGCATCGAAATCCTCGGGCTTGACCGGGCGAACCTTGGCGGGCGATCGTTTCTTCGTCATTTCTTCCCTTCAGTCTTGCCTTCGATTTTCGTCGTTGCCGGGGATTTCCACGGGATGCCCGTCGTCCCGGCGCAAATCGGAAACTCTTCGAGCAGATCGTTTTGCGCCTTGCGCGCCAGATAGTAGTCGCGGAAAGTATCGCCGGTGTTCTGCCGCTGAATCGCGCCTCTCTTCAACCACCATTTCTGCACGACGCCGACATCCCAGGCCTCTTTGGTGCGCGATAACTGCAGGCCCGAGGTTTTTTCCTTCTCGGTCGCGAGCACAAAGACCTGCGCCGTACAGTTCGGTCCCTCCTCGCAGGGGCACTCCGTCACGACAGGTGAAATATTGACGATCGCGCGCGGCAGGAATCGCGCCGCGATGGCCTGCACCTCGCGGACTTCGCCGTCAGTGATATTGAGATCGCGCAACGGCGTGTTGCGCCGCCCGGGATACAGTTCCAGGGCGCGTTGCCAGATGACCCCATAGCGCTTGCGCTGCTGATCCCAGTAGTCGAGGTCGTCCATCATTGATCGGTACTGCTCGGGGGTCAGCGGCTTCTTGTCAGCCGACTGCGGATGCGCGCCCGTCGCGAACAACAACCCCAGCAAGAGACCCACGCTCAAACGCATATCCGCTCCCAGATCCGCCGTCGGATCGTATTGGCGACGGCTGCCGGCAGGCAATGCGGGCAGTCGCTTCTTTAACGCGCCAGCCGGGGAAAGGATTGAAAACCCGGCGCCAGGAGGCCAAAAGCCCCAACGCGGGCCCCGGCAATAAGAATGACTATCAGCTCCGCAGCGGAATGGGTCCATAACCATCGGAACACCCAATGGAATTGTCCGGGTCGCGGCGGCCGTGCAGCCGCGAACTCCAACGTCAAACTACCACCGACGCAGCGCGACCTCCGGAGCAGCAGCTCGCCTCGTCAGTGCCAGGCGGGCACCGGCGGGTGGCTCGAGCGGCCAGCGCCGATTCCGTGACCGGCGTTGCCGTGAAAGCTTGCGGTCAAAGGCGGCGCTTCGTAACCTAGCGCCGCTTTCGGCACTCGCCGAACGGAGATTTCATGGGTATCGCCGCTCCTCACAACCTGCGCCGTCCCGACGCGGGCATTCAGCGTCCGTTCGGCGTACGCATCACGCTCAAGGCCGGCGATCCGTTCAAGAAGCTGCTGGGCGCGGACTGGAACAAGACGCACTGGTACGGCACCGCCGCCGAACGCGATGCCGCGCTCGTCGAGATGTCGCGCAAGCATGAATATTCGCGCCCGGGCGATAAGCCCGCGCTCAAGTTCGAAAAGGTGGAGAAGCTGCACGAGTCCCGCGGCCTCTAAAACGTCCTGCCGAGGAACAGGTAGTAAGCCGAGCCGCCGCCGTCGTCGAAACCGGTCGCGAAGTAGACAGGGCCAAACAACGTATCCATTCCGACGAACAGGCTGCCATTGGTGCGCGCGCTGCTGAAAGAGATATCGCGGCGTGAAGCCCACACGTTGCCCTTCTCGATCGACGCGCCGAGATACACCGGCACGTTGAGGAAGCCCTGCCCGCCCTGCCCGATCTGGCGGTAGTAGATGCCGCGCACGATGGCGAAGTGCGGGCCCACCAGTGTTTCAGGCGTGATGCCCGACATGTTCAGGAACCCGCCCAGCGAGAAGAATGAGCGCACTTCACCGACATCGGAGTCGAGCCGGGTCCCGGCGGAGGTCCAGAGAATCCCGGTATTGCGGCCCCAGGAATGCGCGTAGAGATGATCGAACACCATGAGATCCGCCCTGTCCGCGTCACCCCGGCCTTCGCGCTCGCCCGTCCATCCCAGCGAGAACTGGTTGCCGTGCCGCGGGAAATTGACGTCGTCCACGCTGTCGTAGCGGTATTCGGCAAAGAAGTTGTGCGTATCGAATTCGGAAGGCGATAACAACGGGTCGCCGATCCGCACACGCGCCTCGCCCACGCTGCGCCCGCCGCCGACGCGGATCTCCGCGTAGTTGCCGAGCTCGCGGCCGAGGTCGAGACCGTAGTCGGTCGAGCGCACGCGATATTCAGCGAGGATGTGTTCGTTCTCGTCGGCGATCGGCACCGTGCGGATCTGGAACTGCGCGTGCGGCGCGACGAACCAGCGCGAGCGGTAACCGACTGGTAGATAGATTTCGGTGGCCACGCGCGGGGTCTCGCCGATCTGCACGTCCCACACCCACTCGCCACCGTACTTGGTGATCTCCGCCAGCGTGCCGCGCGCCGCGGCGTTGAACGAGGAATTGCCTTCGAAGTCGTTCTGCAGCTGCAGGCCGAAACGCAGGTAGTTCGGGCCCCAGGAATTTCGGCGGGTCGACAGCGCCAGGCCGTATTCGGGCGCGTCGCCCGGCAGCGGGTCGTTCTGCATGAGACGGTAGTCGAAAATCTCGAGATTGCCCTGCCCGTACAGCTCGCTCACGCGTTTTTCGAGGCGCTTGCCATTGGCAATCTTGCCGATCTGATCGCCGAACAGCGATTCGATGGCGCCGGCGTAACGCTCGGAACCAGGCTCGATCCGCAGGAATTCGATGCGCGGCAGGTCGGTGCGTTTGGCGGCGCGTGCATCGACGATGCGCTGGAATTCCGCCGGCGGCACCGACAACGCCTGCAGGCTCGACAAGACTCCGCGCGCAGCCGTCTCGCCGATGTCCATCGCCTTTTGATGCTCGGTGAAATCGAGCGACGAGAAGTCACCGAGCAGCGGATCGATGACGATGTCACGCTCGGTGAGGGTCCTGCGCTGCAACGCGGTGTTGTGGCGGATCAGGATCGCCAGCATCTGGTTCGATACGGTGGCGACCGACTCGAGTTTGTTGCGCTCGAGCAGCGGAAAGCCGCAATCGACCACGATCAGGATGTCCACGCCCATCTCGCGCGCGACGTCCACCGGCAGATTGGAGCTCAGGCCCCCGTCCACCAGCATATGGCCGTCGAGGTCCACCGGCGCGAACACACCCGGCGCGGACAGGCTGGCCCGCATCGCGGTAGTTAGATCGCCGTGGTCGAGCACCACACGCTCGCCGCTGACGATATCCGTGGCAATGGCGCGAAACGGGATCGCCAGGTCGTCGAAACTCTGTGTCTGCGCCACGGGCAGGGTCAGCGAGCGCAGGATCTGGGTGAGTTTCTGTCCCTGCACCAGCCCGCGCGGCAGGCGGAAACGGCGCCCTTTGAGCCCGAGCGGAAACTTGACGAGAAAATTCTGGTCTTCGAGCTTGCGGCGGAAGTTGAGATCGGTACGCGCCGGGCGGTCGCGGAAGGCGTCCTGCCAGTCGACCGACGTCATGACGCGTTCGACATCGGCGGCTGAAAGCCCCGTGGCATACAGCCCGCCCACCACGGCGCCCATGCTGGTGCCCGCGATGGCATCAATGGGTATGTGATTTTCTTCGAGCACCTTGAGCACGCCGATATGCGCGGCGCCGCGGGCGCCGCCGCCCGAGAGCACCAACCCGATGCGCGGCCGGCCGAGGTCGTTTTGCCGAGGCGCTTCCTGCGCAGGCGACCATCCCGCGAGCCCAAGGCAGAACACGACGAACAGTGCTGATTTTCCTGCGTTCTTATTCATCTGTGGCGTGGCAAGGATAGTCGTTCGCAGTGATAATCGCTTCACCAATCATGCGCACCCCCTTCATCCTGCTCGCATTGCTGCCCCTGGCGGCGATCGCCGACGACCGCACGCCCGAGATATCTCCCGAGATCTCTCAAATCATCGTCACCGCCACGCGCGAACCGCGCGACGCCCTAACGACTCCCGCCAGCGTGTCGCGCATCGGCGGCGAGGAACTCGATCGGATCAGCGCGAAACACCAGGCGGACGCGCTCAATCGCAGCGCCGGGGTGTACATCCAGCGCGGCAGTGGCGCGGAGAGCCTGGGCGCGATCCGTTCGCCGGTGCTGGCGGGCGCCGGCGCCTGCGGCGCGTTCCTGATCGCCGAAGACAACCTGCCGATTCGCCCCGTGGGGTTCTGCAATCTCAACGAAATGTTCGAGCTCAACTACGAGCAGGCCGGCGCCGTCGAAGTGTTGCGTGGCCCGGGCTCGGCCATGTTCGGCGCGAGCGCCGTGCACGGCATCGTCAACCTGCTCACGCCGCAGGTCGCGGACCTGCCCAAAGTTTCCGCAGGCGTCGAGGGCGGCTCCGACTCGTTCAAACGCGTGCGGCTCGGCTTCGCGGAAGAGTTAGGCACCTGGGGCGTAGGCGGTTACGGCACCGCCACGCGCGCGCCAGGCTGGCGCGACGCTTCGGGTGTCGATGAAGCCAAGCTCAATCTGCTGGCCGACGCGGACGTCGGCGGCGGCACGCTGAGGCTGCGGGCGGCGGGCTCGGTGCTCAACCAGGAAACCGCCGGCTTCATCCAGGGCTACAACGCTTACCGGGACGAGGCGCTTGCTCGCAGCAACCTCAACCCCGAGGCATTTCGCGATGCGTCGAGTGTCCGAGTATCAGCGCACTTTCAGCGCGACAATTGCTTCGCGCGCGACTGCCGCTTCGAAGTCGCGGGTATCTATCGCCGTTCGCGTATGGATTTCCTGCAGCACTTCCTGGTCGGCAAGCCGCTCGAACACAACGCGCAGACCAGCTACATGGCGAGTTCGACGCTCGCGATGAAGTTCTTCGCCAATTCCCTCGAAGCGCGGCTCACGATCGACGCCGAGACCGCGGACTCGGAGCTCACCGAATTCCAGCCGCGCCCGGCCACCGACGGCACGCCGGCCGCCAATGCAATCCGTCCGGCCGGCCTGCACTACGACTACCTGGTCGGCTCCAATACGCTCGGCGCCACGCTTGCGCTCGAGTGGAATTTCGCCCGGGCCTGGTCGCTCTCCGCCGCGCTGCGTACCGACCGGACTAACTACGACTACGACAACCGGATGCTCGACGGCAACACGGCCGCCAACGGCGTGCCCTGCGGCACGGCCGGCTGCCTGTTCTCGCGCCCCGCGGATCGCAGCGACTCCTTCGACAACGTGGCGCCGCGTATCACGTTGTCCTGGCAGCCCGGCGATTCCTCGTTGTTGTACTTGAGCGGTTCGACCGGCTTCCGGCCGCCCGAGATGACGGAGGTCTATCGCCTGCAACGCCAGCAGACGGTGGCGGACCTCGACAGCGAGAAACTCGAGTCCATCGAGGCCGGCTGGAAAATGCGCAGCGGCGATTTTTCGCTGACCACCGCGCTGTTCGTCATGGAGAAAACTCACCTCATCCTCCGTGATTCGAACGCCTTCAATGTGAGCAACGGCGCCACGAACCATCGTGGCTTCGAATACGAGGCACGCTGGCGGGCGAGCAACCTCTGGTCGTTGTACGCCGCGGGCACCCTCGCGCGCCATGAATACGCGTTCTCGCGCAACGTCGAAGGCGGGGAAATCATCGCCGACGGGAACGACGTGGATACCGCCCCGCGTCAACTGCACAACATCGGCATCGATGCGCGTTTCAACGGCAGCTTCCGTGCCGGACTCAACGCGAGTCATGTCGGCAGGTACTTCGTCGATGCCGCCAACACGGCTACCTACCCAGGTCACGACGTGGTCGGTCTCGACCTGGAATGGCTGCCGCGCCCCGACCTGCGCGCAAGCTTGCGCGTGGACAACCTGTTCGACACCGCCTACGCGGACCGTGCAGACTTCGCCTTCGGCAACTACCGTTACTTCCCGGCGCGCGGTCGCGCCGTGTTCCTGTCATTCGACTTCACCGCTCGTTAGAAGGTCCGCAGCAATGTTTCCGATCTACATCATCTCCGGGCTGCTTTCGTTGGGAATGATCGTTCACTGCATCAAGACCGGTGGTAACACGATCTGGGTGTATGTACTCGTCGTGATGATGTCGATGCCGTTCGTGGGCGCCGCGTTGTACGCTGGAGTCGAAATCCTGCCGGGCCTGCTGCGTTCGCGAACCAGCCAGCGCACCCTGCGCGGCATCCGCAACACGCTCGATCCGGAAGGTGACCTGCGCAAAGCCGAGAATGCGGTGCAGGTGAGCGGCACCGTCGCAGCGCGCCAGAAATATGCCGACGAACTCGTCCGGGTCGACCGCGCGACCGAGGCGGTCGCAATTTATAAGACTTGTCTGACAGGCGTATTCGCCGAAGATCCCAAGCTGCTGCTCGGCTTTGCGCACGCGCAGTTCGCGGCTGGCAATCCTGCGGCGGCGCGCCAGACGCTCGACGATCTGATCCGCCTGAATCCGCAATTCAAATCGCCCGACGGGCACCTGCTATACGCACGTACGCTCGAGGCGGAGGGAAATGTGGAGAAGGCGCTGGAAGAGTTCGCAGCGTTGTCCGAGTACTACCCGGGTGCCGAGGCCGGCGTGCGTTACGCGCGCATCTTGAAGAGTGCCGGGCAGGGAGAGCTGGCCCAGCAGACGCTCAAGGCGCTGCTGGACCGTGCCAAATTTGCTCCCCCGCATTACCGAAAGGCCCAGCGAGAGTGGCTGGACGAAGCTCTCCGGGAGCTTCAGGGCTAGCGGTTCGAAGCGTTATTTCTTGCGGTTGATCGAGCGGAAAGAAACGCCTTCCATCATGGCCTTGTAGCGCACCGCGCCCGGCGAGCGACCCAGCTTCTGCGCGGCGACTCGCGCCGACGTCTTGGCTTTCGCAAACGCGCGCAACTTCTTCATGTCGCCTTCGGACCATTCGCGCATGTGCCGAGCACCTTTCTTCTTGGCCATTCCGGAGTCCTCTCAACGTGTGGTGGGAAATTGAGGGGCTTAGTCTAACAACAATTCCCGGGGTAATAGCCAATCGTCGCCGGATGCCGACAATGCTAGGTGCGGGGCCCCGCCTATCAACCTTTCGCGCCGCCTCACACCAACTTGATTGTCTTGGGATCGAAGTTAGCAGCCGGAAATCGCAGTGGCAGCTGCTCGAATTCGTAGATAAGCAGCTGTGAAACCGCGAAATCCCGAAACCATTTGCGGTTTGCGGGCACTACGTACCAGGGCGCATGTTCGGTGGAGCAGCGCGCAAACATCGCCTCGAACGCCCGCGTGTAGGCGGGCCACTGCTGTCGCTTCTCCAGATCGCCGGTATCGAATTTCCAGTTCTTGCGCCTGTCGGACAGCCGCTCGGCGAAACGCACGCGTTGCTCTTCCTTGCTGATCTGCAGGAAAATTTTTACAACGCGGGTGCCACAAGCAGTCAGCAGGCGCTCGAATTCGTTGATCTGCTCATAACGTCTGCTCCAGACGTCTTCGGGCACCAGATCGTTGACGCGCACGATCAGCACGTCTTCGTAGTGCGAGCGATTGAACACGGCGATCTCCCCCCGCGCCGGTGCATGACGGTGGATGCGCCACAAATAGTCGTGGCGCAGCTCTTCCCCGCTCGGCCCCTTGAACGCGGTGACCGCGCACCCTTGCGGGTTGAACGCCCTGAACACGCGCCGGATGGTGCTGTCCTTGCCGCCGCCGTCGATGGCCTGCAATGCCACCAGCATCGCGAAGCGCTGGTCGGCGTACATCTTGTATTGCAGCTCCTCGAGACGCGCCAGGTTTTCGGCGGTCGCCGCAATCGCCTTGTCCTTGTCCCAACCGAAGCAACGATCGGCGTCGCTGTCGGAAAGTTTCAGCCGCGAGCCGGGCCGGACGCGCAGCCGGTCGGGAATGTCACGCCTTGGAATCGCTTTTCCAGCCACTTTATTTCCCGCCATCCATAAATGAGATTGCCATGGTCGAAGCCCACGTCGGCTGTTCGAACATCATGAAATGACTGGTGTCCGGCAGCACTGCAAGCTGCGACGCCGGAATCAGGTTTTGCATCAGCGTTGCGTGTTCGAGCCGGATGTCATCGTGATCACCGTACATCAGCAGGACCGGCACGTGAATCGACTTGAGCGAAGCCTCGGGCCAACCCGGCGTCTCGAGCCACAACTGCTTGATCTTCGTTATGAATGCACCCCAGGGTCGCGGATCCGGGGCCACGCGCAAGCAGGCGGCCTTCACCGGCGGTGGCCAGGCTCGGGGCCGCCAGCATTACCTGCGCCAGTCGCACGACGGTCTTCATCGTTGGCTCCTCACTATCTACGAACGGCCGGAACCTGCTGCGTGATGCAGTGAATATTGCCGCCGCCTAACAGGATCTCGCGCGCCGGGACACCCACGATCCGGCGGCCCGGAAACGCGCGACGCAGTTTCGCGGCCGCGGACCGGTCGGTCTTCGGATCGAGCAACGGCATGACGATGCCTTTGTTCGCGATGTAGAAATTGACGTACGAGCCGGCCAGCCGCGCGCCGGCGGCGCGGGCCTGTGACGTCTCGCGAGCGAACACGCCGGCAGCTTCCGCGGCGGTCAGTTCGAGCGGGCCCGGCATGGGCAGTTTGATCACGCCGATCCGGCGGCCGCGCGCGTCACGCGCCGCTTTCAGCCGCTCGAGCGCATCGCGGGAGACCGCATGCTGCGGATCGCGTTCGTCATCGGTCCAGTGCAGCGCAACGACCGCAGGCTTCACGAAGCAGGCGATGTTGTCGATGTGTCCGCCGGTTTCGTCTTCGACGACGCCATCACCCAGCCAGATGACGGCCGACACACCGAGATAAGACTTGAGTGAATCCTCGATCTGCTCGCGCGACATCTCCGGGTTGCGATTCGGGTTCAGCAAACATTGTTCGGTGACCAGGGCCGTGCCCTGCCCGTCCACATGGATGGCGCCGCCCTCGTTGATGAACGGCGCGCGGTAACGGTCGCAGCCTTCGATCTCCAGCACCTTGCGGGCCACGGCGTCGTCCTGGTCCCAGGGAAAGTACAGACCGCCGCGCAATCCGCCCCAGGCGTTGAAACGCCAATCCACTCCACGGCGCACACCCTTCTTGTTGGTTACGAAGGTGGGTCCCACGTCGCGCATCCACGAGTCGTCGTGAGAGATCTCGACCACGCGGATGTGCGGCGCAAGCTGGGCGCGCGCGAATTCGTAGTGCGCCGCGGAGACGCCGACGCTGACCGGTTCGAAGCGCGCGATGGCCGCCGCAACTTCGCCAAAGGCGCGCTGCGCGGGCTGCGCGCCTGCGCGCCAGTTGTCAGGCCGCTCGGGCCAGAGCATCCAGCAGCCGGCATGGGGCGCCCATTCGGCGGGCATGGAGAAGCCGTCCGCGGCGGGGGTGGAGTCGATAGTTTTGGCCATGGTCTGCGGGGGATTGTAGCGAAGGCCGTGTGCTAGCATCGCGGCCCTTCCGACCCCCTGATCGCCCAAGAGAAAGACACACGATGGCCACCATGCCCACGAGTCCTAAAGTCACGCCGCCGGCTGGCGGTGTGAAGATTTCCATCAAGAACGGCCAGCTGACGGTCCCCGATCAGCCGATCATCCCGTTCATCATTGGCGACGGCACGGGACCCGACATCTGGCACGCGAGCGTGCGCGTGATGGACGCCGCGGTGGCCAAGGCCTACGGCGGCAAGAAGAAGATTCAGTGGCTCGAGGTCTACGCGGGCGAGAAATCGTTCAAGGCGTTCAACAACTGGCTGCCCGACGAAACCGTCGAGGCCTGCCGCGAATATCTGGTGTCGATCAAAGGACCGCTGACCACGCCGATCGGCGGCGGCATCCGCTCGCTGAACGTCGCGCTGCGCCAGATGTTGGACCTGTATGTCTGCCTGCGCCCGGTGCGCTGGTTCAAGGGTGTGCCCTCGCCCGTCAAGGCGCCGGAGAAGGTCGACATGGTGATTTTCCGTGAGAACACGGAAGACATTTACGCCGGCATCGAATTCGAACATGGCAGCGAGGACATCAAGAAGTTCAAGGCGCTGTTCAAGGAAGCGTTTCCGAAGGCGTACGCGAAGATCCGCTTTCCGGATACCTCGGGCATCGGCTTCAAGCCCGTCTCGCAGGAAGGCACCGAGCGGCTGTTCAAGGCGGCGCTGCTGTACGCCATCGAGAACAAGCGCCGCAACGTCACGATCGTCCACAAGGGCAACATCCAGAAGTTCACCGAAGGGGCGTTCCGCAACTGGGCTTATGCGCTGGCGGAGAGCCCGGAATTTGCCAGCAAGTTCTACACCTGGGATCAGTGGGGGCGCACCAAGGCCGCCTCCGGCGAGAAGGTCGCGAATGACGAGCAGGCCGCGGCCCTCAAGAGCGGCAAGATTCTCGTGAAGGATGCGATCGCGGATATCGCGCTCCAGCAGGTGCTGACGCGTCCGGATGAATTCGACGTGATCGCCACCACCAACCTCAACGGCGACTATCTATCGGATGCGCTGGCGGCGCAGGTCGGCGGCATCGGCATCGCGCCGGGTGCGAACATCAACTACGTGACCGGTCACGCGGTGTTCGAAGCCACCCACGGCACCGCCCCGAAGTACGCCGACCAGGACAAGGTGAACCCGGGTTCGGTCATCCTGTCCGGTGAGATGATGTTGCGTTATCTGGGCTGGACGGAAGCCGCCGACGCGATCATTTCGGCGATGGACAAGACCATTGCGCAGAAGACGGTGACTTACGACTTCGCGCGCCTGATGGAAGGCGCGAAAGAAGTGAAGTGCTCGGAATTCGGCGACGCGCTGATCCGGAACATGTAGTGGTGCCGGGGTTGGGGTTCTCGGGGGTCATGACCCTGTTGAGAACCCCGGCCCGCTTACACGACGCTCTTGCGATGGGTTTTCTTCGCTGCGTACACGTCTTTCTCGCGAGCAGATTGGGGACCGCCAGCGCGCCGGTGTCGTTCACGCGGGTCACGTAAGCGACCTTGTCTCCGTCCGGGGAAAGTGTCGGGAAACTGAAGTCAGTGTCGGCGGCGAACTCCGCGATGCTGGGCGCAGCGTTGACCTGCGCCGAGAGCCACAACGCTTGTCTAGCTACCTTCAGAGGCACGTCCCCATTTGCGGGGAAATGGGGCCTGTCTCCCAGCTACTTCACTGCACGCTATTCACGAGCGCCGCAATCGTGGCATCCCCGCGGAGCGTGGCCAAGATGTTAGAGCCGAGCCCGAGCTCGTCGGCGGCGTGTTCGATCGCCCCGGGAGCGCAGAACTGCGGCGCGGTCGCCTCGATGGCAAACAGCCGCGCCAGGTAGACGGCGGTGGCGTCGGCCGCCGCGCCGGGGAATTCTCGCAGCCGGCGCCATTCGGCGGCGGTGGCCGCCGCGCGTGGTGGCACGCCCCAGGCGCGCACCACCCGCTCGAGCTGCCCGCCACCATGTTCGGCGCACAGGTCAGCCTTGCTGGCCGCGTCGAGTCGCAGGCGCGAGGCATGTTCGATTACGGCTATCGCCCGCAATGTGAGGATGTCGCCCAGGCGGTGCAGCAATCCGGCGATGCCGCTGATGTGCGCGTCGCCGCCGAGATGGGGCGCGATCCGCAGCGCATAGGCGCCGGTGAGTACGGACTCGTTCCACAACGCACGCAGCTCCGCGCTGCGTGCCGGGGCGGTACACAGCAGCCGTGTCATGGTTGCGAGGCGCAGATCGGGCGAGAAGGCGCCGTTGCCCAATGCCTGCGAAGGATCAAAGCTGGCCCAATCGAACGGCGTCGGCGGCAACTCCTGCAGCCGCTCGCGCAGCTGTGCCCCGACCGTGCGACGCGCATCCAGAGACTCATTCGTCAGGGCATTCGGGCGATTCAACATAAGCCTGCGGCGTTGGGAAAACGAACCCGCTTTATCGCGAGTCGGCCGAGTGGCGTCTAGCAATGGCGCGAGGAACTGAGACGCCGCCACAGAAAAAGGGGACATTCCGAGTTAACCGGGAAACTGATGCGTGGACGCATCGATTTCTCGGTTAACTCGGAATGTCCCCTTTTCGCTAGGCGAGCGCCTGGTCGATATCCGCGATCAGGTCATCGATGTCTTCGAGCCCGATCGAGAGCCGCACGGTGCTCGGCGAAATGCCCGACTGTCTGGCCTGCTCGGGCGTGAAATCGCGGCTGCCCATCAGCTGCGGCGCCATCACCAGCGACTCGGTGGATCCGAGGCTCGCGGTCAGCGCAAACAACTTGAGCCGCTCGCTGAAATGCCGTGCGGCTTCGCTGCCGTGTTTGCAATCGAAGCTGACCACCGTGCCCGCCTCGCGCATCTGCTTTTTCGCGAGCGCTGCCTGCGGATGTCCCGGCAGCCCGGGATAGTGGACCTTGCTCACCGCCGGATGTGCAGCGAGATGTTCGGCGATCTTCTGCGCGCTCGCCGTTTGCGCGCTGTAACGCACGAAATAGGTCTTGAGCCCGCGCTGGATCAGGAATGCGGAATGCGGATCGAGCAGCGCACCCAACACGGCGAAATCCGGGCGCATGCTTTCGATCAGCTCGTGCCGGCCGATCACCGCACCGCCCATCACGTCGCCGGTGCCCGAGGCGTACTTGGTGAGACTGTGCACGTAGAGATCGATGTCATATTCGCCATGCTGATGAAACCCGGCGAAGGTGTTGTCCATGACGGCCAGCGCGTCATGTTTGTGGGCGAGTTCGACGATCCGCTCGAGGTCCGCGACCTTCGTGACCGGATTGGTCGGACTCTCGAACAGCACCAGCCGCGTCGGACGCGTGACCAGCACGTTCTCGATGCCGGCCAGGTCTTCGATCGACAACATCGTGTTGTCGACGCCGAACCGCGCCAGCAGGCGGCGGATGATGTTGCGGGTCGGCCCGTAGGTCTCGATGAAGAACAACACGTGATCGCCCTGCTTCGTCAGCGCGATCAGCGTCTGGGCGATGGAATTGACGCCCGAGGCGGTGGCGAGGCAGTCGTCACGCCCCTGCAACGCCGCAAGCGTGAGCTCGAGCTGGCGCGTGGTCGGATTGCTGGCCCGCATGTAGAAATAACCCGGCGATTCGCCGCGCAACATCTTCAGCGTCTCGGCAACCGTCTCGAATTCGTACTTGACACTCTGGTAGATAGGCGCGACGACCGGCTGGTTGCCGGGCGGAGGTGCAACGTCGGGTGGATGGTTGACCAGTGTGGGCTTCTTCATACTTCCAGCGTCATTCCAGTGAAAAGGCGTCGGCGTCGAGATGCGCCGGAAATTTGTCTCGCCAGGCACGCAAGGCTTCGAGATCGATGGGCACTGTCACGATCTGCGCGTGGTCGGTGAGTTCGACGACCGGTTGCCCCATGAAGTCGAGGACCGCGCTGTCGCCGACGTACGAATTGCCGCCGCCATCTTCGCCGACGCGATTCACGCCGACGACAAAAGCCTGGTTTTCCATCGCACGGGCGCGCAACAACGTGGACCACGCGTAGCGTCGGGCCGCCGGCCAGCTCGCAACGAACAGAGCGATGTCGTATTCGAGTTCGGGGCGGCGCCGGCTCCACACCGGAAAACGCAGGTCGTAACACACCAGCGGGCACAGCCGCGCACCGCGCCATTCGACGATCAGCGCGTGACCGCCCGCGTTGTAGTGGTGGTGCTCGCCGCCCATGCGAAACAGATGGCGCTTGTCGTATTGATGCACCTCGCCGTGTGGCGTGGCCAGCATGAATCGATTGAAATGACGGCCATGATCGCTGACCGCCACGCTGCCGCCGACGGCGGCATCGAGCGCCGCGGCCTGCCGCAGCAACCAGGCGCGGGTCTCGCCATCGGCGGCTTCCGCGAATTTCTCCGGATTCATCGTGAACCCGGATGTGAACATTTCGGGAAGCACCACCAGATCGGTGGTGCCGGCGAGCGGTTTCAAGACCGCTTCGAAGTGCGCGCGATTCGCGCCGGCGTCGTGCCAGGCCAGCGGCTGCTGCGCGATACTGATGCGAAAACTCATTGGCTCGCACGTCTCGTAGTGGCAAGCCCCTGCGTGTACGCGCAGATACGTTCGGCGGCCTTGATGAGCGTCGCATCCTGCTTGGCGACGCACAGCCTGACGATATGCATGCCGGGCGGCGGCTCACGGTAAAACGGCGACAACGGGATCACCGCGACGCCGGCATCATTGATGAGCCGCTCGGTAAATTCCACGTCGTTGCAGTCGGCCAGGTCGCTGTAGTCCGCCAGCTGAAAATAGCTGCCCTCGGCGGGTGGCATGGAGAAGCCGCTGGTCGCGAGTCGTTCGCGCAGCAGGTCGCGTTTGGCGCCGAAGAATGCCGCCACCTCCCGCCAGGCGTCCGGGTGACGCTGTAGATAGAGGCAGATCGCCGCCTGCAGCGGCGCCGCGATACTGAAGGCATTGAACTGGTGCACCTTGCGCAGCTCGCGGGTCAGCAACGCCGGCGCGACGCAGTACCCGACGCGCCAACCGGTGATGTGCAGCGTTTTGCCGAAGGAATACACGGCGAAACTGCGCTCGCGCAGCTCGGCATGGTTCATAACGGACTGATGCACCCGTCCGTCGTACTGCACGTGTTCGTAGACTTCGTCGGCCAGCACGACGATGGGACGGTCGCGCACCAGCGCCGCCAATTCGTCCAGATCGGCGGCCGAGGCCACCGTACAGGCGGGGTTGTGCGGATTGTTGATGATGATGAGACGGGTGCGGTCGTTGACCCATTGTTTGACGCGATCCCAGTCGTAACGAAAATGCGGCGCGGCGAGCGGAATGTGCACGCAGCGACCACCGGCCAGCCGGACGGCCGGGTCGTAGGCGTCGTAGGCTGGGTCGAAGACGATGGCTTCGTCACCCGCCCCTACCACCGCCTGTATCGCGGAGTAGATAGATTCGGTGCCGCCGCAGGTAACGGTCAGCTCGGTTTCGGCGTCGACCTGCCGGCCGCCGGCGGCCGCGATCTTGGCGACGATGGCGGCGCGCAACGCGACGCTGCCTTCCATCGGCGCATATTGATTGAAACCCGCCTGCACCGCTTCGGTCACGCAGGAGGCGAGATCGGGATCTATTGGGTAGTCAGGGAAGCCCTGTCCTACATTGACCGCGCCAAGTTCGGTGGCGCGGCGCGACATCACGGTGAATATCGTGGTGCCGACGTCGGGCAGCTTGCTCTTGAATCCGTCCGGACTTTTCATCACTCACTTGCGCAAAGCAGCCGCGCACCCCCGTACGCGGCGCCTGCGTAGACGCCTTACTTCTTCTTGGCGCGTTTCGCCTTGCGGGCGAGCTTCAACTGCACGCCAGCGGGCTGGTCGATGAAGCGGAAGCGAATCCCTTCAACCATCGCCTTGTACTTGACCGCGCCGGTTGAGCGGCCCAGTTCTTTCGCGGCGAGTCGGGCGGACATCTTGTCTTTCGCCAGGGCGCGCATCTTCTTCAGATCCGCGGGCGTCCAGGGGGCATTGTGTTTACGGGCTGATTTGGCCATTGATCGAATCCTCGTCAGAGTCTATTGGTGGAAGTTTAGCAGTAGTTAGCCGGCGGCGGCCATCTGTTCCTCGCGTTTGCGACGCTGTTCCTGCCTGCGCATGAGAAACGCCGACAAGACCACGCCTAATGCCACTATCAGGACCATTATGGTTGCTAGAGCATTCACGACCGGGCTTACACCTAGTCGAACACGAGAAAATATGACCATGGGCAGGGTATTTGACCCAGGTCCGGAGACGAACTGCGTCACGACGAGGTCGTCCCACGAAAGCGTAAAGGCCAGCAGCCACCCGGACAGGATGGCGGGCAGTATGAGCGGCACGGTGATCCGGAAGAACACCTTGGCCGGGCGGGCGCCCAGGTCGAGCGCGGCCTCCTCCAGGGAGTCGTCGAAGCTAGCTAGCCGCGATTGCACGACCACGGTGACGTAGGCCATCGTGAAGGTGATGTGGGCGATGGTGATCGTGGCGACGCCACGGTTGAACTGCCAGCCAAACAGGTACTGCAGCAGCTGCTCCGCCGATACGAACAGCAGCAGCATGGACAGTCCGGTGATGACCTCGGGCATGACCAGTGGCGCGGTGGTGAGGCCTTGCAGCAGCGCGCGGCCCTTGAACGGCCCGAAACGCGACAACACGAGGCCGGACAGGGTGCCCAGCACCACGGCGCCCGTGGCCGTCATCGCCGCGACCTGGATGGACAGCCAGGCGGCCGACAGGATGGCGCTGTCGCCGAACAGCTTTCCGTACCACTTCAGGGTCGGCGAATTCGCCGCATCCCACACCGTGACGAGACGGGAATTGTTGAACGAGAAGAACACCATCGACAGGATCGGCACGTACAGGAACACGAAGCCCAGGCAGAGCATGGTCTTGCTGAACAGGCCCTCGGTCTTCACTTCTTGTTTGCCTGCAATTCTTTGTTCTGAAAATGCTGGAACAACATGATCGGCACCACCAGCAGCAGCAGCATCGCGATCGCCACCGCGCTCGCCTTCGGCCAGTCGCGGTTCAGGAAGAACTCGTCGGAGAGTAGCTTGGCCACCATGAGCTGATCCGTACGCCCCAGCAATGAGGGGATCACGTATTCACCCACCGCCGGGATGAAGACCAGCAGCGACCCGGCGACGATTCCCGGAGTGGATAGCGGCAGAGTGATGCGCATGAACGATTTGACCGGCCCGGCACCCAGGTCGTTCGCGGCTTCGAGCAGGGTGTTGTCGTGTTTCTCGAGATTCGAATACAGCGGCAGGATCATGAACGGCAAGTAGGAATAAACGATGCCGATGTAGACCGCGAAACTGGTGTTCATCATCGTCATCGGCTCGTCGATGACGCCGAAGAACTGCAGTACGTTGTTGATCACGCCGTCGGTCTTGAGGAGGCCTATCCAGGCGTAGACACGCAGCAGGAACGAGGTCCAGAACGGCAGGATGATCAGCATCAGGAAGATGTTGCGCTGGGTCGGCGGCGCGCGCGCGATGGCGTAGGACATCGGGTAGCCGAGAGCGAGGCACAGAAGCGTCGAGAAAAAGGCCACCTTGACCGAGTAGATCCACGCGCTGACGTACAACGGCTCGTTGAATAGATAGACATAGCTGCCGATCAGCAGCTTGATCTGCAGCGCGCCCTCGTCCAGCCACTGGAAAACCGGTTCGTATGGCGGGCGGCCGAGCGGCGAGAACTCCGCGAAGGAGATCTTGAGAACGATCAGGAACGGGACCAGGAAGAACAGCAGCAGCCATATGTAGGGAATGGCGATGACCAGCCGTTGACCCGACCAGTTGCGCAGTACGTATTCGGTCCAGCGCGGCGGCCCGTACCTGAACAGGAACGTCCACACCGGTCCGAGACGTCCCTGCGAATCGCGCGAACCTATTCGGGCGCTGGTTATGGGCACGGCTCAGCTCTCGGGCCGTTTCATTGGGTCACGACCACCGGGCTCGAGCCATGCCAGCTCAGCCACACGGTTTCGTCCCAGCCGATCCGTTCGTCGTCGGACAACCGCTCGACGTTGGGGAGCGTCACGCGAACCATCTTGCCGGTGTCGATCTTCACGAGGTAGATGGATACGTCGCCCATGTAGGCGATTTCCTTGACCACGCCCTTGACGCAGTTTTCGCGGGTGTCGGCCGGCGGTGTGCGCAGGATGTTGATCTTCTCGGGCCGTACCGCGGTGTAGAGGATGGCTCCCGGCGCGGCGCTGATGCCGTGATCCACGTAGATCACGCCGCCGAGTTCGTCGGACTTGATGCGCACGTGGTCCGGCAGATCCTCGATCATCGTGCCTTCGAACATGTTCACCGAACCGATGAAGTCGGCGACGAACTTGTTTTGCGGGAACTCGTAGATCTCCGTCGGCGTCCCGATCTGAACGATCTCGCCGCGGTTCATGACGCCGATGCGCGAAGCCAGCGTCATGGATTCTTCCTGGTCGTGCGTGACCACGATGAAAGTGACGCCGAGCTGCTCCTGGATGTTGATGAGCTCGAATTGCGTGGCTTCGCGCAGCTTCTTGTCGAGCGCGCCCAATGGTTCGTCCAGCAGCAGTAGTTTGGGACGCTTGACCAGCGCGCGCGCCAGCGCCACACGTTGCCGCTGTCCGCCGGAGAGCTGGTGCGGCTTGCGGGCCGCAAACGTCCCGAGCTTGACGATCTCGAGGATGTCGGTGACGCGGGTGGCGATCTCGGAGCGGTTGAGCCCCTTTTCCTGTTCGAGGCCGAACGCGATGTTCTTCTCGACGGTCATGTGCGGGAACAACGCATACGACTGGAACATCATGTTGACCGGGCGATCGTAGGGCGGCACACCCGCCATGTCCTGGCCATCGAGAAAGATTGCGCCTGCGCTCGGGGATTCGAAGCCCGCCATCATGCGCAGCAGCGTCGACTTGCCGCAGCCCGAACCGCCCAGCAGACAGAAGATCTCGCCCTTGAATATCTTCAGCGAGACATTGTTGACCGCGACGAAGTCGCCGAAACGCTTGGTGACGTTTTCGATGCGCACGTACGCCTCGGCGTGCGGATCACGCCATGGCTCGTTCTTGGTTTTGCTCTTATCTACGCGTCGTTCCGCCGCTTGCATGGCAGACCCCCGTTGCAATGAGAACCTCCGTTCGAAGGCCCTTCTTTCGAAGGCCGCTTCTCCCGGAGGACAGAGGACCGCAGCTCCCTAAGCTGCGGTCCTGCAGGATCATTTGCCGGTACGGAAGCGCGTCCAGGTGCGCGTCAGGGTACGAGTGAACTCCGCACTCTCGGGAAGATCGGGTACCAGCTTCGGCATCATTTCCGGCGTCGGGAAGATTCCCGGGTTGTTCTTGACGTCCGGATTCACCATGGGCCACGAAGCGGCATTGCTGTTGGCGAAACTGATGAAATTGCTGTTCTTGGCGGCCACTTCGGCCCGCAGCATGTAGTCGATGAACAGGTGGGCATTCTTCACGTGCGAGGCATCGCCCGGGATGGCCATGTTGTCGAAGAACATGACCGCGCCTTCCTTCGGAATGTTGTATTTGATCGTGAAAGGCTTCTTGGTTTCTTCGGCGCGGCTCTTCGCCTGCAACACGTCACCCGACCAGCCGAGCGCGAGGCAGATTTCGCCATTGGCCAGCTGTTCGATGTAGGCCGAAGAATTGATGTTGCGGATGTACGGCCGGACCGACAGCAGCACTTTTTCGGCGGCTTTGAGGTCTTCCGGGCTTTCCGAATTCGCATCCTTGCCGAGATAGATCAGGACGGTGCCGATCACTTCGGACGGCGCGTCGAGGATCGAAACGCCGCATTTGGCGAATTTCGAGATGACCTTCGGATCCCAGAACATCGCGAAGCTATCTACCGGCGCATCCGGCAGGGCGGCCTTGATGGCCTCTTCGTTGTAGGCCACGCCCGACGTGCCCCACATGTAGTTCACGGCATATTCGTTGCCCGGATCGAACACTTCGATGCGCTTGGTGATTTCGGCGTCGAGGTTCTTGAGATTGGGAAGCCTGGCGCGATCGAGCTTCTGGTAGATGCCGGCCTTGATCTGACGCGCGAGGAATGAGGCGGACGGGACCACGACGTCGTAACCGGTGCGGCCCGCAACGAGCTTCGTTTCGAGCAGCTCGTTCGAGTCCATGACCTCGTAATTGACCTTGACTCCGGTTTCCTTGGTGAAGTCCTCGAGCACCGTAGGCTCGATGTAGTCCGACCAGTTGTAGACGTTGACGACCTTTTCTTCGTCGGTGTCCACGGCTGGCGTGGCAGCGGCGGCGGCGGGAGGCGGCGCCTCTTCTTTCTTGCCGCAGGCGATGAGTAAAAACAGACAGGACGCCGAAACCAGAGCCGAAAGGCTGCGAGTGGACATTTCTAAGACCCCTAGAGTTGTCGCGGCGTGAGACCCACACGTCCGCTTCTTTGGACACGTTATATAACAGCGACCGCGTCTATAGCCAGCCCTCGGCGCGCGCCCACACAGCGGTTTCATCCAGAGACCGCACTACTTTGGACAGTAGTTCGTCGATTTCGGTAACCGAAATTACCAGCGGCGGCGCGACGAACAGCGTATCGCGCGTCGCCCGCATCACGAGACCGTTGCGCGTGCAGTTGTCCCGCATCCGCAGGCCCACTTCGCCCCGCGGCTCGAAAAACTGCCGCGAGCTCTTGTCAGGCACCAGCTCGATGGCCGCCAGGAGGCCCAGGGAGCGCGCTTCACCCACCAGTGGGTGCGCCGCAAGCTCGCGCCAGCGGGTTGCTAGATAGGGAGCGGCCTCCTCCCGCACCCGTTCCACCACACGTTCGCGGCGGAAAATCTCGAGATTGGCGATGGCGACCGCGCAGGCCGCCGGGTGCCCGGAATAGGTGAATCCATGGAAAAACTCGCCGCCTCGGTCTATCAGGACGTCGGCCACCCGGTCGCCCACCATGAGCGCGCCGATCGGTAGATAGCCGCTGGAGAGGGCCTTGGCCATGGTCATGAAGTCGGGGCGCGTCCCGTAGTGTTCGCAGCCGAACCACTGCCCCGTGCGCCCGAATCCGCAGATTACTTCATCGGATGCGAACAGGATTCCGTACTTGTCGACGATCCGCTGGATCTCGGGCCAATAGGTCTCGGGCGGTATCACCAGGCCGCCGGCACCCTGCACCGGCTCGGCGATGAACGCCGCGACCTTTTGCGGGCCGACTTCGAGGATTTTCGCTTCGAGTTCGCGCGCGCACTTGAGGCCGAATTCGGCAGGCGACAAGTTGCCGCCCTCGCCGAACCAGTAAGGCTGATTTATGTGCACGATTCCCGGAACGGCACCATTTGGGCCCAATTGGTCGTGCATCGGCTTCATGCCGCCGAGCGATGCACCCGCCACGGTGCTGCCGTGATAACCATTCCACCTTGAAATGATTACATTTCGCTCAGGTTGATCCAGCAACTGCCAGTAACGCCGAACCAGCCGCAGCAGCGTGTCGTTCGCCTCGCTGCCCGAGCCCGTATAGAAAACATGATTGAACTGCGGCGGGGTCACTTCCTTGAGCAGGCGCGCCAGCTCGATGGCGGGAGTCGTGCTGCTCTGGAAGAAGCTGTTGTAGTACGGCAGCTCCATCATCTGTTTGTAGGCGGCCTCCGACAGTTCCTTCCGCCCATACCCGAGCGCGACGCACCAGAGCCCGGACATGCCGTCCAGGATCTTGTCGCCCTCGGACGTGTAGATGTACACGCCTTCCGCGCGCGTGATGATGCGCGCGCCCTTCGCGGCGAGTTGTTTGTAGTCCGTGAACGGATGCAGGTAGTGGGCCGAGTCGAGGCTCTGCCATTCGCGCGTGGTGAGTTGCGGCACGGAAGCTCCGGTTCAGATCAGACGTTCAACAACAGATGCTCGCGCTCCCAGGAGCTGATCACCTGCAGGAAGACTTCGTACTCGGCTTCCTTGACGATCGTGTACGCGGAGATAAACGGGTCGCCAAGGATGCGCACCAGAGGTTCGCACTCACGCAGCTCGCGGATCGCATCGTCGAGCGAACGTGGCAACGAGAACGGCAGATCGTGCGCGGAGCCCGAGATCGGCTCCGATGGCTGCAATCCCTCGACCATGCCGAGATAACCGCAGGCGAGCGAAGTCGCGATCGCGATGTATGGATTCGCATCGGCGCCCGCCAGGCGGTTCTCCACGCGGCGCGCGGCGGCGTCCGATGCCGGCACACGCAGACCCGCGGTGCGATTGTCGTAACCCCACTGCACGTTGATCGGCGCGAGCTGGAAACGCGAGATGCGGCGGTAGGAATTCACGTTGGGCGCGAGCAGCGCCATCGCCGCCGGCAGGTATTTCTGCATGCCCGCGATGTGCGAGAAAAACAGTGGCGTTGGCGTGCCATCCGCGCTCGAGAAGATGTTCTTGCGCGTCTTGATGTCGACGATGCTCTGGTGGATGTGCATCGCGCTGCCGGGTTCCTTGGCATGCGGCTTCGCCATGAACGTCGCGTACATCTTGTGACGCAGCGCCGCCTCGCGCGCGGTGCGTTTGAAGAGGAACGCCTGGTCGGCGAGATCGAGCGCGTTGCCGTGCAGCAGGTTGATTTCCATCTGCGCCGCACCGTCTTCGTGGATCAACGTGTCGATCTCGATGTCCTGGTCTTCGCAGAACTGGTACATGTCGTCGAACAGCGGATCGAATTCATTGACCGCGGCGATGCTGTAGCTCTGGCGGCCGGGTTCGGCGCGGCCAGAGCGGCCCACCGGCGGTTTGAGTGGATAGTCGGCGTCGATGTTGGGCTCGACCAGGTAGAACTCGAGCTCGGGCGCGACCACCGGCTCCCAGCCGCGCTGCGCGTACATGTCGAGGATGTGGCGCAACACGCCCCGCGGCGCCATGCCGACGCGGCGGCCGTCCGCGTAGAAACAGTCGTGGATCACCTGCGCGGTGGGCTCGGCGGCCCAGGGCACGCGCCGCACGGTGCGCGGGTCGGCCTTGAGGATGATGTCGATCTCCGCCGGGCTCATGGCCTTCGAGGTATCGGGCGGGTAATCGCCGGTCACCGTCTGCAGGAAGATGCTTTCCGGCAGGCGCATACCCTCTTCCTCGCCGAACTTCTCGGCGGGCATGATCTTGCCGCGGGCGATGCCGGCCATGTCGGGGATGATCGCCTCGACTTCGGAGATGCCGTGGTCGCGCAGGAATTGTCGGATTTCGTTTGCCATGGTCTGTCCTGAATTTTCTCGACCTAACTATTCTAGCCAGGCCTGTTATTTTTTCTGAAGCGCCGCCCGGCCGAACTCGGCGAACAGCGCCTTCGAAAACGGATTGCTCATCACCTGCCACTCGGGGTGCCATTGCACCGCGAGTGCGAAAGTCGCCGCCGACCTCACACGAAACGCCTCGATCAGCCCGTCGGGCGCACGCGCCTCGACCTCGAGATCCGGGGCGAGCACGTCGACCCCCTGCGCGTGCAGCGAATTCACCTGCACGCGGTCCGTGCCCGCCAGTCCGCGCAACCACGAGCCCGGCTCGAGAATCACCTCGTGAGCCGGCGCGTACTGCACGTCGAGCGGCTCTTCTTTGTTCTCGCGATGGTCGTTGAACCCGGCCACCTCCGCGACGCGCTGATGAAGCGTGCCGCCCATCGCCACATTCATCTCCTGGAATCCGCGGCACACACCGAACACCGGAATCCCTTTGGCCACCGCGCGCGGGATCAGAGACAGTGTCGTCGCGTCACGATGCAAGTCGTGCAACGTGCCAGGCACACTCGCCGAGCCAGCGTAACGCGCGGGCGCAACGTTCGAGGGGCTGCCCGGAAAAAAAATACCGTCGACGCGCGCCAGAATTTCGGTGACGTCCAACGGCGTTTCCAGCACCGGGATCAGCAGCGGGAGGCAGTCCGCGGCCTGCACGACCGCGGTGATGTATTTCTCGCCGACCGCATGAAACGGATGCGGCCCGATCATGCGTCTGTCGGCCGGGATGCCAATGACAGGTCTGCTTTTCATAAACACGACGCTTTACACGGGGATCGGCCCCGACGGGCTGTACGTGCGCTGTCTATTATCTTTTACGGACTCGCCCCTGCGACCAGGGCGAGGGCGGTCATTAGACCACAGCCGAGGGGGTTAAGGCGCGAGGCAATGCATGCCCTGAAGCGGCCGCTTCAGCCACTAATTTGGCCTCGCGGTGCGTTTGCCTGCCCTTGGTGGGCAGGCATATGCTGCGGCGCTTGGGCGCCAGACGGTGTCTATAATAATAAACACGAGATGACTCATGACCCGCGCCACCGAATCGACCGTCGAGCGCTTTCTGGCCGATCACCCGGAGATCCGGTTCGTCGATGCTTTCGTCAATGACCTGAACACGATCGAACGCGGCAAACGCATCGACCGCGCGGGTATCGCGGGCGTTTTCAAACGCGGCATGCCCCTGCCCGGCTCGATGTTCGCGCTCGATATAGAAGGGGGAACGGTCGAGGCCTCGGGCCTGGGATTCGCCGACGGCGATGCGGATCGCCCGTGCATGCCGATCCCAGGCACGCTGGTGCTCGTGCCCTGGGCCGCCGACGATGGCGTCGCGCAGGTGCAGCTCACGATGCACGAACACGACGGCACGCCGTTCTTCGGCGATCCGCGTCACTTGTTAGCCAGCGTGCTCGAACGCTTCACGCGGATGGGCCTCACTCCCGTCGTGGCGATCGAATACGAGTTCTACCTCGTCGACTCCGAGCGCGATGCGCACGGACAACCGCAGCCGCCGCGCGGACCATTGACGGGCCGGCGCGAATTCCGCACGCAGATCAATTCGATGACGGATCTGAACCAGTACTCGGGCCTGCTGGCCGAGATCGATCGTGTCGCGCGCCTGCAGGACGTGCCGGCCACTTCCGCGCTGGCCGAATATGGCCCCGGTCAATATGAAGTGAACCTGCAGCACGCGCCCGATGCGTTGCGCGTCTGCGACGAAGCGCTGCGCTTCAAGCGCGTGGTGAAGAGCGTCGCGCGCGCGCGCGGCTGTGAAGCAACCTTCCTGCCGAAGCCGTACGAAAAGATGGCCGGCAGCGGCCTGCACATTCACGTGAGCCTGCTGGATACGAACGGCAAGAACATTTTCGCGGCGGCGAATCCGCTCGACAGCGCGCCGCTGCGCCACGTCATCGCAGGTACGCTCACGACACTCATCGAAGGCATGGCGCTGTGCGCACCGGGACCGAACTCCTACCGGCGCTTTCGCAGTGAAGCGTACGTCCCCCTGCATCCGACCTGGTCGATCAACAATCGCGGTTCGGCGATCCGCGTGCCGGCCTCGGATGCCGAGAACCTGCGCATCGAACATCGTCTCGCCGGCGCCGATGCGAATCCGTATCTCGTTATGGCCTGGATTCTGGCGGGGATGCTGCATGGCCTCGAACACAAGCTCGAACCGCCCGCGGTGTTGACCGGCAACGCATATATGCAGGACGGCGACCCGCTGCCCATCACCTGGCCGCAGGCGATCGAAAAATTCGCGGCCAGCAAATTCGCGCGCGCCGCGCTCGGCGAAAAATTCGTCAACCTCTTCTCGGCGGTGAAACGCGCGGAGATGGAAGAGTTCAACTCGTACGTGACGCCGCTCGAAATCGCGCGTTACCTTGGGCCGTTGTGAGCCGGCGAACCCCCACTTCACCCACCCGGCACCGACCTGCATGAGCGCGGACGCACAGAACTTCTACTACGCGCTGACGCCCGCGCCGGCGCCGCACGCCGCGCTCATGGGTGAGCAAACGTTCGATGTGTGCGTGGTGGGGGGTGGCATATCGGGGATCTCGGCCGCGCTGCATCTGGCCGAGCGCGGCATGCGCGTGGCGCTGCTCGAAGCGAAACATATCGGTTACGGCGGCTCGGGCCGCAGCGGCGGCCAGTTGATCATGGGGTACGCCTGCGAGCAGTCCACGCTCGAAAAAGCGGTCGGCGCGGCGGATGCGCGCCGCATGTGGGATGTGTCGATCGAGGGACTGAAGCTGCAACGCGATCTCATCGCGACACACTCGATCGACTGCGACTACGTGCCCGGCCACATGATCCTCGGCATGAAGCGCCGTCACGATGACACGCTGCGCGAAGAAGTGGACAACCTGCGCAGCGTCTACGACTACCACAGCGTCCGTTTCGTCGTACGCGAGGAACTGCGCACGCTGATCGCGAGCGGGCGTTACACCAGCGCGTTGCACGATTCCAACGGCGGGCATCTCCACCCGTATCGATACACGCTGGGTCTGGCCCGCGCCGCAGCCAACGCCGGCGTGAAGATCTTCGAGAACTCCTGGGTGACGCGGCTCGACGTGGCGCAGAACGCCAGCGCCGACAACCTGGTGCACAGCGCAACCGGCACCATCCGCGCGCGGCAGCTGGTCATCGCGGGCGGCGCCTTGTTAGGCCGGCTGGTGCCGCAGCTCGCGCGCAAGCTCATGGACATCGGCACCTACATGGCCGCGACGCAGCCGCTCGGGGCGGAGCGCGCGCGCGCGCTGATCACCAACAATGCCGCGGCCGCGGACATGAACTGGATTCTCGATTACTTCCGTATCTCATCGGACCACCGCATGCTGTTCGGCGGGCGCGTGAGTTACTCGGGCATCGACCCGTTCGATTCCGGGCGCGTGCTGCGCAAACGGATTGCGGCAGTCTTTCCGCAACTCGATGACGTCCGGATCGAATACGCCTGGGGCGGCTTCCTCGACATCACCTTGAATCGTGCGCCGAATTTCGGGCGCCTCGGTCCCAACGCCTATTTCGTGCAGGGCCTCTCGGGGCATGGCATGGTGATCTCCGGCATGGCCGGCAAACTGGTGGGCGAAGTGATCGGTGGCACCGCGGAACGGTTCGACATGTACAGCCGGATTCCCCACATGGATTTCCCGGGCGGCACCTATTTCCGCCGTCCGGCGCTGGTGCTCGCGATGCTCTGGTTCCGCATCCTGGATCTGCTTTGATCAGCGCCGCCTTCGACTGGCACTTGTGGATCTCGGCTTTGCCGGTGCTGGTGGTCGCGGCGAGCCTGACCTGGCTGCTGTCGCTGCCGCTGCGCAACGTAGCGATCGTCGATTCCCTCTGGAGCCTGATGTTCTTCGCGGCTGGCGTGATCTACGGCCTGGGTGCCGATCCGCGCTCGCCGCGGCTGGCGTTCGAGCTGTGGCTGGTCGTGATCTGGGCCGCACGCCTGTCGTTCTACATCACGGCGCGAAATATCGGCAAAGGCGAGGATCACCGCTATCAGGAAATCCGCGCGCGCAATCAGCCCGGCTTCGCGTTCAAGAGCCTGTACCTGGTTTTCTGGCTGCAGGCTCTGCTCGCCTGGGTGATCTCGCTGCCCTTGCTGGGTGCGTTCGCCAGCAACACGCCCGTGGGCTGGCTCGACTACGCCGGGATCCTTTTGTGGCTCACGGGCATGATTTTCGAAGCCGGCGGCGACTGGCAGCTCGCCCGCTTCAAACGCGACCCGGCCAACCAGGGCAAGGTCATGGACCGCGGCCTGTGGCGCCTCACCCGCCACCCTAACTACTTCGGCGAGTTCTGCATCTGGTGGGGCTTCTACCTCATCGCACTGGCTGCCGGCGCCTGGTGGGCCATCCCGGGGCCCTTGCTGATGACCTTCATGCTGCTGCGCGTTTCGGGCGTCACCCTGCTGGAAAAGGACATCGGCAAACGTCGGCCGCAATATGCCGACTACGTCTTGAAAACGAACGCCTTTTTTCCCGGTCCGCCCAGGAAATAGCCTAAAGCGTGCCCTGTAATGGGCCGATAAAGCCGGGAGACAACCGGAGTCGGCACCAGGAAACAGCAGGGACCATCGTGATCGAAGTGGATTCAACGCAGCGCGCGGCTCGTGCCCGTGAAGTGCGTCACGATGTCGTGGCGCAGCTCACAACGGGCATCCATGGCACGTTCCGGATGCTGTTCGCAATCCAGTGGGTTGCCGCCGTGGCCCTTGCCTGGGAAACCGCCTTGCCGGGGGACTCCCGCGTCGCCTTCACTTTCATCCTGGGTGGCATGTTGTGCGTGCCGCCGATCCTGTTTGCACGCGCCGCACCATTTGCCTGGTGGTCGCGCCACTTCATCGCGGTCTGCCAGATGGCCTGGTCGACCCTGTTCATGTGGCTGCTCGAGGGACGCCCCGAAGCGCAGTTCCACATGTTCGTTTCACTCGCCTTCCTCGCCTTCTACCGCGACCGCAAGGTGCTGCTGACCGCGGCGCTGGCGGGTATTGCATACCCGGTGATCCGCATCCTCATGTTGCCGGACACTTTCGCGATCGGCGCTTCAGCCTGGCGGCGCATCTTCGATCATGCCATCTGGATCGTGGCCGAAGCTGCGATCCTCATGGTGCTCGTGCGCCAGAGTCTGAAGATGGTGCGCAAGTTCGCGGACGTGGTTGCAGACCTGCAGCTCACCAACGAGGCGGCAGCGGCCCAAATGGACGCACGTACCGCCGAGCTGCAGCGCAGTCGCGAGCAATATCGGCTGATCGCCGAGACTACGCGCGCGGTTCCGTTCGAACTCGACCTCGCGCATGGCCGCTTCACGTATGTCGGACCGCAAGCCCAGAAGATGCTGGGCATCGCCGAAGCGGACTGGAAACAGAGCGGCTTTCTCGACACGCTGCTGCCGCGCGACCGTGAGGCGAACGCGCGCCGCGAGCTCGACGAATGTGTGCCGGGGACTTTCGAGACCCTGTGCTCGGTGATCACGGCGGAAAATCGAGTGATCGAGCTGCGCTGGACGGTGTCGTGCGAATTGGTCAATGACATGCGATTCCTGCGCGGCCTGATGATCGACGTCACCGAGGCGCGCCGCATGGTGCGCGAACTCGCGCAGGGTCAGAAACTCGAATCCGTGGGCCGCATCGCCGCCGGCGTCGCCCACGAGATCAACACCTCGGTGCAATTCATCTCCGACAGCGTGCGCTTCGTACGCCACGCACTGAAAGATGTGCCGCACTCGTTGGCCGACTACCGTGCACTGGCGGCCGGCGTGTTGTCGGGCCAGGACGTGGTGGCCGCGGCCAGGAAGGCGCATGACACGGACGAAGCGGCCGACGTCGACTATTTCCTCAAGAACGCCCCCGACGCTCTCGATCGGGCGCTCGAAGGTATCGGCCGGGTCGGCTCTATCGTGCGTTCGATGACCGACTTCGCGTACCCCGATGCCCGCAACATGGCCGATGTCGATCTGAACCGCGCCATCAAGACGACCTTGAACATGGCGCGTAACGAATACAAAACGGTCGCCGAAGTCGAAACCGATTTCGCCGACATTCCGCCGGTGCACTGCCACGCCGGCGACATCAACCAGGTGGTGCTCAACCTGCTGCTCAATGCCGCGCACGCGATCGAGGAAGTCGTCGACGGCACCAGCAAGAAGGGCCGCATCACCGTACGCACCCGCGCCATCAGCGAGTTCGTCGAAATTTCGATCACCGACACCGGCGACGGCATTCCCGAAGCGGTGCGCGGGCGCATCTTCGAGCCCTTCGTCACGACCAAGGAGGTCGGTCGGGGCACGGGCCAGGGTCTCGCGTTATCGCGCGGCCTCGTGGTCGAAAAACTCAAGGGATCTCTTCATTTCGAAACCGAGACGGGCAAAGGGACGACGTTTTTCATCCGGCTACCCGTATCGGATGCGGCCTCCATGGCCATTTCTTCCAACAAAGAGTCAACCAACAAGCAGGCTGCCGCATGACTTCGCTACACGTGTTATTCGTCGATGATGAACAGGCCATTCTCGATGGCCTGAGAAATTCGCTGCGCAAGGAACGCAAGCGCTGGGATATGACCTTCGCGCTCGGTGGCCAGCAGGCCCTCGAGGCGATGAAGAAAACGCCCGCGGACGTCGTCATCACCGACATGCGTATGCCCGGCATGGATGGCGCCGAACTATTGCGGCACATCCAGCGGGATTTCCCCGCCGCGGCACGTATCGTGTTGTCCGGGCAGGCGGAGCGTGAATCCATCATGCGCGCGCTGCCCGTCACGCATCAGTTCCTGCACAAGCCCTGCGACGGCGAAACGCTGCGCGCGGTGATCGAGCAGACCCACGCGCTGCACAAGCTGATGCAGAATCCGGCCTTGACGGCGCTGGTCGGCAAACTCGAGCGTATTCCCGCCGTACCGTCCACCTACACCGAACTGGCACGGCTCGCGGCGGATCCGAAATCGGACAGCTCGATGTTCGCCAAGGTCATCGAGATGGACGCCGCGGTCTGCGCGAAGGTGCTGCAGCTGGTGAATTCTGCGTACTTCGGCTTAGGACAGAAAATCGTCAGCATCCGGACGGCGGTCACCTACCTGGGCGTCGAGATCATCAAGTCGCTGGTGCTGGGGTCCACGTCGTTCTCCGACAAGGCCATCAGCGAGGTCAAGGGTTTCTCGCCGGATCGCCTGCAGCAACATTCGATGCTGACAGCCATTCTCGCCAAGAAGATCGTCTCCAATCCGGCGTTGGCAGATGCCGCCTTCACGGCCGGCCTGTTGCACGACATCGGCGCGCTGGTGCTGCTGCATGCCGCCCCGCCCGACTACGTGCGCGCACTGGAGCGCAAGAAAGAGCTCAACGGCGACAGCGCCGCGGCCGAGCGCGAGATCTTCGGTGTCACCCACGCCGAGGTCGGAGCCTATCTACTCGGCCTGTGGGGCATTCCGTTCCCCATCGTCGAGGCGGTCGCGTTCCACCACCGTCCGAACGAGGTTGCGCCGGAATCGCGCCCGCTGGTGGCCGCCGTGCACATCGCCAGTGGCCTGGTCGAGGAGTTGACCGAGGCGGACACGCAGTCGCGCCCCCCCGGCGCCAATATCGACAGTTCGGCACGGATCGACGCCAGCTTCCTGCGCGAAGCGGGGCTGGAAGAGGCCTTCAAGAAGAACCGCGCCGAAGCAGAAAAACTGCTGAGCAACAAGCCCGCCGACGCCTGATTGTCGGGCGGTCCGTGACCGCCTAGCATGTCGCCTTCTCAACCGGGGGGCGTCGATGCTTTCAGCTACTCGAACCGCAAGGATCGCGGGAATTGTTCTGTCACTGGGCGCAGGGATCGTGGGCGCCCTGCTCGTCTCGCCGAACGCCGGCGCCGAGCGCACGGGCAAGAACGGCGCCGCCGAACAGGCGGCCAACGCCTTCCTGAAATCGCTGCCGGCCGAGCTGCGAAAGCAGGCCAGCTACCCGCTCGACTCACCCGAGCGCACCAACTGGAACTTCGTGCCGATGACGCGCGGCGGCGTCCCGCTGCTCAGCCTCGACGACCAGCAGAGCGAATTGTTAGGCCCGCTGCTCGCGATCGCGCTCGGCCCGGAAGGGTTGCTCGAGGCGCGCGGCGTGATGAAACACGAGAACATCCTGCGGCGCGTCGAAACCGAAGCGGGGGTCGCCGATGTCGCCCGCCGCGATCCGGGTCATTACTACGCGGCGGTGTTCGGCCAGCCCTCCGGCGCGTCGCCCTGGGCCTGGCGTTTCGAGGGGCATCACCTGTCCATCAACGTCACGCAGTTGCCGGGCCAGGCGCCGATCGTCGCTCCGGTATTCGTCGGCGCGAATCCGGCGCAGGTGAAATCAGGTCCGCAGACCGGCTTCCGCTTGTTGGCGCAGGAAGAAGACCTCGGCCGCGAGCTGATGACGAGCCTGTCGGCCGAGCAGCGCAAAGCCGCGACGATTCGTGACAGCGCGTTCTCCGAGATCGTTTCCGGCAACGACCCGAAAGTACGGCCACTGGAACTCGAGGGCCTCGCCGCAGGCGCGATGGCGCCAGAGGAAAAGGCGCGTCTGCGTACCTTGATCGAGCTCTATGTCGGACGCGTGAATCCCGCGGCCGCCAAGGACGCGCTGGCGCGCCTGGACCGTGCCGGTTTCGACCTGGTGCGCTTTGGGTGGGCGGGCAGCGTCGAGAGCGGCGAGAAACACTATTACCGTGTGCATGGCCCGACATTGTTGATCGAGTACGACAACACGCAGAACGACGCCAACCACATCCACACCGTGTATCGCGATCTCGAGCGCGACTTCGGCGGCGATGTGCTACGCGCTCATCTATCGATGCGATAGTGAATTTCGAATGGCCGGGTGCAACCGCGCTGGCTAGACTCGCCGCAAACGCGTCAGGAGTAACGACATGGCCAAGAAGAACACCGTCGGCGTGGTACCGCACCAGGCCGCCCCGCTCATCGACATCGGCATCAAGGGGAAGGATCGCGAAAAGATCGTGCAGAGTCTGTCGCGCGTGCTCGCCGACACCTACACGCTGTATCTCAAGACGCACAACTTCCACTGGAACGTGGAAGGTCCGATGTTCAACACACTGCACCTCATGTTCATGGATCAGTACACCGAGCTGTGGAACGCACTCGACCTGATCGCCGAACGTATCCGCGCGCTCGGATATCCGGCGCCGGCGACCTACAAGGAATTTTCGAAGCTCACCTCGATCGAGGAGACCGAAGGCGTGCCCGACGCGCTCGACATGGTGCGGTTGCTGGTGGCCGGACACGAAGCGGTGACGCGCACCGCGCGCGCGGCTTTCCCCGGCGCCGAAAAGGCGGGCGACGAGTCGAGCTGCGATCTGCTCACGCAACGCCTGCAGATTCACGAGAAGACGGCCTGGATGCTGCGCAGCCTGCTGAAATGAGCCGCGTGAGAAACGGAATTACCCGGGCGGCCTTTTTGGCCGCCCTTCTCTTTGTGGCCGCCGCTGGCGCCGCCGAAAAGCCAGCGAAACTGAAGGTGGCGCTGACCTTCGACGACCTGCCCCTCAACGGCATGCTCGCCGCGGGTTTCAAAAGATCGGACTACGCGCGCGACACGCTGGCGGTTCTGAAGAAACACCGGATTCCGCCCTCATACGGTTTCATCAACGCACGCGGTCTCGAACGCAACCCGGATGGTGCGCGGGTGTTGCAGATGTGGGTGCAGGCGGGAAATCCGCTGGGCAACCACACGTATTCTCACCTCAATCTCACCAAGAACAGCACGGAAGACTTTGAGCGCGAAGTGCTGCTGAACGAACCGGTGCTCGAGCTCCTGATGCCCGAAGGCGGCCAGCACGATTGGCGCTGGTTGCGTTACCCGTACCTGCACGAAGGCGACACGCTCGAAAAACGCCGGGCCGTGCGCGCGTTTCTCGCCAGCAACGGTTATCGCATTGCCCAGACCACGCTCGATTGGGAAGACTACCTGTGGAACTCGGCGCATGCGGCCTGCGTGATGAAGAAGGATGAGAAATCCATCGCGTGGCTGCACGAAAGTTATCTCGCGACGGCAAAAGAATACATGCGCGTGGAGCGCGAGTTGTCGCGGCAGGTGTTTGGCCGCGACATCAACCACGTGATGCTGCTGCACCTGGGGTCGTTCAGCTCACACATCCTGCCCGGGCTGTTCAAACTACTCGAGGAGGAAGGTTACGAGATCGTCACGCTCGAGGAAGCGCAGAGCGATCCGGCGTATGACTACGACCCGGACGTCGCTTCCCCCCGTGGCGGCACGTTGACCGAACTCGGCATGGAAGCGAAGAAGATTCCCTGGCCGGAGATCTCCGACAAACCGCGCGAGAAGCTAACTAACATCTGCAGGTAAAGGGGACATTCCGACTTCTTGTCAGAAAAAAGACACAAGCCTGTCCATTAAAGGTGTCGCCACGGCGATGGTGCTCGCTAGCTAACAACCTTGTGTCTTTTTTCTGACAAGAAGTCGGAATGTTCCCTCTACAGCTTCACGGGTTTGCCGGTCGCGGCGGAGTCGTAGACCGCTCTGACCAGCGCGACGGCCTTGCGCGCTTCCTTGCCTTCGATGAAAAACGGCCGCTGCTCGCGGATGCCATCGATGAAATCCTGGATCTGGCGAACGTGGCCTTCATTCTTGATGGCCATGGGCGCGGCGGCCCCGGAACCCATCGAGCCGCTTTCACGCGTGGCGCGCAGCTTTTCATCGCCCGGCTGGGGGACTCTGAATTCCCAGCTCGCGATGTCGTCGTCTTCCATCACCGCCGAACCGTTTTCACCGCAGATTTCGATACGGCGCGAAAAGCCCGGCCACAATGCGGTACTGGCTTCGAGGGTGCCGAAAGCACCGCTACCGAACTTCAATGCGGCAACACAGGTATCTTCGGACTCGATCTTGTGGACGCGTTGAGTCGTCCACGCGAACACTTCCACGGGCATGCCGGCGAACCACTGGAGCAAGTCGACGCCATGAATCGCCTGATTGATCAACGCGCCGCCGCCATCCTCGGACAACTTGCCCTTCCAGCCGTTGTAATACTCGGCGGTCCGGTTCCACTTCACGTAACAACTCGCCAGCACCATGCGGCCGAAACGACCCGCGTCCACGGCCGCCTTCAAGGCTCGCGCGGCATCACCGAATCGCGCCTGGAAGATCGAGCCCACGCGAACACCGGCGTTTTCCGCCTCGCGCAGGATTTGATCGGTGCCTGCCACCGTGGCGTCGAGGGGCTTCTCGATCATCAGGTGTTTGCCGGCGCGAATCGCCTGCAACGCCGGCTCGAGATGCAGCGCCGACGGCGTGGTTATGCAGACGGCATCAAGCCCCGGCTGCTTCAGCAACTCGTTGACGTTGTCGCCCGCGAAGCCGATTTCATGGAGCTGCGCGAATGCCTCCGCGGTGACGCGCCGCCGGCTAACCACTCCGACCAGGCGGCCGCCCGTCGAGGCGGCAACGGCCTGCGCATGAAAATTCGCGATGGCGCCCGCGCCGATGAAACCGAAGCCGAGTGTTTCCATGTTCAGTGAGCGTGTGCTACCGGGTCGTTCTTGTACACCGCATCACGGAACGCCTTGTGCAGGTGGATCTTGTCGAACGGACGCATCTGGGTGAACAACACCGCGGCAACGTGGTTCTTCGGATCGGCCCAGAACAACGTGCTCGCCGCGCCGTCCCAGAAGAATTCACCCACGGCGCCGGACGACTCGGCCGCATCTTTCGGCGGCGCGGTGCGCACGGCGAAGTCGATACCGAACCCGACCATACCCTTCGACGGCAACCAGGACTTGTCGGTGACCTCCGCCGGCATCGCATCGGTCGCCATCAATTTCACGGTCTCGGCTTTGAGGACACGGGCCCGTCCGAGTTTCCCGCCATTTACGAGCATGCGGGCGAACTTCATGTAGTCGTCGATGTTCGAGACGAAGCCGTAACTGCCGGGCTTGAGCGGCCAGGCGGCGCTGTTGAATTTGTACGCTTCCTCTTCACCCTGGCGCGTGAAGCTGCCGTCATCATTGCGCGTGTAGATAGCCGCGAGGTTCGGCCGGTCGGGATCCGTCGGGAGGATGGTGTAACGAATCGTGGTCATCCCCAGCGGCTTGAAGATGTGCAGCTTGACGAACTCATCGAACGGTACACCCGACAACTTCTCCACCAGGTAGGCCTGCACGTCGACCGAATCCGAATACAGCCAGCGTGTGCCCGGCTGGTAGGCCAACGGTACCTGTGCGAGCTTCTGCGCGAATTCCGGCAGCGTGTTGGTGATGGCGCGCGGATCGATCTGGCGGTAGATAGCACCGACGGCGGTGGTGTCGCCGCTGCCCGACGTGAAACCGGCGGTGTGACGCAACACGTCACGCACGGTTGGCTTGCGTTTCGGCGCCTCGTATTTCGGCTGCCCGGCGTCGTCCAGACCGGCATAAACCTTGAGATTGGCGAACTCCGGCGCGTACACCTCGAGCGGTGCGTCGAGCTCGAACTTGCCGCGCTCGTACAACTGCATCAGCGCCACACCGGTGATCGCCTTCGTCATGGAAAAGATCTGCACGATGGTGTCGCGGGTCATCGGCTGGTTGTTTTCGCGATCCGAAAGACCGAAGGCGCCGAAATAGACTTCCTTGTCGTTCTGGAACACGAGGCCCGAAACTCCGAGGAGCGCCTTGCTGTCGACGATACCCTGGAGCGCCGCGTCGATCGCGGCGGGCTCGATGACGAGCGGCACCTCGGGCGCCGCCGCTGCCGGAACAGGCTTCGGCTTGGTTGCCGAGAACGACGGCGCACAAAATGTAGTGACGGCTGCCGCAATAGCAACGGTGAACAGTTTCATCGAACCCCTCCTCATTTGATCGGACACCCTACGCGCTGTTTCGACAGGACCACATCGTCCCACCACAGATCCTGGTCATTCACGGAATCCGCGTACCGCTCGAGACCCAGGTAGAGACTGTTGAAGCGTGGCGGCGCCCGCCATTCGCCCTGCAGATCGTTTCCACGGCAGGCGTTGGCGGCGCCAGCGCGGCCGGTCACATGCGTGACCTTGCGACCGTCCAGCCAGAACTGCATTTCATTGGACGCCACTTCCATGTGCCATTCGACGCAGGCCCAGCGGCGCGTCGGCAGCACGAGCTTGGATTGTTGTTTGCAGTCGGTGGTGACGGGCGGCGTGGTTTCGAAATTGGCCATCAACTGCAGGCCGGCGCGTTGCTCGACGCCGAGCCGGTAGATGGAGTTGTAGGTGTCGTCCGCGGAACGACCTTCGCCCTGCAACAAGGTCCAGTGCACTGGCGGCGCGCCGGGCAATGAGACTGGCGCCGCATCCAGCCACAGCATGGCGCGGCCGAACATGCCCGGCATGGCGTCGGGAACCGGCGTCTGCAGGTGGATCGCGACGTAACCGCGGCGGTATTTCGCGCCGCGCGGGGAGAAGACGTGGAGGGATTGTTTGCCGCTGAAGGCGTGATGGGAATCGATCTTGACGACCGCGCCGGATTGGTAGGTGTCTTCTTTCCAGGGTGGACCGGGAATTTCGTTGGCGGGGTGGGATTCGAAGTTGTCGGAGAAGAGGAGGCTTGGGGCAGCGGCGGAGGAGATTGGGGAGATGGAGAAGATGAAGACCAGAAAAAGCAAAGCTGCGGGGACGGGGACAGCCCCCATTTTCAGAAAAAGCAAAGCTGCGGGGACGGGGACAGCCCCCATTTTCTGCGGACAGAAAAAGGGGGCAGTCCCCTTCACGGGTGGGCGACCGAGATGATTCGGTAGCAGGTGTCGAGGGTCGGCATCGGCACATTGTGTTCGCGCGCGAGGCGCAGCGCGTGGCCCAGGGTCTCGTCGTACTCGAGCCGGCTGCCGCGTAATACGTCCTGCTGCGCCGACATGCGGTGCTCGGGCGAGGTGTCGTGAAACTTCTGCCCGATCCCGCGTACGATCTCGATCGCCTCGGCTTCGCTCGCGTGCACGATGCTGGGCACCGGCAGCGGCGGCATATCGAGCAGTTCGATATTCAGCGCGGCGGCAAGCGCCGCGGCCTCGCGAACGATGCGGACGATCACCATCGCGCTGCGCTCGTCCATGAGAAATTTCCAGGTGATCTGCCGCGTGAGAACCGCCAACGGAAACTGCGCGATCCAGCCTGCGTATTTCGACCATTCGCGCGTGCGGATATTGGACGCGGCCACGCAATGCACGCCGGCCGCTTCGATGACAGCGGCCAACGCTTCGGCCCGCGGGCTCACGCCGCCCTTTTCGTCGCCCAGATGCAGGCAGACATTGCGGGTGAATTTCACTTCGCCGTTGGCGAGCAACTCACCACTGAAATCCGCCATCGCGCCGAGCACCCGCGAGAAACCGAACACCCGTGCGAGCAGCTCGTTCTTGAGCACGCCGTTCTGCACGGAGAAGGCGTTTTCGACCCGCACGTGTTTGAGGGAGTCGAGCGCTTGCGCGGAATCGATGGCCTTGGTGGCAATGATCAAGGTTCCCGTTTCGAGCAGCTTTTTCGGATCGTCGATGACCTGTGGCCGCGCCTTGATGTCCGACAACCCGTTGAGCACCAGTCCCTGGCGCTGCAGGGTGCGCGCGCGTTCGCCGCGCGCGATCATCACGACTTCATGGCCGGCGCGCGAAAGATGTGCGCCGAGAATGGTGCCGAGTGCACCTGCGCCGAGAATGGCGAACTTCATGAGCTTCCCTGCTCCCTACTTTTTCCGATACCGTTCGAACCAGGCGAGGATGTTATCCACCTTCGCGATGAGATTCGATGGGCGCGCGACCATCCCACCGTGCGACGCTTCGGGAATGCGCACCATCAACGTGTCGATCTTGCGCAGCTTCAGCGCCTGGTAGTACTGCTCCGATTCCTCGATCGGCGTGCGGTAGTCCGCCTCGCCGGTGATCAGCATGGTCGGCGTCTTCACGTTACCCACCAGCGACAAGGGCGAACGCCGCCAGTATTCCTCGGGCTTCTCCCAGGGCTGGGCGCCGAACCAGTACTTGTAGAAAAAATTGCTCGCATCCGAGGTGAGCACAAAGCTCGACCAGTTGATCACCGGCTTGGCCACGACGGCCGCGCGGAAGCGGTCGGTCTTGCCGACGATCCAGGCAGTCAACACGCCGCCACCCGATCCGCCCGTGACGAACAGGTTGTTTGCGTCCACCTGCCCCGCGGCGATCAACGCGTCTACGCCCGACATCAGGTCGTCGTAGTCGTCGCCCGGATAGGCGTGGTGGATGAGGTTGCCGAACTCCGCGCCGTAACTCGTGCTGCCGCGCGGGTTCATGTACAGGACGATATAACCCGCGGCCGCGTACAGCTGCAGCTCCGTGGTGTAGTTAGGTCCATAGGCGGCAAACGGCCCGCCGTGGATCTCCAGGATCAGCGGGTATTTCTTCGCCGCGTCGAAATCGGGCGGGGTGATGACCCAGCCCTCGATATCGCGCTGGTCCTTCGATGACTTCCAGTTGAGCTCACGCACGGCGCCGAGCGTCTTGTTGTCGAGAAAATCGTCGTTCAGAGCCGTGACCACGCGCATGGGCGACCCGCTCGCCGCGGTGGCAACGTCCGCTGGCCGGCCCGGAGTGTTGTGCGGGAACGCCGCGCGTCCGTTGCGCGCCACGCTGTACCCGCCCGAGGTGTACGGGCGTCCGAGATCGGTGCCGCCCAGCCCTTCCGCCAGAGTGCGCATCTTTCCGTCGAGCGTCGTGAAGCCGAGCTTTTTCACGCCGCGCTCGTCGTACGAGAAAAAGATGCCGCGACTGTCGGCGGCCCAGAGCGGCGCTTCGACGTCGCGATCGAACGCGCCGCCAACCACCCGTGTATTCGATCCGTCGAGATCCATCACGTACAGGTGAGTGACCTGGTAGCCCTGGTATTTGTCGTCAAAGCCGAGGTAGGCAATTTTCCGGCCGTCGGGCGAGACCATCGGCGAATTGTCCGGACCCTGACGATGGGTGAGCGCCGCTAGCTTCTGGGTGGCGATATCGACGCTGAACACCTCACTGTTCTGCGGATCGCGTTCCCAATCGGCGCCGCGTTTGGCAGAGAAGACGATGTGTTTGCCATCGGGAGTGAAGGACAGCGGGCCGCCGTCGAAGAAATCCCCCTCGGTGAGCTGGCGCGCGCTGCCACCCTCCGCCGAGACGATGAACACGTGGTCGAACCCGGACGCAAGGTATCCCGCGCCATCCGCGCGGTACGTCACCGTGTCGATCACCTTGACCGGCGGAGCCCACGCGGCGCCTTCGGGTTTCGGCGGCGGTATCGCGAGCGGGGGCTTGGTGGCCGATACGAGCTGGGTGAAGGCGATGAACTTGCCGTCCGGCGACCAGGTGATGGCGTCGGGCGATTCGGTGAGATTGGTCAGCAGCGCGGTCTGGCCCGAATCGAGCCAGCGCACGTACAACTGCGGGCTGCCCTCGGCGGCGGACACATAGGCGATCCGCGTGCCATCGGGTGACCAGCGCGGCGAGCTGAAGCTGCGGATGCCCGACAGCAGCGGCCGGTTGTTAGTGCCGTTGGCGCTCACCATCCAGAGATTGCGGCGGGCGCGATCGGTCATGATGTCGTGACTCACGCGCACGTAGACGATGCGAGTGCCGTCCGGAGAAATCTGCACGTCATCGGCATATTCGAGCTGGAACACGTCGATCGAATGCAGGCGCCGCGATTCGGGCATTGCCGCGCCGGCGAACGATGCAGCGAATGCCAGGGCAACGCCGAGCGCGGCGGAGAGTGCGTATCTCATGGAGAATCCTGAATCGGGATGTGCGCGTACTTTACCCGAGGCACCCCGCATGCGGGGGCCGTGCCCCGGGAGTATTTGCGCCGAAAGCGGTCATTGGCACGCCGGGCCGCGCCGGCCGGGTCAGCGGCCGCCTCTTTCCGGGCGCGCGGCGTTCGTGCCCTGTTAGTCGACCCGGCGGAGCGGAGCGCGCGCACCGCGCCAAACAGGTGGCCGGTAGTTAGCCGAGCTTGGCGACCAGCGAGATCTTCGCGTTCAGCACCTTCGACACCGGGCAACCGGATTTGGTGATCTCGGCGATCTCCGCGAACTTCGCCTCGTCGATGCCGGGCACTTTGGCGATGCAGATCAGGTCGCTGTGCGTGATCGCGAAACCATCACCCACTTTCTCGAGGCGCACGGCGGCGGAGGTCTCGATGGAATCGGCGGTGAAACCTTCCTTGCCGAGGTTGCCCGACAGCGCCATCGTGAAACACGCGGCATGCGCGGCGGCGATCAGCTCTTCGGGATTCGTGCCCGGGCCATCTTCGAAACGCGCCTTGAACCCATACGGCGCGTTCTTGACGACACCAGTCTCCGTGGAAACCGCGCCGACGCCGTCCTTCAACCCGCCCTTCCAGGTAGCCGAACCCTTCTTGATCATGATCGTGACTCCAGTTCGTAACACTGATGGATGCGCGGATTGCGTTCGAAATCCTTCGGCAGCGTCGCGCGCGAAATATCCGTCACTTTGTAGCGCTCGCCGAGCATCCCGTCCAGCTTGAACTTCTGCGCGTTGTTGGAGAACACCAGCTTGCCGCCGGGCGCCAGCAAGCCCATGCAGCGGTCGATCAGCAATGCGTGATCGCGTTGCACATCGAGGATGTCGTCCATGCGTTTGCTGTTGGAAAACGTGGGCGGATCGAGAAAAATGAGGTCGAAGACGTAGCGTTCTTCGACCGCATGTTCGAGCCAGGCGATGCAATCGCCTTGGATGAATTCATGGTGTTCGCCCGAAAACCCGTTGATTGCCAGATTGCGCTGAGCCCAATCGAGGTAAGTCGCTGACATGTCGATGGTGGTCGTGGAGCGCGCTTTGCCTGACGCTGCGTACACGGTGGCGCTGCCGGTGTAGGCGAACAGGTTCAGGAAACGCTTGCCTTGCGCCGCCGCGCCCAGGCGCTGGCGCGTGATGCGGTGATCGAGAAACAACCCGGTGTCGAGGTAGTCGGAGAAGTTGACCCAGAACTTGAGCCCGTTCTCCTCGACCAGGTGGTAGTCCTCGTCGTTGCCTAACTTCTCGTACTGCTCGCCGCGCACCGTTCGGCGCCGCTGGCGCAGGTGTATGTGATCGTGCGGAATTCCCGTGGCGCCCGGCAACGCGGCCAGCGCTTCGTTGCGCCGCCGTTGCACGGCCTCGGGCTCGATGGTTTTCGGCGCCGCGTATTCCTGCACGTACAACCAGACATGGTCGCTGCCAGACTCGGCGTAACGATCGATCGCGAAGGAATACTCGGGCATGTCGGCGTCATAGAGCCGGTAACAGGTGACCTGCTCGCGCTGCGCCCAGCTCTTCAGTTGCTTGATGTTCTTGGCCAGCCGATTGCCGAACATCTGCGAACCGGCCGACTCGGCCAGCGATTCATCGATGCGGGCATTGCGGCCGGTGTGCAGCATCTGCTTTTCGCTCGCCGCCGAGACGTGCAGACGCAGCAGCCGGCATTCGATGGCGCCGTTCAATACCGTGTGCACACGTTCGGCGCGGATCCCGAGCTCGAGACCGGCATCGGGCGAACCGGCCAGCACCGCGGCATCCCACCCGGCAAAGTGCGCGCGCAAGACTTCACCTAACTGCTTCATCAGGGCGCGCGCCGTGTCGCGATCTTCGAGGCGCACACCGTAGGGCGGATTGGTGGCGAGAAATCCGGCGCCCTCGCCCGCGGGTTTCGCGTCGGCCAGCTGGCCGCTCGCGAAGGTGATGAAATCTCCCAGCCCGGCGCGCGCGGCGTTTTCGCGCGCGGCCGCCAGTACACCGGTATCCGAGTCGACGCCACGCAGTCGCAAGGTGGGCCTCACTTCGCGCGCCAGCACCTCGGCTTTGACGGTTTCCCAGGCGGCCCGGTCATGCCCGGCCCAGTTGATGAATCCGAAATACTGCCGGCGCGCATTCGGAGCGACATTCGCGGCAATCATCGCAGCTTCGATGACCAGCGTGCCCGAACCGCACATCGGGTCGAGAAACTCCGCGGCAGTCTTCGATTTCTCGGGCCAACCGGCGCGCAGCAGAATTCCCGCGGCGAGGTTTTCGCGCAGCGGTGCTTCTCCGGCCTGCGCCCGGTAGCCGCGGCGATGCAAACCTTCGCCCGACAGGTCGATCGATACGGTGACGTTCGGGCCATTCGCGTGCGCATGCACACGCACGCCGGGGCGATCCGTCGCGATGTCGGGCCGCGAGCCCGTGGTGTCGCGCAACTGGTCGCAGATGCCGTCTTTGAGGCGCAACGTGCCGAAACGGGTGTGCGTGATCTCGGGATGTTTGCCGGTGAAGTCGCAGGCCAGGGTGCGCGTCGGGCCGATGTGCGCGCGCCAGTCGATGGCGCGCACCGCGTCGTAGAACGAGGCATCGGTCGGCGCGTTGAATTGCGCGACCACCAGGAACACGCGGCTCGCCACGCGTGATTCGAGGCAGGTGCGATAGGCCACCGACAGCGGCGCGGAAAATTCCACTCCCAACGCGCGTTCGCGCACGTCGGCGGCGCCGAACGTGCGCAGCTCCGCGGCGAGCAGATCGCCGAAGCCGCGCGGGCTGGAGGCCACGAAGCGATGCGTGGCGACGTTCACGTCCATGAGTCGTCCGCGCGCGGCAGCGGAATCAGCCGCGCGTCCGCCAGGTGTCGCGTGAGGATGCGGTAACCGTCAATATCGAAACCGCCCGCGCTGCCGCGGCGCGCACTGCGGCCAAAATCGTCGAGATGGTCCGCCGCGTCGTCACCGTCGAACGTCGCCAGATGTTGCCAGGCATCGATGACGTGATACTGCGCGCGGTCGCCCGCGCCTTCGCGCAGCACCATCGGGCCTTCATACGGCCACTGCTTGAGCCGCAGCGGCATCAGGCCCAGTTTCACGCGCGCGAGGTGCAAGGCGACGGATTCTTTGCCTGCGCAAACACCCTTGCATCGACCCATCTGGAAACCCACGCAGGAACCGGCGCCGCTTTCCATCCCTAACAACTTGAAACACCACTGGTGTTCGCGCGCCAGCCCTTCGAACGCGCGCCGCGCATCGCGCTCGCTGCGGTAGGTACCGAACGCATTGCCCGAGCGCAACACCTGTGCGTCGAGTGCAACGAGTTGTGGCGCGTCGTCGTCGAACGACCAGGTGAGCCGCTCGCCAGCACCGCGCGACTGGCGGTTGAATTCAGGCTGCGTCTCGCGGATTTCGCGCGCCTCGAGCAGCAGTGCGCCGAGTTCACCCGCGGTCTGCGTCCAGTCCACGCGCCGCACCTGCGCCGCGAGTTTCAATGACTTGGCATCGGTGGCGCCAGCCCGGAAGTGGTCCAGCACGCGTTCCCGCAGGTTGTTGGCCTTGCCTATATATAAGAGTGACTCGCCCTGCTCGCCCATGCCGTAAAAGCGGTAGACCCCGGAGGTTTCAGGCAAATCGTCGGCCAGGTCGGGCGATAGCGCGGCGGGCAACGTGGCGCGCAGGCTGGCGCGATCCATCGCGGCCTGCAATTCGTCCGCGCTCCACGCGGCGCGTAGTTTGGTCCAGAACAGTCTCAACACCTGCGCATCGGGCATGGCGCGATGGCGGTTTTCCATCACGATGCCGTGGTGTGCCATCACCGCGTCGAGATTGTGGCGCGGCATCTGCGGATACAGGGCGCGCGACAGGCGCACCGTGCACATCGACGGGCTGCGCCACTGCGTCACCATGCGGGCGAATTCGCGGCGGATGAAGCCGTAGTCGAAACGCACGTTGTGCGCGACGAACACACGGCCGCAGAGGCGCGCGCGCAATTCCTTCGCGATGTCTTCGAAGCGCGGCGCGCCGACCAGCATGTCGTTGTCGATGCCGGTCAATGCGGTGATGCCGGCGGGCACATGCAGGCCCGGATTGACCAGGCTCTGCCATTCGAAATCCACTTTGCCGCCGGTCATGCCGACGACCGCGACGTCGATGATGCGATGAACTCCCGCGGATCCGCCGGTCGTTTCGATGTCGACGAAGGCCAGCGGCGCGTCGGGGGAAATACTCAACTCAGATCGATCCACGTCGTCTTGAGCTCTGTGTATTTGTCGAACGCGTGCAGCGATTTGTCGCGTCCGATGCCGGACTGCTTGAAGCCGCCGAACGGCACCGTGATGTCGTCGGCGTCGTAACAGTTCACGTACACCGTGCCCGCGCGCAGTGCGCGCGCGGTGCGGTGCGCGACATTGATGTCGCGCGTCCACACGGCTGCGGCCAGACCGTATTCGACGTCGTTGGCGATCTGGATCGCCTCTTCCACGGAATTGAAGGAGATAGTCGCCAGCACGGGCCCGAAGATTTCCTCGCGCGCGATACGCATGGTGGGTTTCACGCCATCGAACACCGTGGGTTCGACGAAGAAGCCGCCGCTGTCGGCACGCACGCGTTTGCCGCCGAGCGCCACCTGCGCGCCGTCTTCACGCCCCGCGTCTATGAATGACAGCACGCGCTTCATTTGCGTCTCGTCGACAATCGCGCCGAGCCTGGTGGCCGGATCCAGCGGGTCGCCCGGCAACATGGCGCGGCCCACCGCCGCGATCTTCTCGAGCATCGCATCCTTGATCGACGCCTCGACCAGCAAACGCGAACCGGCAGAGCACATCTCACCCTGATTGAAGAAGATCGCATACGCCGCGGCAGTGGCAGCCTTGTCGATGTCCGGGCAATCCGCCATCACGATGTTGGGCGACTTGCCGCCGCACTCCAGACCCACCTTCTTGAGATTCGACTGCGCGGCGTATTGCATCACCGTCTTGCCGGTGGCCGTCGAGCCCGTGAACGCGATGCAATCGACATCCATCGACAACGCCAGTGCTTTGCCCGCCGTGTGTCCGAAGCCCGGCACCACGTTGAACACGCCCTCGGGCAACCCCGCTTCGATCGCGAGCTCGGCGATGCGCAGCGCGGTCAGCGGCGATTTCTCGGAAGGCTTCAGGACCAGCGAATTGCCGCTGGCCAGCACCGGACCGATTTTCCAGGACGCCATCAGCAACGGAAAGTTCCACGGCACGATCGCGCCGACGACGCCCATCGGCTCACGCGTGATCGTTGCGAGCGCATTCGGGCCGGTGGGCGCGACTTCGTCGTAGATCTTGTCGACCGCTTCGGCATACCAGCGGATGCAATTGGCGGCCGATGGAATGTCCACCGCGAGACTGTCGGAAATGGGCTTGCCCATGTCGAGCGTCTCTAACAACGCCAGCTCTTCCTTGTTGGCGAGCATCAGATCGGCAAGTTTGGCGAGCACGCGTTTGCGCGCCTTCGGCGGCTGGTCGGCCCAGCTGCCGCGCTTGAACGCGGCCCGTGCGCTGGCCACGGCCCGGTCGATGTCGATCTGCTCGCCGGCGGACACCTGGCCCAGCGACTTGCCGGTGGCCGGATTGATGTTGTCGAACGTTGCGCCGCTCGCCGCCGGGGTAAAACGGCCGTCGATGAACACCTGCGAACGTGGCTTGAGCGCGGCAGCGCGTTCATGCCACTGGGACGCGGAAACTTTGGGAGCTGCGGACATGGGTGTGTCGCTCAGAACGTCGGCGGGGTGGAGGCGGAGATGATCTCACAGACCTCGCGGCCCACATTGCGAAAACGGTGCGGCGTGGCGCTGGAAAAGTAATACGCATCGCCGGCCGCCAGCACGCGTGTCTGTCCACCCACGGTCAATTCGACCGTGCCGCGCACCACCACGCCACCCTCTTCACCGCGATGCGAGAGCATGTCCTCGCCGGTGGCGGCGCCGGGTTCATAACGTTCGTGCAGCACGGTCAATTGACGCCCCGGACGCTGCGCCGCCACCAGCCGCAGGGATGCGCCCTCGCCGCCGATCTCGACCAGCTCCTCGGCGCCATAAAACACCTGCTGGGCACTGGTCACGTCCAGCGTGAAGAACTCGGTCATCGACAGCGGCACTCCGTCGAGCACCTTCTTCAGCGAGCCCACCGACGGGCTCACGCGATTCTGTTCGATCAGCGAAATAAGGCCATTGGTGACGCCCGCGCGACGCGCCAACTCGCGCTGCGAAAGGCCATGCACTTCGCGCACGTGTTTGAGACGTGCCCCGACGTCAATGCTCATAAGGGAAGGCTCACAGGTCGATGCTCATAACTTTAAGGATTATGATCCCGCGTAACTTCCGGAGTCGACAAAATGGCCGCAAACCCCGCACCCACAGCTTCCGAACTCGATGCGTACTGGATGCCGTTCACGGCTAACCGCCAGTTCAAGGCCAATCCGCGCCTGCTGGCGAAAGCCTCCGGCATGTACTACGAAACGACCGACGGGCGGAAAATTCTCGATGGCGTCGCGGGCCTGTGGTGCGTCAATGCGGGCCATGGCCGCAAGGAAATCACGCAGGCCGTCGCGCGGCAGCTCGAGGTGATGGATTACGCGCCGGCGTTTCAGGTCGGGCATCCGGGTGCGTTCGATCTTGCCAATGCCATCGTCAAGATCGCGCCTGCGGGGCTCGATCACGTGTTCTTCACGAATTCGGGTTCGGAATCCGTCGACACCGCGCTCAAGATCGCCCTGGCGTATCACCGGGTCAAAGGTGACGCGGCGCGCGTACGTTTGTTAGGCCGCGAGCGCGGGTATCACGGCGTGGGTTTCGGCGGCATCAGCGTCGGCGGCATGGTCGCCAATCGCAAGACCTGGCCGGCCGCGATGATTCCGGGCGTCGATCACCTGGTCCATACACACGACATCAAGCGGAATGCGTTCACGCGCGGCCTGCCGGCGCATGGCGCCGAGCTGGCCGACGATCTGGAGCGCCTGGTCGCGCTGCATGATGCGTCGACGATTGCCGCCGTGATCGTGGAACCGATCGCGGGCTCGACGGGCGTCGTGCTGCCGCCGCAGGGATACCTGCAGCGCCTGCGCCAGATCTGCGACAAGCACGGCATCCTGCTAATCTTCGACGAAGTGATCACGGGATTTGGGCGGACGGGTTCGCCATTCGCCGCGCAGGAGTTCGGCGTCACGCCGGACATGATCACCTGTGCCAAGGGTCTGACCAACGGGGCGATTCCGATGGGCGCGGTGCTCGCATCGAAAAAGATCTACGACGCGTTCATGCAGGGCCCGCCTGGCATCGAGCTGTTCCACGGCTACACCTACTCCGCGCATCCGACCGCCTGCGCCGCCGGCCTCGCGACGTTGTCTATCTACCAGAACGAGAAGCTGCTGACGCGCGCCAAACAGACCGGCGTGGCCTTCGAGCAGACATTACACGCGCTGCGTGGCCTGCCGCACGTCATCGACATCCGCAACTACGGCCTGGTCGCCGGCATCGAACTGGATCCGATCGCGGGCAGCCCCGGCACGCGCGCTTTCGGCATTTATCTCAAGTGTTTCGAGCGTGGGCTGCTGATACGCACGACGGGCGACATCATCGCGCTTTCCCCTGCGCTCATCATCGAACCCAAACACATAGAAGAGTTGTTCGGAATCCTGGCGCAGGCGCTGAAAGACGCCACCTGATCCTAAGCCACGGCGCTCGCGGGCCCAAGCTTCCGACCGAACTCCCGCCGCAGCAGCGTAAAGCTCACGACCGCTTGCAGGAACATGCTGACCACCGACACGTACCACACCTGAACGAGCTCGAAGCCCGGCCGGGTAGATAGCCAGAGTGTCGGTACTATGAACACGATGAGCCGGATCGCGCTCGAACCGATGGTCGGCCAGGTATTGCCCAGCGCCTGGAACATCGACGAGCAGCTGAAGATCACTCCGTTCGCGGCGAAGTTCCACGAACTGATCATCAGCATCTGCACGCCCACCAGCACGACGGCTTCTTCCTTCGTGAAGATATGTATGAACCATTGCGATTCGAACTGACAGACGATCGTCAGCAGCAACATGATCACGACGCTGAACAGGACGGTCCACTTGAACGTCTCGCGCACACGTTCGGGTTTGCGCGCGCCGAAGTTCTGCCCCGCAATCGGCGCAGCGGCGAACGCCACGGCCATCGCCGGCAGCATGATGATGCGCATGACGCCCTGGCCCACGCCGAAACCCGCCTGGGCGGCGGCGCCGAAATCGCGGATCACCCAGTAGATCACCGCCATCACGATGGACATCAGGAAAAACTCGAGCCCTACAGGCAACCCGATGATCACCAGCCGGCGCCACACCGCAAATTGCGCGCGCAGCTGCTCGCGATGCACCGACACGTATTTCTCGTGATTGTGGAAGTAGTAAGCGCTCAAGGTCACACCGACGACCGTCGCGATGGTGCTCGCAAGGCCCGCGCCCGCCGGACCCATCGGGTGGCCAGTAACCCATCCCGCGATCAACACCGGCGCGAGCACGATGTTCACGAGCACACTGATGATCTGAAGAATGACAGTGGGTTTCATCATGCCCGTGGCGCGCAGCGTCGCAAACATCGCGATCATCACGAACTGCAGGCCGAGACCGGGCGCGAACCAATACAGATAGTCGATGCCGGCCTGCACGGTCGCCGCGTCGGCACCGATCGTGCGCATGTACGGGCCCGACACGACGTAGACGCCGACGATGACAAACGCCCCGAGATACAGCGACATCAGCAATGACTGGTTGAACACGGTATTCGCCGTGTCGCGCTGTTGTGCGCCGACGGCATGCGAAACGAGCGCGACGGTGCCGATGTTCAGCACCTGGGTGAGCGCAAGCACCACGAACCAGATGTTGCCCGCGGAAGTGACGCCGGCGATCGCCGTATCCCCGATCTTCGAGACGAAATACAAATCGGTGAAGAAATACAGCGTCTGCACGAGGATGCCGATCGCCATCTGCGTCGACATGGAAACGATGTGGCTCGGGACGGAACCGGTGCTGAGATCTTTCATGGTGCTCTAGAACGAACGAAGGCCCGTCGAAATGACAGGCCCGACGGGAATCTTAATCCTTTGCAACGCCGCAATTCCTCTTCCAAAAGAAAAGGCCGGTCTTGCGACCGGCCTTTCCTGTCAGCTCTGAAGCTGATTCTTCTTAACTGATCAATCGCCCCAGGGGAACGTCGTCATGACGCCCACGAGCACGCGCGCTTCGTTGTTGTTCGCATCGGAGGTGATCTTCTGTTCGCCACTGGCATCCGTGCCCGTGAACTTGCCGAACAGCGTGAAGTTGCCGGCGGTGTAGTTGAACTGCACGGCGTAGTCGATCAACTCCGCGTTGTCCCAGGCGTCGCCCCAGGCGTAACCCGCGTGGAAGGCCAAGGACATCTTGTCGCCGAGCGGCTGTGTGTAATTCGCTTCGGTGTATTGAGCGCTGTCGCCCGCGTCGAACAAGCTGTCGGTAAACCACTGCTTCAGGCCGAAGTTACCGGCGTTGAAGCCGGCGTAGTACTCGAAGTACTCACCTCCGGTTGAACTCGGGTACCCGTAGTGCACAACGCCCGCGTTCCAGGAGAAAGTTTCGTTGATGGAACCCGTGTAGCCACCGTACAGATCGAGCTCGATGTCTGAGTCGGTACCGGGACCGAAGTCGACGTTCGACGCCCATGCGCCGATCGCAAATCCGCTTTCGCCAAACGCGTAGTCGGCACTGGCTTGCAGGGCCGGATCCTTCGCGCTTTGGCTGAAGCCGCGAAAGTCGTAATCGCTCACCGCAGTCCAGGTCGAACTGAATTGAGCTTGGGAGACACCGCTTAAGGCCAGGAGGCCGGTCACGAGCGCCAGAGTTTTAATCGATTTCATTTGCTCCTCCGAGGGCTATTGGGCCCATGTTCTTAAGCAAGGGTTGTGCCATTCCAGCTTCACTATCCCTCTCCTCCTATGGATTTCAACGAGTTAGGTGTAGCTAAAAAAGTTACAACCGTTCCGACGGAGCGGATTATGCCGTCAATGAGTGATGCATTGCACTTATTAAGTGCGCGCCTCGAAGATGGCGTAGAACTTGGTGCATTCGTCGAGAACCTGCCACGTTCCTTCGAAGCCGGCCGGGACGACGAACCCTTCGCCGGGACCGAATTCCCAGCGCTGACCGGCCAGGTTTTCGAGCGCCACGCGTCCGCGCGTCAGGCAGCAGAACTCGGATTCCGAATATTGGATGCGCCACTTGCCGGCCGAACTCGACCAGATGCCACTGTGGAACTGCTGGGTCGTATCGCTGAAATAGTTGCTGACGACGTGTTGAGGACTTCCCGCGAGCAACCGGTCGGCGGCGGGGGTCGAGGTCTCGCCCGGGACCTTCGTTCTGAAATCGATGATCTGGTTCGTCATGGGGTTACCGGGTGAGGAAACAGGGAATCGAGTATTCCCCACAATCCCCACCCGGCACCACCAGGCACTCCACCGGTCAGTTGCTGGCGAGCGAAGCGTTGGTCGACTCGAAGCGGATCTCGACGCAGCGCTCGAAGGCCTGGTCGTCAGCCGCCGCTTCAACGCTCGCGAAGCGTTCGCCCAGGGCTTCGATGATCATTCGTTCCTTGGGGACACCCGCCTTCTCGAGTTCACGCGCCACCATGTCCGCGCGCTCCTGGGACAGCGATTGGTTCAGTGCATCGTCGCCGCGGGAATCGGCAAAACCGGACACGTGCACACGGACGTCATCGAGACCGGCGACCAGTGCGCCGAGTTTTGCGAGACGTGCCCGGTCGTTGTCGCGAACGCTGGTTTCACCGGTGCGGAACTGAACCGTCGAACCGACCTGGCCCGCTTTTCCTTCGATGGTGTTGAGTGTGCCGTTCAGGGCCTCGACCTGGCTCGCTAGCAGCGCGGCCTCGGCCCGGCGCGCGGCCAGGGCCTCGCTCTTCTTGTGGCTGTGGTCGCCCATGAGGCCGCCAACCGTGGCTCCGATGACCATGCCGATCGGCCCTCCGGCCGCGGCACCGATCATGGCGCCACTGGCGAATCCGGCGCCGCCGCGTTTGCTGTCGCTCTTCTGCTTCTCGACCGGCTGTGTCGCGAACGCCGGACTCACCGCGAGATTGATCGCCAACACGCCCGCGATGATCGCGGGTTTACGAAACTTCGTTGTCCAGGTGCCCATTGCCGTCTCCAGTTGTTAGAACTTGCGAGAGCGTTTTTGCTCTCGAGGTTCATTTCAACGCGGGATCGGGTTGACGTCCGGGCAGCAGGCGGGCGTTCTGCCGACGAATCGTGGCAGATCGTGACGGTAAAGGGGACATTCCGAGTTAATTGAAAATCTGATGCGTCCGCGCATCAGATTTTCAATTAACTCGGAATGTCCCCTTTAAAAGGTCGCGCGGGATTCGGTTTCTTCGTGCAGGCGTGTGAGGAACAGGCGCACTTGCGCCTCGGCTTCCTGCGCGGTCATCAGCCGCTGCTCGACCAGCACATGCGCCATGTCCCGCATCGAGCGTTCGCCATTGATGAGTGCAAGCAGAAACGCATGCACACGACTCGAAATCGCCTGCATTTCAAACGCCGCGGTGCGCGGCACTGGTTTGTCGGATTGCAGCAGCCATTCGGGCACCACTCGCGCGCGCGGCTGATCCGCCGGCGCCGCAATCTTGTTAGTCACCCAGCTGGCGGTGGTCTCGAGGCGCGAGTGCCGGCTAGCGGGGGATCGCATGTAAGGCAGCGTATTTTCGCGCACCGTGGGTACGGCGAACCCGGCCGGCGCCATCGATTCGAGTACTTCCTCGAGACCGAAGCGATCGGCATGCGCGGCACGCGAGAACGCCAGCGAGCCGAAGTTGATCCAGCGGCCACCCGGCTTCAACAGCAGGTTGATGCGCGCCGCGACGCGGGCGAACGGCTCGCCGATGATGTCGACGAACCAGGGCGTTACGACCGTATCGAATGCGCCGTCGGCGAACGGCGGCTGCAGCGCATCGGCGGCGACCAGTTCGAGGCCGGCGCGCCCCGGCGCCGGCGCCACGAGACGCCGCAATACGGCGTGGTCCTCGATCCGGCGCGGCGCGATCGGGAATTCGTACAACTCGACGCCGCGTCCCGCGAACAATTCACGCGCGGCAAACAACAGCAGCGGATTGAAATCGGTGGCCACGGTCAGCGGCGCGTCGCCGGCCGCATGCAGGTCGTACGCCAGCCGGCACGCTCCGGCGCCCTGCACCAGGGTGGTTCCGAGACCCTTCACGCTGCCGCCCAGCAGCGCGGCGATCTCCGCGAGAGAGGCGGTATTTTCCTCGTCGCCCCACGCCCAGTCGCGATGCAGGTTGACGTAGTAGTTAGACAGCCCCTGCTGGATGGGCAGCTGCGTGCCGAGCCCGCGGTGCGTGGCTTCCGCGATTCCGGCCTGCTCGAGTCCAAGCGGCGCCAACAAGGTGCGCAGCCGCGCGATCTGGTCCTCGTAGGCAGCGGCCGTGTGGTCGAGCCGCCGGCGGGTCGATGCGAGCATCGAGCCCCTGGCGGCGCGCATTGCCGCTGCTTCGGAGGCCAGGTGCTGGGTCAACAACGTCAGGCGTCCGCGCCACTCGCCCAGCGCCTGGCGTGGGTCCGCGAACAGCCAGGGAATCTCGCCGATGACTGGAAAGCCACTGCTGCAGGCGCCACACATCCAGCCCGCGCGTTCGAGGGATACCGGGCCGCGGCCGCAGCGCGGGCACGAAAGCACGCTCGCCAGTGAATTCGAATTGGACAAAGGCACCCCGACTGCGCGGGACGCCCCGCGCGGCAATGCTGGCCGTCATGCGGCGGAACGTCAATGCGGGGTGTCGGACCGCGCCGTCCCGCGCCACGTCCCGGTGCACTGCCGATCACACCGGCCTTCGCGGCCGCGGCGCGTGCGCGCACCGGCGCGGGATTCAAACTACTGTGCTCGCCGCATAGTCGTGGCGGCCGCCAGGCGCCAACAGGTGCACGCCGGGGCCCGAGTGTTGCAAGATGTCCGGGCGCACGTCGGCGAATCTCCCGAAGCTCCGGAGCTACGAATGAGCAAACTCAAATGCGGATTGATCCAGATGGGCCTCAAGGGCGACGTGTCCATGAGCCCCGCGCAGATACGCGACAAGATGATCGAGGCACATGTGCCCCTCATCGAAAAAGCAGCCGCCAGCGACGTGCAGGTGCTGTGTTTCCAGGAAATCTTCACGCAGCCCTACTTCTGCCCGAGCCAGGACCGGAAATGGTACGCGGCGGCGGAAGCGGTTCCCGATGGACACACGACGCGCCTCATGCAGGAGTACGCGAAGAAGCACCGCATGGTCATGGTCGTGCCGGTCTACGAGGAAGCGATGACCGGCGTCTACTACAACACCGCCGCGGTCATCGACGCCGATGGGAAGTACCTCGGAAAGTACCGGAAGACACACATTCCGCAAGTCGATCCGGGCTTTTACGAGAAATTCTTCTTCAAGCCTGGCGACCTGGGTTACCCGGTGTTCCAGACGGCGTACGTCAAACTCGGCGTCTACATTTGTTACGACCGGCACTTCCCCGAAGGCTGGCGCGCGCTCGCGCTGAATGGTGCGGAGTACATCGTCAATCCATCGGCGACCGTCGCGGGCTTGAGCAAATATCTGTGGGAGCTTGAGCAGCCCGCCTCGGCGGCCGCGAATGGGGTGTTCATCGGCGCGATCAACCGCGTCGGCAAGGAAGCGCCGTGGTCAGACAAGATGGGTGAGTTCTACGGCTCTAGCTACATCGTCAATCCGCTAGGAAAGATCGAGGCGCAGGCGAGCTACGACAAGGACGAACTGCTGGTGCACGAGATCGACCTCGACATGATCCGCCAGGTGCGCAATACGTGGCAGTTCTTCCGCGATCGCCGGCCGGATGCCTACGGCCCGCTGGTGCAAGGCTGATGACGGATTCCATTTCGCGCGCCGTGCGGGTCGGCGAGTTCTACGAACTCGAAGTGGGCACGGACCTCGCCACGAGCCCGCGCTTCAACGCGGACATCGCCCCGACGAAAATTTCGCAGCGCACCTGGAACAGCTGGCACATCGCCGCGTTGTGGGTCGGCATGGCGATCTGCGTCCCTACCTACACGCTGGGCGGAGTGTTGACGACGTACTTCGGGCTGTCGGTGGGCGAGGCGCTGTGGGCGGTGTTCATCGCGAACCTCATCGTGCTGATTCCGTTGACTCTCAACGCCTTCGCGGGCACGAAGTTCGGCATTCCCTTCCCGGTGATGTTGCGTTCGGCGTTCGGCATCATCGGTTCCAACGTCCCGGCGCTGATCCGCGCGCTGGTGGCCTGCGGGTGGTTCGGCATCCAGACCCTGTTTGGCGGCATCGCCGTGCACCTGATGCTGGCCGCGTTGTCGGACACCTGGGCGCAACTCGGCGGCGTCGGGGAAGTCATCGGCTTTTTCATTTTCTGGAGCGCGAACGTTTGGGTCGTGATCCGCGGCTCCGAATCGATCAAGTGGCTGGAAGTCATCGCGGCGCCGCTGCTGGTACTGGTCGGTGCCGGCTTGCTGGTGTGGGCCTGGCCACAGGCTTCGGCGACCGAACTACTCGCGCGCGCCGGCAATCGACCGGCGGACTCATCCTTCCTGGGTTACTTCTTCGCCGGCCTCACGGCGATGGTGGGCTTCTGGGCGACGTTGTCGCTCAACATCCCGGATTTCAGCCGCTTCGCGAGATCGCAGAAGAGCCAGATCATCGGGCAGATCGTCGGCTTGCCGCTGACCATGGTGCTGTTCGCCGGCCTCGGCGTGGTGATGACCGCCGCCTCCGCGCAACTGGTCGGTGAAACCGTTTCCGATCCCATCACGCTCATCGGAAAGATCGACAGCCCTTTCTGGGTCGTGATTTCGATGCTGATCATCATCATCGCGACCATCTCGACCAACACGGCGGCGAACATCGTGTCGCCGACCAACGATTTTCAGAACCTGGCGCCGCGTCTCATCAGTCAGAAAAGAGGCGTCCTGCTGACCGGCTTCGTCGGCATCGCGTTGATGAGCTGGGAATTGCTCAAGCGGATGGGCTGGCTGCATTCCGATGTCAGCGTCGACAGCCTGTATTCGAACTGGCTGCTGGGTTATTCGAGCCTGCTGGGCCCGATCGCCGGCATCATGGTCGTGGACTACTTCGTCGTGCGTAAGCAGCACTACGATCTGCCCGGGCTCTATCTCGATGGCGGGTCCTACCCCGCATGGAACCCGCCCGGGTTCGTCGCGCTCATCATTCCCGTGGGTCTGACTCTGGTCGCGATCACGACCGGCGCGTTGAGCTGGTTCTACACCTACGGCTGGTTTACCGGATCGTTCCTCGGTGGGATGCTCTACTACCTCTTGAGTCGCAAGACCCCCCATACCTGAGGATCGCCATGACGGTACTCATCAAAGGCGGAACGATCGTCACGGCCGATCAGACCTATCGCGCCGACGTGTTGTGCGCGGACGGCAAGATCGTCGCCATCGGCGAGAAGTTAGATGCCGCGGCACGCAGCGAGATCGTCGACGCTGCCGGCCAATACGTGATGCCGGGCGGCATCGACCCGCATACTCACATGCAGCTGCCCTTCATGGGCACGGTGTCGAGCGACGACTTCTACACCGGCACCGCCGCGGGCCTGGCCGGCGGCACGACGATGATCATCGATTTCGTCATTCCCAATCCGCAGCAGCGGATCCTGGAAGCGCATCAGCAGTGGCGCGAGTGGGCGCTCAAGTCTGTGGCGGATTATTCGTTCCACGTCGCGATCACCTGGTGGGATGAAACCGTGCGCGAGGACATGGGCACGCTCGTTCGCGACCATGGCGTCAACAGTTTCAAACACTTCATGGCGTACAAGAATGCCATCATGTGCGACGACGAAACGCTGGTGAACAGTTTCTCGACGGCATTGACGCTCGGCGCCATCGTCACCGCGCACGCCGAGAACGGCGACCTCGTCTTCAAGCTGCAGGAAGAAATCTACCAACGCGGCATCACCGGGCCCGAAGGCCACCCGCTGTCGCGCCCGCCGGAAGTCGAAGGCGAAGCCGCCAATCGCGCCATCCGCATCGCCGAAGTGCTGAAGGTGCCTATCTACCTGGTGCACGTTTCCTCGCGCCAGGGCCTCGAGGCGATCACCCGGGCGCGCAACGAAGGCCAGCGGGTCTTCGGCGAAGTGCTCGCGGGCCACCTGCTGCTGGACGATTCCGTGTATCGCGATCCGGATTTCACGCGCGCCGCGGCGCACGTGATGAGCCCGCCGTTCCGTGCGCCCGAGCACCAGGTGGCGTTGTGGCGCGGGCTGCAGTCCGGCAACCTGCAAACCACCGCGACGGATCACTGCACATTCTGCGCGGACCAGAAAGCCGCGGGCATTGACGATTTCCGCAAGATCCCGAACGGCACCGCGGGCATCGAAAACCGTCTCGAGGTGTTGTGGCATCACGGCGTCAACACCGGCCGGCTGACCATGAACGAATTCGTGCGCGTCACGTCGACCAACGCCGCGCAGATCTTCAACATCTACCCGCGCAAGGGCAGCATTTCAGTCGGCGCCGACGCGGATCTCGTCGTCTGGGATCCGGCCGCGAGCAAAACCATCTCCGCGAAGACTCACCATCAGAAGATTGACTTCAATATCTTCGAGGGGATGAAGGTGTTGGGCTGCGCCTCTCATACGATCAGCGGCGGCAAGCTGGTGTACGCGCAAGGCGACTTGCGCATCGAACGCGGCGCGGGGCGCCACGTTTCACGCCCGCCGTTCGCCTCGTACTACGACGCGGTCAGGAAGCAGATAGAGCTCAGCACACCGACACCCGTCCGGCGGTAACGTGAACATCGACAAGCCAGCGAAACTTGCCAGCGACGTCCGGCCGGGACGACTCACCGAAGAGCAGATCACGGCGAATTTCGCGGACATGCATCCGCCGCTGACGCCTTCGGAAGCCATCATCGATGCCGACCGTTGTTACTTCTGTTACGACGCGCCGTGCACCACCGCCTGCCCCACCGGCATCGACATCCCGGGATTCATCCAGAAGATACGCAGCGGCAATCTCAAGGGCTCCGCGCATACGATCCTCAGTGAAAACATCATGGGCGGCATGTGCGCGCGCGTGTGTCCCACCGAGGTGCTGTGTGAAGACGCCTGCGTGCGCAACACTCACGAGGACCGGCCGGTGCGGATCGGGCTGCTGCAGCGTTACGCGACCGATTCGGCTCTCGACGATGCGCCGGCCCTGTTTACCCGGGCGCCATCCACCGGTCGCAAGGTCGCAGTGGTTGGTGGCGGTCCCGCCGGCCTCTCTTGCGCGCACCGCCTCGCGCTGCTGGGACACGACGTCGTCGTGTTCGAACCGAAGGACAAACTGGGCGGCCTCAACGAATACGGAATCGCGGCGTACAAGACGCCCGGAGATTTCGCCGCGCGCGAGGTGGATTTCATCCTCGCGATCGGCGGCATCGAAGTGCGCACCGGCAGGTCGCTCGGGAAGGATGTGTCGCTCAAAGATCTGCGCGCGAAATACGACGCGGTATTTCTCGGCTTCGGCCTCTCCGGGGTCAACGGGCTCGGGCTCGACGGCGAGAAGTTAGAGGGCGTGGTCAGCGCGGTCAACTACATCGAGACCTTGCGGCAGGCGGATGAGAAAGCGGTGCTGCCGGTCGGCCGCCGCGTCGTCGTGATTGGCGGCGGCATGACCGCCATCGATATCGCGGTGCAGAGCAAAGCGCTCGGCGCAGAAGAAGTGACCATGGTCTACAGGCGCGGACAGGAACACATGAACGCGAGCCGCTACGAGCAGGAATTCGCGCAGACGCGTGGCGTGACCGTGCGGCATTGGTCGATGCCGCGCAGGCTGCTCGAATCCGCCGCGCACGTTCGCGCGGTCGAATTCGAGACCACGCGCATGGGAACGGACGGAAAGTTGGAAGGCACCGGCCAGACATACACACTCGACGCGGACGTGGTCTTTACGGCGATCGGCCAGAACGTGTCGTGGGAACGGCTCGCCGACACGGCCGAGATTCTGGAACTGCGCCAGGGCCGGATCGCGATCGATGAGCAGAGGAAAACGTCGCTGGCCGGCGTGTGGGCCGGCGGAGACTGTGTTCATGGCGGCAGCGATCTGACCGTGTCCGCGGTGCAGGATGGCAAGGTCGCCGCGATTTCCATCAACCAATTCCTGGACCACAAAAGTCTGAAGGGAGGTGCGTGACATGGCCGACCTGAAGTCGACATTTCTCGGCATCACTTCGCCAAATCCTTTCTGGCTCGCCTCGGCGCCGCCCACCGACAAGGCCTACAACGTCAACCGTGCGTTCGAAGCCGGTTGGGGTGGCGTCGTCTGGAAAACGCTCGGCGAAGATCCGCCAATCGTCAACGTGAACGGCCCGCGTTACGGCGCCATTCACGGCAATGACCGCCGCGTGCTCGGATTCAACAACATCGAACTCATCACGGATCGCCCGCTGGCAACGAACCTCGCGGAGATCCGCCAGATCAAGCGCGATTGGCCCGACCGTGCGCTCATCGTTTCCGTGATGCTGCCGATGAACGAAGCGAGCTGGGCCAAGTACGTGCCGATGATCGAAGACACCGGTGCGGATGGCCTGGAGCTCAATTTCGGCTGCCCGCATGGAATGAGCGAACGGGGCATGGGGTCGGCCGTCGGGCAGGTGCCGGAGTACATCCAGCAGGCCGCCGCGTGGTGCAAGCAATTCGCGCGTGTGCCGGTGATCGTGAAACTCACGCCCAACATCACCAACATCCTGCCCGCCGCCAGGGCCGCGAAAGCCGGTGGCGCCGACGCCGTTTCGCTGATCAACACGCTCAATTCAATCATGCGCGTCGACTACGAGACGTTGACTATCTACCCATCGACCGATGGCATGGGTTCACACGGCGGCTATTGCGGCCCGGCCGTCAAGCCGATCGCGCTGCACATGGTCGCGGAGATCGCCCGTTCGCGTGACACCCGCGGCCTGCCCATTTCCGGCATCGGCGGCATCACCGACTGGCGCGACGCGGTCGATTTCCTGGCCCTCGGCGCATCCAACGTGCAGGTGTGCACGGCGGCGATGGTCTACGGATTCAAGATCATCGACGACCTCGTGGACGGGCTCGGCAATTACCTGGACAAGAAGGGGTTTGCGACGGTGAGCGAGCTGGTCGGCAAAGCCGTACCCAGCGTCACCGACTGGCAGTATCTGAACCTCAATCACGTGGACAAGGCGTTCATCGACCAGGATCTGTGCATCCAGTGCGGTCGCTGTCACATCGTCTGCGAAGACACGTCGCACCAGGCGATCACGGCGTCGGTCAATGGCAAACGGCACTTCGAGGTGATCGATGCCGAGTGCGTCGGCTGCAATCTGTGCGTCAGTGTCTGCCCGGTGGAAAGTTGCATCACGATGCGGCCGATGACCACGGGGGTCGACCCGCGCACCGGCCGGGCGATCACGCACGAGAAGGCGGACTGGACTACGCACCCTAACAACCCGGGTCGCAGGAGCCCTTGAGGGGAAGCCCGGCCGCGCGCGGGCCTTATGTTCAGAGCGCAGGTCGCCGGGCGGAACGCGGTCACGGAAATGCGGCGCGATCCGGCGCTATGCTCGGCTCATGAACGATCTGTCGGCCATTGGTGCAATCCCCAGCGCGCTGCAAAGCGCAACGGGCGCCATCAACAAGTCGCTGCGCGCGGTCGAGAAGGACGCCAACGTGGTGGCAAGATCCTCCGGTGTCGATGCGCGCGAGACGGTCGGCGCGTTGGTCGATTCGCGTCAGCAGGTCTTGTACACGCAGGCGGCGGCCAAGATCGTCAAGGCGTCGGACGAAATGGTGCAGAGCCTGCTCGACATCCGCGCCTGATCCCGAGCCGGCTAGCCACGCCGGGTAAACGTTTTCTCGGCTGCCGGAGTCAGCTCCCGGCCATTCGCCTGGCATCAGCCGTCGTCAGTGTCTGTCCCGACATGCCCCACGCGCCGCTCGGCACTTCTTCGACGATCACCCAACAGACGGGTCGATAGGCCTCGCCTTCAACGGACAACGCCGCATCCGTCACGCGCTCGATCATCAACTTCTTCTGCTCGGCCGTGAGCAGGCCTTCGAGTGTCCTTACGGTAATCAGCGGCATCGCGTTTCTCCAGGTCATCAGGATCGATGATCGCAGTCTCCCCTGGTGTTGGCGCGCGAGGAATGACCGGGAATCCGGCCAGGTTGACTGGTCGTCCACATCATCGCCCACGCACTTCATCCGCGCTCTTGATCAGCTGCAGGTTGGCGAGCGATTCGGGTGCGATGAGCTGCGGTGTTTGTGGACCGATCCGCCGGTCGCGCAGTCGATCGACCGTGCTCGCCGCGCGCGCGAACCATTCGGCCACCGTGATGCCCGGCGTAAGGCCTTCGAGCAATCCGTACGTGAACAGGCCATGGCGACCGGTTTCGTACTCCTGCGACTCCTCATCACCTTTCGACGCGAGGATGAAAGCCATGCGTGACGACGCGGAGCGCTTGAGCAGCGGGCTGTCCGCGAAGTGACCCGAGATCTGGCGCGCCTGGCAGGTGTCGACGACCAGCAGGCGCCGTCCGGCGGTATTGCGCAAGGCTTCCGACACATCCTGCCAACTGACCAGGGACGAAATGGCTGGCAGCGTGCGGCCGTCCAGCAGCGCATCGACGTCAGCGCGTTGCGCGTCGCGTGGCACGAAGTAGTAGTTGCCCGCCGCGTCGCTGATGCCATGCGAGGCGAGAAACACGACGACGGTGTCGACTCCTTTCGCCACTTTGAGCGCGTTCAACGCCCGCAGAATGCCGGCGCGCGTCGGTGGCTCACCACCGTCGCTCAACGTCTGCGCGTGCACGCGCTGGAACTGACCCTTTCCCGCGGCCGCCATGACCCGCGCGAATTCCTGCGCGTCGCGCGCGCTGAAATTGAGCGCGAGATCCGCGCCGAGCCCGCTGAACTGGTTGACGCCCACCGCAAGCAGGTACAGATCGCCGGCGGCCGCGGCCCGTGGCTCACCGCTCACGAATTTCTCCGCCTCCCCGAACCCGCTGCCGTTGAACACCTCGATACGCAGCGTGTTGTCGGCTTCGCTGACGGGCACCACCAGTTCGCGCACGAATTCGCGACTCTCGCCGGCACCGAGCGCGCGGCCCGCCGCCGGCAGGATGGGAATGTCATTGACGTAGGCGCTCAGATCCTTCATCGGCAAGTGGCTGCTCTGCGCGCGCACGCGGATGCGCCGGGTGGTCGGCGTCGACGACAACACTTCGACGCTGACGCGCGGCGGCGCGTTGTCGGCGAGCGCGCTCACCGGCAGCGGCGCGCCTCTGAATGGCGCGCTCAGCAGATCCGGCCGATACATCGTGCGTTCGAGCTGCACCGCGCGGAAGAAATCCGGCGACACATCGACGCCGCGATTCAACAACCAGCCGACGAAGCGATCACCGTACGGTGAAGCGGCATAAAAACCCTGCGGCGTCCATGCGGCCCAGTCGCTGCCGTTTGAATGCAGGAACGCGGACGCCAGCAATGTTCCCTGCAACGAATACCAATGGAGAGTGCCGTCGCCCAACACCACCAGCAAAACGCGTTCGTCGGCACTCACGTTGACGGCGCGTACCACGGTCGGCATGTGCACGGACCAGCGAGTCGCGCCTTGCGGGTCGATGGCGCGCAAGGCCCACTCGGTGCCGAGCACCATCAATGCCGCGCGCGGCGCCAGCGCATAGGCGCGCGGCGATTCGAACGGATCGAGCGACGGGGCGTGCCCATTGATGGTGAAAGCCGCGCCGGTTTTCGCCCGGCTGATCTTCCAGCCGCGCGCTTCGATTGTCGGCGCGTTCAGCGCAGGGTCCGGCGCCAGGGGACGGGTGAATTCGCCCCGCAGCAGGGAGAAACGCCGCAGCGCGCCCGGCTGATTGGCGAGCGCAATCTCGATCGTCGCGCCATCGCGCGACACCTTCAGTGACTGCTGCGCGGCGCGGTAGTCGGGTACACCCGACAGCAGTAGATAGCGGCGGCGCCCGGCCTTGTCGATTAGCCCGAGCGCCGGGTCCTCGGCCGCGAACAACACGCAGTCGTCGTGGGTGACGGCGAGATCGCCGATCCGCTCGTGCGCGAGCGCCAAGTGGGTGGGTGGCCCCGGCTCCGTCAGCACCCAGCGAAATACACCGGTGTTCTGCGAGCCGATCGGTTCGCCGGTCGCGACCAGTGAAATCGACGCGTGATTCCAGGCAACACGCGTGAGATTGCGCGGCGCCAGCGCACCGTTCAGCTCGAGTGTTCGCAGCACACGCAGATCGGCGGCATCGAGGATCGAAATGCGCGCGACGTCATTGAAGCCCACGGCGACGTAGCGGCCGTCGGGTGAATACCGCACACCAAATGGCTCGTGCCCGGCGAGGCCGGCATTCACGCGGCCCGCCAGCTTGAATGACGAGTCATACACGCGGATGAAGCCGTCGAGGCTGCTGGTCGACAATCGCCCTTGCGGACCGAAATCGAGTTCCAGCAACTTGCCGCGGTAGTCATGATCCGCGGCAACCCGGAGGCGATCCTTCAGCCGGAACACCTCGAGACCGGCGGTGCCCATCATCCCGGCCGCGATATGTTGGCCATCCGGCGAGAACCCGAGAGTGGCCACCACCTCGGGTAACCCGGCAATCCGGCCACGCAGCTCACCGCTCTGCGCATCCAGTAGATAGATGCAGGCCGCATGCTCGACTTCCCAGCAGGTCCAGCCGGCGGCGGCGAGCGTATGGCCGTCCGGAGACAACGCCAACGCGTAGAGCTGCCCTTCCGCCTGCAGCCCGGCCGGCACGCGGAACGTATCGAGCAGGCGCCCGTCCGTTATCCGCCATACCCGGATGGTTTTATCTTCCGAAGCCGAGTACGCCTTCCCCGCTTTCTCGTCGAGCACGAGCGCATGGATGAACGCGGTGTGGCGTCCGGTGTCGATGCGCAGTAGCGGTGTCGACGGCAGCGGCTCCGCACGAGCACCCGCAACGCTCAGCAGCAACGCCACCGATAAAGACCAGGACTTCACATCCCCACTTGCACACCGAAGTAGAAACGCGCGTCCCGGTTGCCTTCCGCCGCGACATCGTGGTCCAGTGGGATCGCGTATTCGATGAGACCTTGCCAACGCTTGCCTGTCATCCGCAGTCCCATCCCGGCCGCGCTGGCGCGTTCGCCGGCAGCCTCGCCCAGCGGATCGCGGCGCCTCACATGACCCAGGTCGTAGAAGCCATACAGTGAGTACCCCGGCACACCGAGTTCCGGCGCTGCGCCCGAGTAGCGCAATTCGAACTTCGCCGCCTCGCCCGAATCGCCGGCCATTTCGCTCGGATCGTATCCGCGGCCGAAGTTCTCGCCGCCGAACGAGAACAACTCGGCGGCGAGCAACGTATCGAACGCGTGTTGCGCGTTGACGGCCGCGAGCGCCGACCAGTGGCCGCCCAAGGCGGAGCCGAGCGACTGAAGCCGCGCCAGGTAGAGCGTGGCCTTGGCGAAATCGGCGCGGCCTCCGGCGCGTGACAGTGGCGAGGACATTGTTCCCTCCGCACGGGCGCCGAGTGCGGCCAGACCCTTCGAGAACTCGATCTCGATGGAGTTGATGCCGCGAGCCGCGTCGGCCGAATCGAAGCTTAGCCCGAGTCGCAGCGCGCGGATCTGGTCGCGCGACAGGTCCGCGCTTTCGAATTCACTCTGTCCGTCGAAGGTAGTCAGCGCCGCGCGCAGGTAGAGATTTTCCGCACGCGATCTGATCAGTGGCGCACGCAGCTCGATCTGCCCGGACAGCGATCGGGTTTCCAGATCATCCGTCGCGAGGTTCGCCGCGCGCCCGGGACGCGAGCGCACACCGGTCGCACCGATGCTCCATGACATGCCCCGGGAGCCGAATGCATTTCCGAAGTCGAGACCGGCATAGAGCAACTTGTCGTCGAAGCTCGAGCCAGCGTGCAGACCCAGGTGACTCCACTCGCCGATCAGTCCATAACTGCCGAAGTCGAGGCTGGCGCGTTGCGAGCCGAGCGAGCGCCCGTTGCGGTTGTCGCTCGCGACGCTCACGGTGGTGTAATCACGCAGGATATCGACGACGAGATCCGCGGCGCCCGGAGTACGCGCCGACGGCACCAGGGTTCCGCGGCTGCTGACGCGCGCCAGGTCGTTGATCTGCAGCAGGTAGCGTTCGAGCGCGGCCGCCGTGAGCGGGCGCGAACGCTTGAGCGCGGCACCATACTTCGTCAGCAGCGTATCGTCCCTGGCGACCGCGCCGCGCAGCTCGATGGCATCGACAAACCCCTCGACCGCCAGTAGTTTGACCACGCCCGCCGTCACATCCTGTGCCGGCACCAGCACCTGGGATAGAACGTAGCCATCGCGCCGGTAACGCGCCGTGAGTTCGTTGGCGAACTGGAATACCTGCGCCACGGTGATCTGCTGCCCTGCGAAGCGCTGGAACGGCGCCTCGAGCTGCGCGGCGGAATAGGCGGTCGCGCCTTCGATGTGAATGGCGCGCAGCACGAACGTGACGTCTGCAGTGTGTGGCGGGACCGTCTGCTCGGGAGCCGGCGGCGGCGCCTGATCTGCGCTGCGCGCGGGCAAGTGCAATTCCTTGAGGCCGCGCTGGATCTGACCGGGCTCGAGGCCCGGCGGGATGGCAATCTGCGCGCTCGCGGTGGTGGCGGCGAACAACGCAAACAGTGCGAGCGGATATTTCACGGCGGCCTCAGCGATGGTGCAAGGTGAGCGTCACCTGGCGCGGCGACAGGTCGCCGGCGCCGAGTTCGTTCGACGCGATGGGATCGAGCGCGAAACTCGTGCCTCCCTCGACCGTCACCTTGCGGATGTCGCGCGTTTTGGTCTTGAGCCCGCGGGTCGCGGTGGCGCTGCAGTCGCCGAGTCCCATGGCGTTGTTGGACTGGTAGCTGGCCGGGTAGTTTGACTGCGGCCCGGGCACCTTCACGATGCTGCGGGTGGTCGCGGCCAATGTCGGCGTCATGCACGGCGAAAGCTTGAGGATCAGCGTTTCATCGCCCTGCAAGTCGGTGAATTGATAGGGTCCGAGGCTCGCAAGTTCGCCCGAAGCGACGATGCTCGAGTCGATCAGGGCCTGGTTGCCGGCGGGGTTGATGTTGAACACGTCGACGCGGCCCGGCAGCGACGGCCGATAGAACACGCGGAACTGGTCGCCCGTGCGGAATGAGTAGTTGGCAGCGTCCACCGGCAGGGTCGAACCATCGGCCTGCAACAGGTGGATTTCGTACGCGATGCCGGCATAGAGCTGCGAGGGCGCGGCGTTCGGCGCCGGATAGCCGCTCGGCGCATTGCCGCCGGTGTTCGGATAACCACTTGAAGGATAACCACCGTTGCCGCTGTCCGGGACCGCGCCATACGGATAGTCGCCGCTCGTGGACGGCGGCTGAGATCCATCCTGCTGCGGGTAGTCGGTCTGCGGGTAGTTTGTTTGCGGATAACCCGTCTGCGGATACTGGCCGGGGTCCGGCGCGGGCGGCGGGTAACTTTGCGTGTTCCCCAACGTGCCGTTCGCGACCTTGCGCTGGCGCCGGTTGTCGAACCAGCCCTTCAGTGCGCCGGTGAGTCCGTCGGCGAGCGTGACAATCGCGGCACTGCCGGTGGTCTGCGCCACCTGCGCGACCGTGGCCGCGAACATCGCGCGCATAGGATGTGGCTGGGTGCCCGGCTGTTGCTGCGGAAACGACTGGTACTGCTGTGGCTGCGGATACGGGTCCGCTGCCTGCGCGCCGCCGAGTGAACTCAGCAGCGCCACGCCCGCCATCGTGTAAATCCTGGCGCACATTCTGGACCTGTTCATGGAAGCTCCTCCGCGTCTGCCTATTGGTAGATACGCAGTGGGGGGCTGCGCCGGACATGGGTGTTCGCCTGGGCGAATAAATCCGCAAGGCTGTCCGGTGGAAGGCGCGCGGCACGTAGATCCAATTGAACATCCACGAGGTTGCCGTGCAGTCTGAATCCCCATGAAACGCAGTGCCGCGCAATACGCGGTCCTGTCTCCCCTGCTCGACGAAGTGTTGCCGCTGGACGATTCGGCGCGCGCGATGTGGCTGGCGTGTCTGCCCGAGGCGTACGAGAGTTACCGGCCGGCGCTGGATCGGATTCTGGCGATCGACGGAGAAGCGTCGCGCCGCAGGCTTTCGGTGCTCGAACTGCGCCTGCGCAGCTCGGTGCGGGGCGTGGGAGTCCTGGTCCTCGCGGAGTTCGAGCGCCGCAAATAGGTGGGTCTAAAAGGGGACACGCCTATTTCTGGCAGGCATCCTTCGCAAAGGGTGTCAGGCACAGATAGTCGGCAACCTGCGAATCGTCGGCGTTGCCCGCGGGCGCGAGTACATGAAAATTCGCGCCGAACACATCGGGGCTGGCTCCGGCAACGGCGCCAGACCGGCCCAGATCCGCGATCTGCGCAACTCCAGGCCCACCGCTGACCAGCGTCATCGGTGCTGCGCCCGCCACATCGCTCTGCCCTGCCTGGACGATCGCTTCGGTCGTCTGGTCCGCTTCGCGCGCGAGTGAATTGGCGGTGTTGGCCAGCTGGGTGGTGAGATTGTCCACGCCGCCCGGCGGCGGTGCGGTGAACGAAACCGCAATGGCCGCCAGGGTGTCCGCACCGGTCGCGGCAAAGGTCGTTGGGGCGCCGCCATTCGGGCGCAACGTTCCCACCGGCGTCTCCACGCCGCCGCTCAGTATCGTGGGCAGATGATTCGGGTAATCCGACACCCCATTGTTGGCGTACGCATGAAAGACGACCGGTTGCTCGGTCTGGCGGGTTTCGAGATCCAGATCGCGCACATAACTGCGCGTCGTGTTGCCCGGCCGCGCATCCGAAATGATCCGCGTACTGCCCGACGGCAGATTGCCGGCAAAATCACTCATGTTCACGAATGACGTCGGCGCGAGCTCGAGCGTGTTGCCGATGACGGCCACGAATCCCGCCAGCTGATTCTCGCCCGTGACATCGATGATGCGCGCCATGGCCGACATCGAGGTGACGCCGTTGTCGCTGATCACTTCGATAGTGCCGGCGCGGCTCAGCAAATCGGAAGATGCATTGAGTTCGCCTTCCAGGCTGGTCTCTTGCGTCGAGAACAGCCGGATCGAACCGCCATTGCCGGCACCACCCGTTCCATCGCTGGCACAGGCAAGCGTGCCGCAGGCGCCCACCACCGCGCCCTGGTCCACGTGGGTCAGCGACGTTGCATTCGTGCCGAGGCCCGCAAGACTTCCGCCAATCACAACGTTGCCGCCACCGCCCGCGCCCGACGCGGTTACCCGTGCCGCGGCGGTCAGATGCACGGTCGAGCCCAGCATCGACACGTCGCCTCCCTGCGCACCCGCGACTGCCGACGACACATCGGCCGAGCCACTCACCGTCACGATCCCCGAACTCGCGAGCAGCGAGATCTCGCCGCGGCCGTTCACACTGACGCTTTGCGCGCGCGTGATGCCGGAAAGATTGATCGCCTCGTTCACCACGCCCGCCGCTCCGGGGACCGTAAGCATCACGATGCGGCCACCGTCGGCAGTGATCGCACCCGATGAACTCACCTGTGCCGAAAGCGCGGTACCCGAGTTGTCCACGAGCGACCCGGCAGTCGAATCGCCCAGCGCCAGCCGGACGAGATCGTCACCGAACAGATCGAGCGTGAAATGCGTAGCCGATGCCAGCTCGATCGTCCCAAGTCGCCCGACAATCGTTCCGGAATTGCGCACGCCCGGCGCCACCAGCGCCACCATTCCGCCCTCCGCGACGGTGATCGCGCCGGCATTCAGGATCGTGCCGCTGCGCGCCGCCGTGGTGAGTTCGTCGAACGCGTAGAGTCCGCTCGCGCTCGCCGCGTCGCGCATGAACGCGGGCGTCGAGATGTTCGCGGTGCTCGCGACGAACGAGCCCGCATTGATCGTGGCGCCGCTGCCGATGAAAACGCCGTTCGGGTTCACGAGAAACACCTGGCCGTTGGCGTTCAACGACCCCTGCAGCGACGAGAACTGCGAGCCCGTCACCCGATTGAGCACGGCCGCCTGCGCATTGGGTTGCGCGAAGCTCACGGACTCACCCGACGCAATATTGAACGAGCGCCAGTCGATGACCGCGCGACTCGAGGTCTGCGTGATCGTGGTGCTGTTCGTGCCCGTGGTAATGGTTACCGTCCCGGCGCGCACCACACCCGCTTCAGGCCCGGCCTGGACGAGCGGCGCGAGCAGGAAACACGGCAATCCGATAAACAGGCGGCCACGCGCGCGAAATACAGTAGTCATGAACGGCTCCCGATGATGAGAAGCAGGGTTCTCACACAGACATACGTCGCCGCGCCTCGTTTTTGGACACCGGCCTTTTCTCGCATTTCGATTCAGCGGCCATTCAAAATCCGCGACGTATGGTCGACCCGCGCTCATACTTGGCGCGGTCTCGAGAGAAAGTCATGGGGAATATCGGGGTGATGACGGCGAATGATTCCGGCAACGTAACCGGCATGCTCGAGGCCGCAGGCCAGGGCGACAAGGCGGCCATCGGCCAGCTCTATGGCCTCCTGTATCCGGAGCTGCGCAGCCTCGCGCACCAGCGCGTGCGCAACCACAACAATATCCAGATGCTCGACACCACCTCGCTGGTGCACGAGTCCTATCTACGGCTGGTGAAAGCCGGCCGCATAAACGTCGAGAATCGCAAACACTTTCTCGCGTACGCCGCGCACGTGATGCGTTCGGTGGTCGTCGATTTCGTGCGCCACAGCCGCACCGAACGCGCCGGCGGCGCCGAACTGCACGTCACGTTGAATTCGGGCGTGCTCGATGCCGTCGCCTCGCCGGCCGACGAGATCCTGCGCCTGCACGAGTTCCTCGAGGAGCTCGCGCAGGTCGACCAGCGTCTCGTCAGCGTCATCGAGATGCGCTACTTCGCCGCGCTCGACAACGACCAGATCGCCGAGGTGCTGGGCGTCACGGACCGCACGGTACGGCGCGATCTCGAAAAAGCCCGCCTGCTGTTGTTAGACGCGCTGCTTTGAAGCGCGCCGCCGCGGAAATCGCCGAGCTCTCGCGGCTCATCGATGTTGCGCTGGAATTGCCGGCGGACGAACGCTCGACCTGGATCGAGCAGCTCCCGCAGGCCCACGACACTTTGAAGCCGGCGTTACGCAAGTTGCTCGCCATGCCGCCCGCGGGCAACAACACTTTCACGCTGAGCGACGTGAGCCGGCAGGTACACGCCGCCATGCAGGGCGCGGCCAGCAGCGCCGAAGCGCTCGAGTTCAAGGACGGCGCGCGCGTCGGCCCGTACGAACTGATCCGTGAGCTGGGTCGTGGCGGCATGGGCACAGTCTGGCTCGCGCGACGCACCGCAGGACTCACGCGTCGCACGGTGGCGCTCAAACTACCGCATCCTGGCATGTTGCACGCGGAGTTTGCGGCGCGCATGGAACGCGAGCGCGACATCCTCGAGAGCCTCGCACATCCGAATATCGCGCGGCTGTACGACGCGGGCGTCACGACCGCGGGCCAGCCGTATCTCGCTCTCGAGTACATCGAAGGCGTGCCGATCAACATCTATTGCGACCACAAACGCCTGGGATTGCCCGAGCGCATTCGGTTGTTCGCGCAGGTGTTGCAGGCGATCCAGCACGCGCACAGCCACCTCGTCATCCATCGCGACCTCAAGCCCGCAAACATCCTGGTGACGGATGCGGGCAACGCGGTCGTGCTCGATTTCGGCATCGCCAAGCTCATGACCGAAGGCGCCACCGCCGAGACGGCGCTCACGCAATTCGGCGGGCGCGCACTGACGCCCGACTACGCATCGCCGGAGCAGATCGCCGGCTCGCCACTGACTACCGCCTCCGACGTGTATTCGCTCGGCGTCATTCTCTATGAGCTGCTGACCGGCGAACGTCCCTACAAGCTCGCGCGTAGTTCGGTGAGCGCGCTGGAAGAAGCCATCCTGGCCGCCCACGTACGACGCCCGAGCCTTGCAACCACGGACGAAGCCAAGGCCGTGGCGCGCGCGACGTCCACGAGCAAACTCGCGCGCACTTTGCGCGGCGATCTCGACACCATCGTGCTCACCGCGATGCGCGTGAAACTGTCGGAACGTTATCGGACGGCGGATGCGCTGGCGGTCGATGTCGAACATTTTCTCGAAAACCGCGCGATTCTGGCGCGGCCGGAAAGCCTTTGGGAAGCCTCACGCCGATTCGTCTCGCGTCACAGAGTCGCGGTGGGCTCGGCAGCGATCGTCGTGCTCGCGCTCACCTTCGGAATTCTCGCAACCTCCTGGCAGGCCAGGAAAGCCCGTGAAAGCGAGCAGCGTGCGGTCGCCGCAGCCGCCACGTCGGATGCGGTCAAGCAATTCCTGGTGCGCATCTTCCAGACGAACACGCTGTACCAGGAGAACGCCGCCAAGGCGCGGGAAAAGAACGCCCTGCAGTTGCTCGAAGCCGGTGCGGATCGCGTCCCGATCGAGTTCAAGGACAACCACGACCTGCAGCGGGAGATGTTCAAGGTCATCCTGCGGATGCTCGGTGAATCGCGCTCCGCCGAATACGACCGGCACGCACTCGAGTACATCGCCTTGCTCAAGGAAGTTCCAGGCCGCGAGCCCGAGCAGGCGGATATCTACCACGAGCTGGCGATCATGCAGCAGGGCAAGGATCCGAAGGCGAGTGCCGAATTCGCCCAGGCAGGACTCAAGGCGCTCGGAAGTTCCAATGCACCCGAGTACCGCAAGGTGCGTGGGTGGTTGCTGACGTCGTACTCAGTCGCGCTGAAGCAGCAAGGCGACAACGAAGGCGCATTGGCTCCTTTGCTCGAGGCGGAAAAATTACTGGCCGATGGCTTCTCCAACACGGCTGAATACAGCATGGTGCTGAGCGAACTCGGCTGGCGCGAACTGCGCGCCGACAACACCTTGGCCGCCGTGGACTACCTCGAACGCGCGATGAAGGCGAAGCTTGCCGATCCGACATCCTATCCGCGTACGCTCGCGCTAGGGCACGGCGATCTATCGGCCGCTTATGCGGCACGCAAGCAGTGGGCGGATGCCGCGAAAGAGTTGCAGATGGGGGAGGATCTTTTCCGCCGGCAATACGGCGCCAACGATCCGGAGACCGGTCTCGCCCGCGTGCGCCGCGGCAAGGTCATCGCGAGCCAGAATCGCTATGACGAGGCCATTGCGCTCATGCGCTCGGGCATCAGGGTACTGGAAATGCCTTCGTCCAACGCTGTGCCTGACTACCTCGTGGCGAGTTACGAATATCTTGCCGATGCCTTGATGCAGTCCGGCCGGATCAAGGAAGCCGGCGCGGCTTCGAAACATGGACTCGAGCTGGCCGCCAAGGGATCGCCGCAGCGGCAGATCCTGCCGCATTTCATCGCCGGCGAACTCGCCGCGATGCGCGGTGAGACGAGAGAAGCAGAAGCGCACGCTCGTCAGGCGGCGAAGATGATGACCGACATCATCGGCGCCAATACTTTGAAGGCACACAAGGCGAACGTTCGCCTCGGACACGTATTGATCAGCGTCGGCAAACCGGACGAAGCGGATGCCTTATTCACGGCGGTCATGAAAGCGGATGCGGCACATGCCGGGACCTACGATTCGCCCTGGACGATTGCCAGCATCCAGCATGCGCGTGTGCTGACCTTACTTGGCCAGCCCAATCAGGCGGTGGCGCCGCTCGACGCCGTGCTGGCGAAATTCCTCGCGCAACCCGACAACATTCGCGATCTCAACGAAGAGCTGGAACTGCAGTCCGATCTGGGCCGCGCACTGATGCTCTCGGATCGGCCCAGGGACGGCCTGCCCCATCTCGAGCGCGCACTCGCGCTGCTGCAGCCGCAGTACGAATTCAGTCCGCGCCTCGCGGAAAGCCAGATTGCCCTTGCCGACTGCAAGCTGCGGGCCGGCGACCTCGAAGGCAGTCGCGCGCTGCTCGCGAAAGCCCAGGCGATTTACGCCGCCAATGGCGAGCTGGGCCAGCAGTATCGCCGGCCGTTCGCGGCGTTGGCGGCGCGCCTCGCGGGCGCGGCTAACTAGTCAACTGCGCTCAGAGTCGCGCAGCCGCGTTCTCACCCAGCTGCTGCAACGCCTTGATCGTGACAGCCGTGTCACCGTCGACGAGGTTTTGCGCGAACAGGATCGCCATGCGTTTGCCATGGCGGACGCCGAGCACCGCACCGTCGCTGAGAATTCCCTTCGCTGCGTCGGCTTTCACCGCGGATACGGTTGCCTCATCGCCCAGGCCCGCGATCGTCACGTATTGAACCTGTGCACGGGCGCCCGGATTGATGGGGTCGACGTAACCATCCATGCGGCTGCGGACTTCGTCGGCCGCGGAACCTTTCGCCGCGAAAATCTGCACGACGATCGTGTTGGTCGGTGAATCCCAGGAACAGGTCGCGATGCCGTACTGATCGACGCTGTGATTGCGTTTCCCGGGGCCTGCTCCCGCGAACGACTGCTTCATCTCGCCGTCGCTGACGAGTTGGCACGGGTCGTCCGTCGGTCCCGCAGAAGCGGCGGCCGGCGCGGGCGCATCTGCGGTCACGTCGGCAGACTTCTGCTGCGAGCAGCCTGACAGCGTGGCGGCGGCGAACAGGGCGGTCATCAGCGCAGTTCGGGTCAACATGTCAAATCTCCTGTCATAACCGAAGGGGGTACCGTGAGATACGGTTTTTCTTCGGCGCACGGACAGTCGGTTGTCCAGGCAGAGCATCTTTCTTCGTATCCATGGATGACGCAGCCATTTCCCTGCGCATGCCCTGGAGCACCCGTGAAGAAGATCTTCGTCGTTATCCTGATGCTAGCCCTGCCGCTGGCCGTTTCCACGCCTTCGCGCGCGGCCACGTTCACCGTGACCAACACCAACGACAGCGGCGCCGGCTCGTTGCGCGCGGCCGTCGCGGATGCCGCGGCGGTCTCCTCGCCCTTACACGACAACACCGTGATCTTCAACATTCCCGGCGCCGGCGTGCACACGATCCAGCTCACCGCGCCGGTGCCGCTCAAGGACGTGATCGTCGACGGTTACACGCAGCCGGGTTCGCGCGCCAACACACTCGCGATCGGCAGCGATGCGATTCTCACCATCGAGATCGACGGCAGTCTCGCGGGTGTGGGCGCGGTCGGGTTCACCAATCAAGGCACTGTTCAGGGTGCTGGTATTCCGAACGCCACGATTCGCGGGCTCGTGATCAATCGATTCAGCGGTGGCGCCATCAGCATCGTGGGACCGACCACCCCAAACAGCTTCCCGGGCTACCTGACGATCACGGGTTGTTATATCGGCACCGACCCGACCGGCACGCAGGCGCGCGGCAACGGGTTCGGCATCAATCTCGGGACCCACGCGCAGGTCATGATCGGCGACCCGCCGCCGGATTTCGGCGGCAACACCACGCCCTTCCCCGCCTATCGCAATGTGATCTCCGGAAACGTGGGCGCGGGAATCCAGATGGATTCGCTCGACGTGGATCGGTCGGCCTACGGCACCGTGCGAAATGCGTACATCGGCACCGACGCGTCGGGCACTGTCGCGCTCGGCAACGGCGGCGATGGGATCAACATCGGACCGAACGGTGCGGTGGGACCGGGCGGATTCGGCGGCTTCGTCTATCTATTTGACAACGTCATCGCCGCGAATGCCGGCGAAGGCATCGATACCATGGGCATCGGCACCCAGGCCGTGAACAACTACATCGGCATCGGCGTCGATGGACGCGCGCTCGGCAACCAGGGTAACGGCGCGTATTTTCACGGCGAGAGCATCGGCTCGGTGGCCGCGCCATTCGGCCAGATCGGCGTGCCCGGCCCGGGCGTGGCCAATAACGCAGGCGCCGGTGTGCTGGTGGGAGACACCGCGCTCGTCGATGTCGCGGGACGGTCGTACAACAACGTCGGTTTGGGTGTCGATCTGTCACCGCTGGGTCACGCCGCGAACGACGTGGGAGACGCGGACACGGGCCCGAATGACAGGCTCAACTACCCGGTGATCACGTCCGCCATCACGGGTTCCACCACGCGCATCCAGGGCACGCTCAATACCAAGGCGAATGCGCAGGTCGAGATTCGCCTGTACATGAATGCGATCTGCCACCCATCCGGTTACGGCGAGGGCGAGCGGTATCTGACCACCGTGGCTGCAACGGCTGCTCCGGACGGCAATGTGGCTTTCGACAAGGACTTGGGCTTCGCGATCAACGCGGCGGCTTTCCCGGTCGTCACCGCGCAGACGCGCCGGCTCGCGGAAGACTCACGCTCGATCGCGAGCGCGTTCGAGGTGTCGGAGTATTCGCCCTGTGTTGCATTGGCGGGCGCCCCGCCGACGCCGACCATCAGCATCGACGACGTGAGCCTGAATGAAGGCAATGCGGGTACGACGAACGCGACCTTCACCGTGAGTCTCTCGGTTGCCGCGACCACCGCGGTTTCCGTGAACTACGCGACAGCCGATGCAACCGCCACGGCCGGCTCCGACTACACCGCCACCAGCGGCACGCTCAATTTCTCGGTCGGCCAGATCACGAAGACGTTGACGGTTTCCATCACCGGCGACACCACGGTCGAAGCGAATGAAACGCTGGTCGTGAATCTCAGCGCGCCGAGTGGTGCCACGATTACGAAGGCGCAGGGCACGGCGACGATCACGAATGATGATGTTGCGCCACCGCCGCCGCTGCCGACGCTGAGCATCGATGATGTCAGCGGCAACGAAGGCAACGCGGGTACGGCGACGGCGTTGTTCACCGTCACTCTTTCCGCCGCCGCTGCTGTACCTGTCACGGTGAACTATGCAACCGCCGACCTGAGCGCGACTGCGGGCAGCGACTACACCGCCGCCAGTGGCACGCTCACCTTCGCGGCCGGGCAGACAACGAAGACCATAAACGTCACGGTGAATGGCGACACGACGGTCGAGCCGACTGAAACCTTCAGCGTGACCCTGAGCGCGCCGGGCGCCGCCACGATTGCGAAGGCCAGCGGCACCGGCACGATCACGAACGACGACGTCGCGCCCCCGCCTCCCGGCGGTGGTGGCGGCGGCGGCGGCGGCGCGATGGACCTGTGGTTGCTGGCGGCACTCGCGCTGACCTTGATCGCGGCAAGAACGCGCCGGCCGCCTTCGCCCGCGGGAATCGCGGCGCGCGATTCGCGCTGACGCGATTCAAACGCGCTGGGGTAGCTCGGCGTCTTACTCCGGTGCAAACACACCGGAGTGACCCAACTTGAACAGAAGCCCCTGGAAATGCTGCGCCCTGATGCTTCTGCTGCCTTTCCCGGCAATCGCGGCAGCCGAAGCCGCGGACAAGAAGGCTCGAGTCGAGGAAGTCGAGTTCGTGAGCCATGGAGCCACGCTTTCCGGCTCGATCGTGTTTCCCGCGAACGGGAAGCCCCACGCCGCCATCGTATTCATCCACGGGTCGGGCGAACAAACCCGCAATCTGCACTGGGCCGAACGGTTCGCGGCGAATGGAATCGCGGCGCTGGTCTACGACAAGCGCGGCGTTGGGAAATCCGGCGGCCAGTACGAAGGAAATCAGAGTGTCAGCGGGCAGAACATTTCGCTGCTGGCGGACGATGCGAGTGCGGCACTGAATGCGCTCACGCGCAACACTTCGCTCCGGAACGTACCGCTTGGACTTGCCGGCATCAGCCAGGCGGGCTGGATTGCGCCAGTGGTTGCGCTCGAGAACCGGGCCGCGAAGTTCCTGGTTCTCTGGAGCAGCCCGGTCTGCAAAGTGAGCGAGGAAGACATCTACAGCAAGTTCACTGCGGACCGGGAGACACGCCTCGCTGCGCCCTACAGCCAGGCACTCGCGTCGCGCCGGGAACCTTACGTATGGCCGGATTTTCTCGGCGTCGATACGGATCCGGCGAGCAGCCTCGACTCACTAACTATTCCGGGGCTGTGGATCTTCAGCGACAACGACGGCAGCGTCCCCGTCGATCTGTCGATCGTGCGGCTACAGGCGTTGAGAATGAAAGGCCATCCATACGAATACGCCCTGTTCTCGGGTCTCGGGCACAACAATATGGATGGCACGTTTTCGGTCGCCACGGATTGGATAGCGCGAACTATCCACTGAACCGGCCGCTTCAGCGCGGAATCGCCGCGAGCGCCTGGCCCAATTGCTGGCAGTCCGCAAGACTGCCGTAGCTGCACTGGCGCATGTTGTCCGCGCCGTCGGCCACTCCACCCACTGGAATTCCCGCCTTCGCGGCCTGGCGGCCGAGCGCGATGCAGGCATCCACGTCGCCGGAGTAGCAATCCTGCGCATTCTTCGCGGCCTGATTGACCTGTTGAAGCGGCACTCCAGCGGCCATGGCAGCCTTCTCGCCGAGGCGCAGACACGCGCCGTAGTCCTCATTCACGCAGGCCTGGGCGAGCCCCGCGATCTGGCCGGCTTCTTCGCCGGGGATGGCAACACCGGCCGCTCTCGCGCCCGCGGCACCCAGTCTTGCACACGAAACCACGTCTCCATTCACGCAGCCCGACGCATCGGTCGCCAGATCCACGGCATCTTTGATCTCAGGCGGTAGTTCGATAGCACGTGCCGCGAGACTGACCGCGAGTGATGCGCAAGCAAACGCCGCGCCGTTCACGCAAGCGGCTCCCTGAAGGATCTCGGGCGAGTAGACCACGGTTGCCACCGCGGCATCCTTCAAGCCCTCCGCCACGCCCGTGGCGATGTGTTCGGCCTGCTCGATGACGTCTTCCGGATGCGAGCGCGAATTGCATTGCAGGTAGCGCGGCCACTCGCGCTGCGGCGGATAACCGATCCCGACGCCGGCGTCCTGCCGATCGCAGTACGCGGTGATGCCCATGTAGTCGATGCAGCTCTGCAGCACTTCGTCGCCGGGGTCGTAACCACCGCTCCACTGCCGCAGCACCCCAGAGCAATACGCCGCGTGCGTGCCGTAGATAGGCCCGAAGTTGGCGCGCGAAATCGCCTGCAGCGGCCGGCTCGAACTGATTCCGTCACTCCGCAATGCAGTGACCGCCTGGTCGTCGTCGATGGTGAACACGAAGAACCGGTCGCTGAACGGGAACTGCTGGGTCACACCGGCAAGCGAAGCACCCCACAACCAGGTGCCGGCAGGACCGGGCTTCGCGAACTCGGCGGAATACGCACCCGGACCCGGCTTCCACGCGCCGTTGTTCATTTTCCAGGCGTGGATTAGTTCGCCGTGGTTACCTGCGGTGACCACCTGCATCCGCCCGGTCTGTGCATCGAACGCGGCGACGATATCGCCACCCGGTCGCGCAATCTGCGGACCGCCGAGAACATAGGGCGCGAACCAGCGGCCGTTGTGCGCCTTCCAGATCACATTGATGCCGCCCGCCTTGTCGACCACGAACAGTTCGAGCTGCTCGTTGAGCGGCTGCCAGACGGCCGCGATCCGGGCGCGCGGATTCGTGAAGCCGGCCGGGCTCAGCGTGAACGGCGGTTGCCAGCGGCCGTTGTGTTGCTTCCAGATGCCACGCAGCGCACCGTCGGTGCCGATCCAGAACACCTCGAGCTGTTCGTTCAGCGGTTGCCAGACAGCGGTGATCGGTGCGCCTGGCGGCGCGGCGCCCGGCGCGGTCAGTGCGACGGACTCCTGCCACTTGCCGTTCTGCACTTTCCAGACGAGCCGGACGGCGCCGGCGGGATCGATCGCGAATACCTCGAGCTGGTTGTTCACGGGCTGGAACACGGCGGTGACGTGGGCGCCCGGCGGCGCGAAATTGGGCCGTGAGATCGTGTTAGGCCCTAACCACCGGCCGTTGTGCGCCTTCCAGGAGACCAGCAGTTGCCCGTTCGGGCTGACGGTGAACACTTCGAGTTGTTCGTTCAGCGGCTGCCACACCGCCGCCAGCGGCGCGCCCGGAGGCGCGGTCCCAGGACCCGAAAGATTGAAGGACGCCTCCCAGAAGAAGTTCTCGTGTTTCCACATTCCCCTGATCGCCCCGTGCGCGTCGATGCCGAACACTTCGACCTGGGTGTTCAACGGCTGCCACACGGCCGCGAGTTCCGGAGCGTGCGGAATCGAGTTGATACGCGGCTTGTCGGTGATGCGATCGTTGCGCGGGTTCACCGAACGATCGGGCACCACCTCCGTCGCGGAGTCCGGGAGCCGTGCGCGCGTCGCAGGTGTTGCCGGCGTCACCACCGTCGTCTCCTGCGGCACCCGTGCCGGCGTGATCACGGTTGGGTTGGTGCGGGCGCGGACGGTGGTCGACTGAGCCAGCGTCGCGCTGCTACCCACCGCGAGAAGACCGACGGCCACCTGAATTGCCAGATTTTTCATGATCGTATCCCTGACCCAAGGACAATGCCTTCAATCAGGAATACGCGGCGCGCCGCCCGCGCCGGACATCACCCAGCCGAATTTTCGGGTCTAGTCGCGCGGCGCTCCGTACAACGTATGGATGCCCTTGTCGTAGGCATTCACCCATTCGCCGATCGAGCTCTGATCAACCACCACGGAGCCCATCGCCCCGAGGGTCTTGTCGCCTTGTGCGTCGGAGCGATCCTCGTAGACCTTCTTGCCCTGCGCGTCGTAGATGCTCACGACATTCTTCGCCAGCGCCTTGCTGGTGGGAATGAACCGCCCCGTTGCCACGGCCCACTCCGAATACGCGATCAGGATGTAGTCGGCGCCGGTGATCTGCGCAAGCTTGATCGCGACGTCCTTGTCCACTTCGGCCTTGATCAGCTGTTTACGGTCCTTGGAAAACAACGGCATGGTCTTGCCGTCGAAGGCTGGCAGGCCCACTTCGCGCCGTTCGCCAGCCAGCAGCTGGAATTCGTCCTTTCCAGCGAATGTCGATGCGCTAACTACCGTCCAGTCCTTCGAGAACAGCGTCTCGATCATCCCCACCATTTTGTTGAGCTGGCCGCCCATGAGGTCGGATGAATTGGCGCTGTTCCAGCCCTGCAGCGATCCGCCATAGTTGTTGGCCGACACGGACACGATCGCGATCGACTTGCCCTTGTTCTGGATGCCCAGGGTGCCGATGTTGCCCGCCGCAGCCACGGACGACAGGGCGGCGAACAGGATCAAGAGTGACGACAGGTAATACGAGGACTTGCGCATATTCGAATCCCTGAATGATGGCGGCGGAAATGCCGCGCGCAGTATAGGGAGCTTGGGCGGCCGGGAGATAGCCGCGCCGGGTTCCAGATGCACTAACTATCAACGGCCTGCGCTGCTTCACAACCCATGAGCGGAGTGCTTGACGAGCGGCCCGCTTTCAGAACCGGGGACGGCGTCGTGGCACTCGGCATAGCGCGGGGGATGTGCAGGCCTGGGTGACGACCGCCGATCGAATCCTGTTGCTCGACCACAAGTCGATCGTCGACTTCGGCGCAGCGGTCACCCTGGCGTGCCAGTGGATTTCCGGTGGAGCAGACAGCTACGGGTTAACCGGACGCGGCTACTCGTGGCGCAATGCGTCGATCGGCGCGAGATTGGCCGCGCGACGCGCCGGCAGGATGCCGAACAACATGCCGACCAGCGCCGAGAAGCCGGTGGCGCCCACGATCGCCCACCAGGGCACCGCCGGCGGCGGAAAGTGCGGGATCATCTTTGCCGCCAGCACGCCTAACAGCCAGCCTAACCCGATGCCGATGATTCCGCCGATCACGGCCAGCAGCATCGCCTCGATCAGGAATTGCATGAGTATGAAATTGCGGGGCGCGCCGAGTGCCTTCGCGATGCCGATCTCGCGCGTCCGCTCCGTGACCGACACCAGCATGATGTTCATGATTCCGACGCCACCCACGAGCAGCGAAATCCCCACCACAGCGGAGATGACCACGGTGATCGTGCTCGAGACTCGCTGAATGGTTTCAGTGATCGACTGCGAGGTCTGCACCTTGAAGTCGTCCTGATCCTTGGGCCCTATCTTGTGCTCGCGGCGCATCAGCGCGGTGATGCGACTCGTGACGTCGTTGACCGCGTCGATATTGTCGACGGTGAGCAGGATGACCATGTTCAGCGGCTTGTCCATGCCCGCGAGCGCCCGGCCCGTCTCGAAGGGAATGACGAGGTAATTGTCGAGGCTCTGGCCGAACATGTCGCCGCGCGCTTCCATCACCCCCACGATCTTGAACCACTCACCGCCAACCTGGATGAAGGTGCCGAGCGGATCTTCGGGTAGTTTGAGGTCGGTGCGCGCCTTGTCGCCGAGCACGACGACCCGGCGCCGCGAGTCGTTGTCGCTGGTGGTTATGAATCGCCCGATGCGCGGATAAGACTGGTTGGCGAGCTGATACCAGCTCGTGGTCGCGATCAGCTGCGCGACGGTCGAGTTGACGCCGTAACGCACGCCGCCCGGCAGCGCCGGAAAAGCCATCGGCGTCACGTTGCTGACGCCGGCGACGCGTTCTTTCACCAGATCGAGATCGGCTGCCTTGAGCGCATTCCATTTGCCGATCATCCGGTCTTCGCGCGAGGTTTCCGGCACGATCTGCAAGGCATTGCCGCCGAAACCCTGGAACTCGTTCATCACTGAACGCGTGAGCCCCTGCAGCAGCGAGACGATGCAGATGACCGACGCGACGCCGATGATGACGCCGAGCATCGTCAGAAAACTGCGCATGCGGTGAGAGCGGATGCTGCCGAGCGCGGAGCGCAGACATTCCTGCATCGCGTAGAAAAAGGCCTGCAGGCGGTTACCTTCGTCGATCGGCGCGTCGCGCGTCTCTTCATTCATGTCAGGCGCTTTCCGCGTGTGTATGGCTGGCTTGCTGCCGGTCCTCGACAATACGGCCGTCGTGCAGGCGCACGACGCGCTGGCACCAGGCGGCGATTGCGGCATCGTGTGTAACGATGATGATCGTCATGCCCTCGCGATGCAGATCGCCGAATACACCCATGATCTCGCGCGCCGTCTTGCTGTCGAGGTTGCCGGTGGGCTCGTCGGCCAGCAGCACTTCCGGCCGGCCCACGAGCGCGCGCGCAATGGCCACTCGTTGCCGCTGGCCACCGGACAATTCGTTGGGCTTGTGCAAGGTGCGCGCTTCGAGCCCGACTCGGGCCAGCGCCGCGTTGGCACGCTCGCGGCGCACCGCGGGTGCGAGCCCGCGATAGATCAGTGGCTGCGCGACGTTATCGGCGATCGTGGTGCGCGGCATCAGGTAGTAGCTCTGGAAGATGAAACCGATCTTGCGGTTGCGCACCCGCGCCAGCTGATCTTCGCTGAGCCCCGCCACCGTTTCGCCATCGAGTTTGTAGGTGCCGGTGCTCGGCAGGTCGAGGCAACCGAGCACGTTCATCATCGTAGACTTGCCGGAGCCCGAGGGCCCGATTAGCGCCACATATTCGTTGCGCGCGATGTCGAGATCGACGTCGACGAGCGCGTTGAGCTCCGTGTCGCCCATGCGGTAAGTCTTGCCGATGCCGCGCAGCTCGATCACAACCAGCTACTTTTTCGGTGCGTCTGGCTTGGGTGGGTCGGTCTTCACCGCGGGATTGACGTTCACCTTCTCGCCATCCAGCAGGAACAGCAACGTCTTCGCCGGCCCCACGACGACCTGCTCTCCTTCCTTGAGGCCGGTGGTTATCGCGATGTAGCTGTCATCGGCCGTTCCGGTCGTGACCGCACGTTTGACCACCTTTCCGCCGTCGAGGACGAAGATGCTGGCCAGCGATTTTTCCGCCTGCGACGATTTGTCCGGGTTGTCCTCGTAACGCAGCGCCTGCACCGGAACGGCGAGAAGTTTGACACCGTCGTTGGAACCCGTGAGCACCTCCGCGCGGCAGCTCATGCCCGGGTGAAAGACCACGTCCGCGGTGTTCGTGAGACGGATACGAACCGGGTAACTCTTGTTCTGCCCCAGTTGCTGCCGCGGCGCGATGGCAACCTGGTCGACCTTGCCGAGCAAGGTCTTGTCGGGAAAGGCCGCGGGAACCACCCGGGCATCCGCTCCCACCCTCACGCGTGCGATGTCGGTTTCGTCGACGTTGATCTCGGCGTCGATGCTGGTGGTATCGGCGACGTCGACCAGCGTCGAGCCCGAGATGCCGGAGAAGCTCGGCACCGCTGTCTGGCCGACCTTGACGTAGATAGCCGTCACCTTGCCGTCGAGCGGTGAGCGGATCTCAGTCTTGGCGAGTTGCTCTTCCGCCTGGCTCAACTGCGCGAGCGTTTGTGAAAGTTGTTCGCGGCTCGTGCGCAGGTCCACCTCGGCGAGATCGCGCGTCGAGACCAGGGCCTCGAGGCTGTTGGTGTCGACCATTCCCTTGGCCTGCAGCGCTACATATCGTTTTACTTTAGTGACCTGTGCGTCGAAGTCGACCTGCCGGCGCTCGATGCTGAGTCTTGCCTGCCTGACAAGTGCCTTGGTCTGCTCGATGGTTGCCTGCGGCGCCTTCGGATCGAGTCGCATGAGCAACTGATCGCGCGTGACCTGATCACCCTCCTTCACCAGGATCTCCTTGACGCGGCCGGTGACTTCCGGCGCCAGCGTCACCTGGCTTTCATAGGTCAACGAGCCCGAGGCGAGCACGGTCGGCGTCAAGGCATGCGGGACCACGCGTTCGACGTCGACCGCCTTGTTGGTGTCGGTGCGGGTGAATTTGAGCGCGACGGGTATCAGGATGAGCGCGGCTATCGCACCCGACACGATCCATTGTTTGCGAGTCATCGTTTCTGCGCTACCGGAAAGCGAAGAAGGCCCAGATGCCATACAGCAGGACGATCGGCAGCAGGATCACGATTGCGCTGAACGTCCATGAACGCTGGCTCCAGGCCCGCATGCCGATGATCATCAGGAACCAGCTCAACATGGCCGGAATGGTCACCGCATCGAGATACGTTTGCGCGGCGCTGCCCAGGGGCCGGTGGAACAGCAGTTCGTTCAAGGACATGGGCTGCAAGATGCCCGGGCCCATCTGTTTGGTATCACTGATCAAGAGAAGAATGGCTGCAACGACGGTGGTCAGCAGCGCCGGAAGCAAGGTCCAGCTACTGAAGGCGAACCAGTGTTTGAATCCCAGCGGCAGCTTGGTGACCTTGGCAGCGATCAACAGATACACGGACTGCAGGACAAGCCAGAGCGGTATCGCGAAAAGAATACCAATCGTCGAGCCCCACAAAAATGTGTTGCGCCCCATCATGCCCATGGCCGCCGCGCGCTGATCCGCCGGCATGGCCTGGAATTTCGGGTTTTGGCTGTACATGGCGTCCTTCAGCCACTCGACGTCGACGACGCTGTAGTACCAATACATCAGGGCCGCCGAGGTCAGGGTGACCAGCAGCAGCGGGAACCAGAAGCGCGGACGTTCGCGCAACTCCGCGAAGGCGGCGGAAGGAGAGGAAGCCAGGGTGCCGGCGAGCGCAAGATTATTCATGGAAGACCCTCGTTGAAACGGCGTTCTTGTGATCGTTCTTATACTAAAGGTGTGTGCGTAATAGATAGTCTCGATGCCGCACACGACTTCACGCGTGGCGGACGCGGTCGAGCGCCCACGGCGCCAGGAGGCTCACCATCAGGACAACCAGCGCCATCCAGATGATGCCGAAAGTGTCCCCCGCAGGCAGCCCGGCCCGCCATGCCACCCCGAATGCCACCGAAATCGCCACGGTGGCGCACGCGTAGCGGATCGTCAGCGCGCGCTGCGTGAAGCCACTCCAGAGGAGATAGATAGTCGCGAGCGCCAGCGCTGCGCCTGAAATCCAGAATGAGATCCTGAAGATCTCGCCCACCAGGGGCGCAGGCCCGAATCCCTTGCGTAAAGCCAGGGTCAGCAGGACGATCGCGAAACCGAAGAAGGCCGGCAGCCATTGCAGGATCAGCATGAGAATCCGGTCGCGTACCCGCAGCGCCTCGCGGGTCGCCTGCCAGGCGACGATTTGGGTGACCGCGATGGCCGCGACGACCGCCAGCGCAGCGTATTCGAGTCCCGTCAGTTCCCCGAAGTTGTGCCCGACCGTCCGCCGCACCTTCAACAACCCTTCGATGACGTCCTTTTTTCCGTCCGCCAGCCATTCTCCCCACGCGCTCAGGAATGAACTGCAGAGCCAGACGCTCAAGCCGATCGCAGCCAGCGCAACCAGCACGCAGCCCGCGCGCACGAGTACTTTGAGGCCGACCATCTGCGCCGTGCCATACGCCTGAGTCATCTCGAACGCGCTGCCGTAGACGCGCGACTGCTTCCGGCGAATGCCGAAGGCATTGCCGCCGAAGGCAAACAGCATGATCGGTGCGGAAAGAAATGTGATGCCGACGGCAAAGGTGCGGGCCGGAGCGAAGGGGATACTGAGCGCGAACAGCAGGGAGATCAGCACCGCCACGCCGAGGCCGATCGCGAGGACAGGCAATCCACTGGACTTGAACTCGAACCACACTTGCGCCCGAGTCGCTGACGAAGTGGGACACGGGAACCGGAATATCGCGACCAACCAGTTCGGGTATCCACCCGATCCCGCCAGACGCGGCTCGATCGCGACAGCATCACCGCGGCGTTGCCGCGACACGCCTGCAATCGTGAGCCCGATCGACAGGGCGCAAACCAGAATCATCACCACGTTCTCGAGCAGAGAGAACTCGACCTGCAGCGCAGAGGTCACACGATTCTGGAGCAGGAAAAAACTCGGCCAACCGATCGCAATCGATCCAACCCACTGGACGATTCTATTTCGCGTCGCGTACTGGACGCAGGTGCAGACAAGGTGAAACGTCACGATCCATAAGGCAGCGGAAAACAACGGGAGCGGCTGACCAAAGGCGAATCCCAGGAGAGCCGCAGATGCGAGGTACAACACCAGGCAGAAGAGCGCGTCGTACGCCATGACGACACCGACTAACAAAAAAGTCGGGACTGGACGTGTGTAGAGAAGATAGAGCGGAAAGCCGGGCTTGTACCCGTCCATGAGCCGGCCGCCATTCAGCTTCGCGATGGAGAACCAGAACATGCCGTGCAACACGGCCAGGGCCACGAACGCAACGAACGAGCCGTTATCCAGAAAGGTTAGCGCGGCCGAACCCGCGACCAGCCCCAGGGCCACGCGCTGTGCGGCCTCCACGCGCGTCAGCCGCCAGTTCTCCCATAGCATTGCGACGATGGGTGAACGCATCTTCATGCCGCCTCCGCCTGCGGCTGGCTGCGGCCGGCGCGCGCCAGGAAGATTTCTTCGAGCGTCGCGTCGCGCGACTCGACCACCTCACCGCCGCGCGCAATGACCGAATGACGGAACCGCTCGGGCGATCCGCTGTGCACGACGCTCCATGCGCGGCCACCGCCTTCCATCAGCAGCGCGGTCTCGAGGACGGGCGGTTGATCGAAGTGCTCCGCGAAACGCACGCGGCTGCGCTGATAGTCACTGCGCACGTCGTCGAGTACCCCGCTCAGTGCCACGCGCCCCTGGTGCATCAATGTCACGTGGTCCGACATCCGCTCCACCTCGTCGAGCAGGTGCGACGAGAAAATCACCGTGCGCCCGTCATCGGCCACGGCGCGAACGACCGCATCGAGGATGTCGCGACGTACCACGACGTCGAGACCGGAAGATGGCTCGTCGAGAATCAGCAACTCGGGACGATGGGCCACCGCCGCGATCAGACCGGCCTGCGCGCGCATGCCTTTCGAGAGCTCCTTGATCTTTTTCGCCGGATCGAGCGCAAAGGTCTCCAGCAACTCGCGTGCGTACGCCGCATCCCAGGTTGGATGGTAGGCCTGCGTGTAGCTCATCAGTTCGTCGATGCGCATCCATTCGGGCAATTCGCGTTCCTCGGATAGATAGCCCACGCGACTCAGCACGCCGACCGGGTCGCGAACCGGATCGAGCCCGAACACGCGCACTGAACCAGCAGTGGCGCGCAAGAGGCCGAGCAGGTGCTTGAGGAGCGTGGTCTTGCCCGCGCCGTTTGCGCCCACGAGGCCGTAGACCTGGCCCGCGGTGGCGTGGAACGACACGCCGTCGAGAGCGGGCTTGTGCGCGAACGATCGCGAGAGGTTGTTGACCTCGACAACGGGCAGTTCCATTCCTATCTCTCCCCTTCTCTCTTTGCTTCCGTGGGTTCAGCGGTGGTCTCGTCCATCGCCGCTTTACGTTCCCGGACCATCCGGAGAACGTCGTCTGCGGTGAAGTTCAACTGATGCGCTTCGGCCAGCAGCGCATCGATGCGCTGCGCAATCACACGGCGCCGCTCCCGCAGCGCAATTTGCGGACGCCCCTCCGAAACGAAGGTCCCCGAGCCGCGGCGTTTCTGAATGACTCCCGAGATTTCCAGGTCACCGTATGCCTTCACGATCGTGTTTGGCGTGACCTTGAGCTGCAGCGCCAGCGTGCGAATGGGCGGCAGCTCTTCGCCCGGCCTAAGCAGACCGGACGCAACCAAGTAACTGACTTGGTTGACGATTTGCCGATAGATCGGCACGCCATCGTTGAGGTTGATCGCAATATCCACAGTGGTCAGGCTCGGCCGTATCAGTTCAACTGTATGGGTACACTGATACAATCTGCGGGCGGCTGTCAATCCCTCTCGCAAGCAAACTACTTACGAGTGTGAACAGCCCGCTGTCGATGGCCAGTGAGCCGGGGGCGGCACATCGTCAGTGGGTGGCGACCACTTTGCTGAGCGGCGATACGCCGTTCTCGTTGAACGCTTCCACCGCGACGTGATAGTCGACACCGATACTGAGCGCGCGCAAATCGAGCGTGGTCCCGCCATTAGTCAAAGGACGGGCGAAAACCTGGTAACACAGGTTCAAACGATCTGGCGCGACGCCCCAGCGCACGTTGTACCCGACCGCTCCGGGCACCCGCAGCCAGCTGACGGTCACCATCCTCCGATCTTCGGCGCGCGCGGCTTTTACGTTGGCAGGCGCACGGGGCGCGGGCCCGCCGGCGTCGCCGAACACGCGCAGATCGCTGATCGCCAGGTGCGTGGCGCCAACATGCCCATGCACGTAGCGCACATAGCGGGCATGCACGGGTGAAGGCAGCTGAAAATATGCATTGGGGCGATCGCGCCGTTCGGGTCCCGTGGAAGCGAGCGGTTGCCACAGCTTGCCGTCCAACGACCACTCGAGCCTGAATTCCGTGTAGATGTCCGGCGCATCGCCATAACGGCCCGATAGATAGTCGGCGAAATTGACCTGCACGGCACGCAGCGTCTTCTTCGCACCGAGATCCACGGTCAGTGTTTGTCCCGGTTCACTCGAGGCCGCAACCCAGAAAGTACGCGGATCCTCATCGGTGACGCGGCCGGCGCTGAATTCACCCGACACCGAAGATGCGCCGGCCTGTTTGCGGTACGACAGCAACATCCAGCCAGTGAACAGCTTTTCCGGATCCGCGACCTTGCCGGTCGGCATGTAGCGCGGAAAGTCGGCGAACCGCGTGTTGACGCTCATCTGTCCGTCTTCGCTGAATGCGGCGGGAAACAGGGCGATACGACGCTCGAAGTTCCAGTTGTTGCCTAGCCACGGAGTTCCGGTGTTCCACCAGTTGCCGTACTCGTCCTGAAAAGTGTTGCCGTGTCCTGCGCCGTGAACAAAACCGCCGGGTTTGTAGCCCACGGGGTTGTAAGGCGCGTATTCGAATGGCCCGAGCGGGTTGTTAGAGACGTATGTGCCGGTGGCGTAGACGTTGTACTCCGTGCCGGGCGCGCCGTATTGCAGGTAGTAACGCCCGTCGTGCTTGGTCATCCATGCGCCTTCGACGTACGTCGGCCGTCCCTCGCCCGTGTGATCCGGCCCGAACCGTTCCCAGCCGTGTTGCGCAGGCTCGAGCTGGATCAACGCGCGAGGCTTGCCGACATAACGAACAAGCTGTTGCGCCTCAGCGTCGCGCAGGTCGAGCTCGATGCCGTAAAGCGGGAACGTGTTCGAGGAGCCCCAATACAGATACCAGCGGCCGTCGTCGTCCTTGAACAGCGCGGGATCCCATGGCCCCGGTTGAACATGATCGGGTTGCGGGTCTCCCTGATGCCAGGAGCCCAAACTACTTTCCGCTTTCCCGAACACCGCGCCGGGCAGCTCCGGCATGCGGCGAGTCAGAAAATCGAGCTGGCCATGCGCCGGATCGCGCGACACCAGCACCGGCTCCGGGATCGTGGTCGAGGGCATCAGTATCAGTCGGTCGCCATCCGAAATCACAGCCGGCGCGACGATGCTCACGAGTGGCCAGCGGCTCGGAGCGATGAAGGTCCAATCGAGCAGATTGGTGGAGCGCCAATAGCCGTCCGCCAGAGTCATGAACAGGTAGTACGCGTCCTTGTGCCGCACGATGACAGGGTCGGCCCCCGTGCGATATGAGATCCGTTCGTTGACCTGCTCGAAGTTGTAGCGGTAGTCGACGTCGACCGGATTTGCATATGTTCGCGGGTAACGGTCGGCGGCAAGCGCGCTCGCCACGAATCCGAATAGAGCCACGAAAGACACTGCGAGGTTTCGCGCCATGGTCCATCCAAAGAGTGATTGGGTGGAAAACCCGTGGGATTTCGCACTCGTATCATAGTCCCCGCATCCGAAAAATAAACTGCCTCATTCGGTGGAGGACAGTGTGGCGGCCAGCAGGTAGGGTGCGCGCCCATGGATACCCCACCCTCCTCCGTCTCCACGTCATTTTCCCGCTACCAGAAAGTGGTCATCGGAATACTGGCGTTCCTGCAGTTCGCCGTGATCCTCGACTTCATGCTGATGTCGCCGCTCGGCGCCGTAATCCTCCCGTCGCTCTCGATCTCACCGGCGCAGTTCGGCACGGTCGTCTCGGCCTACGCGTTCGCCGCGGGCGTGTCGGGTCTGTTGACCGCGGGATTCGCCGACCGCTTCGATCGCAAGAAGCTCCTGCTGTTTTTCTACGCAGGCTTCATCGTCGGCACATTGTGGTGCGGTCTCGCGCAAAGATTCGAGTCGCTGCTGCTGGCGCGAGTCGTCACGGGATTGTTCGGCGGCGTCATCGGTTCGGTGGTCCTCGCGATCGCGACAGACCTGTTTCCGCCGCAGATGCGCGGCCGCGTGATGGGATTCATTCAGACGGCATTCGCCGCCAGCCAGGTCCTCGGCATCCCGATCGGCATCTATCTGTCCAACCAGTGGAATTGGCACGTGCCGTTTCTCGCCTTGGCCGCGCTCGGTCTGCTTGCCGGTGTGCTCATCGCCTGGCAGATGAAACCGGTTGCAGATCATTTGAAAACGCCGCAGGAACACAGTGCCTTCAACCATCTGCGCCACACCGTGACCGAGCCTCGCTACCTGCTGTCGTTCGTGTCGGTGTTGTTCCTGGCGACCGGCGGATTCATGTTGATGCCGTTCAGCAGTGCCTTTACGGTCAACAACCTCGGGATATCGCTCCACGACCTGCCCATCATCTATCTGGTGACCGGGATTACGACGATCTTCGTGGGTCCGATCGTCGGAAAACTCGCCGATGCGCTCGGCAAGCTGCGCGTGTTCTATGTCGGAACTGCGCTGACCATCGTCATGGTATTGATCTACACCAACCTGAGTACCTCGACACTGATCGTCGTGACCGTGATCAACGTCGTGATGTTCATCGGCATCTTCTCGCGCATGATTCCGTTCCAGGCGTTGATGTCGCAGGTGCCGGCCCAAACGCAGCGCGGCTCGTTCAACGCGATCAACGCGTCGATTTCCCAGCTGGCGGGCGGGATCGCGTCGCTGGTCGCAGGGCACATCATCCAGCAAGGCGCAGATGGGCGGATCCATCACTACGAGGTGGCCGGCTACGTCGTGGTTGCGACGTCGCTGACGGCATGTTTCCTGCTGTGGCGGATTCAGCGGGGGATCGCGGCGCCCGCGACGGAACCAGCCTGAGCGAGCCTGGTACGCGGCACATTCATCCGGACGCCGCTCGGCTGGCCTCAACCTCTCGCGTCTGTGACACTGTGGCACATCATGTTGAAACGCTGGTTCCATCGCATCGTGCTGTCGCGCCGCTGGCTGACGTTCCTCGTCATGGGACTCGCCTTCTTCGTCTTCGGCGCGGGCACGTACAACATCGTGATGTTGTTCAGCGCCAATACTCGGCTCATCTCCATCTACGGCTGGCAGGCGGTTATGGACGGCGCCGCGCTGCAGCTCGCCGAGCTCGTCCTCACCGGCTATCTCAGCATGGCCGCGTATGTCGTCTTCAAAACGTGCGAGCACCGGCTCGCACACGATCTTGCGAGCGTCGCACCCACGGGTGACGCCACGGCCAGGAAACCCATCCACAAGGTTTCTGAAGAGTGAAGGACTAGAGACGCTCGTTCACCGATAACGCGTTGGCCGTCGCCGCACCGAGCGCCGTGTTGTCGAAGATGCACCACGCCGGAATGCGGCGGCGCCGCAAGTCCCGCAGCTTTCCCACGAGCGCATCCAGATAGTCGTCTCCGTAAGATGAGTAGTAAGTCCGCGGAGAGCCGTGAAGCCTGTAGTACGCGAGTCCGCGCCATCCGCCAGGTTCGCCTCCGCGTTCGAATCGCGGCGGGTCGGCAGCGACGCGCGCGACTTCGAAGTCAGTCAGAAGTCGGTCGGCGCGGGTCTCAAACCAGCTCGCATGTCTCGGCTCGAGCGCGATGCCGCGATCGAATCGTCTTCGCAACACGGTGAAGAAGGCACGCGCAACGCGCGCGTCGAAGGCATGGCTGGGCGCCAGTTGCACGAGCAGGCAGCCAACCCGCGGGCCCATGGGCGCAATCTCCGAGAGCAATTCTGCAAGCAGCTTCGCACTGCCCGCGAGTCGTTGGTCGTGCGTGATCGTGCGCGGAACCTTGATGGAGAAGCGGAACGCACGTGGCACACTCGCCGCCCACCGCTCGAAAGTCGCGGCGCGATGTGAGCGATAGAAGGTGGAGTTGACCTCGACCGCGGGAAGTACCTCCGCATAACGCGCGAGGTGCGATTCGCCGGAAGGAAAGCGAGGCCGCTCCGCACGGGGAATGCTCCATCCGGCGGTCCCGATGTAAGTCTTCGAAGGCACATCACGATTCTATGAGCCCAGCCGTCTGGTTCTGTCGGAGCACGCTGGCATGCCGTGACATCAATCAGGTAGTGCTGCGCCCGTCGGACGAAGTGTCCTCAGCCTCGGACAACCCCGAATAACCCTTCAGTGCGGCCACCACCAGGGGCACTGCTCCAAACACAATGAACACGACATCACCCGGCATGCGCAGCCACTCGATGAGGTGCGATCGCTCGCTGCCGACGTATTCCAGACTGCGAGCGTGCCAGTAGCCGTTTTGAAGCACGTCCCAGACCTGGAGCAAACCACCCGGAAACAGACTCATCCCGACCATCATTGCCAAGCCGACGTTCGTGCCCCAGAAGGCACAGCGGATGTACCTCTCGATGCCCGGCCAACGCGCATCACTGCTCGTCTGCCGCAGCACGAACACCATCAAGGCGATCGCCAGCATTCCGAACACGCCCATCATCGCGGCATGCCCATGGTTGGGCGTCAGCAAGGTGCCCACCTCGTAATAGCTGACGATGGGCAGATTGATCAGGAAGCCCAACATGCCCGCGCCGACGAAGTTCCAGAACCCCACGGACATCAGGAAATAGAACGCCCACTTGTGCGGGATCACGATGGCCTTGCCCGCGGCGTCGCGGTCTCCACGGGTGGTACGCACGAAGTCCCAGGCGTCGAGCGTGAGCAGAGTAAGCGGCACGACCTCCATCGCGGAGAACATGGCGGACAGCGCCATGTTGAGGTTTGTCTGGCCGGTGAAGTACCAATGATGTCCGGTGCCCATCAACCCGCCGAGAAAGTACAGGATGGCATCCAGATAGATGACTCGCAGCGCGACGTTGCGGCGGGTGATGCCGAGTTGGAAGAAGGTCAGCGCCACGATGGTCGTGGCAAAGAACTCGAAGAAGCCCTCCACCCACAGGTGGATTATCCAGAAGCGCCAGGTGTCGACCACCGTGTAGTTAGTCTTGGCACCGAAGAACATCGCCGGGATGTAGAACAGCGGAATCGCCAGCGCTGCCACCAGGAACATCCTCACGATCGGCTGGGCGGCGCGATTGGCAAGCGCGCGCGGGCGTACCAGCGACCACAGCAGAGCGAACCACGCGATCAGTCCCACCACCAGCAATATCTGCCATAACCGGCCCAGCTCGAGGTATTCCCAACCCTGGTTCCCGAACCAGAACCACCAACGCCCCAAAAGCTGCGAAATACCCGCCCACTCACCGAGCAAGCTGCCGAAGATCACCAACGCGAAGGCACCAAACAACACATGCGTACAGAGCGCCAGCCAGCGGGGCTCGTCCGTACGCAGTGAGCGTCCAAGGAACAACGCCGCGGCCACGTAGGCCGTCGCGATCCAGAAGATCGCCAGTTGCAGATGCCAGGTACGCAACAGGTTGCTGGGGAAAATGCGCTCCAGCTGGAAGCCGTAAAAGCTGCCCGGGTCGGCCCGGTAGTGGGCGACACCACCCCCGACCAACGCTTGCGCCAGCAGCAGCAGCGCCACGACGACGAAGAATTTCACCAGAGCGCGCTGCCCGGCACTTGCGCGCCCCGGCAACAATTGCGGCCGGACATGATGACCCCGCGTGATCCAGCCCAGGTAGTCGAATTTGCCGAAGGCGAGCAGCACCGCGGCGATTCCCGCAAGCAGCATCATCAGGCTGATTGCGCTCCACAGCAGCGCTCCCGAAGTGGCGACGTTTCCAACGCTGGGGTCGTAGGGAAAGTTGTTAGTGTATGAGTGAGTTTCATCCGGCCGCGCCGCCACCGATGCCCAGGCGGCCCAGGTGACGAAAGCGGTGAACTGCCGCAGTTCGGTCGGATCGGTAATGAGATCCGCCTTCAATCCGCCGTTGCGCGCCGGTTCGTGGAAGTAGTTCTGCCAGTGCGCGACCTCCTGAGCGAACGCGGCAGTCTGTGCAGTTGTGAATTGCAACCTCCCTGTGGCACCGTCGTAGCGGTTTGTCTTCAGCGCCACCACCGTCTCGGCTTGCACGGCGGCGGCCTGGCTGCGGGTCAGACGATTCAGCGGCTGGCCGTGGCGTTGCCGCGCGATCGCCTCCGCAGTAGTCAGTCCCATGCGATGAAGCGCGGCGGCCGCGAAATCCGGCCCGAGATATCCGCCATGGCCCCAGACGCTGCCGTTGGCCATCAAGCCGTACCGAAGGAACACCGCTTGCCCCTCGCCCACTTCTTCGCCGCTGAACACCAGCGCACCCGTCTCATCCACTACGCGAACGGGAATCGGCGGCGCATTGCGATACGAGAGCGTCGTGACGAGGATCAAGCCCGCAAAGCCAACCACCATCACGATAAGCACCGCGCGAATCCACCAGGGCGACAGCGGGCCGTCGTCTTCCGCCACGGGCTGGGCAGCGACACTGGTGGTAGGGTCGCTCAAGGGAGAACTCGTATTCTCAGCGCAGCTTTCAACATCGATCCCCCGTTCATCCCGCACTATAGGGATGGGTAGCAACTCTCAATCTGTGCGGCAGCGAACATACGTCGCACGGGTCGATCACTCTTGGTCCGGACGGCGTGAATGAGGCGCCTGTATTTTCGCTGGGGTTTGAATGGCCATACATCACGCAGCATCCGGCGAGCAGATTGACATCAGCCCGCTCGGCGCAGCACTTCGACATGCAGTCTCGACGACTTTGATCAGGTCAGATCATTTCGAGATCTTTCGGCTCGTGTTGCGGTCCGGTGACAAGGTGCCTGATCACAAGTTGCCGCGCGTGTGCCAGGTGCCGAGCCTGGTCACGATTCAATGCCTGGAAGGCGCGGTCGAAGTCGAAGCACATGGACGCAACCAGATCATGCGTTCGGGTCACATGCTTTATCTGGCGAAAGGCGAGCCGCACGCCCTCGAGGCGATCGAGGATTGTTCGCTCCTGATCACCATGTTGGTGGCTCGGGAATAGGTCCGACACCCGAATCTCAAGTCCGCGCGATCACGCGCGAGAGTCCAATGACACGTTGGTGTCGTTGCTTCCGCGCAGCATCTCTGGCTCCATTCCCACTCCTGGCTGGAGAATCTCATGGCGCCTTTGCTCAATGTCGGCGCGACAGCGCCTGACTTCGCCTTGTCCGATCAGGCGGGCACAACGGTCACACTCGCGGCTCTGCGCGGTAAACCTGCCGTGATCGCGTTTTATCCCGCGGACTGGAGTCCGGTGTGCGGCGATCAAATGGCCTTGTACAACGAGGTGTTGCCGCTTTTCGGCGAACTCGGTGCGCAGATGTTTGGCATTTCGGTCGACAGCCGGTGGTGTCACGGCGCGTTTGCCGAGAACCGGCGGCTGCGTTTCCGGTTGCTGGCGGATTTCGAGCCCAAGGGCGCGATGGCGCGCCAATATGGCGCCTACCGCGACGAGGACGGCACCTCCGAGCGCGCGTTGTTCGTGCTCGATGAGGCCGGCCTGATCCGCTGGAGCTATCTATCGCCGATCGAGATAAATCCCGGCGCGGACGGGATCCTCGCAACCCTCGAATCGATGCAATCGGAAAAAAGCGCATGAGCCGCGGCCACAATGAATTGACCACTCCCGTCAGCGCCAACGATCACGCACAGGGCCCCGGCGATGCAGCGGTGACGCTGGTTGAATACGGCGACTACGAGTGCTCGTATTGCGGCATGGCTTATCCCATCGTGAAACGGGTGCACGCCCGTCTCGGCAAGCAACTGCGCTTCGTGTTCCGGAACTTTCCGCTCGCCGAAGCGCATCCTCACGCCACCGCGGCGGCCGAACTCGCGGAGTCGGCTGCGCTGCAAGGCAGGTTCTGGGAGATGCACGACGTGTTGTACGAACATCAGAGCGCGCTTGGGCCCGCGGACCTGGAACGGCACGCGAAAAAAGTCGGGCTGGATCTCGACACCCTCGAGGCCGCTCTGAGGGGCGGAGGACCGCACAAACGAGTCCAGGCCGACTTCATGAGTGGCGTGCGCAGCGGGGTCAACGGCACGCCGACATTCTTCATCAACGGCCAGCGCTTCGATGGAGACTGGCGTGACGAGGAGATCCTGACTGCGGCGCTCGGCGCGCGCGGCTGATCTGCGCGGCGACTGCACACAGGTCGCAAGGAATACCAAGGGTGCTTATCGAGGTCGTGGATCCCGAGGGCAAACTACTCACCTCACAGGCCGTCCGTTTCACCAATCGGCGTCGCGTTCTCCGACTTCAGGGGGCACGAGGACGGGGCGTTGATCTCTTCAGCGAGAACGGACCAGGAGCTCAAGGTCATCCTCGCAAGAAACACGCCGCTGGCGGAAGCTACGACGGCACGCGGACCGTTACCTTCACCACGTCGATGCGCAGCATCTGTCCATCGAGTGCTTTTTCGGTCACGCCCTCGATGACCTGCATCCGATCGGGAAGGCCTGGCTCATTGTTGTCGACCTGCCGATCGTTTCCGTCCACCACTCGAACCGTGACAGTCGCGCCGGCCGCCATGGGGATCGTCGCCTCGAAGTCCTCGCGATAGATCGTGTGACCGACCTTTGGATAGTGGTTCAGCCAGTACGTCTGCTTAGGGTCGGACACTTCAATGTGCCACGCCGACCAGTCTGGCGTGCGCACGATTCCAGCTACCTGGTAGTAAGGATGAGCAGCGTCAGGCACCTCACCACCCGTGATCGTCGTCGGCTCAAAGAGCCCGCGGATGCGCAGCCGCACGTCATAGATTGCGCCGGGCGTGCCTCCGATGGTGACGACCCTTTCGATCAGCTGTTTGTGGATGCATGTGTCCGGCTGCGGTAGATAGTCTCCCGTGCACGCATCGTGCATGAGCAGTTGATGAAGTCCCTTCGCCACCCCGCCGGGATCGCCTGAAGAAGCGACCTGCCCGAAGATGGAGGTTGGACTTGCGGCGAGGAACAATGCGGCCAGAGTGAGGCCGGCACCGCGAGCGGGGATCGTGATGGATCGAGTCATGCGCGGAAGGCTCCGCGATTGAACACTTTAGAGTCAAGTGCCGAGACGAGGCCCGCCATCACCTGGGGCGTAACTCGTGCGACCTTTAGTTGCAGCGTTTGCGCCCACACACCCGCACTCTGAAAAAATCGGCTATCCACAATTGGCGCGCGGACCGACGCCGTGAGGCCGTGGCCAAGCTCAACGGAATGCCGAGTCTTGCGCGTGCCGGGGCGCGGGCTTCCGACGGAGTGCGCGTTTCCCACTGATGCAAGCTCTTGATTCAGGGAGGCATTTATCGCGTTGTCGTTCCGAATACCCAAACCTCGAATGCAACTCACGTCCTGCAGCCAGAGATTTCGCCGTCCGAATCATCCGGGCTGCTCCCCGTCGGTAACGACGATGGGATCGTCGAGCGCTCGCTGATATTCATCCTCATCAATCGCTTCCACCGACCTCAGCTTCGCCAACAGGTTGTCGATCAGCACACGCAGACCAGGCCCGGGCGTGCCACGCGCAAATGACCGCTGGTACTTGATCGGCCCAGGGATGATCGCGACCAGGAAGGCCATCTGGGCCGGGGTCAGCGCCTGGGGTTCACAATCGAAATAGTGGTGGGCCGCCGGGCGCAGGCCACGCAGGTCCGGCCCCCATTCGATGATGTTCAGGTAGATCTCCAGGATACGATCCTTGCCGAGCGCCGACTCGAGCAGAAACGTAATCGCCAGTTCCTGCAGCTTGCGTCCGACCTCCTTGTCACGCGTCAGGAACAGGTTCTTGGCCAACTGCTGCGTGATGGTCGACGCGCCGCGCGCCGCGTCCCCGCGCGACCAGTTGGTCAGCAGCGCGATAGGTAGTTCGCGAAGGTCGATGCCCCTGTGCCCGTAGAAGCCTGCATCTTCGGCAAGCAGCAGAGTGCGCACGAACAGTGGCGGAACGTCTTGCAGGGCGATGTAGTCGGGGGATGATGGCGAAACATCGACAGGATGTTGCGGACCGCGTCCGTCGTCGGCGCGGAAGACGAAGTTACCCCGCAGTCGCGAAATCGCCGCCGGCATCTGGCTTGGCGGAGTGAACTTGATCTCCTGGCTCACCGCGAGAGTTGCAGGCTCTGCAGGGCGTCCGCGCACACGCACTTCTATCTCGGCCGATCCAAGATCACCGCTGCCGCCAGGCGCGCCCCTCAAGCTTTCGGGCACCGCGAGGCCGGCTACGCCCAACACTCGCCCGAACGTAAGGTGTCGCACCCCGAGTGCGAGATCGACACTCGGATCGGTATTCATGCCGCGCAGCGTGATCGAACCCGACAGTTCTGCACCCGCCAACGACCCGTGGACCTCGGGGATTTCGATCGTGCCCTTAGGCCGCTGCCAGGCGCCGTCGAATCGCAGGGTCACGTCTGTCGGATCCCCGAGCTTGAGTTCATCGCCGGAAGTTTCCGCCAGCGCTCCGAAGCGCGCACCGCGCGCGCCGATGTCGACCTGGAAACGGAGCGCATCGGTGCTCGTCCGAAGATTCACGCGTCCGTCCGCGATGCCACCATCCAGGATCGGTGACCCTTCGCGTCGCACGCTGAAAAGATGGCCGATATCGAGCCTTCGTGCCTCGACGTTCCAACCGCTGCCTGCCGAATCCGTCAACTTGCGAATTGAAAGGCCGGCCTGTGGCTCCACCAGCGCGAATTGGAGATCCCCGTCGCTTCGAATGCCCGCCACATACCAGACAGTGGCTGTCGAGCTGACCGTGAAGCCTGCCGGGCCCGAAAGATTGCCGGTGCGAACTGCAAGTCGCAGGCGGCCGGGATACGTGGCAGTGATCTGGTCGGCATGCAGTCGCACTCCATGGCCGACGTCGAGATCGAAATCCGAAAGGCGCAAGAACGGCCATACGCCGACGCGTACCGAACCGATTCGGACAACCATTCCATGGCGCACGGCTGCGGACTCGATCCGCTCGTGGATCGCGCGCTCGAGCGTGGGTTTCAGCAACACCGCGGCCAGGCCTGCGACCAGCGCCGCGGCGATCGCTCCTCCGAGCCACCGCCATCGTCGGCGGGTTCGATGCGTAGTCATCGAAGCAGAATGCCACAGCTGGACCGGCGCTCCGGTTGGCGGGCATCCGGTCGCAGACTTCGTCGATCAGGTCCGATTCAATTCGTCGCTTGGAAATTGGTGGAAAGGGAGGCGCCAGCTGCCACCTCGCACCTTCATCGAACCCTTCATGCAGCCCGCCGCTTCTCAGCCACGGCGAGATCAAAGGTCGCCTGTAGATTCATCCACAGCCGCGGAGAAGTTCCGAGCTCCTCGGCCAGATCAAGCGCTGCTTCTGCGGAAATCCCACGTTTCCCCTTGATGAGTTCGTTGAGACGCGCACGCGTCCATCCGAGGCGTTCCGCAAACTCCGTCTGCGTTACATTTCTGGGCACCAGAAACTCTTCGAGCAAAACTTCGCCAGGATGAAACGGATTCACCGGCTGATTCGTCAGCTTTTTAGCCATATCTCCTCCTAGTGATAGTCGACAACTCGAACATCCGACGCATTGCCACTTTCGAATCGGAAAACGACGGACGCGCCACTGATCATTGATACGAATCGAGTAGAAGCCCTTCCAGCGGCCCTTGAGCGCCTCCAGGCGATTCCCAGGAGGCGCCCGCAAATCACCCAGCTGCGCCGCATCGTGCAGGTAAAGAACCTTTCGGCGCGCTGCACGAAGCAATTCTGCAGGAAATGCCCGCGCCTCTTTGTCCCGCAAAAGTCCCGCAAGGAGTGCGGAGGCGGTGACTTGAAAAGATCTCCGCTGTCGTAGCCTCACTACGACTCAGGCGGAAATTTCAAGCTTCCGCCCAGCGCCGCCGCTAGTGAGCGCCCGCAGGCCCGCTCTGCCTGCCCGTGAGTAGTTCGACCGTAACGTCATTCGGGACACCGAAGTCTTTCCATTTTCCGGCGCCGCCCAATGCCCCCATAGGGGTATCCGCGAGTCGGAGCGCGAGCGCAATCGGATCACTGGTGTCTTGCATGTAGTGGCCCAGCAAAAAGGCGAACTCATTCATCGAGCCGAGCACCTTGCGATTGCTCGCCTTGCCGTACATGAAGAACTGCATATCTCCGATCTCGCGATCGATCGCGGCGCGTGGCACATCCAACGCCTGCAGCAGTGCACGCAATCCGACCTGAATGTTCAGCTCCAGCGACTCGCGCAGGTCCTTTGCCGGAAACACCAACGTCAGCAGCGAACGTTCGCTCGTCGCCAGAATGACTTGGTGACGGCCATAGCGAACAAGATTGACGTACCAATTGCCGAGCGCGTTGGTCGCCGGTGCCGGCGGCGCAAGTTCGGCGGTAAGTTTCAGCCGATCACGAACCTTTTGCGTGCAACAGAGCGTGAGCATTCGATGAGCGCGACTATTTCGAACGCAGGTTGGCGTCTATCCACTTCGCCAATCCCGCCTCATCAAGATTTCCGGCTGCCAACGCCAGTAACGTCTGAATGGCGTCGACCTGGTCCGCGCGCAAATGCTTCCCGTTGATTGCCAGGAACAAGCCGATTGCCATGAACGCTGCCCGCTTGTTGCCATCGACGAACGCATGATTCTTTGCGATGCCGAATCCATAGGCGGCGGCGAGACCGGCAAGGCTGTCAGCCTTCTCGTAGAGAAACTGATTTACCGGTCGCGAAAGCGCGGAGTCGAGCAAGCCTTCATCGCGCATGCCACGGGCACCGCCGAACATCGCGAGGCTCTCTTCGTGGAGCAGCAGCAGCGCGCGTTTGTCGATCCACTTGGGCTCACGCCTCACTTCGCCAGGGCCTTGAACACATCGCGGTTGTCCTTCATGAACTCGCGGCCAGCCTCAACCTGCTCCGCGACCTTGGGGTCGTACGGCGTGAGCAAATAGCCGTCAGGAGTTTCGATGACGTGCAGCGCATCGCCCCGCTCGACCTTCATGCGGTTCAGCATTTCTTTCGGGATCACGACGCCGGTGGATGTGCCGATCGCCGTCAGTTTGAGAGTCGCTGCCATGGGAGCACCTCGCGCGCCATAAGTATGCGCATACTAATGGCCGGTCAACCCTAAGTGCAACGGCACCGCACGCGGAGCGTGCGCAAGTTCGCGAGAAAAATTGGTGGAAAGAGAGGAAGCAATACGGGCTTGTAAGCTATTGGTTCCGCAAGGGGTTTTCTTACTGGCGATTTTTCATACCATCGATTTCGCACCGATAATTCGTGCCTGGGAACGCGGCAAAAATAAGGCGATGCTCACGCGGGATTCCACTTATGTCAGCCGCGAAAGCTGTCCAGAAACGCGGGACCACTTCTGGGCGCCCCACCGCATCATAAGTGTAGTCTTCCGAATAGCCAGCGTCGGCGACACGAGAAAGCCGGCCAACATTTTTTGCGCTGCTCGATATACCCCAGGTCCAGCTGCTCGTGCCTTCCGCCTCCGTGCGACTCGTGAGTCTTCCCAGGCGATCAAAACTAAAGGTTGTAGTTTGGCTGTTGGCGTCGGTTTGCGAGATAGTCTCGCCCAGTGCGTCAGGCGTGAAGTTCCAAGTGCCCATGTCCATGTCAACGCGCTGCGTCAGATCGCCGCGAAGATTGTATGTCGAGCTTTGAAGAATATTCCCGGCCGCGTCAAAAACGCGCTTCAGGTTGCCAAATGCGTCGTAGTCAAACCCTTGGTAATTGCCGTCGTTGTCCTTAGAACGCGAGAGCTGGCCGGCGGCATTGGAGACTTGGTAGGAAGACTTGCTTTGCGCGTCGCCGGTGCGAGTGGTCAAACCTTCGTAGAAGATGTTGGTGGTCTGAGCCGTTGAATTCGAATCCGAAATCGGGCGCGAGATCGAAGTCGGTCGACTGAGCAAATCGTACCCAATTGTCGCGTAGCCAACGCTTGATCCGGCGTCATTGAACGGAAAATATTCGTTCACCACTCGTCCGAGGGAATCAAAATTTCGTCTGCTCATGTTGTACCCCCCGTCTAAGCGAAGGCGTCTCTCAAAGATTGAGCGGTCGAATTGGTCTAGATACACGATCGAGCGTTCAAATGTTGCGCCAGCTGCCGTACGCACATTGTTGTCGATGGAGAGACGAACGCGTGAATCGCAAGTTGGGCACGACAGGTAGTCCCAGGTCGCGTAGGTCGTATCCGGACGGTCTTCGCGAATCCGCCGACCGAAAGCATCGTATTGCCAGATTATCGTGAGGTTGTTAGGGTCGGTCGCAGTATAGGGAACACCCAGATCGTAATTCCAGACAACCGCAGATGTCTGGTTGAAAGTGCTCGAGACGCTTTGCGTCACGCTGAGCGGGAACTGCCCGGTCGGGTGAGTCGAATCGGAGTAGACCGCTGAGGAAACGCGCGGGTCCATTCCAGTTCCCGTAACGGTGGTGGAGCTCGTGTTACCGAAGCCGTCGTAGACCAGGTCAGTGGTTACTTGAAGCGTGCCACTCCCAGACTCATCAATGAACTGAGTCGGCCGGCATTTCACGGGATCCCATGTGAGGTTTCTGGTACGCGTGATATTGGCCCCGAAGGTCAAATTGCTGCTGTTGCTGTTTTGAACTTGTTGCGGCCGACCTAGACACCAATTGGTCGTATCGTTAAGCAGGTACGCTGGCGCCAACAGACTATCGAAGGTCCAGCTTCCTCCCGCAAGCGAACCATTTGCACCAGAGGCCGGCTCAGTCGTCGTGATGATCTGGCGATAGCGGGTACCGCCTTGGGAGTCGAAGAAGTTCATCGCGGATACCGTGCGCAAGAGCGCCGCATTCCAGGTGCCACCGACTTCGTACTGGGTGGATGTACTCGCGGGGCTGTACAAGAAGTAGCGCTGATTGTTAGCTGTAGAATCAAGTGTGACGAACGTATTCGTGTAGGCGGTGCGCGAAATTGTCGTCGTGCCATTGGGTTGCATCAATTCGCTCTGGCTCACCAGCCCTGCAATCGGGAAGAATTGCTCAAAGTACTCGCGCGCGATCAGTCCATTGCGAGTGTCCGTTTCATCGAACCGCTGAAATCCCGCAAATTCGCCGCGCGTGGCATTACCTCGTGCTCCTACGTAGAAATATTGCTTGATGAATGTTCCTCCGGTGCCGTCGGAAGTTGAGACTTGCGAGACTACGACCTTTCCACCGTCGAGCTCCACCAGTGGGTAGCTAGTGGTGGCGCCCTTGTCGTAGTTGCTCCAGGCGGTGGAAACATAGCTAGGGGAAGTTGTGATTCCAAAACCGTCTGTGACGAGTGACAGCAAGTCAGGAATGTTCGTCGCAAATGTCGGGACTGACCCGCCGGCGGTGTGTGTCCAATAGCTGAACGGCGACGTTCCATTGACCTTGATGAAATCGTCAAGACCATCGCCGTCTTGATCAATCGCAAAGCACGTGGTGCAAGAAGGAATGCTCGTGGAGATCAAGCTTGAAAAGCCCGCGCCCGTCGACTTATAGACACCAAAGGTCCCGGCAACGTCGACCAAGAGGTCAGTCTTGCCGTCCCCGTCCCAATCCATGAGCATGGTTGGGTTGGCCGGCACTGGGACACTGCTTGCCGCGACACCCGAACAAGCAGAGATCTTTATGGTCCCCGAGACCAAGCGATCCGCGCATCGATCACCATTAAAATTCAAGGCCGGCAAGACGGGCGCGCCGCTCAAGATCCATTGTGATTGCGGCGGAAGATCGAAACCTCCGGACGACCCTAACAAAATCGTCGCATAGGTCGAACCACCACCCATACCTGTGGTGACGATCAAGACATTGAGATCCTGTCGCCGGTCGCCGTTTATATCGGCGCGTGGCAGTCCCATGCCGTTGTATCCAAAGTTGAACACGCCACCGTAGATCTTGTTGCCCGTCAGGGCCGCGGTTGCGAACGCGTTTCCAAAGCTAGGATTGCCGCTCCCGGTGCTAGTGTTGTACCTCACGGTGAGCGACGTTTGTCCAGCCGTGAAGTAGACGAGATCGGCGAGTCCATCACCGGTGAAATCGAGCGAAGCTGCCGGCATGGCGCTTGCGATGCCAGTGTTGTAGCCGACAAAGGCAGATGTCGCATCGCCCCATCGATACGTCCAAAGCGTACCGCTGACCACCGTTGTGATGGCGTCCCGACCAGTCGGCAGGAAGTTGTCGACGAGAACGCTCGCCGAACTGATCCCCGTGCTGTAGGGACCTGCGAAACCGCCATTGGTACTCAGCAGAGCGTTCCAGACCGTTCCACCCCAATACACAACATCGTCTTTTCCGTCGCCATTAAGGTCGTAACGACCCTTGATCAGATTGGTACTGCTGCCTGCGGGTGGGCTAGCGGCCCCCAGCGTTACTCCACCTTGTCCCGCCTGATAGTTGAAGGTGAGAGGCAGGAGACAATTCGTTTCCGCATCGTCGGCACATTCTTTGAATGACGTTAGGCGCGAGCGGGAGGTGTTCGAGGACGTGTCGTAGGCAAGCCGGTATTTGCGTTTGACGATTCCAGCACTTTTGATCTGGATGTTTTCGAGTCGATAATGATTTGCAACCGCGAACCCGGCGACATTACCGAGATACGAATCGGTGTCTGTTCGCGTATTGCTGTAGTTGAATTTCGCTTCGTACGAATATGTCGAGGCACCTTGGCTTGTCGGTGTCCAGGAGATCACGTCGGGGACTGAAAACCCTACGACGGGGAGATACGTTACGGCGTAGGCATTATTGTTTCGATCGTAGACTTTATTCAGCATCCACCTCAGTACAGATCCTCCCAAATTGACTTGCGCGTTCGCGCCATTTCCATATTCGTATCTGAGCCCGCTCTTCGCTTCAACGATAAAGTGGTCCGGTCCCGCACCCAGCGTGCCGTAGGCGGTGATTCGAGAATAGTCGGCAAGTTCGGTGAAGTAGACCGAGCCCGCTACACCGTAAGTTCCGGTGGAGAGACGCAACCGGCTGCCTCCCAAACAAAAGCGATCACTGCCGGTAAGTGCAATCTCAGCGGCCGTACCGTCCTGCCCAATGGTTCGCGGGCATCGCTCGATCGAAGAAACGGCCGCCAGACTCCAGCCGACGCCCGCAAGACTGTTGCCGCTTTGGCTGTTGTATGCCAGCGCAATAGAAGGCTGAACCCCATTCGGTCCTGGAGGAGTCCAGATCGGAATCGAGTAGGTGGAAGCACCGCTCGTCGAAACGTCGAACGAACCAGCTGTACGACCATAGTCAACTGCAACGGCTGTATTCGCGATTCCGAGCGATGTAATGCAAATGAGCGCGAGACGGATGAAGGTCATTGGACACCCCTGAGTCGATTGCAAACGAGGGTTGCTTTTGAGAAAACCCTTACTACTAGTGTCACGACTCGGCTCTTTCTCTCATTTATGGAGATAAGTATTCTCATTCATGCGGAACATATGAGAATCGTTGGAGATTGAACGAACATCGGGTTGAAGCACATGACCCGGCTAGACAAAGGAAGACGAGTCTTGAACTGTAGCCCTCTCCTTTTTTAGGACCGTTCATAGGTAGAGGTGGGTTCGGTAGATGCGCTCGATGAACCAGGATGGGCTTGCAACAGAAGCACACCGTGTTGTTAGCCGCTTCGCCCGGGCTGCGTTTCTGCGCGCGGGACCCTTTGTCCATGCGCAAGCCCACAGATTTGCCGTCAAGCGTGTTTGATTGATCGGGAACGCAACTCACTCGCCGGCTCGGGACCGAGTTCGTCGAAGAATCGGCCAACTTTTCCGCGAAACTCGCCGCTGCTTTTCTTGCGGTGTGATGCGACCATCGTCCACGCTGGACGACGAAAAATTGGTGGAAAGAGAGGAATCAATATCGGTTTATAACCGCTTGGTTCCACGAGGTTTTGTCGGCGGTCCGATTTTTCATACCATCAAAAGCGCGGCGAAAAATGCGAGCTGAAATTCCAGCGGTGAAATCGATCTTTGACACAGATGGGGGAGCCGGAACCAAGCTCAGACGATAGCGGCCTGACTCACACAAAACTGTCTCCAGAGAAACCGGCACGGTTCACTCCTAAGAGGGGCAAGTTGATCTGCGCCTTCACGGCGTCGTGGGCGATGCACAGCGGCTTTAACTTGTCAGCCGATAGCCGAGGCCCAAGACCAAGACTGCCAGTACGGCGAGCAAGGTCCCAATGTGCGACATGGAAACTGATCCGAGCAGACGCTTCACAATGAAGGCGATCAGCGCAAGGAAAAACAGAACTCCAACGGCAATTGGGTAAACTCGTTCGATAGCCCATTTGCGCATAGGTCCTCCACCTTTAATTCCCAGCGAGGTATTCGACTGAACAAGCGGCGGCCGCGCCCGCAAATCCCGCTGGTACTGCAAGCAGTCGAGATGCGGCTCCGCAATCAAGAGCCCCAATCCGATCTTTGATGCACAGATCCATGAACTTGCGATAACGAGACTTCTCTTTCGCCGGTTTCCCTTGCGGCTCTTCTCTCGCCGCTCGCCTTTCGACTACGGGCCTAACGATCTTCCAGCGTGTGATCCATCTTTGCAGATGTCTCGCAGTCCAAAACCACAAATCCGTTATCTCGCAGTTCCTTAACCTTCTCGGTCGACGGCAGATGAACTGCGCTGTGGATAGCCAAATCCGGAGCATCAGCCGCCAAGTTGAGAAGCCGTCCTCTACTGTCCGGAATGAAACAATCTGAGTTGTAGAACTGTATTTCAAGAACTCCACGCGCAAAGCGTGCGGCAACGAATAAGCACGTCGAGATCGAGGCTAAAGTCGCCTTCCCTTTGCCATCGCTAACTTCCAGCGTAATGTAATCCGACCCTATTGGGCCGCGCCGATACAGGTAGAACGCACCCTGGTTCGCACCTTCCGTGAACGTCAGCAGTTGCTTGTCAGGATGGACAGGAGGCTGCTCGCGCGAACAAGAGCACACGACTAGAACGCACAGGCCTGAAGTGATTAGTAGCCAGCTGATTTTGCGCATTTCCTTCCCTCGTCGATATTCTTGATGGCATCGGGGCTATTGCCGTATCTACCGGTCACATCGTTCCAATGTCCGTCTCTTACATCATAAGGGTTGTTAGAAAGAGGGCCGTCCTCTTCGTAGTTGTCGGAGAATCTGATCACAGCATTTCGACCAAGCGGCCCTCCGTAGATAGCGTAGGTGTACGCACCAAAGAGCATATTTCCACGCAATAGATGGTTCGCGGCAAAGCCCGCGTGCCTTTGCGATTGGATCAAGATGAAGCGATCTGAATTTTCTCGATGGCTATGGCTGTCACGACGATTCGATCGCAGAGGACGAATCTTCCACTGATCGGCAACCGTAGTTTCGCAAGAATTCCCTGAGAACTCTCCAGCCTAAGATTCCAAGAGTCCCCTGATACGATAATGGTTACCGCCCGGAATTCTAACCAGGCACCGGTAAGTGAATATTGAGCTTTATAAAAGGATTCCTTGGCGCTGAATAGTACGGTCGCCATGGTCGCTCGCAGATGCGTAGGCAATTGCTCTAGCCAGTCAATCTCGGCGGCTGTGAATAGAAGGGACCACACCTCGAGTGCCACGCGATCCCTCATCTCTGCGTCTATCCCAATGCCGACAAAGCGATCTCGGCGGCCTACTGCGGCAGCACAATATCCCTCCGTGTGGGTGATGCTGCCCACTATATTGGGTGGCCACACCGGTGCACGGTCTGCATTCGGAAGCAATGGAAATCCACGAATTCCCAGCCGTGCCATCGCTTGGCGTGCGCACCAGCGGCCAGTTGCGAATTCGGCGGCGCGCTTGGGAACACATGAGGCGATCGCGGCGCGTTCTTCGGAAAGCAGCAATTCGGAAGTCATCTGCTTGCAAGTCGCCGCTACCGAAATACCCATCGGCAGCAATTCCCGAAGACGACCAGCCTCAGACGCAGAAAGGCTAAATTCATCGCATTGAGCATGCACATTCGAGGCCGACATTGGGGATCTTGCGTTGTCGCCTGCCATGCTCTGCCTAACTGTTTACCATTGGATCACTCATGTCGCAGCGCGTCGATGGGCGCGAGATTGGCCGCGCGGCGGGCCGGCAGGATGCCAAACAACATGCCGACCAATGCCGAAAAGCCCGTGGCGCCGACCACGGCCCACCACGGCACGGCGGGTGGCGGAAAGTGCGGAATCATGTTGGCCGCGAGGTTGCCCAGCAGCCAGCCAAGTCCGATCCCGATGATCCCGCCGATCACGGCGAGCACCATGGCCTCGATGAGGAACTGCATGAGGATGAAACTGCGCGGTGCGCCGAGCGCCTTCGCGATGCCGATCTCGCGCGTGCGCTCCGTGACCGACACCAGCATGATGTTCATGATCCCGACGCCGCCGACCAGCAGCGAGATCCCGACGACCGCCGAGATGACGACGGTGATCGTCCCGGAGATCCGCTCGATGGACTGCGTCAGCGACTGCGACGACTCCACCTTGAAGTCGTCCTTGTCCTTGGGGCCTATCTTGTGCGCCTGGCGCAGCAGCGCCGTGACGCGGTTGGTAACATCGGCGACGGCGTCGAGATTCTCGACGGTCAGCAGGATGCTCATGTCGGGCTGGCTGTACGGCCCGGCCGAGAGCGCCCAGCCGGTCTCGAACGGGATCACGACATAGTTGTCGAGGCTCTGCCCGAACAGCTCGCCGCGCGGCTCCATGACGCCCACGATCTTGAACCACTCGCCGCCCACCTGGATGAACGTGCCGAGCGGGTCGTCCGGCAGCTTGAGGTCGGTGCGCGCCTTGTCGCCGAGCACCACGACACGGCGCCGCGAGTCGTCGTCGCTGCGCGTGATGAACCGGCCGATGCGCGGATAGGACTGGTTCGCGAGCTGGAAGTAGTTGGTGCTCGCGATCACCTGGGCGACCGTCGAGTGGCTGCCGTTGCGCACGCCGCCCGGCAGATTGAGCCCCGAGACCGGCGTGACGTTGGTGACGCCCGCGACCCGGTATTTCACGAGGTCTAGGTCCGACGGTTTGAGCTTGTTGTACTTGCCGATGAGCCAGTCCTCGCGCGAGGTGTCGGCGCGGATCTGCAGCGCGTCGCCGCCGAAGCCCTGCAGCTCGTTCATCACGGAGCGCGTGAGCCCCTGCAGCAGCGAGACGATGCAGATGACCGACGCCACGCCGATGATGACGCCGAGCATCGTGAGGAAACTGCGCATCGGGTGCGAGCGGATGCTGCTCAGCGCCGAGCGCACGCATTCCTGCAAGGCGTAGAAGAACGCCTGCAACCGGTTCACGTCGTCGATGGGCGCGTCCGAACCACTCACGCTCATGGCTTCACCCGATCCTCGACGATGCGCCCGTCGTGCAGGCGGACGACGCGCCGGCTGTGCTCGGCGATCGCAGAATCGTGCGTAACGATGATGATCGTCATGCCGTCGCGATGCAGGTCACCGAACACGCCCATGATCTCGCGCGCCGTCTTGCTGTCGAGGTTGCCCGTGGGCTCGTCGGCGAGCAGCACTTCGGGACGGCCCACGAGCGCGCGCGCGATGGCGACGCGCTGTCGCTGGCCGCCCGACAGCTCGTTGGGCTTGTGCAGCGTGCGCGCCTCGAGCCCGACGCGCGCCAGTGCGGCATCTGCACGTTCGCGTCGCACCGCGGGCGCGAGGCCGCGATAGATCAACGGCTGCGCGACGTTGTCGGCGATGGTCGTGCGCGGCATCAGGTAGTAGCTCTGGAAGATGAAGCCGATCTTGCGATTGCGCACGCGCGCGAGCCGGTCCTCGGTGAGACCGGCGACGGCCTCACCGTCGAGCGTATAGGTGCCGCTGGTCGGCGAGTCGAGGCAGCCGAGCACGTTCATCATCGTCGACTTGCCGGACCCCGACGGGCCGACCAGCGCGACGTACTCGTTGCGCCCGATGTCGAGGTCGACGTCCGCGAGCGCGGTCAGCGACGTGGGGCCCATCTGGTACGTCTTGCCGATGCCGCGCAGCTCGATCACGCCAAACTACTTCGCGGCCGCCGCGGGCTTGGTGATGTCGATGCTGACCTTCTCGCCGTCGAGCAGGAAGAGCAGCGTCTTCGACGGGCCGACGACGATTCGTTCGCCGGCCTTGAGCCCGTCCGTGATCGCGATGTAGCTGTCGTCGGCGGTGCCGGTGGTGACGGTGCGCTTCTTCGCGCGGCCGCCGTCGTAGACGAACACGCTCGCGAGCGTCTTGCTGCTTTGGCTCCTGCTTCCCTGGCCCGATGAGTCCGGGTTGTCTTCGTAGCGCACGGCCTGCACGGGCACGGCGAGCACCTTCGCGTCGTCCTGCGCTCCGGTCAGCACCTCCGCGCGGCAACTCATGCCGGGATGAAAGACGACCCCCGCGGTGTTCTCCAGCCGGATGCGCACCGGATAACTCTTGGTCTGCCCGCCGAGCTGCAGGCGCGGTGCGATGGCGACCTGGTCGACCTTGCCCGTCAGCGTCTTGTCGGGAAACGCCGCCGGCACGACGCGCGCCACGGCGCCGACGCGCACGCGCGCGATGTCTGTCTCGTCGACGTTGATCTCCGCATCGATGCTCGTGGTGTCCGCGACGTCGACCAGCGTCGAGCCGGCGATGCCCGAGAAGCTCGGCACCGCGGTCTGGCCCACCTTGACGTAGATGGCCGTGACCTTGCCCTCGAGCGGCGAGCGGATCTCGGTCTTCGCGAGCTGCTCCTGTGCCTGGCTCAGCTGCGCCTGCGCCTGCGAGAGCTGCTCGCGGCTCGTGCGCAGATCGACCTCGGCGAGGTCGCGCTCGGACACGAGTTGCTGGAGGCTGTTCGCGTCCACCATGCCCTTGCCCTGCAGCGCCTCGTAGCGTCTGACCTTGACGACCTGCGCGTCGTAGTCGACCTGGCGGCGCTCGATGCTGAGACGCGCCTGGCGCACCAGCGCCTGGCTCTGCTCGATGGCCGCACGCGGCGCGGCGGGGTCGAGGCGCATCAGGAGCTGGTCACGCTTCACGTGATCGCCCTCCTCCACGAGGATCTCCTTCACGCGGCCGGTCACCTCGGGTGCGAGCGTCACCTGACTCTCATACGTGAGTGACCCGGATGCGAGCACGGTCGGCGTGAGCGCGCGCGACGAAACGCTCTCGAGCTCCACGACCTTGCCCGTATCGCCGCGCGTGAGTTTCAACACAACCGGCAGCGCGACCAGGGCGACGATCGCGCCGATGACGATGCCTTTCCTGCGTGTCATCGGGAGCTAACGAAACGCGAAGATCGCCCAGATGCCGTACAGCAGCACCACCGGCAGCACCGCGACGATCGAGCTGCAAAGCCACGAGCGCTGGGTCCACGTGTGCACGCCGATGACGGCGAGGATGCAGCTCAGGATGACCGGGACGTTCAGCGCTTCCAGGAACGGCTGCGACTTGCTGCCCACGGGCACGTGGAACACGAGCTCGTTGAGCGACAGCGGCTGCAGCACGCCCGGCGGAATCTGGTTGTTGTCGCGCAGGAGCAGCGAGATGACCGCGGCGACGGTGCTCAGCAGACCGGGCAATGACACCCAGCAGACGAGCGTGAACCAGTGTTTGAACCCGAGCGGCACCTTTGTGACCTTCGCCGCGACGAGGTAGTAAACCGCGGTGAGCACGTAGACGAAAGGCACGCCGACCAGCACGCCAAACACGCTGCCGAACAACATCGTGTTCCGGCCGACGAAGTTCATGGCGGCGGCGCGTTGCTCGGGCGGCAGCTTCTGCACGTCGGGGTTATTGCTGAAGATGAGCTCCTTCAGCCAGTCGAAGTCGACCACGCTGTAGTACCAGGCGACGACGGCAATCGACGACAGGAGGATGGTGAACAGCGGCAGCAGGAACCGCGGCCGCCCGCGCAGTTCCATAAAGGCCTTCGAAGGAGCTGTCGCCAGGCTGGCGGCGACCGAAAGATCGTTCATTCCTGTTCCCCTCGAGCCATCGGAGCGCGGCCCGTGCCGGACGGGTAGTACCAGCAAACCAAGATGACGGCCAGAGTTGCCAACGAAAGCGTAAACGTCACGATAAGATGTAGATTGTTCATGTCGCGCCATTTGCTCAGAGCGTTGTTGTCATGCATGGCGAATGCGATTGAGCGACCAAGGTGCCAGGATAGCGACTAACAGTGGCTGCACCGAAAACGACAGAACCCATGTGACGTGTAGGGTCATTCCATCAAACTGCAAGGACGCTGATTGCAGGAAGAGCGCGCAAACTACCCCGAGCGCCGCCGATACAAAGACCACGCCCCACCATTCGCGCAATGTAAACAGTTGCTCGTCGAGCGCGCGCCAGAGGAGGTACGCCGTTCCCAGGACTGATGCCGCTACCACAATCGATCCGGTCGCTCGAAGCAACACTGCCAACAGGTTCTCCGATCCGCTTCCGTGCTTTGCGGCCCACGCGAACGCTACGAGCGCCACCACGTAGAACATCAAGAGCAGAACCGCAATGTGCACTCTACGCGAGTAGCGGGCGCGGAGCGCCGTCAACGCCGCGCGCGCACCAACCACGAAGGCGGTTGCGAAGAACGCGACGACCGACATTGCCGCCAATAAGTACGCCGACGATCCGCCGATTGCGGCATCGAACCTCGCTCGCGCTAACACAAGCCTTTCCGGGTCCAGCACCACCCACGACCCCCATGCGCGCGCCAAGGAAGTGGATGCCCACGCGGTGCCGGCAATTGCGAGCAGGGCAACAAAGACGCAGGACGATCTCACGACTATCTTGATTCCAGCCAGCCTTGCGTCCCGGTGCGGTTGCGTCGCTTCGAACGCACTGAGGTAAGAGCGCCCCTGTCTTCGGCGAATGCCGAAGGCATTGACACCTAGTAACAAAACCGCCGGCACGGACACGATCACGGATAAGACTGCAAAAGGACGGATCGGCGCAAAGTGGCTGCCTATCGCAAATAGCAGCACGATCAACAACGCGAACGCCAAGCCAATGGTGAGAACAGAAAGCCCGCTGGACTTCAGCTCGAACCAGACTTGCGCGCTGGTCTGCGAGGAGGTGGGACAAGAAAATCGGACCAGATTGAAAAGCCTGTCGTGGTATCCGCCCGACCCAGCCTTTCGAGGTACCGGCCCTGCGAATTCGCCGCGGCGCTGCCGCGCCACGCCTGCAACCGTGAATACAAAGGCGAGCAGGCAGAACAACGCCATCGTTGCGTTCTCGACCGGCGAAAACTCGATCCGCAGCGGGAACGCCACGTTCTCGTAGAGGACAAAGAAGAATGGAAGGACAACGGCAAACGGCGCAATCGATTGGACGATCCTATTTCGCGTCGACCATTGGAAGGCGGCGAGACCAAAATGGACCGCCACTATCCACGCCGTCAAAGAAAACAACGGGATCGGCAGGCCAAATGCGAGCCGAACGAGACCCGCCGACAGGACGTACAACAGGGCGCATGAGAACGCATCATAAGCCATGGCGACGGCGACGAACACGACCGTAGGCACAGGGCGCGTATAAAGTAGATAGAGCGGGAATCCGGGCTTGTACCCATCCAGGAATCTCCCGCCGTTCAGCTTCGAAATCGACAGCCAGATCATCGAGTGCGCGACGAGAAGAATTCCAAATGCGACTGTTGGGCCAGCCTCGAACAGAACTATTGCGCCCGAAGCCACAGAGAATCCCAGAACCAGTCGCACCGCGGCCTCGACTCGCGTGAGTCGCCAGTTCTCCCACAACATCGCAACGATCGGGGATATCTTTCTCACGCGGCCTCTTCCCGCGGGCGCGGACGACCAGCGAGCGCCAGGAAAATTTCCTCGAGCGTGGCGTCTCGAGATTCAACGACTACACCACCGAGGGCAAGGACCGCGTTTTGGAATTGCTCGGTCGATCCGCTGTGCACGACAGACCACACGCGGCCGCTCCCTTCCAATGCCAGCGCGGTCTCCAGAGCGGGCGCATGATCGAGGTGATCGGCGAAGCGAACGCGACTGCGATGGTAGGCACCGCGCACGTCGTCCAGTACGCCGCTCAGCGCCACGCGCCCGCGGTGGATCAACGTCACATGGTCCGACATGCGCTCGACCTCGTCGAGCAAGTGCGATGAGAAAATTACCGTGCGCCCGTCATCAGCTACGGCACGAACGATCGCATCGAGAATGTCGCGGCGTACGACCGCGTCGAGACCGGAAGAGGGTTCGTCAAGCACCAGCAGCTCGGGACGATGCGCAACAGCTGCGATGAGACCAGCCTGCGCACGCATGCCCTTCGAGAGCTCTCTGATCTTCTTGCTCGGATCGAGCCCGAACGTCTCGAGCAGCTCGCGAGCATACGAAGCGTCCCAGTTCGGATGGAAGGCTTGCGTGTACTTCATCAACTCGTCCACGCGCATCCACTCGGGTAGCTCGTGATCCTCGGATAGATAGCCGACTCTTAACAAAACACCTGCGGGATCGCGGACCGGGTCGAGGCCGAAGATGCGCACCGAGCCACTCGTAGCGCGCAGCAGACCCAGCAAGTGCTTGAGGAATGTAGTCTTACCCGCGCCGTTGGAGCCCACGAGCCCGTAGACCTGGCCTGCTGTGGCACGGAACGACACATGGTCTAGCGCAGTCTTCTCCCCGAATGAGCGGGAGAGGTCGATGACCTCGACTACTGGGTGCTCCATCAGACTCCTCCTCTCTTCTTGAATGCTGATTTTTCCACCTGCTCGGCCATCGTCTCCTTCCGCTCCCGCACCATCCGAAGAATCTCGTCAGCGGTGAAATTCAACTGGTGAGCTTCGGCCAGCAGTGCATCGATGCGCTGCTCCACCACGCGCCGGCGATCACGGAGCGCGAGTTGCGGCCGCACATCCGAAACGAATGTGCCTGATCCATGGCGTTTGTGGATGACCCCTGCAGCTTCAAGCTCACCGTACGCTTTCACGATCGTGTTCGGCGTGACCTTGAGGGCCAAAGCCAGAACTCGGATTGGCATGAGTTCGTCGTCAGGTTGAAGCTGTCCAGACGCTATGAGGTATTTGATCTGGTTGACGATTTGGCGATAGATCGGCACCCCGTCGGCCAAGTGTATGGAAATATCCACTGATTGCTTGGTTTGAAACCGTGACTATATGTGTATGGATACAATGGTACACTTTACGGAAGTTGTCAATCGCGTTTTGTCGGGGCCGGCTTTCGAGGCTCGGTCTCGACACAGTCGGACTTCAGAACTTCTTTGGGAATCGGAACCACAGACTCATCTAACTCGATCTGAGTTCAACGAGGAGACTGCATGGCAAACACCACAAACGTGTACGACAGCCTAACTTCACTCCAGGTCACGGCTCGATCGACGCAGCGGAAGTCGATTTCCCCTGTGAGTTCTAGTCCTGATCGCGATGCCGAGCGCACTAGATCGCGGAGTTCATGTTCCGTGAACACTTTAATCGGTACTCCGTAGGCCTCTAGGCCGTCAGCCGGCGTGTGTGAGCTGAAATAGTCTGTCGATGTGACCAAGAGTCCGCCGGGCTTCAGGATTCGCCTCATTTCACGAAAATACGAATCAACATCTACACCGTGCTCGATGACGCTAAGGCAGGTAATAGCGTCGAATGAATGGTCGGGATACTTCGTGTTCGTTAGATCTCCGTATTCATATCGAATTGGACCTAATTGCCAGGGCTCAGTGAACGTGAGGTTTATGCCAAACAGTCGCGTGTAGCCATACAGTTGAAGCCAAGGGAGCATGGTTGAATACGACTCTGCCCCGGCATCGAGGACGCTGGCATCGGTGTCGGTGTGAGACAGGACCTCTCTTAGCGCGCCCAGTCCGTCCCAGTTTTTCGGCGGGTCGTTGTGTAGTGGCAGGCCAAGACGATGCAGCTCCGCAATTGCGAGTTGCACATCGTTCCTTGTCTTTAGTGCCGTGTTCATAGGCCCGTCGCTAGGCCATTCGCGCAATGCGTTGTCTTCTTGACTTGATATATGCGCCACGTGACCCTCGCTATCGCCACGACGATCTCGGAATTAGCCCAACACCAATCATGCGTATTCCCGCGCTGCGATCGGAACTTCCAATGCCTCATGGAAACGTTGGATGAATCGACTTATCGTCTCATCGTCGTACACGCTCTCGAGATAAACGACATCGCCCCATACAGATCCGTCCACAAGGGACAGATTGATGTCGTGCGCCTGCAGCTTGCGCGGGGTGGTGAAAGGCCTGTGCAGTTCTGGGACGCGGATGCCTTTGACGAAAGAAGAAGCTGCGCGGACTTCGCGCGTGTGATCGCCAAGATCATCGCGGAATTGGAAGTTTGTTTGAACGAATGCGGTCGCGCCCGCCTCGGTCAATAACTTGTCGATGTAGTAGCTGGGCACATAATTCTCCACCGCATCCAGCGCGACACGATGAATCTGCCGTGCAACCTCAGGCAAGCAACTGGCCGTGTTCAACCGAACGCGGAGAAAGACCATGTCAGCGGGAAAGCCAATCATATCGACCAGCTTAGATTCATCTCTTCCGTGCCAGGCGTGGCGAACGCAGATATCGGAGGCATTCAATTCGCTTTGCAAGGCGATCACGACCCCAGCCAGAATGACGTCTGACAATGTGACCTCGATCGATGCCGCCAACACACTCAGCTGTTCCACGCGCTCGAAGGCGATTTGAATGTGCTGAGCTCGATGAAAACTTCTTTGGTCCGGCTCCACCAAAAGATCTGGCGGCAAACGGCTCGGCACCGCTCCTCCCAGCGCTTCCTTCCAATAGCCCAGTCGACGCCGAAAATTCAGCGTCTTCGACCAATTGGCCACACCGCGCAGGTAGTCCGAACACTGCAAGTACTCTTGAGGTTTTGCACCTTCCGGGTGCTCGCCTAACTGCATCGCATACCCCTGCATCCAGTACCGCGGTATTAGAGCAAAGGACCAAGCGTCGACTATGAAATGATGAACGACGAAGCCTATGGCGAGCTCAGATGAAGGCAACTTGAACATGAAGGGCTTGAATAGGCATTCATCCGAGGAGAATGGCTTCCAAAAGATTTCCTGGGCCGCTTTGGTCAAGACGCTCTCAACTTCGGAAGCGTCGCAGTCTGACAAGTCCATCGATACGAGCTTCGGAGTACGGTCGAAGACCAGACGCATACCCCGCTCATCATCCGAAAGTCTGCAGCGCAGCGCGTTGTGTCTCTGAACCATCCAAGTAAGCGCCTGCTCGAGCGCTTCCACGTTTATCGGGCACTTGAACCGACACAACATGTTGGTGACGTTGGTGTAGCCAGTTCCGATGATGCCCGTTTGCACTTGACCCCAAAGCGCAGCGAAAGGCTCGGGAATCTCGACCTCAAGCACTTCAGGAGCGTACTCGTATCGCGGGCCCGATAAGGCGTCAATGATCGAGACCTTGTTGGCTTGAAGCTCGGCCCGCAGCTCGGTGGAAATGGCAGCGCGCGGTGCCCGATATCTGAGCACCCCCTCCGACACCCAGAGCTTGATGCCCCGATCACGCGACCGCGCGATGAGTTCTTCGACATTCTTCATTCGATCATCTCAACGTGGAAAGTAGTCCAAGCCGCGCAAGAACCATGCTTTCCTGAGCTCCGCTGATGCATCCGCGTGCGACATCTCACCAAAGAGAATTGTTTCGACCAAGCGCGTCGCGTCGGTGCTGAGTCTTTGTGAATGCAGGAAGATTTCTTCAAAGTGCGCTCGCGGCCAGGTGTTGTTTCGATGCGCCGTGTAAATGTACAGACCGGTCATCACTAGTGGGAAAATGGCGACGCGTCCTACCAACTGATCAACGAAGACATTGTCTTCGCTTCGAGGAATCGCCGGGTACGTGAGTCCATCAGACCAGACCGACTTGCGACACAGGATGCTGCCTTCCCACAACCGAAAATTTGAGTGATAGGCCTGTCTAGATACCTCGTCGAAAATTATCCAATTGGTCAGCAGACAAGCGTCACGCGCATTGGAGATCGCTGCGCGAACCTGGCGCGAGATTCTTTCACCGTGATACCAGTCGTCATCGTCCCACTGGCAGAAGAATTCTCCGACGCTTTGGTCGATGGAAATATTTCGCAATTGGCCCAAGGTTAGTTTCGGCTCGGATGGCACTTTAATGATCCGAATGCTTCCGTGACTGGCTGTGAGCGATGCCAGCACGTCTGCCGTTTCTTCGTCATCGTCTTCAAAGACGACGACCAACTCCCTGTTGGCATAGTCTTGTTCATCGAAGCATGTGATTGCTCGACGGAGTTGAGCCGGCTTTTCTCTCGTGACGCAAACGCACGACACGAGGGGATCGTCGTTAACGGGTGTTGTGTCACGGGTATTGCTCATGCTCGTGACCGCGCACGATTCATCGCAGGGCAGGATGGCGCAGCGGCCTTCGCGAAGGCCCGGCAGTCGCCGCACTTGACACGAATTTTGAAAGAAAGACCTAACACAACGTCCTCATCGATGGTTGCGTCGCGATCCTTCGTCATGAGCTGGATCGCTGGCGCCCATGGGCGCGGCATCTGCGGAAGGCACCAGTACGTTCAATCCCATGAGGGGACGCCTGCGTCGAATGAAGAAGATCAGGGCAGTAACCGCCACTGCGGCCTCCGAAAGGCAGGCAAGCTCGATGACAGGGTTCAACTCGCTGGCGATGAACCCACGGAAGTTCCACGCCACGTACGCGACGACCAGATTCGCGACGAAAAAGACGATAGCGGCCTTGTTCTTGAGACGTTTCAAGCTTGCCTTCAGCGCCGGCTCGACATTCTGTTCGACGAGCCCCTTCGTTCCCCAAGCTACGTTGTTAATTCTCAACACTGAATAGACCAGCAGGATGTTGGAAAACACCATGTGAGGAATCGGAAAGAGCAATGTGCGAATTGTGAGGAACATCGCCTTCCGAGGCAGAAGCATCGCAAGGCACGGAAATGCCAGGAATGGCACGACGATGATGAGGAATCCCTGCCATGACAGTGCCTGAGAACACACGTAGATGCCCGCAATGCAAGCAGTCCAGATTGCACCGGCCCTGATTCGTGCAAGGGATGCCTGCTGCCGGTTCGATTTTCGGAGTTCTAGAAGTGCGCAGGCACCGGCAGCAACCAGGCTCACGATGCCCAAGCTGAGCGATATCGGTGTTTTTGACCACATGTTGCCAAGTTGGGAAGCGCCCAGCAGCAACGCGGCAAAAACTTGCGCTGGACTTAGTAGTTCCTTGAGCGCGATGAGCAGTTGAACGGACATTCCCGCGGCGTGCTTTCGCGTCGGAACAGGACCCCCGTCCCCCCTGCGCGTGATTCTTGCCCAGAGCGCCAGCAGCCATAGTCGGCAGGCTGCGGCACTGTTGATCCAGCGGCGCCGTTGTCGAAAGAGTTCGGCATACGTGGCGCAGGCATCGGTAGTGGCCCCCGCTTCGGGCAAATAGTCCAGGATCCAGTCTTGATCGCGCTTCAAAGCGATTTCCGATCCGATAATCCGGTCCTCGGCCAAGTACATGACGCGCTCCACGGCGTCAGACGTCGCAAGTCCTCGCAAATACGCGCACACGGGATCGGGCTCCCTGGGATTCCGGTGGGGATACTTGAGCGCTGCCCATCTGAACACGCACGTCTGCCCGGGAATGACACTGAGGAATCCCGTCATGCTCTCGAGCGGCCAATAGACTGCCTTGTGGAGCGCGAAGTCGTAGAACTGCCAGTTCTCCAGTGCGCTTGCCGTCGGCGCGGGCACCGCTGGCATCACCCGCGGCGCGATGGCGCCAACATTTCGAGATGTATCCATGCGCCGGATCATTCGGGAGACGCTGTCCTCCGCGACGGTCGTTCCCGCGTCTATTTGATAGCAGAACTCGGGCTGTATCGCCGTGCAGATCTCACGAAAGAACAGGGCATGTGACTCGAGCTTGCCCAGGTTCTCGCTCTTGATGCAAATCACCACGTGGACCTTCAGCATGCATTCAGCTGCTGGTTTCAATGTCGATGGGTTGACGTCCCTCGTCAGTGAATCGGCGTGGTGAGACGTGCAGTGAATTTCGAGGTCGGCGTGCCGGCGCGGCGCGTCGGACGTCAGGTGTACGTTCCTCAACCACTCCCGAAGCGACGCGTGCATCTGCGCTTTCCCATCCACGATTATGCAGATGATGGAGCGCGCAGCGCCGGATCCGACATTGAAGTAGCTGTGTCGAAGCGCCAGCAGCAACGAATGAAGCGTCGAGCGAAGCGCCGATTCTGGCTCGTTGTAGACGGTCACGCAAAAGGCATTGGTCAGCCTCCGATCACTGCCTGCGGAATCAACCAGCAGCGAGAAGCGCCCGGCCGAATCGTCACTGCCGAGATCCTGTAGCGGGTGTGACACCGGCTTTTCTCCTTTGATGCGTGTTACCGACTCGAATGTCGACAGCCGACTGCCTATAACGCTACTCATACGCGAGGCTTCGCCGCGTTTGAATCGTCGTTGGACCACGCGGACGATGCAAGGTAGCTCGCTCGCATTTTAAGTCGAAGAGAGACGAGTGGTCGCTGCCGCCAGCGGCGTATGCCACGCCTTTTGCGGTCGGGAGTTTTTCTTTTGGTGGCGGAGCGCCGTGCTTGGCTGTCAGCGGATGAGGTCGAACGATGGGGCGCGGCGAATCGAATTGATTTCCTGCGCCATCGAGTCGATGACGAGTCGCTGCGATTCGCGGACGAAGAAGTGATCTCCGGGAAAACGCCGTGAGTGAAAACCCCGGCGGGTATGTAGGGCCCAGGCATCCAGCTCATCGTTTTCCAGTTCGTCCTCGTCGACACCCGCGAATGCTGTGACAGGGCAATCCAGGGGATCTTCTGTACGAAAGGAATACGCTTCGGACAGCGCGAAATCCGCATGGATTTGCGGAATGAACACTTCTTGCAACTCGACACTATCCAAGACATGCCGGATGTGATCGCCGAAATCTTTCCGGAGCTCCTCAATGAACTGTTCGCGGGGCAAGGAAGCGATCGCGGGTTTCTTTTTTTCCACGTGTGGCGGTCGCCGCCCCGCGGGAACGAAAAGTACGGGTTGCCTCAGCCCTCTCCTTCTGAGTTCTCTGATCGCCTCGAACGCGCAAAGGGCCCCGAAGCTGTGGCCGAAGATGGCGTAGGGTTTGTCCAGGAAGGGTGCAATGGCATCGACCATCCCGCCAATCAGGTCGTCCATCTTCGCGATGAATGCCTCTCTCACGCGTCCTTCCCTGCCCGGTAACTGAATGGCGAACAGTTCGAAGTGGCCGGGCAAATGAGATGGCCAGTTTCGAAACTCCGATGCACTGCCGCCGGCGCAGTGCAGGCAAAAGAGACGGATTGAGGCGCTGGGATTTTGTTTGAACCTAATGAACCAAGGCGAACTCATTGGCGATGTCACTTCATATCCGAGGCAGCGTACGACGAGTCGAGGGTGCGTCGCGCACCAAGGCAGACGGGTAAGTTCCTACCGCCGTGTTGACGCGTCAAGCACGAAGCGACCCGTGAGCTCGCCGACTTATGCCACGTGGCATGAAGTAGTCAGTGCATCGTTCGCCCGTCGTCTGCTTGAGCGTTCCTCGAGCGTTGTTCGGCGTTAGAGACTGCCCTCCTCGAAATCGTCAGCGGAGACCCCGGAAACCAACCGATTCGACGGCGGATTTCTCGCGTTCATTTCTAGCGAGATCTCTTCGGCGAGCTGAGCGACTGACGGGTTGGCGAACATCCTCGGAACTCTTATCTCCACACCCAAGCTATGCCGGATAGCGCTGCAGACTCGCAATGCAAGTAGCGAGTGACCGCCAAGCTCGAAGAAATTGTCGTGCCGCCCGACGCGTTCGATGCGCAACAGTTCCTGCCACATTTTCGCCAACGTCAGTTCGATGTCTCCCTCTGGCGCCACGTACTGCCGAAGCGAACCCGCTTCTCCGCCCGGCTTCGGCAGCACCTGGCGGTCTATCTTCCCGGTGGTGGTAAGAGGCAGGGCCTCGAGCACCATGAATACCGAGGGCACCATGTAGCTCGGCAGGTGTTCGTGCAATCCACTGCGCAACTCATTTATCAGCGCGGCTTCATCCGCTTGCGCGCCTGCACTGGCCACCACATAAGCGACAAGGCGCGTGTCGCCGGCATACTCGAGCGCCACCACGACTGCATCGCGCAGCGCTTCGTGAGCACGCAGCACGCCCTCGATTTCTCCAAGCTCGATTCGATGTCCGCGCAGCTTCACTTGGCTGTCGATTCGGCCCAGATACTCCAATGTCCCATCCGTCCGCCACCGCGCAAGATCTCCCGTTCGGTACAGGCGCTCACCCGGCGCGCGAGCGAATGCGCTTGGCACGAACCTCTCGGCTGTCAGACGTGGGCGCCCGAAGTAGCCGCGCGAGAGGCATACGCCGCCAACATGCAACTCACCGGTCGCCCCCGGCATGGCCAGCTGGCCGTCCGCGTCCAGGACGTAGACCTGCGTGTTATGGATTCCCTTGCCGATCGTCGCCCATTGTTCCGCGCCCTGAGTACGCTGGCCGTTGCCACGCACCTCCTGGCACGTCACATCCGCACCCATCTCCGTGGATCCGTAGATGTTGAATAGCCGCGCCTGCGGGAAGCATTCAGAGAGTTTCTCCAGAGAGGACAAATGCAGCGCCTCGCCGCTGCTGTAGAGACACTCGAGCCACCGGGCACTTTCGCCACAACTCTCCTCGAGCACCGCCTTCAGGAACGACGGCACGAGCGTCATCTGCGTCACCCTCCTGGCGTCCAGCTTACGCAACAACTCACGCGGCGCTTGCAACAACGGCGAGGCGATGATGACGAGCGGCACACCTGCGCTCAGCGCCTGGAAGATCTCCGCCACATGGTCGACGAAAGCCAAGCTCGTCTTCTGGCAGAGAACTTCATGAGCCCCCACACTCACGGTGCCCGCAAGCCAACTCACGCGATTGACGATACTGCGGTGCAGCCCCAGAACGGCCTTCGGGTTTCCGGATGACGCAGAAGTATATATAAGGTAGGCCGGGTGATCCGGATGCAGTCCACGCGCCCGCCTGTCGACGTTCGACACCGGGTACATGGACATTTCGGGTCGTTCCCGACCGTTGAGGATCAGCACTTCCCGTTCCTGGCCAGCGACCCGTGACGCCACGCTGTGCTCGGTTACGACGAGGCGGATTCGCGCTTCCTCGAGCAAGGTGCCGAGGCGCTTGTGCGGATAGTCCGGATCCAGCGGGACGTAAGTGCCACCCGCCTTGAGGATGCCCAGCATGCCGATCACCATTTCCGGCGAGCGTCGCAGGCATAGCCCCACTGGCGACTCGGGACCGACGCCGCGATCGATCAATTGATGCGCGAGCTGATTTGCCAGTTGGTTCAGCTCGCCGTACGTGAGCTCGCTCTCCTCGTGCATCAACGCGATTCGATCGGGCGCCTGTTCGGCGTGCGCCTCGAAAAGCTCGTGGATGCACTTGTCGTCGGGATACCCCCGCGTCGTCATGTTCCATTCGACGATTTGTTGCCGCCTCTCCGTCTCGCTCAGTATCTCGAGTCGCGAGAGCTTCTCTTGCGGCGAACTCGCGATCGCTTCAAGCAGCCGCGTGTAGTGAGCGAGCATGCTTCGGATCGTGCTGCGATCAAACAGGTCCGTGTTGTACTCGAGGCCACCAACCAGGCCGGCAGGTGTCTCCTGCACGTTCAACGTCATGTCAAATCGCGCCACTCCTTCCCGACTGCTTTCGCCATCTTTATCCGACCCTCCCGCCTCCAGCGGCTTTACCTCGAGGCCGCGTAGCTCGAGGCCATCGAAGGGCGCGTTTTGCAGAATGAACATCACCTGGAACAGCGGCGAGTGGCTCAGGCTGCGATGCGGATTCAGCGCCTCCACGAGCTGTTCGAACGGCACATCCTGGTGGGCATAGGCTTCGAGCGCTGTCTCACGCGTACCCTTGAGCAGGTCGACAAAGCGCGGATCTCCGGACAGATCGTGACGCATCACGAGCGTATTGACGAACAATCCGATCAGGCCTTCGGTATCACGCCGGCTGCGGTTCGCGATCGGCGTGCCGATCGCCACATCCTGCTGACCTGAGTAGCGGCCGAGCAATACCGCGAACGCCGACAACAACGTCATGTACATGGTCGCGCCCTGCTCGCGACTCAAGGATTGCAGCTTCTGTGACAGAGACGCCGTCAGCGCGAACCCTTCCATGCCACCGCCGAAGGTCTGCCTGCTCGGCCGTGGCCGATCCGTTGGCAGCTTCAACAGCGGCGGCAGGTCTTTGAGCTGCTTGCGCCAATACGACACCTGGCGCTCGAGCACCTCGCCCTGCAACCAATGTCGCTGCCATTGCGCGAAATCGGCGTACTGGATTCGCAAGGGAGCGAGCGGGGAGTCCTCGCCATTCGCATATGCCTCGTACAGGCTCACGAGTTCACGGAAGAAGACGCCGAGCGACCAACCATCCGATACGCTGTGATGCATCGTCACCAGCAGCACGTAGTCGAAGGCATCTGCCTCGCTGGTCTTCTCGCGCAAAAGCCGGATCCGGCAAAGCCTATCGCGCGAAAGATCGAAGTGATAAGAACGCTCGGAGAAAGCGGCTGCCTGCACTTCGGCAGCCGATACCAACTCGACTTCGAGCTCGAGCGACGGCGGATCGATGACCTGCACCACATCGAAGTCTTTCGACTCAAAATGTGTGCGCAGCGACTCGTGTCGCCGGTACAACTCCGCGAGGCTGCGCAACAGCGCCGCCTCGTCGATCTTTCCCTGCAGCCTCAACGCCAGCGGCATGTTGTACACGGCATTTGCGCCGATGAACTGCTGCATGAACCACAGCCGCTGCTGCGCATACGACAAGGGCAGTGGCTGCTGACGCGGCACCACCTCGATTTCGAGACCGATCAAGGCACTGGCGCCGCGCGCGCGCTCCACCGCTGCGGCCTGCGATGACAGAGTCGAGTGCTCGAATAGTTCCCGTACTGCGAGTTCCGTCGAGAAGGTCTCACGTATGCGCGATGCGAGCTGCATCGCGAGCAGCGAGTGGCCGCCAAGCTCGAAGAAGTTGTCGTGCCGCCCGACGCGCTCGCATTTGAGCAGGCCGCACCACAGCTGCGCCAACAGCTCCTCAGTCGGGCCCTTCGGCGGCTTGTACTCCGATTCGGACTCCCACGTATCCGGTGTGGGCAGCGCTGCGCGATCCAACTTCCCGTTGGCCGTGAGCGGCAGGCTTGCAAGCAGCATCAAGGCCGATGGCACCATGTAGGCCGGTAGCCGCTCCTGCAGATGGATGCGTAAACGCTCGACGACGTGGGCCTCGTTTGCATGCGCGCCCGGGTGCGCCACTATGTACGCCATCAATCGATTCCCGCCGGTGACTCCCTCGCGAGCAACGACGACCGCGTCCCCGACCCATTCGTGCGCCAGCAGCGCGCTCTCGATTTCTCCGAGCTCGATCCGGAATCCGCGCACCTTCACCTGGGTGTCGATTCGCCCCAAGTACTCGAGTGTCCCGTCCGAAAGCCATCGCGCAAGGTCACCGGTTTTGTACAGGCGCGACCCGCTATCGAAGGGGTCAGGGATGAACGCTCGGCCCGTCAGCAGCGCATGATCCAGATATCCACGAGACAGGGCGGCGCCACCGATGTGCAACTCGCCCGCCACCCCGCTCGGCACGAGTCGCTGCTCGGAATCGAGCAAGTGGATCCGGACATTCTGGATCGGGCGGCCGATCGGGGGACGGCTCGGCCATGTCTTCGATTCGCCACTCGAGGTCCAGGCCGTGACCACATGCGTCTCCGTGGGTCCGTAGTGGTTGTGAAGTCGGCATTTCCCGATCCGCTCGAAAAATGTCGCAATTTCGGGGCTGATGCGCAGTTGTTCGCCGGCACAGATCACATCCCGCAAGGCGCCGGGGGTTACTCCCGTGGTGCCGAAGCACTCAGCCAGCACATGCAACATCGCCGGCGGCAGAAACAGTTTTTGGATTGCCTGCGCGTCGATCAACCGCAACAGCGCGTGCGCGTCTTGTCGCACCCACCCATCGAGCAGCACCAACGTGCCGCCAGTGCACAGCGTGTAGAAGATCTCCTGAAAAGCCACATCGAAGCTCAGCGCCGCAAACTGCAGCACGCATTCGCCGTCGCTGTGTCCGAGGCTCGCTCGATGCCACTCGACGAGGTTGACCACCGACCGGTGCGTCATCCCGGTGCCCTTCGGCCGCCCGCTGGATCCCGAGGTATAGATGACGTAAACGAGGTGGCTCGATTCCAGTCCGCGCTCGGCCGTGCGCAGGTTTTCCCCGAGACATCCGGCTGTATTCACACGACTCGCGTCCAGCGTGATCACCGGCATATTCGCCGATGCCACCGCTGCGCCGGGATCTCCATTGGTCAGCACTATGGCTGGAGCGCCGTCCTCCAGCATGTACGCCAACCGCTGGGGCGGATAGCTGGGGTCCAGCGGGAGGTAGCAACCGCCGGCCTTCAGTATCCCCAACAGCGCGATCACCATTTCCGCGGATCGTTCCATACATAGCGCCACGCGCACGTCAGGACCCACGCCGCGCTCGATCAACTGCCGTGCCAGGCCATTCGCGCGTCCGTTCAGCTCCCGATAGGTGAGCTCGTGACCCTCATGCCTCAGCGCCACCGCATCGGGGTGCAGCCGCACCCGTGCCTCGAACAGTTCGTGGATGCACTGTTGATCCGGGCAGTCTCGCGTCGTCGAGTTCCATTCGACTAACTGCCGGTGCCGCTCCGGCTCGCTCAACAGATCTGTCGTATCTCGAGACCTGGTGACGGCGATGGTCCGGATCGGCGTTTGCGGAGAGCCCACCAGCGCCTCCACGAGACCCGCCAGCGCATCGTGCATGAGCTCGCCAATACGTCGCGGCTCAACTTGATCGCTCACCTGCACCGTCAACCAGAAATGCTCGCCAATGTCGCTCACCGACAACATCAGCGGGTAGTTTGTGCGTTCCTCTGCATAGAGCGACCGGATTCCTTCCCAGGCTTTTTGTACCTGCTCGTTTCCAGCCGAGATGTCTGCGTATCGATAGTTCAGCAACGTCGTGAACAAGGGCGACTCCCCGGGCACGGCGCTGCAACGTTGCGCGAGTGCCAGCGGCGCATGCTCGTGCCGCAGCAATTGCCCCAGGCGCTCGTGCGTCGAGCGCAATGACTCCTGTACACCGCGTTCACCAATGGACAATCTGAGCGGCAGCGTGTTGATGAATAGCCCCACGCCTCGCGCGACCCCCTCGCCACCGTGCAACCGCCCGAAGAGCACCGTTCCGAAAACCACCTCTTTCCGGCCCGTTAGATTTGCAAGTACCAGCGCCCACGCCAGGTGACACAGACTCGCCGCGCTCACTCCGGCCTCACGTGCGCATCGGCGAATCTCTTTCGCGAGCTGCTCTGCAACCGGCACATGCGCTTCGGCGATGCCGCTGCCGCCACCTCGCACGTTCAACAAGCCAAACGGCGCCGTGGGTTGATCGATATCCGAGAGCATCCCGCGAAAGAATTCTTCCTGCTCCGCCGCACTTACGCCCAACCGCGCCTGGGCCACGAACTCCCGGAACGGTGTTGGCGTGGGAAGCCGGTCCTGCTCACCCAATAGGTATGACTGCGCCTCCGCGACGATGATCTCCTGAGACGTGTGATCGAACGCGAGATGATGACTCAGCATCAACAGAAGCCAGCGGTGCTGATCCCGGTCGAACCCGACGAACGCCTTCTGCAACGGCGCATCGCGGATATCGAGCCGGAATCGCTGCGGGTCGAACCGCTCCCGTAGCTCGAGAGCCGCGTCCGCACTCGTGATCTCCACTTCTTCGATCGCCAGCCGCGCCTGTCGCCACACGACCTGTACAGCCTGCGACAGCCCTTCCCATTGCACTCCCGTGCGCAGGATGTCGTGCCGCTCGGTTACCCACTGCAGAGCCGCCAGATACTGATCGAGCCGCTGCCGCGAATCGAACGAGAACAGCTGCTGCGACAGGTATGGATCGCCCTCGCTGGTCATCAGGTAATGGAACAGAATTCCTTCCTGCAGCGGCGCGAGCGGATAGATGTCCTGCACGTTGCGCACACCACCCGCCACCCGCCCGACGATGCGATCGATCTCCTGCTGCTCAAGCGCAACGAGCGGCAACATCTCGGGCGTGATGGCGTCGGCGTCCGGTGGTATCCGGTTCTGCGGCGCCCGGAACACGTCGGCGCCCACCACCACCGCTTCAGCCAGCTGTAAAAGCGTCGGCGAATTGAATAGCGCTCGCACATCCGCCTCGAGCCCTTGGCTGCGCATCCGTTCGATCAGGGTCACCGCGAGCAGCGAGTGACCGCCGAGCTCGAAGAAATTGTCGTGCCGTCCGACTCGCTCGACGCCCAGCACTTCCCGCCAAAGAATCGCCAGCGCGCTTTCGATCGGGCCCTGGGGCGCCTCGTATTGCCGATGGGCAAACGCCTTTCCGCCTGGTGTCGGCAGCGCGTTCCGGTCCAACTTGCCGTTCGACGTCAGCGGCAGGCTCTCGAGCGCCACCAAAGCGGATGGCACCATGTGGTCGGGCAATCTCTCCTGCAGGTGAATTCGCAATTCCTGCATCAGTTCGGTTTCCGACTTCTGCACGCCCGGCTCGGCGACCATGTAGCACACTAGACGCTTGACCTCCGCCTCCTCGCGCATGACGACGACCGCGTCTCGCACCGCTTCATGCGCGAGCAGCACGCTCTCGATTTCTCCCAGCTCGACCCGGTGTCCGTGGATCTTCACCTGGCTGTCGTTGCGCCCCAGATACTCGATATTGCCGCCGGTCCGCCAACGACCGAGATCACCCGTCCGGTATAGCCGTGCACCCGCACGGCCACTGAATGGATCCGCCACGAAGCGCTTCGCCGTCTGTTGCGGGCTGTTCAGATAACCGCGCGCCAAGCCGGCGCCGCCGATGCAGATCTCTCCCGTGACGCACACGGGCACCGGTTGGAGATGAGCGTCGAGAATGTAGACCTGCACGTTCGGCAGCGGCCGCCCGATCAGCGGAGAGAGGTTCGTGCCATCGACGGGACAGTAGGTCGCGTCAACGGTGCATTCGGTAGGTCCGTAAAGGTTGCATGCGTTGACGGTGCGTCGTTCCGACAATTGCCGCCACAGCGCCGCATCCGTCGCCTCGCCGCCAAGCATGACGAGCTGCGGTGGATGTTTGAGTTCTTCCAGAAGGTGCTTCATCTGGCTCGGAACGCAGTCGAAGACATCGATGCGATGCTCTGCCAAGAACGACGCCAGCGCGGCGGGAGATGCGCGCACTTCCTCGGGAACAATGTGCAGCGTCGCGCCCTCGAGCAGCATCAGATACTCCGGAACAGATGCGTCGAATGCGATGGACGCGTTCAGCGCCACCTGTCTCGGGAGGTGACCCAGTCCGGCGGCGGCCTCATCCTCTGGTAGATAGGCTGCATGGTGCCCATACACCACGTTTAACAGGCTGCGATGCTCGACTTGGACACCCTTGGGTTTGCCGGTGGAACCCGAAGTGTAGATCACATACGCAAGATGGCACGCCAACGCGCCGGCGTGCAGCGTGTCGTCTGGCTGAGACGCCACCCGTTGCCAATCCGAGTCCATGCAAAGCGCGGGCGGATGATCGGACAGCCGATCGAGCAGATGGCGATGCGTGAGCAGTGACACGGGTTGCGCATCCTGCAATACCTGCGCGACACGATCCGCTGGGTAAATGGGATCGAGCGGAACGTACGCGCCGCCGGCCTTGAGGACGCCCAGCAATCCGACGATCATGTCCTTGCTGCGTTCGAGGTAGATGACGACCGACCGCTCAGGGCCGACACCGATGGCGCGTAGATAGTGAGCCAGCTGATTGGATCTGCGATCCAGCTCTGCGTACGTCAGCCGCTCGGGTCCGTCCACGACCGCGATGGCCTCCGGCGTGCGCTCTACTTGCTCCGAGAACAACTCGTGAACGCACTTGTTCACTGGATACGGTTGCGACGTTGCGTTCCAATCGACCATGAGGACGCGCCTTTCCTCGGCTCCGAGGGTATCGATCTGCGATAACCGCGTCGACGGCGCTTCCGCGATGACCTCGAGCAACCGCGCATAGTGGTCCAGTAGTCTGCGGACCGTGGTTCGATCGAACAGATCCGTGTTGTATTCCGCGGCACCCAACAAACCGGTCGACGTCTCCTGAACTCCAAGCGTCAGGTCGAAGAGGGCCGATCCATCTGGCGTGCCCTGCCGGTCCTCGTTCGCAGCGAAGGGCTGCACCTTGAGACCCGGCAGCTCGAGTGACTCCGACGGTGCGTTCTGCAGCATGAACATCGCCTGGAACAACGGCGAATGCCCCAGCCTGCGCTCCGGGTTTAGCGCCTCCACGAGGTGTTCAAATGGAACATCCTGGTGCGCGTACGCCGCAAGCGCGGTCTCGCGCGTGCGCTCGAGAACCTCGACGAATCGCGGGTCTCCGGAAAGGTCGTGGCGCATCACCAGCGTGTTGGTGAAGAATCCGACCACTGCTTCGGTCTCCCGTCGGGTGCGATTGGCTATGGGCGTTCCCACCGCCACATCCTGCTGACCCGAATAGCGGCTCAGCAGCACCGCAAAGGCCGACAGCAGCGTCATGTACAAGGTCACGCCTTGCGCGCGGCTCAATGCGTGCAATTTCCCGGATAGCTCGAGCGGTAGCACAAAGCGCTCCGTGCTGCCGCGGAACGTCTGCTCGGCCGGACGTGGCCGATCCGTAGGCAGCGTCAGTAATGGCGGCAGGTCTTTGAGCTGTTCGCGCCAGTACGACATCTGCCGCTCGAGCACCGCTCCCTGCAGCCAGTTCCGCTGCCAAAGCGCGTAGTCAGCGTACTGAATCGGTAAAGGCGCCAGCGGCGAGCTCTCTCCTTTAGAAAATGCTTGGTACAGACTCATGAGCTCGCGGAAGAACACTCCGAGCGACCAGCCATCCGATATGATGTGGTGCATCGTCACGAGCAGCACGTAGTCCCCGGGCTCGGCTACGTCGGTGCCCATCTCGTGCAGCAGGCGAATCCGGCACAGCCGGTCGCGCGACAGATCGAATTGATAAGTACGCTCGCATCGAGCGATCGCCTGCGCCTCAGTGGTTGACACGGGCTCGACCGCAAGCTCGAGCGCCGGTGAATCGATCAGCTGAACGGCGCTGCCTTCGCGAGGCACGAAGCGTGTACGCAGAGACTCGTGTCTGCACTGCAGTTCGGCGAAGCTTCTTACCAGCGCTTGCTCGTCTACCTCTCCCCGCAACCGCAGCGCCAGCGGCATGTTGTAGACCGCGTTGGATCCCAAATACTGGTCCAGAAACCACAGACGCTGCTGCGCATATGACAACGGCAGCGGTTGATCTCGCGACACCGCCCGGATGGCGATTTCGCTCTGCGCGCCGGAGTTTCGCGCTCTATCCACCGCAGCCGCCTGCGATGACAGCGTTGCGTGCTCGAATAAGGTCCGCACCGGCACTTCAGCGGAAAATGTCCCGCGGATGCGCGAGACGAGTTGCGTTGCCAGCAGCGAATGGCCTCCGAGCTCAAAGAAGTTGTCGTGCCTTCCAATACGTTCGCGCCCGAGAAGCGAACACCACAGCTGCGCCAGCAGCTCCTCCGTCACCCCTTCTGGCGGCTCGTACTTTTCACCAGGCGAGTCATCGGGCGTCGGTAGCGCTTCGCGGTCCAGCTTTCCATCCGCCGTCACCGGCAAGCCTGCAAGTACCATCCACGCCTCGGGCAGTCGGTGAGACGTCGAATGGGATCGCAGATGGGCATTTAGTTGCGCGACGAATCGCTCAGGCGTCGCGCTGGGCTCGCGCGCCACGACATATGCCAACAGGTGTTGCGCATGGGTTGCGCTCTCCAGGACAACTACCGCCGCCTCGCGCACGCCTTCGTGACAGAGCAGTTCGCGTTCGATCTCGACTCGCACCTTCTCGTGATCGCGCCAGAATACCGTCTCGCGCGCGACGATCTCGAGCTTCCCATCCTCCGACCAGCGAGCCCATTGTCCGGTTCGATGCAATCTCGCACCGGGCTTCATACTGAATGAGTCCGGTACGTATCTCTCCGCTGTCAGGGCCGGCCTATGGAGATAGCCACCACCCGCGGCGTCAACGCCTACGCATAGTTCACCCACTGCACCCGCGGGTAGCAGCTCGCCGTGGCGGCCCAAAACGTACTGGGTGGCACCGCGACTCGTTCCTTCCTCACAAGCTTCGATGGAAGCCGCCAGATCTTCTCGAACGGAAATCGGCGGCGCCAGAAGCGATGCTAGCCTGCGCTCGGGTACCAAGTTCTGCCGGTCCAGCACTTCTGCCAGAACATCCGAATGGGCAATCATCGTTCCCACCGGAGCTCCGTTCGCAGAAGTCGCTTCGTACTGCACACAGGCGAGATCCGACGCGTTCACCGCCAATTCGGGGTTCGTCCTTGGGTGTCCCGTCGGGCCACCATCGGCGTGCAAGGCCACACGTTTGTAACCGAGCAGTTCAGTACTCGGACACGGTGACGACGATGTGATGACCAGTTCTGCTTCACAGTCTTCGAGCAGATAAGCCAGTCGCTCAGCCGGATCTGCGGCGTTCAAACAAACGTAGGCACCTCCAGCTTTCAGTATCCCGAGTACGCCCAGAGCGCGGTCCACCCCGTGATCGACGCACAGACCGACCAGGCTGCGCCGCGAAACACCCTGCTCGGAGAGGCCGTGCGCGAGCCAGTTTGCCCGCTCGTTGAGCTCGCGGTACGTAAGGCCCGCGCCCTCCTGCACAAACGCGATTCGATCCGGAGCCAGCTCAGCTTGCTCTTCGAACAGCTCGTGAACACACCTCTCACAAGGAAGTTGGGATGCCGTCGAGTTCCAATCGACTAGTTGTTTTCGCTCTTCCTCCGGGCTCAACGCCCGCAGTTGCGACAGCCGCGTCTGTGGCGCATGCGCGATCGCCTCCAACAGTCGCGCGTAATGGCCCAGCAACCGTCGAATCGTGTCTCGATCGAACAGGTCCGCGTTGTACTCCATGCTGCCGATCAGACCGGCCGGCGACTCCTTTGCGCTCAATGTCAGGTCGAAACGTGACGTCTCCTGGTGATCCGCTCCAACGTCTTCTTGCAGCGGCAGCAGGGCGACACCTGGTAGCTCAACGCTGTTAAAGTCTGTATTCACCAGTGCAAACGCCACCTGGAACAGGGGCGAGTAGCTCACGTTGCGCGCAGGATTGAGTTCTTCCACCAGATGCTCGAAGGGGACGTCCTGATGCGCGTAAGCCTCGAGCGTCGTCGCCCGCGTAGCTTTGAGCAAATCGACGAAGTGCGGATCGCCGGAGAGGTCATGGCGCATCACCAGCATGTTGACGAAGAAGCCGATCAGCCCTTCGGTCTGCCGTCGCGTGCGGTTCGCGATCGCCGTGCCCACCGGCACATCCTGCTGACCCGAGTACCGGCCGAGCAGCACCGCGAACGCCGATAGCAACGTCATGTACAACGTCGCGCCCTGCTCTCGACTCAGGGCTTGCAGCTTCGTCGACAATTCGGCCGACAACGCAAACGGCTCGATGCTGCCGCGGAAGGTCTGCTCGGCCGGCCGCGGCCGATCTGTCGGCAGCGTCAGCAACTGCGGCAGGCCTTTCAACTGTTCGCGCCAGTACGACACCTGGCGCTCAAGAACATCTCCCTGCAGCCAATTCCGCTGCCACACTGCGTAGTCGGCGTACTGGATCGGCAACGGTGCCAGTGGCGAGTGCTGGCCGTTCGCAAACGCTTGGTACATCGTCACCAGTTCGCGGAAGAACACGCCGAGCGACCAGCCATCCGAGACGCTGTGGTGCATCGTCACCAGCAACACATAGTCGCCGGATCTATCCTCACCCTCCGTCTCGCGCAGCACTCGCATCCGGCACAGCCGGTCGCGCGCCAAGTCGAAATGATGGCAGCGTTCCCGGCCAGAAATCGCCCGCGCCTCCGCCACCGACACCGGCTCGACTTCCAGCACAAGCTCCGGAGCATCGATCAACTGCACGGCAATGCCGTCTCGAGTCTCAAAGCGCGTGCGCAGCGACTCGTGCCGCCGGTGAAGCTCCTCGAGGGCGCGCAGCAGCGCCGCCTCGTTCACCGCCCCTTGCAGCCGAAGTGCCAGCGGCATGTTGTACACCGCGTTAGGTCCCAAGTATTGCTGGAGGAACCACAATCGCTGCTGTGCATACGACAACGGCAGCGGCTGCTCCCGCGATACCGGCTCCATAGCGGTCTCGATGTGCGTACCACTACCGTGCGCGCGTTCGATCGCCTGCGCCTGCGATGACAATGTCGAATGCTCGAACAGCTCGCGCACCCGCAGCTCGGTCGAGAACGTCTCGCGAATCCGCGACACCAATTGCATCGCAAGCAAAGAGTGCCCGCCAAGTTCGAAGAAGCTGTCGTGCCGCCCGACTTGTTCGCGCTTGAGCAGCGAACACCACAGCAGCGCCAGTAACTCCTCGGTCGCTCCCTGCGGCGGCGCATACTTTGCGTCGGCCGACTCTTGGGGCGCTGGCAACCCATTGCGGTCCAGCTTCCCGTTGGCTGTCAGCGGCAGGGTTTCGAGCACCATCAAAGCCGACGGAACCAAGTAGGCCGGTAGCCGTTGCTGCAAGAAGCTGCGTAGTTGCTGTATCAGCGTAATCTCTTCTGCATGCGCGTCGGCTTCGGCGACTACGTAGCCGACGAGCCGTTTGATTCCCGCCTGCTCGTCTCGCGCAATCACCACCGCATCGCGCACACACTCGTGGGTACGCAGCACACTCTCGATCTCACCGAGCTCGATTCGATATCCGCGAATCTTCACCTGATGGTCCATACGGCCCAGGAACTCAAGCGTTCCACCCGGTAACCAGCGCACCAGATCTCCTGTGCGATACAGCCGCGAACCCGCATCGGCGCTGAAGCCGTTCGGCACGAACCTCTCTGCCGTCAGGCCCGGCTGATCCAGATAGCCCCGCACCAGACCCGCGCCTCCCAGATAAAGCTCACCCATCACGCCAATCGGCACTGGCTCGCCTTGCGATCCCAGCACGTACGCCTGTGTATTGCCGATCGGGCGCCCGATCGGCACTGTCGAGCGACCCACCACGTCGTTTTGCACAATGGCATGTGTGCAGCTGAACGTCGTGTTCTCGGTCGGGCCGTAGCCATTGATCAACCGCGTCTGCGGCAGTCGGCTGAGGGCGTGACGCACGTGCTCGGTGGACAGCGCTTCACCGCCTACCAGCAGGCGCCTCAGCTTTTTCAGTGCATCCGCCGAATCGACAATCAGTTGATTGAACAACGACGACGTCAGCCATGCAGTGTCGACAGACTGGTGGTCGACGATATTGCCGAGCTCCGCGAAGCTTCCGCGCGTGACGTCCGCCATCACGCAGCGTCCGCCGTGCA
>JBDTSP010000006.1:0-197237 GCA_039931065.1 Pseudomonadota bacterium | reverse complement strand
AGGACACTGCCCTTTCACGGCGGCGACAGGGGTTCGAATCCCCTTGGGGACGCCACCTTTACGAGAACCTTTGCGACAGAGCCCACAGTTGCGAACGCCGACCGGTGTTCGCTTGCTCTGACGCCCTAGGTTCTTGCCTAGACTCGCGGCCACATGCGAGTAGGACTGTTTGGCATAACTTGGCACCCCGCGCTGGCACTGCTGTGGCTGGCGGAATCCGCGGCGGTTTTGTTCGCGAGCCAGCTTGCCTGCCGGCTGGTGGGCGATACCTCACCCGATCCGGCGATCGACTGGACCCAGGCCATCGTCTTCGGTGGCATGGTCATCATTGCCATGGTCGCGATGGGGCTGTTCACCCGGCGCATGCGCGATCGCATGGCGGGCGTGATCCTGCGCATCACCCTGAGCGTCATCGTCGGCGGCGTGCTGGCGGGTTTGTTACTCGGCCTCTTTCCCGCCTACAAATACAGTCCGCTCGAATTCGTCTCCTCGATGGTGTTTGCGTGGTTGTTGCTGGTGCTGGTGCGCGCCGTCGCGCAGCGGCGCATCGATGAAGACATCTTCAAGCGCCGCGTGCTCGTCTACGGCGCCGGCAACAACGCCATGCGGCTGGCAAAGCTGCGCCGTCGCGCGGATCAGCGCGGCTTCAAGCTGCTGGCCTTCGTGCCCGCCGAAGGCGAAGACGTCGTCGTCCCGGAAGAACGCCTGGTGCGCGTCAACGGCGGCTTGGCCGAGTACGCCCGCCAGCACGCCATCGAAGAAATCGTGGTGGCGATGGACGACCGGCGCCGCAGCTTTCCTCTCAAGGAACTACTTGAGTGCCGGCTCGCCGGCATCGTGATCTCGGAGCAGGTGACTTTCCTCGAGCGTGAGACCGGCAAGGTGCATCTCGAACTGCTGACGCCGAGCTGGATCATCTTTGGCGGTGGTTTCCGCCGCAACGGGATGCGGGTGCATTCCGAGCGGCTGTTCGATCTCGCCGCGAGCTTAGGGTTGCTGTTGCTCGCATCGCCGCTCATGTTGTTGACGGCGCTCGCGATCAAGCTCGAAGACGGCTTCTCCGCCCCGGTGTTCTACGGCCAGGATCGTGTCGGCTTCGCTGGCAGGATTTTCCGCGTCCTCAAGTTTCGCAGCATGCGCATCGACGCGGAACGCGACGGCAAGGCCCAGTGGGCGACGACCAACGACAACCGCGTGACCGTGCTCGGGAAATACCTGCGCAAGTTGCGCATCGACGAATTGCCGCAGTTGTTGAATGTGTTGCGCGGCGAAATGAGCTTCGTCGGGCCGCGTCCCGAGCGGCCGCAGTTCGTCGACAAGCTGGCCGAGACGATCCCCTATTACCGCGAGCGCCACAGCGTCAAGCCGGGCATCACCGGCTGGGCGCAACTTTGTTATCCGTACGGCGCGTCCGAGCAGGACGCCGTCGAGAAGCTCCAATACGATCTGTTCTACGTGAAAAATCACGACCTGGTGTTCGACATCCTCATACTGCTGCAGACCGTGGAAGTGATCCTGCTGGGCAAGGGTGCGCGTTAGCACCTGACAACCTTCGCGGGCACGAGGCGACATGATCGGGCTCATTTACTCGTTGACCGCACTGTTGTTGCTGGTCGTAGGCGCGGTCTTGCTGATCCGCCGCGGCCAGAGCGAGCCTGCGCGCAACGCGGCGGTCGCCGCGATCGTGAGCGCAGGTTGGGCCGCGCTCATGTGGAGCCAGGCACCGGCTCACGCTTGGCCCACCTGGAACGCGATGATGGCCGACGGCTTCCGTTTCGGCGCGTGGCTGATCGCGCTGCAGGCCCTGGCGTCGATCGAGATTCCCGCCTGGCTGCGCCGCATGAGCCTGGGGTCGTGCGCGGCGTTGATCATCTACACCGCCTTCGGCGCGATCGCGCAGGGCGCGAGTCCACTGCACCTCTATCCACTGGCGGGCTTCCTCACCGCGCTGGCCGCGCTCGCCGCATCGCTGCACGTCTGGCGGCACGCGTTTCATGGCGCGGCGCGCGAAGTGAAGTGGTGCGCCACCGCCGTCGCCGGCCAGTTCTCGATCGACGCCCTCACCTACGCGCAGGCCCAATGGCAGGGGGACGTGGAGCCCTCGCTCAGCGTGCTGCGCGTCATCGCCATCGCCGCCTCGTTGTTGCCGCTGGTGTACGGCGCCTGGCGTGTGCCGGTCGCGGCGCCGCGTGTGTTCGTCTCGCGCCAGGTCATGTTCTACGCGGCGAGCTTCATTTTTCTCGGTCTGTATTTCGGCGCGACCGCGCTCGCCGCGTATTACCTGCGCGCGCTGAGCCCGGAGTGGGGTGGCCTCCTGCAGACGCTGGTGATCGCCGCGGCCGCCACGATCCTCATCGTCTTCCTGCTGGCCGACTGGCCGACGCGTCGCCTGCGCGTCTTCATCTCGACTCACTTCTATCGCAACAAATACGACTACCGCATCGCATGGCTGCGTTTCGTGCAGACGTTGTCCGCCGGCGAGGAGCCCGACATCCGGCGTAATGCCATTCGCGCGGTGGCGGAGATCTTCGACAGCGCGAGCGGCCTTCTGGTTTTGCGCGACCGCGAGGCCGGCCGCTTCTATCTACAGGCGGCGTGGCCGCAGAAGAGCAGTGATTTTCCCGAGGTCGTTTCGATCCCGGAGGATGACGAGTTGCCGCGTTTCCTCATGGATCGCCAGTGGGTGGTGGACCTGCGCGAATACCAGCGCGATCCGCAGCGTTATGGCGGCCTGCATCTGCCGGCCTGGCTCGATCCGGCCGGGCCCTGGCGCCTGGTGACGCCGCTGCTGGTGGGCAATCATCTGCTCGGATTTCTGGTGCTGCGCGCGCCGCCCGAGCCGTTCAACATCACCTTCGAGGATCTCGACCTGCTCAAGACGGTCGGCCGCAATGTCGCCGTGCAACTCGCGCAGCGGCGCGCGGACGAACAACTCGCGGAAGGGCGGCAGTTCGACGCCTACAACCGTTTCGCGGCGTTCGTGATGCACGATCTCAAGAATTCCGTGGCGCAATTGCAGTTGTTAGTCGCCAACGCCGCCCGGCACCGCCACAACCCGGTGTTCGTCGACGACGCGATCGACACCATCCGCAATACCTCCGAACGCATGACCCGGCTCATCGAGCAATTGCAGGGGCGGGACATGCAGGGCACCGCGCGGGTGGTGGAGCTCGGGCAGATAGTCGGCGCCGCCGTGGCGCGCAGCCAGTCGCGGCAACCGGCGGTCACCGTGCAGGGTGAGTTCGCGAAGGCGGCCGTGCAGGCCGATCCGGACCGGTTGACCGCGGTCCTCGAGCACGTGATGCGCAATGCGCAGGAGGCGACCAGCGCCACCGGCAATGTCGGTGTCGAACTCGCGGTCGAGGCGGGCGATGCGCGCCTGACCGTGACCGACGATGGCGCCGGCATGGACGAAGAATTCCTGCGGCAGCGCCTGTTCCGCCCCTTCGACAGCACCAAGGGCTCGAAGGGAATGGGAATCGGCGCATACCAGGTGCGCGAATACGCGCGCTCGATGGGAGGGGACGTCGAGGTGTGGAGCGCGCCCGGGCGGGGCACCAGGTTCTGTATTAGGCTGCCGTTATGTCCGAAGAAAAACCCAGACTCCTGATCGTCGAAGACGATCTGGGACTGCAGAGGCAATTGAAGTGGTGCTTCGACGAATACGAAGTGCTCATGGCGGCATCGCGCGAGGAAGCGCTGACGATGGCGCGCCGCTTCGAGCCGCCGGTGGTCTTGCAGGATCTCGGGCTGCCACCGGACGCCGAAGGCGTGACCGAGGGCATGAAGACGTTGCGCGAAATCCTGAGTCTGGCGCCGCAGACCAAGGTGATCGTCGTCACCGGCAATGCCGATCGCGACAACGCGGTCCGCGCGGTCTCCCTTGGCGCCTACGATTTCTACCAGAAGCCGGTCGACACGGACGTCCTGCGCCTTTTGGTGGGCCGTGCTTTCCAGATCCATAAACTCGAAGAGCAGAACCGCGCGCTGCGTGAATCGCAGCTGACCTCGCCGATGGAAGGCTTCATTGCCACTGACGATGCGATGTTCAAGGTCTGCCGCATGATCGAGAAGGTTGCGCCCACCGATGCGTCGGTGCTGATTCTCGGCGAGAGCGGCACCGGCAAGGAGCTGGTCGCACGTTCGCTGCACGCGCAGAGCGGCCGGCAAGGCGCGCGTTTCATTGCGATCAATTGCGCGGCGATTCCGGAGCAGCTGCTCGAGAGCGAGTTGTTCGGTTACGAAAAGGGCGCCTTCACCGGCGCCGTGAAGACCACGCTCGGCAAGATCGAAACCGCGAGCGGTGGCACGTTGTTCCTCGACGAGATCGGCGACATGCCGCTGGCGCTGCAGGCCAAACTACTGCGCTTCCTGCAGGATCGGGTCATCGAACGGGTGGGCGGCCGCCAGGAGATCCCGGTCGACGTGCGCATCATCTGCGCCACCAATCGCGACCTGCAGCAATTCATCATCGAGCAGAAATTCCGCCAGGATCTCTACTTCCGCATCGGCGAGGTCACGATCAACGTGCCGCCGCTGCGCGATCGCCTCGGCGGCGCCACCGTGCTCGCGCACGCGATGTTGCGCAAGTTCAGCAATGTCGGCGGACGGCCCAAGCGCGGGTTCACCGAGGAGGCGACCGCCGCGCTCGAGGCCTACGCGTGGCCGGGAAACGTGCGCGAACTCGAGAACCGCGTGAAGACCGCCATGATCATGGCCGAGACGCCGATGCTCACGGCCGAGGATCTCGGCCTCAAGGAAAGCACCGACAGCGCGCTGCTGTTCAATCTCAAGGAAGTCCGTACGCGCGCGGAACGCCAGGCCATCAGGCAGGCGATGTCGATCACCGAAGGCAACGTGTCGAAGTCCGCCGAGTTGTTAGGCGTCAGCCGTCCGACGCTCTACGACCTCATGGAAAAGTACGGAATCCGGGCGCCGACGTGACGTCGCCGGACGCGCCGGGCGCCGCTGCGCCCCGCGCCAGTCTCGTTTCACGGGTCGACTGGCGTTCGTGGCGTATTCCCGCCGCGCTGGTGGCCGTCGTCGTGCTGACGGGCGCGCTCTACTGGCCCTCCACCGCATCGCTGCTGCACGAATGGTTCGAGGTGCCATCGAGTGCCTATCGTCACGGTTCGCTGATCGTCGCGATCGCGCTGTGGCTCCTGGCCCGCAAGGTACACACCTCGGCAGTCGCACCGGCGCCTGAAGCTTCCCGATCCGCCTGGCCGCTGCTGGCGCTGGTTGCGGCGAGTTTCGTCTGGCTGGTAGGTTTTCGCGCCGGCATCCAGGTCGCGCACCAGGCGATGTTGCCGGTCATCATCTGGCTGACCGTGTTGTGCGTGTTTGGAAAACGCATCGCCACCGCTGCCGTGGTGCCGGTCGGCCTCATGTATTCGGCCATCCCCATCTGGCACGTGATCGTGCCGGCGTTGCAGGGCATGACCATCGCGGTGGTCAGTGGGTTGTTGCGCGTGGTCGGTATTCCCGCCTACGTCACCGGGGATTTCGTCCACATCCGCAGCGGCATTTTCCATGTCGAAGACGGCTGCGCGGGCCTGCACTATTTCATCGTCGCCGCGACGATCGCGGTGTTGTTCGGCGAATTGCGCGAAGACCGCCTGCGCACCCGGGTCTATCTATTCGGTCTCGCCATCGCCTTGGCGCTGGTCAGCAACTGGCTGCGCGTCTTCATCATCATCGTCGCCGGCGATCTCACCAACATGCAGCACTACCTGGTGCGCGTGGATCATTCCACCTTCGGCTGGGTCGTGTTCGGATTCGCCATGGTTGCCTTCCTGCTGCTCGGCCGCCTCAGGTTCCTGAACGTGGCCGCGCCGGAAATTGCCGTGGAAGCTGCGCCGACGCGCGCCGGACAAAAGGCAGGCTCCGCCCTGCGCGGGTACACGCTTGCCGCACTCGCCGCCGCCGTCGGACCCGCGTGGCTGATGTTGATGCCGGCTCGCGGCGCCGCCGGTTCGAATGTCTCCGTCCCGGCCGCGATCGCCGGCTGGTCGGGTCCGCTCGAGTCGTGCCATGGCCGCTGGCGGCCGCGGTACGACGCCGCAGACCTCAAGGGGAGCCGGGAATTCTCGCGCGCGGGCGTCTCGGTCTGTTTCTTCTCGGCCACCTACCTGACGCAGCACCAGGACAAGGAACTGATCGGGTACTTCAGTTCGATCTACGACCCCGACAGCGATGTCGTGTCGGCGGGAGCGCGGCAGGTCGCCGGGCGTACGGTCAATGAAGCCCAGCTCGGCGATGAAACGGCTGGCGACCGGATCGTGTGGTATGCGTACGTGGTGGGCGTGAGCGAGATGCGGCGCGGTGTCGAAGCTCAATTGAGTTACGCGCTCGGTAGCCTGCACGGCGCGCCGGCCGCCAGCGTCTACGCAATCAGCGCCTTGTGTGTGCCGGATTGCGCCGCCGCGCGCGCGGTGCTGACCGATTTCCTGCCACATGTCAGAGTCGGCGCCGGCGCGAGTGACCATTGAGATGTTTCGCGGCAAGGAGAGGGTGAAATGAGATCAACACGGCTGGTCGGGATCTGTCTGACGTTGGCATTGGGCGCCGTCGCCTTGTCCGGCTGCGACGTCTTCATCTCGGCGGATGGCCGGGTCGAGCGCGCCCGCGGCGAACTCGCGAAAGGCGACTACCAGGCCGCCGTGATCGACCTCAAGAACGCGCTCGAGAGCGAACCCGATCACGTGCAGGCGCGGCTGCTGCTCGCCCAGGCTTCGCTGCGGCTCGGCGACGTGAAGGATGCCGAGAAGGAATTGCGCCGCGCTCGCGACGCCGGCGCCAAACCCGCCGAGGTGGCCGAGCTCACCGCTGAAACTCAACTCGCGCTCGGGCAAGGCCGCGAGCTGCTGGCGCAGATCGACTCCAACCAGCTGACGCTGGTCGAGCCGCAACGCTCTATCTACCGGGGCGAAGCGTTGCTGCTGCTCGGCAAACCCGACGATGCGGCGGCGGCGTTCGAAGCCGCGCAACGCGCGAACCCGCGGGCACGGGCGCTCATCGGCCTGGCGCGCGCCCGCGCCGGGCAGAGGCAGGCCGACGCGGCATTGAAGCTGCTCGACGGTGTGCCGGCAGATTCCCCTGACCATGCCGCGGCGTTGTTGTGCCGGGGCGAGATCCTGGCGGCACAAGGCCGCTTCGCCGATGCCGGCACCACGCTGCAAGCGGCGCTCGCCGTGCGCGCGAACCTGACGATCTTCCAGCAGGCGAACCTGCTCGCGATCCTCACCGAATCGAAGCTCGCCGCCGGCGATGTCGATGGGGCCCGCACCAGCCTGAAGTCGCTCGCACAACTCGCGCCCAATGCGCCAATCACGTTGCTGCTCGGCGCGAGGGTCGCCATGGCCGCGCAGGACTACGCGAGCGCCACCGCGGGATTGCAACGCGTGGTCGCCGGCATGCCCGATTTCATTCCGGCGCGGTTCCTGCTCGGCGCCTCCCTGATCGCGCAGGGCAACCTGAACCAGGCCGAGTCGCATCTCACGCGTGTCGTGCAACTGGCGCCTGACAACCTCGAGGCTCGCAAATTGCTGGCGCGGGTGCGGTTGCGCATGGGCCAGCCCGACGCCGCGCTCGAGCTGCTTTCGCCGCTGCAGGGCGAGGCCGATGCCGACGTCAATTCACTGATCGGGCTCGCGCACCTGCAGCTCGGCGACTCCGGCAAGGCGCTGTCATTCCTCGAACGCAACGCGTCCGGCGCGGGTACGAATCGCGAGAAACAGCTCGAGCTGGCGTCTACCTATCTGCGGGCGCAGGCGTTTCGCAAGGCCGTGCTCCTGTTGCGCGAAATCCCGCACGTCGACGGCGACTCGCAACGCGATGCATTGTTGATCGCCGCCGTGGCCGCGGCCGACGGGCTCGAGAAGAGCGATGCCGAATTGAAGGGCCTGCTCGATGCGCATCCGAAGGACCTCGCACTGCTGAACGCCGCGAGTCTGTTCCTCGCGCAGCGCAGCGAGTTCGAGCGGGCGCGGGTGCTGCTCGGTCGTGCGCTGGCGGTGCAGCCGGGCGACGTGGACACGTTGTTGAATTCGGCGCGTATCGAGAGCGCGGCCGGCGATGCGGCGACCGCCGCCGCGCGTCTGCAGGGAATCCTGACCGATCATCCCGACAATTTGCCGGCACGGATGGGTCTCGCGCAGCTCTCTTTGCAGGCCAACGACCTGAAGGGCGCCGCGACGGTGATCGAGCCGCTGCGCAAGCAGGACCCGAAGGCTATCTCTCCGCGCCTGGCTCTGGCGCGTATCTACATGCTCGATCAGCGCGTAGACGATGCCGCCGGTGTGATCACTGAGCTCGAAAAGCTGACGCCGGGAAATGCCGCCGTCGCCAACGCGATCGGCCTTCTGTATCTCGACTCGGCGCGTTACGACGAAGCGGCGGCGCGATTCAAGCGGGCAATCGATATCGATGGCACGAATGCACAGTACTGGCTGAACCAGGCGCGCGCGCAGCTCGCGCTCGATCGGCGCTCGCTGGCGCGTGAGTCGCTCGAGAAGGCGCACGCGGTCCGTCCGGACTCGGTCATGGTCATCGCATCGCTCGCGATGCTCGATGTTCGCGACGGCAAACCCGCGGCCGGCGCGCAGCGGATCGCCGAGATGCGCAAGGCGCACCCGGACGATCCGTCGCTGCTGGCGCTCGAAGGCGATTTCTATGCCGCCAACCATGATTTCGAAGCGGCGAGCCGCGCTTTCGATGCCGCGATGTCGATGCGTCCGAGCGCAGCGATCAGCGTTCGCGCGTACCAGGCACGGCGGAACGGAAACTTGCGCGATGCAGCAGCACCGCTCGAAAGCTGGGTGGCGAAGAAGCCGGACGATTTCCCGGTGCAGGCCGTGCTCGCCGAGGCCTACATGAATGGCGGCCAGAGCCGCCGCGCCCAGGCCAAATACGAGTTTCTGGTCGACAACGCGACCCCCAACGCGGTGATCCTCAACAACCTCGCGTGGCTCTACTACGAGGCCAACGACGCGCGCGCCGAAAGTACCGCCGCGAAGGCATTTCAGCTGAGCCCCACGAATGCGGCGGTGGCAGACACCTACGGATGGATCCTGGTGGAACGCGGCAAGGTTGCCGACGGTCTCAAGATCATCGAGAAGGTGCAGGCGACGGCCGGCCCGGACGTGAAATTTCACTACGCCGCGGCCCTGGCCCGCAGCGGCAACGTGAATGCCGCGAAACCGCTGCTCAAGACGCTGGCCGAGAGCAGTGATGCGTCCACAGCGCAAGCGGATGCGCGACGCCTGTTGCAGGAACTCGCGACCCGGTAATAATCGCGCGCTGTCGAAGTTCTTTACAGGGCGCCCATACCCTGAACCAACTTGAACGAATGCGAAGCAAGTCACAGTCGCTGCGACCGTCCCGACGGAGTCGCTCTGTTACCCTTCGTCCGCGCTTAAGGTGCTCAATAACTTCATGAATTTTTACACTAACTTGCTGACCAGAATTGCCTTCGTGCTGTTGCTGACGGTCGCCCCGCGCGCCGTGCTGGCGGCCGATCCGGCACCCGTTGCCCCCGCATCCGCGGAGCTGCCAGCCGTCAAGCTCGACGCCACATACATCATCGGTCCGGGCGACGTCCTCCAGATCTTTGTGTGGCGCCAGCCGGAGCTCTCGGTATCCGTCCCCGTTCGCCCGGATGGCAAGGTCTCCACGCCGCTGGTCGAAGACATCGTCGCGGTCGGCAAGACGCCTTCGCAGCTCGCGCGCGAGATGGAAAAGGTTCTGTCCGAATACGTGCGCTCGCCGCAGGTCAACGTGATCGTGAGCCAGCCGATCAGCACCTTCAGCCAGGTGAAGATCATCGGCCAGGTCGCCAAGCCGCAGGCATTGCCGTTTCGCGAAGGCATCACCGCTCTCGACGCCGTGCTCGCGGTCGGCGGACTTGCGCCGTTCGCCGCCGGCAATCGCGCCAAGATCGTCCGGTCGGAGAAGGGCAAGCAGCGCGAACTCAAGCTGAAGCTCGACGACCTCATCAACAAGGGCGACATGGCCCAGAACATCCTCCTGCAGCCGGGCGACGTACTGGTCGTTCCCGAGTCGCGGTTCTGAGGGTCGCGACATGCAGGAAGTAGTCAAAAAACTGTTGGACGATTTTCGCGGCGCTTGGCGTTTTCGCCGGGTCGCACTCGCGGCGGCGTGGGCCGTCAGCATTGCCTGCTGGGCCGTCGTATTCGCGATGCCCGACGAGTACGGCGCGAGCGCGCGCGTGTTCGTCGACACGCGCACGGCGCTCGACCGCTACGTCAAGGATCTCGCGATCCAGCAGGATCTCAACGCGCAGATCAACTTCGTGCGCCAGTCGCTGCTGAGCCGCCCGCAACTCGAGAAGGTGATCCGCGAGACGGATCTCGACCTGCGCGCGAAGACGCCGCAGGCCCGAATCGCCATGGTCGATTCGCTGCTGAAGACGATCAAGATCACCGCGACCGACGCCGGAACCGGCGGCCTGGTGTTCACGCTCACCTATTCGGATCGCGACCGCCAGACCAGTCTGCGCGTGGTCGAGCTGCTCATGAACAATTTCGTCGAAGAAGTGCTGGGCGGCAAACAATCCGGTTCGGAAGTCGGACAGAAATTCCTGCGCGAGCAGATCGAAGAGTACGAGCAGCGCCTGCGTGAGTCCGAGGCGCGCCTGGCAGACTTCAAGCGCCGCAATGTCGGCTTGATGCCCGGAGCGCAGGGCGACTACTTCACCCGCCTGCAGGGCGAGTTGCAGGCCATCGAAAAGAACAAGGCGGATCTGTCGATCGCCCAATCGGGCCGCGACGAACTACAGCGGCAATTGCGTGGCGAAGCGACGGCCGCACACTCGAGCTCGAGCGCCGGTGCGATCACCAGCGAAACCGCACAACGAATCCAGGAAGCGCAGGGTCGACTCGACAACCTGCTGCTGCAATACACCGAGAAACATCCGGACGTGCTCGCGCTGCGCCAGACCATCGCGCAGCTCGAAGAGCGCCGCAAGGCGGAACTCGCGGCGATGCGCGGCGGCAGCGGACTGCCCGCTGGTGCGTCGGCAAATCCCGTGGTGCAGAGCATCCAGCTTTCGATGAACCGCTCGGATGTCGAGATCGCGGCTTTACGCGCCCGGATCGCCGACGGCCAACGCAAGGTCGCCGAGCTGCAGAAGCTCGTCGACACGGCCCCCGAAATCGAGGCCGAGTTCACGCGCCTCAATCGTGATTACGCCGGCATGCGTGAACGATATGCCGCGTTCGTCGATCGTGCCGAGCGCGCGAAGATCGGCGACCAGGCCGAAGAAACCGATGCGATCCGGTTCGAGGTGCTCGATCCGCCGGCCGCCAAGATGGAGCCCATCGCTCCGAACCGTCCCCTGCTGCACATCGGTGGACTGCTGTTGGGCCTCGCGGCCGGCGCGGGTCTCGCGGTGCTGCTGCATCAGCTGCGCCCCGTCTTCACCAGCAGCCGCGTGTTGAGCGAAGTCACGGGCCTGCCCGTGCTCGGCGTGGTGAGCGAGACCTGGCTCGACAAACATCGGCAGCGCCGTCGCGCCGAACTGATTCGGTATTCGATCGCCGCCGGCGCATTATTCGCAGTCTTCGCGTTCATCCTGCGATTCAGCGGATCTCTCGTCCGCCTCGTGCAGTAACACCACGAATAGTTTGGAGTTGGCATGAGCCTCGTAGAAACCGCACTCAAGAAACTGCAATCCGCGCAAGCCGGAAAGGCCGCGGATGCCGCTGGCACCGCCCGTACACCGACTTTGCCGGACCGTGCCCCAACGGCGGCCGCGAAGCCGCTGCCGGCGCCGACCGTACTGCGCAAGGTTTCGCAACACGCGCCGATCACGGTCGACCGCGAGTCGCTGCGAGCCGCGGGTTTTCTCGCGCCGCTCGACCAGGAGCGTCAGATCGCCGATCAGTTCCGGCAGATCAAGCGTCCCCTGATCGCCAATGCCGGCGGACGTGGCGCGAAGAAAATCCAGAGCGGTCACCTGATCATGACCGCAAGCGCGCTGCCGAACGAAGGCAAGACTTTCACCAGCATCAACCTCGCGCTCAGCCTCGCGCTCGAGCAGGACATCACGGTGTTGCTGGTGGATGCGGACGTCGCCAAGCGGCACATAAGCCGCATTTTCGGCGTCGAGAAGGAAGCGGGCCTGCTGGACGCGCTCAAGGATGAAACGCTCGACCTCGAGTCGCTCATCATCCCGACCGACATCCCGGGCCTGAACATCCTGCCCGCGGGCAACCGGACCAACATCGCGACCGAACTACTGTCGAGCTCGCACATGGAAAGAACCGTGGCGCGGCTCGGCGCGCACAGTCCCAATCGCATAGTGCTGCTCGATTCACCGCCGCTGCTTTTGACCAGTGAATCGCGCGCGCTCGCGGCGATCGTGGGGCAGGTGGTGGTGGTCGTGAATGCGCAGTCGACGCCGCAGCAGGCGGTGGTGGACGCGGTCAGTCACATTCCGTCCGACAAGTCGGTCGGTTTCATTCTCAATCAGTGCAACGTGCGCGCCTCCGAAGGTTATTACTACGGCGACGGGAAGTACGGCGAAACGCACGGGTGACGCGGCCGCCGCGCCGACCAACAAACAAGTCAGGGGAGTATCAGCGATGAAACCAGTGAGCCTACGGTCGCGGACCGCGCTGGGCGCCGCCGTCGCGGGCCTGTGCGCCACGGCGCAGGTGGGTTGGGGCGCCGAGCTGAGTTATGGCGTCGATGCGGGCGTTGGATACAGCGACAACATCGCCAAGGTCGCCGACGACAAGCAGGGGGAGACGATCGCGACGGTCGGTGCGCAGATGCGCCTCGACCACGAGTCCAAGCGGCTCTCCGCCAAAGTCGCCACGCGGTTCGAATACCGCGACTACCTCGACAACTCCTTCGACAGCGAAGTGATCGGCAACCTGATCGGCAACGCGGTGCTAGACCTCGTCGAGGAGCGCCTCACCTGGACGGTGGACGATACGTTCGGCCAGACCACGGCGAACCAGTTCGCGCCCGCAACTCCCGACAACCGCGAGAACGTCAACCATCTTTCGACCGGTCCCGATTTCACCTTGCCGCTGGGGTCGCGCAACAAATTGCTGGTGCATGGCCGCTACGTCGACGTGCACTACGAGGACAACGCACTCGGCAACAACCGCATCCGTGGCGAACTCGCGCTGCTGCGCGAATTGTCGGACGCCAGCAGCGTGTCCATCAACGCGACCTCGGAGCGCGTCTCGTATGACGACGAAGCACAGTTCGTCGAGTTCGATCACAACGAAGCCTTTCTGAGTTACAACCTGCAGGCGGCGCGCACCAGCCTGTCGATCGAGGCCGGCGCCACCGAGATTCGCGCGGCCGGTCAATCGAACGACAGCTGGCTTGGCCGCGTCGAGATGACGCGCCAGGCGTCGCCTTCGCTCAACGTCGGACTGGAAGTCGGGCACGATTTTTCGGATGCGGGCAGCGCGTTCGCGCAGGTGCAGTCGCTGCAGCCGGGCTCGGTCGATCCGGTGCCGGTGCAGCAAACGGCTACGCCATTCGAGAACAATTATGGCGCCGTCTTCGCGCGTTTCTCGCGCAACCGCACGGGCCTGCAGTTGCGGCTCGGCTACACGGACGAGGGCTACGACGCCCAGCCGCTGTTCGATCGCAAACGCATCAGTCTTGACCTGAGTCTGCAACGCAGCCTGAATTCCTACCTGAGCGCGCACGTCAGCACCAACTACTCGCGCCAGGAATTCGAAGAACTCGATCGCAAGTTCGCCGACATTAGCGCGACTCTCGGCCTGCGCTGGGGTGTCAGCCGTACGAGTTTCGTGAGTGTCGATTACCGTTACCTCGATCGCAACGACGATCAGAGCGGCGCGGATTTCCGTGCCAACGAACTGTGGGTGCGGTTTGCCTACCTGGTCGGCGACAATGTCGCCGCCGGCGGATTCGGCGGACCGTAACCAGATCGTGCAGATCGCGATTGCGTCCTCGGCGCCTCCGGGGTGGGATGATTTCGTCCTCGGCCATCCGGAATCGACCGCCTACCATCGCGCCGACGCCGTGGCGATCGGCCAGCGGGCGTTCGGCCTCGACACCTTCTATCTATCCGCGACCGATGCCGACGGAAAACTCGCCGGCGTGCTGCCGCTGGTGGAGCAATCGAGCCTGTTGTTCGGCCGCTTCCTGAGTTCGGTGCCTTTTTTCACCTACGGCGGAATCCTCGCGCGCGATGCGCAGGTCGCGGCGGCGCTGGCCGCGGCGGCGGGTGATCTCGGCCGGAAACGCGGCGCCAAACACGTGGAGCTGCGGCACAGCGCGCCGCTCGATCAGTTGCCGCTGGCCGACCGCACCGACAAGGTGTCGATGGTGCTGCCGCTGCCAAGCGATGAAGCTGCCCTCTCGAAACAGCTCGGTTCGAAACTGCGCTCGCAGATCAAACGCGCCGAACGCGAGGAACCCACGATCCACTGGGGCGGGGCCGAACTGCTGGCGGATTTCTACCAGGTATTCGCGGCCGCGATGCACGACCTTGGCACGCCGGTCTATCCACGGCATTTCTTCGACGTCACGCTCGAAGCGTTGCGCGGCGCGATCGACGTGCTGGTCATCCGGGTAAAGGGCCGCGCCGAAGCGGCCGCCATCATCGTTCGTCACGGGGAGCGCATCGAGGTGCCGTGGGCGGCCTGTTCCCATACCGGCAAACGCGGCGCGCTCAACATGCGCATGTACTGGGAGATGTTGAAGTTGTGCGTGTCGCGCGGCGTGCGTGCCTTCGACTTCGGCCGTTCGACCGTCGACAGCGGCACCTATCGCTTCAAGGCACAGTGGGGCGCGCAGCCGCTGCAGTTGCACTGGTACTACTGGCTGCCCCAGGGAGCTGAGATCCCCAAGCTGAATCAGTCGAATCCGAAATACGAACTCGCCGCGAAAGTCTGGCGGCGCATGCCGCTCTGGAGCGCGAACCTCGTGGGCCCTTGGCTGGTTCGCAAACTTCCCTGAGCCCGCCAGTGCCGTTTAATGGTCGCGCAGCTTCGGGTGCAACCAGGCCGGCAATGCCAGCATCACGCGGAACTGCGACTCCGTGACTCCGGGACCGATGCCGATGCGGCGCAACTCCATCGTGTCGAGCGCGCCTAACCAGTTGACGCCTTGCCGGAACGAAACCGCAAGTTCGTATCCGTTCGCTCGGGCGCTGTCCATCACCCGCGCGTCGTATGTATCGGGCGTGCCGAATGGATAGGCGAGCGCACGCACCGCTTTCCCCAGCAATCGCTCGAGGTAGGACTTCGAGTCCGCCAGTTCGCGGTCGATGACTTCGTTCGTCGCCAGGGCAAGATTGGGATGTGACACCGTATGTGATCCGAATTCGATGCCGGCGCGTGCCATCTCGAGGATCTGCTGCTTCGAAACCGGCCGGCTCAGCTCGACCGCGCGCGGGTCGAGACTGCCCTCGAATCGCTCGCGCCATTCGTCGACGAGTTCGCGCCGCCGCGCATTTGCGCAGGCCTTGAGCACGCGGTGCAGTTCCGCGATCGAGTCCCGCCGCGCCGCCGGCTCGTCGGCTGTGGGCAAACCTTCCGGGCACTCGGCGAACCTGATCGCACGCGCCGGCACGCGCAGCATCAGGTGGGCGGTGATTTCGAACCAGAAAGGTTCCTGGTTCTCGACGTGTTCGGTCGCGACGAATACGGTGGCGGGAACTTCGTGCTGCTGGAGCAGCGGGAATGCGACTTCGAAAGTGTCGAGAAACCCGTCGTCGAACGTGACCGCGACGGCGCGTTCCGGCAAAGTACGGCCGTGAGTCACGGCATCGGCGATCGTGTCGAGCGATACCGGGTTCGCGAACTCGCGCAACGCGCGCATCTGGCTGTCGAACTCATCGCGCGTCGCGCTGATGAGCCCGAGATCGAGGGGGTAGTTTTGCGTCTGCTCGGCCGCGGCGATTCGGTGATAGTTCAGGATCAGCACCGGCGAGCGGCCGCGATCGTGCAACGTGCGCAATCCGCCGAGGGTTCCTGTGCCGAGGACCGCATCCGCGAGACGTTGCTGCTTGCTCTTGCGCCGAGTGTGACTGGTGGACATGTTCGCGAGCGTGCTGAATTTTCCAGCGCCCCGCGGCACACACATGGTGTCCCTGCAAGAGCTGCGGCCGATACTAACATTCACGCGCCGCCCGCCACTGTGACCTGAAACGCGTGCGTGAGATCTATCAGAAGTTCAGGGCCGGATTGCGGGCGCATACGCTCGCGAAGGTACTGGTGCAGGCCGTCTCCTGGCTTGGCACCGTGTACGTATTGCGAACCCTGGATGCCCACGCGGTCGGTGTGTTCGCCATCGCCGCCGTGGCGTTCGGCTACGCGCAGCTCATGTACGAAGGCGGCATGCTCGAGACACTGGTGCAGCAGCACCCGCAGTCGCTGGACGAGCGGCGCGCGGTATTCACGCTGCTGCTGGCAATGGGCGTGGGCTCGGCGGTGGTGCTTGCGGCGCTCTCGGGTCCGATCGCAACCGTGGTCGATACACCCGAGGTCGCGGCCATCATTGCGGTGCTCGCCACCAGCCTCGTCACCACGTCACTCGGCATCCTGCCGCACGCGCGGCTGATCCATGACATGCGCTTCGGTCCGCTCGCGGTGGTGTCTTCGGTGCAGGCGCTCTTCTCGTCGATCGTGATGGTGTTGCTGGCACGCGCCGGCTACGGCGCGTGGTCGCTGGTGTGGGGGCAGGTGACCGGCGCGCTGGTGCGCACCGTGATGCTCAATGTCGCTGTGCCGAGCCTGCACCTGCCGACCCACTCGTTCTCAAATGCGCTGCGCTACCTGCGCACCAGCGCGGTGTTGATCGCCGATGGCCTGCTGTTCCGGTGGTACACATCGATCGACGTCTTCCTGCTGGGACGCTGGAGCGGTGCTGCGCAGCTCGGCAACTTCAGCTTTGGCCAGCAAGTCGCGAACACGCCACTCGAGAAGATCTCGACGGTGGTGAACGATGTGTCATTGCCCGCGTACGCGCGGCTCGCCTCCGATCGTGACGAGACCAGCAGCCTCATGCTCGAGACCATCCGGACCCATGGCGCGATCGGTCTGCCGGTCTTCTGGGGAATCGCCAGCGTCGCGCTCACCGCCGTGCCGGTGATCTTCGGCGAGCAATGGCAGCCGGCGGTATTTCCGCTGGTTGCCATGGCGATGGTTGCGCCGCTGCGGCTCATCGGCAGCGTCGAGACTCCGGCCATGACCGGCATCGGCCGCGCGCCGGTGTTGTTGCAGACGAAGTTGATCATCGTGCCCGTGATGACGGCGGCATTGGCTGCCGGTGCATTCCTGGGCGGCGTCCGCGGCGTCTCGCTCGCATGGCTGTTTGCGTTTCCGCCGGTCTATGCGTTCGCGTTCCGCCTGGTGTTGCGAGCGATTGGATTGAGTTACGCGCAGGTGTTTGCCGTGTTGCGCGGCCCCGCGATTGCGGCGGGTGTGATGGCGGCGAGTGTCGCGGCGCTGCAGTACTGGGCGGAGCTCGCGCCGCGCGCACCGCCGGCCGTCCAGCTGCTCGTGTTGATTGCCGCCGGCGCGGCTATCTATCCGGCGGCCCTGTGGATCGTGGACCGTAACGCATTCGAGCTGCTCAAGTCCCGCGCCCGCCTGCTGGTGTCGGGTAACTGATGGATACCTGCCGGGTACGCCGCTGGAGCGACGAGGAATTCCTCGCGAACCGCGCCGTGTGGCAGCAATTGCTCGCACGCTCGGATGCCGATGCCTTGTTCATGTCCTGGGACTGGTTGTCGACCTGGTGGCGGCATCACGGTGTGACGCTCGGGGCGGAGCTGTGTGTGCTCGGTGTTTATGCCGACAGCGGCGATCTGTGCGGGCTCGCGCCGTTCCATATGCACCGCGCCGTGCACCGGGGCGTGTTCGCAGCGCGGCGAGTCGAGCTGCTCGGCAATACCTGGCGCGATCCGGCTGCAGTCTTTTCCGAGTATCTCGATGTAATCGCGGCAGGTGAGGTGCGCGCCGCCGTTTGCGCGGCGGTCGATGGCTGGCTACGCGCGAGCCCTGACTGGGACGAGCTGTTGTTGTGCAACGTGCGTGAGAGCAGCGTCGCGGCGCAACTCGCCGGTAGTTTGGGCAAGGTGGCGTACGTGCGCAGCGTCGAGCCGATGACCGGCTGGAACATCCCGCTGCCTGCGACTTTCGCTTCGTTCGTGACGCGCCTGTCGTCCAACACGCGCCGCAAAGTCCTGCATCAACGCGAGAAGCTGGCCGATGTTTCTGTCGATTTGGTGCCGCAGGCGTTGCGCGGCGGGGCGCTCCAGCGCCTCGATGCTTTCGTGGCGCGCCGCTGGGAAGCGCCGTCATCGGGCCGCTCCTCCATCGCGCGCTTTCATGCCGACCTGATCGAACGTCTCGGTTCTGACGAGACCGTGCGCCTCACCGAGTTGCGCTCAGGCGCCGCCTGCGTCTCGGTCATGCTCAACCTGCGGGTCGGCGGCACGGAGTATTACCTGCAGTCCGGTTTCGACGAGGCGTTCGCGCGCGGGCTTTCGCCCGGTTATCTGCATTTGGGATACGCGATCGAAGCGGCCTGCCGCGATGGCCTGAGAAGCTTCGATTTCCTGGCCGGCCCCGGGCTCAATCGCGACTACAAGCAGGACTTTGCCGCCGCGAGCGACCCTCTGCATACGCTGCACGTGGTGAGGAAACCCGTGCTGCGGCTGCTGTTCCGGTTCTTCGACCAGTGGCGGGGACGCGACCTCTCTCACAAGTCTGCCCGGATGCTCCCCTGACACCTTGATTTAGGCCCGGCTGGATCGTTTAGTCTTGCCGCCCCGAACCGGGCCGCAGCCCCGCCAATCCGAACATTCATGCGCATCCTGCTGCTCACACATCGCCTGCCTTACCCGCCGAACAAGGGTGACAAGATCCGCACGTTCAACGTGCTCGAGTACCTGGCGAAACGTCACGAAGTATTCCTGGCCTGCCCGGTGGACGATCCGGCCGACCTCGCATACGTGCCAGAGATGGAACGCCGCTGCGCGCGCGTATTCACGGCGCGCATCGACGGGCGCAGCAAGGCCTTGTCGGGCCTTGGAGCCTTGCTGACCGGCGCGTCCATCACCGTGCGGCACTTCCACTCGGCCGACCTGCAGCGTCGCATCGACGAATTCCTCGATACACACGATATCGACGCGATCTTCTGCTTCTCCTCGGCGACGGCCGAATATTTCTTCCGCTCGCGGCATCGGACCGGGAAGTTAGCCCGCGCCCGGCGTCTGATGGACCTGATCGACGTCGACTCGTACAAATGGCGTCAGTACGTGGAGCGCACCTCCGCACCCAAGAGCTGGGTTTACTCCTACGAAGCGGCACGGCTGGCCGACTACGAGCGCCGCATTGCCGGCGCCTTCGATCACCTGTTCCTGGTGAGCGCGCAGGAACGCGAATACATGCCGGCCGGTGCCCGCCTCGATCACCTGCAGGCGTTGTCGAACGGCGTGGATCTGGAATATTTTTCGCCGCATGGCGCGCCGCGGGCGCTCGAGCGTGGCGGCGCACCGACGCTGGTGTTCACCGGAGTCATGGATTACTGGCCGAACGTGCAGGGCGTGCAGTGGTTCGCCGACGAGGTGCTGCCGCTCATCCGCGCCAAACTACCCGAGGTCCGCTTCATCATCGTCGGCTCCAAGCCGACGGAGGCCGTGCTCAAGCTCAGGGCGCGTCCGGGTATCGAGGTCACCGGCTTCGTCGACGACGTACGTGTGTACGTCAGCGCCGCCGCCTTGTGTGTAGTGCCCCTCAAGATCGCGCGTGGCCTGCAGAACAAGGTGCTCGAAGCGATGGCGATGGGCAAGACCGTGGTGTGCACCTCGCAATCGCTCGAAGGCATCCGCGCCCGCGATGGTGTTGAGGTCGTGGTGGCTGAGGAGGCGCCTGAGTTCGCCGCGCAGGTCGTGAGCCTGCTGGGACAGCCGGAGCGTGCCGGGGAAATCGGCCGCCAGGCGCGGCGCTGCATGGAGCGCGGTTATTCCTGGGAAGCCAACCTTCGGCAGCTCGATGTATTGCTCGGTCCGGAACCAGGCGCTGCGATGTCAGCAGCGCACAGTGGAGCGAATTCGTGAGTCATCTTTCCAGCATCATCGTGCGCGAGCAGGGCGGCATGGCGCGCCAGGACGAAGCGATCCGCATCGGCGTGCCGCTTGCGCGCGGCGCGCTGAACGACTCCGCCGACCTCGCGCTGTTCGATGACGGCAACCAGCCTCTCGAGGCGCAATTCACGGTGCTCGCCAGATGGCCCGACCGCAGCATCAAATGGGTGCTGGTGGACGCCATCGTTTCGAGCGGCGCGAATACCGAACAAAAACTGGCGCTGCGCCAGGGCGCGGTTCCCGCGGCCGGTCCCGGCATCGACTTGCAGGAGTCGAAAGAACGCCTGCGCATCGATACCGGCGCCGCGGTGTTCGAAGTGCCGCGCAGTGGTGGCGGCGAATTCGCGCAGGTCACGCTGGGTGGCACCGCCTGTCTCGCGCGCGGCATGACCGTGCGCGCCACGGCGCACGGCGCGGCGTTGGCGGTGCGGCTCGCGCAGGTGAACATCGAGCAACGCGGCCGCGTCCGCACCGCGGTGGTCTGCACCGGCACGATCGAATCCGCGGGCCGTGAAGTCGCGCGGCTCAAGCTGCGCCTGATCTTCGTGCGGGCGTCGGCGGCACTGCGCGTCGAGTGCGAAATCTGGAATCCGCGCGCCGCGCGCCACGTCGGTGGCTTGTGGGATCTGGGCGATGCCAACTCCGTCGCCCTCCAGGATCTGTCCATCGAACTACATCCGGCGCAGCCGCCACAGCGGCTAGCGTGGCAATCGGCCCCCGGCGAATGGCGCGAAGAGACCACGCCGGACTGGTCGCTGTACCAGGACTCGAGCGGCGGCGATCAATGGAACTCGCCTAACCACATCGACGCCAAGGGCAAATCGACGGTTACTTTCCGCGGCTTCCGGGTGCTGGGCGCCGGCGGCGCGGTGCTCGCGCAAGGTGAACGCGCCAGCCCCGCCGTAAAAGTGTCCGGCGCGGGTGGCTGGATCTGCGCCAGCGTCGAAAGATTCTGGCAAAACTTTCCGAAGGCGCTGCGCCTGCATGCCGGCGCATTGAGCATCGGATTGTTGCCTGCCGAGAGCGCGCCGGGTTTCGAGCTGCAGCCGGGTGAAAAGAAGCGTCACACGCTGGTGATCGAGTTCGGCCGCGCCGGTGAGCCGCGCGCGCCAGCGGCGCTGCACGCGCCCCTCGCCGTAGCTCTCGATCCGCACGAAGCGGCCGTGACCGGCGCCGTTGGCTATCTACTGCCGGCCGCGGACGATCGCAACACCGAATACCTGCGTTACATCGGCTCGATGGTCGAGGGGAAGAATTCCGTCGTCGCGAAACGCGAGATCATCGACGAATACGGCTGGCGCAACTTCGGCGACCTGTACGCCGACCACGAAGCCGTCAATCACAAGGGCCCCGGGCCGTTCATCTCGCACTACAACAACCAGTACGATTTCGTTTACAGCGCCGGCATGCATTTCCTGCGCACGGGCGAGCAACGCTGGCGCGAGCTGATGATCGACGCCGCGCGCCATCTGATCGACATCGACATCTATCACACGCGCGAGGACAAGGCGGGTTTCAGCGGCGGGCTCTTCTGGCACACCGATCACTATCAACCCGCGGCGACCTCGACCCATCGCACCTACAGCAAGCAGAACGCGAAGGGCCCATACGGGGGCGGCCCCAGCAATGAGCAGAACTACACCTCGGGCCTGCTGCAGTATTTCTACCTGACCGGCGATCCGGAAGCGGCCAGCGCCGTCCTCGAACTCGCCGATTGGGTCATCGCCTCCGACGATGGCGCGCACACTTTGTTTGGTTTCATCGACGACGGTCCGACCGGCCTTGCCAGCAAGAGCCGTGACATGGATTTCCACAAGCCCGGGCGTGGTGCGGGCAATTCCATCAATGCGCTGCTGGATGCGTACGCGGTCTCGCGGCAGCGACGTTATCTGCGGTTCGCCGAGCAGCTGATCGAGCGCGTCATCCATCCACACGACGACGTCGCATCGATCGGGCTCGATCAACCCGAAACGCGCTGGTCCTACGTGGTGTTCCTGCAGGTGCTCGGCAAATATCTCGATCGCAAACTCGAGTGGGGCGAGACCGACTATCTCTTCTGGTACGCGCGCGCGGGCCTGCTGGCGTACGCGCGCTGGATGTTCACGCACGAACAGCCGTACCGCGACGTGTTGCACAAGGTCGAGCTGCCGACCGAGACCTGGCCGGCGCACGACATCCGCAAGAGCCATGTTTTCCACCTGGCCGCGCGTTACGCGCCGGCGCCGGAACGCGAGCAGTTCAGCACGCAGGCCACGTTTTATTTCGACCGTTGTCTCGCCGACCTGTTGTCATTCCCGACCGCATACGTGACCCGTCCGCAGGTCATCCTGGCGACCTACGGTGTCGCGCACGGCTACTACCAGCGCGATCCGCACCACGCCGGTTTGCCGCCAGAGCCGGACTACGATTTCGGCGCGCCCGTGCCGTTCGCAGTGCCGGGCGCTCGACTGAAGAGTGCGTTGCGCCGTAAGGTGTCGTCGACCAAGCGGGAGTTCGGGCGGCTGGTTCGCGACCGGGTGCGCGGACTGCTGGCGCGCTTCAGGTAAGCCGGGAACGAAGGACATGGCCGCGACCGCAGAGCAAACAACCGTGCCGAGACCTGAGCCACGCGGCAGCGCCGTGCGGCGCGCGCTGAAGGCGTTGGTGTTCGGAATCGCCGCGCTCCTCGTCTCGCCGCTGATCCTCGTGACCTGGCTCGAATCCGTGATCACGAAAGGCGAGGGTGTTTTTCTCACCTGCGCCCAACTACTCGCGAACCTGCCCGGACCACCGGGCGCCAAAATGCGCGGCGCGTTTTATTGCGCCACGCTCGAGCGTTGCAGTTGGGAGACGAACATCGGCTTCGGCTCCGTGTTCACTCATCGCGGGGCGACCCTCGCGCCGCATGTATCGATGGGCGCGTACTGCGTGATCGGGCACGCCAACCTGGGTGCGGGCGTGATGATGGGAAGCCGGGTCAGCATCCCGAGCGGCAAACGCCAGCACTTCGGTGAGGAAGGCGGCATCGTCGCCGCAGCGCGTTATGACACCGTGAGCGTCGGCGCCGGCTGCTGGATCGGGGAGGCAGCCTGCCTGCTGGCCGATGTCGGCGAGGGATGCATCGTCTCTGCGGGCGCCATCGTGGTGAAGGCCATGCCGGCGCGCAGCGTGATCGGGGGCAACCCTGCGCAGGTGCTCCGAACGCTTGCCTGAGGGCGGCAAAACGCGCCCTGCGGGGTCACACGGACCCCATCCGGTCCGATCGGGTCAGCCACTCCCAAGTTTCGGAATTTTCATCGTTTTTTATGTGAATCCGGCGCCGGGATTGGGGCGAGTTCACGAATCCGAGCGCGCCTGCGGTCAAGGGTATGGCGCCCGCGAGCCAGAACCGGCATTTATGCGGGCTTGTGGAAGCAGGGCACCAACGTCTGGATGCCCGCAGGGAGTCTTTTTTGGTCCGGGATGAGAAGGGATCGCCGCGCAGCGACCGGCGGCTGGTGGTGTTTGCCGATGATTGGGGCCGGCATCCGTCCAGTTGTCAGCATCTGGTGCGCGAGCTCCTCGATACGTGCGAGGTCTCCTGGATCAACACGATCGGCACCCGGGGTCTGTCATTCGATTACGAACTCATGCGCAGGGGCGCACAGAAACTGATGCAGTGGGGTGCGCGGTCGGACAAGGAAATACACAAGCCGGGCGGCGCCGCGCCCGCGGTGCACAACCCGCGCATGTATCCCGGGTTTCGTTCGCCGTGGCAGCGCCGCCTGAATGCGCGCCTGCTGTCGAACTACCTCGCGGACAGGATCTCCCACCTGCGCGACGCGGTGGTGTTGAGCGTGTTGCCGATCACCGCCGATTTGCCGGCGCGGGTGGATGCGAAGCGCTGGGTCTACTACTGCGTGGACGATTTCTCCGCGTGGCCGGGTCTCGACGCAGCGCCGCTGCAGGCGATGGAGCAGAAGTTCGTTGCGCGCGCCGATCGCATCGTCACCGCGGGTGACAATCTCGCGGCGCGAATTACGAAGATGGGCAGGCAGTCGCAGGTCCTTTCGCATGGCATCGACCTCGATCACTGGAAGAGTGTCCGCGGCAACGCCGCGTTGCTCGCCAACCTGCCGCGGCCGCTGGTGTTGTACTGGGGCCTGGTCGACCGGCGCATGAACTTCGACGCCATCGAAGCGCTCGACCGGCGCATGACTTCCGGCAGCATCGCCATCGTCGGGCCGCAGCAGGATCCCGATCCGCGGCTCGCGAAGCTCCCGCGCGTCCATCTACTTGGGCCAAGTGCGTACGAGGACTTGCCGGCGCTCGCGCGCGCAGCGGCAGTGCTGATGATGCCGTACGCCGATCTGCCGGTAACCCGTGCGATGCAACCGCTCAAGATGAAGGAATACCTGGTCACCGACCGGCCGGTCGTGGTGACGCGCCTGCCCGCGGTGGCAGGCTGGGAAGACTGCATGGACGTCGCCGATGAGCCGCAGGAGTTCGCGACGCGCGTGCTGGCGCGTCTCGGCGCACCGCTGCCACAAGCGCAGGCCAATGCGCGCGCGCGGCTGGCCAACGAAAGCTGGAGCGCCAAGGCCGCGCGTTTCGCCGATATTCTTTTTGGAGAGTAGGGATCGTATGAGTGTCCGGACAATAGTCGTCGGTTGTGGAGCAGTGGCGCAGCGGTTGTACCGCAAGCCTCTCGTGCAACTGTCGAAGCAGAAGATGATCGAGATCGTCGGCCTTGTGGACCCGGCGCGCGAACACGCCGACGAACTGTCGGCCGCCTTCGCCGGCGCGCGGCATTTCACGACGCTCGACGAGGCCTGTAAGGCCGCGCGGCCCGAACTCACGCTCGTCCTGACTCCGCCGCATCTGCACTGCGCGCAAACCCAGATGGCATTCGCGCACGGCAGCCACGTGTTGTGCGAAAAACCGATGGCCAATTCGAGCGCCGAGTGCCTGCGCATGATCGAAGCGGCACGGGTCGCGAATCGCGTGCTCGCCATCGGCATGATCCGCCGCTTCTTCCCTGCCTTCGCGCGCCTGCGCGACCTGGTCCAGGCCGGGGCACTCGGTTCACTCGAGTCGTTCGAATATCGCGAAGGGCACAAATTCGAATGGGCCGTGACGACGCCGGCCGCTTTCAGGCCGCGCGCCAAGGGCGGCGCCGGCGTGTTGTTCGACATCGGCACCCATGCGCTCGATTTCCTTTTGTCGGTGTTCGGTGATCTGTCCGTGCTCGACTACGCCGACGACGCTGCGGGCGGGATCGAAACAACGGTGGCGATGCGACTGCATTCGCCCAAGTGCAATGGTTCGATGAGCCTTGCCTGGGACGTGCCGCAGGTGAACGAGCTGCGCGTCGTCGGCACCCAGGCCGAAGCTGTCCTGCGCATCGACCGGTTCGATCAGCTTGCGATCGGACGCCGTGGCGCGTTCGTGCCGCAGGCGATCGACGTGTCGTTTCCCGTCGATCTCGAGCGCAAACCGCAGAAACGCATCGTGCCGCTGAGTTATTCCGACGCGGTGCTGTGCCAGATCGTGCAGGTGTTGCGCGCAATCAAGTACGAGGAGCGTCCGGCCGTGGATGGCGTCGGCGGCGCGGCGTGCATAAACCTGCTGGAGAATGCGCTGTCCAAGTCCACGGCCTTGCCGGAGCCTTGGCTCACCCCGCGCGAACAGGCTGCGGCGGCGCAGCTGCACGGGAGCACCCGATGAGCGCCATCGCCATCGTCGGTGCCGGCGGATTCGTCGGTACCAGCCTGATCGAATCTCTGGTGCTGAGCGGCAACACCGGTGCGCGGGCCGTGGTGCGCAGCTACCGGAACATGGCGGGATTCTGCCGCTTCGGTGACGCCGTCGAAGTGAAACTCGCCGATGCGACGCGCGAAGCAGCGCTCGTCAAGGCATTTGCCGGCGCCAGCGTGGTGGTGAATGTGACGACCGGTCCGCCGGCTGGCATTGTCGAATCAACGCGGGCTATCTACAACGCCTGCCGTACGGCGGGCGTGACGCGCTTCGTGCACCTGAGCTCGGCGGTAGTCTACGGCGACGTCGAACGACCCATCGACGACGATGCGATGCCGCTCGACAAACACTGGATGCCGTACGCACGTGCCAAGGCCGAATCCGAACGCTGGCTGCGCACCCAGACACATCCCGGCCTCGAAGTCGTCGTGCTCCGCCCGGGCATCGTCTGGGGCGTGCGCTCCCCGCACACGCTTGGATTCGCCCGCTCGCTGGCCGGCAAGTCGAGTTTTCTGGTCGACGGCGGCGCACACGTGTTCAACGGTGTGTACATCGCCAACCTGGTGGCGATGATACGTGCCGCCTGCGACGCGCCCGGCGAAGTGGCGGGCTTTTACAATGCCGGCGACGCGGAGCGCGTCACCTGGCGTGAGTTCTACGACGCGCTCGGTGGTGCACTCGGCTGCGATCCGGCGCAGCTGCCCTTGGTCAGCGGCGAGAAATTTCCGTGGTCGACCGGGGCCGTCATCGATGCGGTGCAGTCTCTCGGCCCCGTGAACGCGCTCTATCACAAGCTCAAGACGCGGATTCCCGATGGTCTCAAGGCCGCGATCCGCGCGCGTCTCGAAGGCGCGTACAGCTTCGATCGTCATGCGACCACCTATACATCGGTCGCATCGGTCAATCGCGAACTGTGGCACCTGCAGCGCGTGCGCCACAAACTACCGGTCCATAAATTCGCCGCGCGGTTCGGCTTCGTCACGCCGGTCAGTTTTCCCGAAGCGATCCGCCGCACCATCACTTGGATCGAAACCCTGGGGCTTGCCGTTGCGCAGCCGCAGTCATCCGTCGAATTCAGCAAGGCGAGCAACGAATGAGCGAGCAAAGAAAGATCAACGTACTCGATGTTCGCAGCTGCCGCGGCGGCGGCGGCGGTCCTGAAAAAACCATCCTGTTCTCCGCGCTCGAAACCGACCGCGAACATTTCAACATGTCGGTCGCGTACCTCAAGAGCAAGGACGATCCCGAATTCGACCTGCACGAACGCGCGCAGAAGTTGGGCGTGGAATCCTTCTTCACGATCGAAGAGACGTCCAAGTTCGACATCGGCGCGATTCGCCGGCTGCTCAAGTTGTGCCGCGACAAGCAGATCGACGTGTTCCATGCGCATTGCTACAAGTCCGACCTTTACGGCCTCATCGTCGCGCGTTACCACAAGATGAAACTGGTCACGACGGCGCACGGCCCGCTCGCGAGTTTCAAGTTCTTCTGGGCGTCGAAGAACTGGCGCGTGCGTTACCTGTACGACCAGCTCGACCTGCGGTTGCTCAAGCGATACGACCTGGTGCTGATGGTTTCGGACACGATGCGCGACATCATCAGCCGCTACGGCGTCGATCCGCAGAAGATGATGTGGATCCGCAATGCCATCGACTCGAAATATTTCCGGCGCACGGGCGCGAAGGATCCGGAGTTCCGGGCGCAACTCGGCATACCGCCGGGCGCGACCGTGGTCGGCGCGGTGGGCCGCCTCAATGGCGAAAAGGACTATCCGAACCTGCTGCGCGCCGCGCAGATCCTGCTCCAGAAGCAGCCCGACCTGTACTTCGTCATCGCCGGCAAGGGTGAGCTCGAGCAGGAACTGAGAGTGCTCGCGAACGAGCTCAAGATTTCCGAGCGCGTGATCTTCATGGGTCACTTCCACGATGTGCGCAAGGTGTTCTCGCTGATGGATCTGTACGTGTTGTCGTCGACCCGTGAAGGGCTGCCCAACACCGTGCTCGAAGCGATGGCGATGGAAGTGCCGATCGTTTCGACCGATGTCGATGGCGTGAAGGAAGCGGTCACCGATCAGAAGGAGGCCTTCCTCGTGCCGCCGCAGGATTCGCAGGCGTTGGCCGCGGGAATCGAACGCATGCTGGGCGACCCGGCGCTGCGCGAGCGGCTCGCACGGCAGGCGCGCGCCACGGTCGAGTCGCAGTTCAGCTTCGCCCATCGCACGCGGACCATCGAGAACCTGTACCGCAAGCTCATGAGCGCCTGAACGGAATGTCCCAGGCGATCGCATATGTGGTGAATGCTTTGAACCCCGGCGGCACGGAGCGGCTGGTGGTCGACATGAGCCGCGCGTTCGCGCGCGAGTTCGACCTTGCGGTGATCTGTCTCGACGAGCCGGGCTCGTGGGGCCAGGCGCTGCGCGCCGAAGGAATCGCGGTGCATTGCGTCTGGCGTCAGCCGGGCATGGATCTTTCGATGCCGGGCAAACTCGCGCGCCTGTTTCGGACCGCGGGCACGCGCCTGGTACACGCACACCAGTGCACGCCGTGGTTCTACGCCGCGCTTGCGCGGTTACGCAACGCTGCGCCAAAACTGCTGCTCGAAGAACACGGCCGGTTCTATCCCGAGGTCCGTAACCGCAAACGTGCGCTCGTGAATCGCGCGCTGATCCGCCCCCTCACGCACCGCTTCGTGGCGGTGTCGGAAGACGTGCGGCAACGGCTCGAGACCTATGAGGGTCTCGATGCCGCGCAGATTCGGGTGATCTACAACGGCGTCACGGCGCCCACCGAACTCGACGCCGCCGCGCGCGCGCGCTTGCGCGCGAGCCTCGCGATCGCGCCGGGCGATTTCGTCGTCGGCACCGTCGGGCGTTTCGACCCGATCAAGAATCTGCCGATGCTGGTCAGGAGTCTCGCGCAGGTCATCGAGCAGAATCCGCGCGTACGCGGATTGCTGGTCGGCGATGGTCCGGAGATGGCGAGCATCCGCGCATTGGTCGCCGAGCTCGGCATCGGCGACCGCATCACGTTCACCGGTTATCGCGACGATGCGCGCCAGCTCGCGCAGTGCATGGATCTGTTCGTGCTGTCGAGTTTCAGCGAAGGCACGTCGATGGCGTTGCTCGAAGCGATGTCCGCGGCGGTGCCGGTGGCGGTCACGGCCGTCGGTGGCAATCCCGAGATCGTCACCGCGGGCGAGACGGGTTGGGTCGTGGCGTCGGACGACGTCGCGGCGCTCGTGTCCGCGATCGGCGAAGCGGCCCGCGACGAGGTGTTGCGCCAGCAACGCGCCGAAGCCGGACGCCGCCGTTTCCACGAGCGTTTCCTTTTTTCGCGCATGCTCGACCATTACCGCGATCTGTACCGCGAAATGCTCGCGCAGCCAGTCTGAGAGCGTCACCAACCCATGTGCGGCATAGCAGGATTCGTAGACTTCGCAGGCCATTCGCAGGAAGCGGCCCGTGCGCGCATCGAGCGCATGACCACGATCATTCAACACCGCGGACCGGATGGCGCGGGGTTCTTCGTCGACGCACATGCGGCCCTCGGCCACCGCCGGCTCGCGATCATCGACGTGGCGGCGGGCCAGCAGCCGATCGGCGTGGCGCAGGAGCAGGTGCAGATCGTCTTCAACGGCGAGATCTATAACTACCTCGAACTGCGGCGCGACCTGGAAGCGCGCGGGCACCAGTTCCGCACTCACTCGGATACCGAGGTCATCGTCGTCGGCTATCTCGAATGGGGGGCGGCCTGCATCGAACGGTTGAACGGCATGTTCGCGCTTGCGATCTGGGACGCGCGCACGCAGACGTTGCTGCTGGGGCGCGACCGCGTCGGCAAGAAGCCGCTGTATTACTACCGCAAGGGCTCGTTCATCGCGTTCGCCTCCGAGCTCAAGGCGTTGCGCGCCGGTGGCGGCCTGCCGGATGAAGTCGATCCGGAAGCGCTCGACTGTTATTTCTCGTTCGGCTACATCCCGGCACCGAAGACTATCTACAAGGGCGTGAAGAAACTGCGGGCCGCGCGCCACCTGACGGTCAGCGCGTCCGCCGAGCAGGAACGCGAGTACTGGAAGCTCGCCATCGGCGAGCCCCGCCCGATGAGCCTCGCGGCCGCAACCGACGAGTTCGAGGCATTACTCGACGAGGCGGTGCGCTGCCGGCTGATGAGCGAAGTGCCGCTCGGCGCGTTCCTGTCGGGTGGCCTCGATTCCTCGCTGGTCGTGGCGTCGATGGCGAAAATGTCGGGCCGCCAGGTGGTGACGAATTCCATTGGCTTCGACGATCGTGAATTCAACGAACTCTCGACCGCTGGCGAAATCGCGCGCCATCTCAAGACGGATCACCACGAGTTCGTGGTGCAGCCCAAGGCCACCGAGGTGCTCGAAAAGATCGCCTGGCATTTCGACGAACCGCTGGCCGACTCGAGCGCCATTCCGACCTGGTACGTGTGCGAGATGGCGCGCCGCAACGTCACCGTGGCCTTGTCCGGTGACGGCGGCGACGAGAGTTTCGGCGGCTACACCTTCCGCTACGTGCCACACATGTTCGAGTCGCGCCTGCGCGCGGCCTTGCCCGCGGCGTTGCGCGGCCCCGTATTCGGCGCGCTCGGCGCGGTTTGGCCGGCCTCGGCGCGTCTGCCGCAGCCGCTGCGACTCAAGACCATCTTCGAGAATCTCGCCGTCTCTGACGGCGAGGCTTACTACCGCGACCTCGTGTGGTTGCGCAGCGATGCGCGCAGCGCGTTGTATTCGCCGGAGTTTGCGAGCGCACTCAAGGGCTTCACGCCGATGGAAATGGTGATGCCGTTCTACAGCGGCAGCGACGCGCGTACGCCGCTCGCGCGCAGTCAGAATGCCGACATTCATGTCTACATGACCGACGACGTGCTGGTGAAAGCCGACCGCATGAGCATGGCGCACTCGCTGGAAGTGCGTTGCCCGCTGCTCGACTACCGGCTGATCGAATTCGGCACACGTCTGCCTGACGAGCTCAAGATCAAGGGGCGCACGGGCAAACTACTGCTGCGCGAGCTGGCGGCACGGCGCCTGCCGGCCGAAGTGCGTAACAAGCCGAAGCAGGGCTTCTCGATTCCGGCCGCCAAGTGGCTGCGCGGCGACCTGGCGCCGATGGCCGAGTCGCTGCTGTTCGATTCATCGCGACCCTTTGGCGGCGTGCTCGACGAGCAGGTCGTGCGGACCATGTGGCAGGAACACCAGGGCGCCACGCGTGATCACAGCGTGTTCCTGTGGGGTCTCATGATGCTGTCGTTGTGGCGGCGAACCAGTGCGTCCGAGAGTCGTCCCACATGAGCGAGCCCCGGTATTTTCAGATGCTCGTGTCGCCGCATGTCGGCGGCGGGGCGAAACTCGCCATGCAACTGCATGCACATGCCGTCGGCGCGCGTGGCGCGGTGAGCCGCCTGCTGCTGCCGGGTGGCGGCGAGGCCGAACGCAGCGCGCAGGGCGCGGGATACCCGTACCTGCGTTATCGGGTCGACCGGCTGACCGGCACCAGCCGGCTGCGCTCGTTGTTCGAAAATGCCAGTCTCTACGGACGTGTGCCTAACAAGCGGGCGGCGCTGGTCCACGTGCACGCGCCGTTCGTGTATGGAGCCGCGCGGCCGTTCTTCGCCGCAGCGCGGATCAAAACCGTCCTGCACGTGCATCTCGATTTCTCGGTCGAGCAGCTGTCGTGGGCGCTCCGTTCCCCACCCGATACGATCATCGTCTGCGCGGATTTCATGCGCCGCGCGGTCGAGTCGGCGCTGCCGCCGCGGGCCGCGACACGTGTTTCCGTCATTCGTAACGCCATTGACCTGGGCCAATACCAGGGCGCGGACCGCGCCGCCGCCAAGCGCACACTCGGTGTTCCGGAAGACCTGCCGCTGCTCATGGTGGTCGCCAACCTCGCGCCTCACAAAGGCCAGGAAACGGCGATCCGGGCCGTGGCGCGGCTGCGCGACGCGGGCCACGCGGTGCGCCTGTGGATCGTCGGCGCTGAGCGCAGCGAGGGGCAGGGCTTTCTCGCGCGGCTGCAGGCGCTGACGCGCGAATTACAAATCGAAGAGCGGGTCACCTTTGCTGGTTTTCGCAACGACGTGCCGGCGTTGCTGAGCGCGGCCGACATGGTGCTGCTGCCCTCGACCAGCGAGGGGCTGCCGCTCACGATCCTGGAGGCGCAGGCATCGCGCGCCATCGTCCTGGCGGCGCCCACGGCAGGTATTCCCGAAGTCATCGAACACGGCCGCACGGGTTTCCTGATCGCGGCCGGTGACGCGCCCGGATACGCCGCGCAGATCGGGGCGCTGCTGCGCGACGCGAACCTCATGCAGGGCATCGCGACAGCCGCGCACCGTCATGTGTGCGACCATCACGACCTCAAATCCTACGGTGACCGGGTGCTGGCCGAATACGACCGCCTGCTGCCGGTCCACTGACGAGCGAACACAGCCATGGGTCGCCTGTTCTTCCTCACTCTTCTCTCGAGCATCTCGCTGGTCGCGCTGGTGCGCCCGTGGATAGGCGTCGTCGCCGCCTACGGCATCGTGATCCTGGCGCCGCAGGCGGTGTGGTGGTGGAACTTCGCGGACCTGCGTCCGGCGATGTGGGTGATCGTTCCGACACTGATCGGCTTCGGCATCGGCGTGTTGCGCGGCGTTCTCAAGCCGGCCCTGCTCGCGAACAAGCTCAATTTCTTCATGCTCACGTTGTGGACCTGTTTCGCGATCTCTTACTACTTCGGGCCGTACACCGAAGTCGTCAACCTGTACCGCTTCACCGATCCGGAGTGGGCGTTCTCGACCTTCAACAAGATCTTCCTGCTGTACTTCCTCGCCTGTGTCTGCATCGACGATCTCGCGAAGCTGCGGGTGCTGGTGCTGACGATCCTCGGCTCCGCCGTGTATCTCGTTTACTGGGCAAACAACATGTACCTGTCGGGCTTCGTGATGGGCCGGTTGCCGGGCCCTGTCGACATCAATGGGGTCGGTTCGTATTCGGACGAAAACGCGTTCGCCATGTTGTTCGTCGTCGCGCAGCCGTTCCTCTGGTACATGGCGCAGGCGGTGGAGCGGCGCTGGCTGAAATACGCGATCTGGCTGGTCATCCCGTTCTGCTGGCACGCAGTGTTCCTCACCGCCTCGCGCGGCGGCCTCATCGGCATCGGCGTGACGACCCTGCTGATGGCGATCCGTGGCAAGAGCAAGGTGCTCGGATTCCTGCTGATCCCGGCCTTCATCGGCGCTTATTACTGGCAGGCGGGCGATCTGATGAAGGAGCGCGCCGGCACGATCGGCGAATACCAGACCGAGACCTCGGCATCCACGCGCATCGAGGCCTGGCATGCTGCGATCGGTATGCTCAAGGACCATCCGGTCACCGGAGTGGGCCTTGCCTCGCTCGGACCTGCGTTCCCTGACTACTCGGACAAGAAGCCGCGTGAGGCGCACAACACGGCGCTGCAGATCAGCGCGGAATCCGGCGGCATCGCCGGACTCATGTACGTGCTGATCGTCGTCGTCTCGATCACCTCGTTGTGGCGCAACGGCACGCGCTTGCGCGACCAACGCGCGGAGGCGACGGGCGATCGCGAGCGGGACATGCTCTACCTCATCAATGAAGCAGTGCTGGTCGCGTTCTTCGGGTTCGCCGTCTGCGCGCTTTTTCTCTCGCTGCAGCTGTCCGAAATCTTCTACTGCCTGATCCTGCTCGTGAACGTGGTGCTGCTGGTTACTGCGCACCAACGAATGGGATTGCCCCTGGCCGCGGGCGCGAAGCCCGGGCGAGCCGCGCTGCGCCGTGCCCCGCCGTCTAATGCCGGCGTTGCTGCACGATCCACGCCCAATCAGCCCAAAGAATTCGAGCCCAACAGGAACAGTCTTTCATGAACAGTGAACAAAAACCGCTCGCCGACCAGCAACGCAGCGTCGCCGCCATCTACGAGAGCGGCGCCATCGCCGGCGCCTATCTGGACAAGCGTATGCAGTTCTCGTGGCAACGCATGCTGCACAAGCAGCAGATCGCCATCCTGAACCGCGCCATCACGCAGTACGCGCCGGCGAGCCTGCTCGAAGTGGCGCCCGGTCCCGCGCGCCTCGCGGTCGAGATGACGCACAACGTGAAAGGCACGATGGTCGAGAACAGTGAGGAGATGATCGCGATCGCGCGCCAGCGTCTCGCCGGCGCCGGACTCTCCGATCAGTGGAAGGTCCTGCAGGGCGATGCCTTCAATCTACCGGCGTTCGTGACGCCTGAGAGTTTCGACTTCGCCTACACGTTTCGTTTCCTGCGGCACTTCCGCAACCCCGAGCGCGAGCAGTTGTACGCAAACCTGCGGCAATCGCTCAAGACCGGTGGCCTGCTGGTGTTCGACGTGGTGGGAGAGGTGGTGTACCAACAGGTCGAAGCCCGCAATCCGCAGCGCGCCGCCGGCGAAATTCCGATTTACGACGTGACCTACACCGCAAAGTCGTTCGTCGAGGAGATGAAGGGAAATGGCTTCGACGTCGTGAGCCTGCACCCCATCCTCAAACACTTCACCGCGCAATCGCTGTTGAGCTACAAGCTCGACGATGTGATCGGGCCGGTCATTCCGCCCCTGCTGCGACTACTCGAACTCGTGCCTTCCGGCGCGCCGCTCGAGTGGGTCGCGGTATGCCGCAAGCATTGAGGTCCAGTGCGGATCAACTACTGGACCACCGCGCCGCTCGAGCCGCAGATCGAAGCGGTATCGAAGGAGGTCCTCGAACTCGCCACGCATTTCCGCGGCCGGATACTCGCCGTGAACCCGCACTTGTCGCTGCGGATGGAGGACCGCGGGCGGGTGCTCGGGTTCAATCCAGCGTGGGACCCGCTGCTGCGAGTCGCGATACCGCTGCTCGAGCGCGGCGGTGACGTGAACCATGTCTACGGCGAGACCTCGCCGTGGGTGTTTCACAAGACGCTGCGGCGCCGGCCGATCGTGCTCACCATGGCGACCGAAAAAGGGCAGCTCGTACCGGAATTCCTCGAACGGTGTGCGGCCGTGGTCGTGCAGACCTACGGCATGGCGCGCTCTCTCGAACGGCAGGGAGTAAATAGTTCGCGCGTCCGCATGATCTATCCGGGGATCGATCTGCAGGCATTCCAGCCTGGCGACGGTAAACCCGCCAACCCGAAGCCGCGGGTACTGCTGGCGACATTTCCGCGCGCCAGCGAAGAAATGGCCGAACGCGGCGTGTCGTTCCTGATGGACGTGGCGCGTGAGTATCCCGGCATCGAGTTCAGCCTGTTGTCACGCCCGTGGCGTACCGGCGGGACGGCCGCCGAGACCACCCGGCAGTTGATCGCGGCCGGCAATCTCACCAACGTCACGTTGCTCGAGGGTGTGCAGGACGACATGCGCGCGTTGTACCTGCAGCACGATTTCACGGTCATCCCGTTCACCACGCCCGACGGCGGCAAGGAATGCCCTCGCAGTCTGGTCGAGACGCTGGCGTGCGGTGTCCCGGTGCTCATATCCGAAGTCGCGCAGTTCAGCGCGTTCGTACGCGAGCGGGATTGCGGACAGGTGTTCGCCCTCGACCCGAAGAGTTTCGCTGGCGCCATCGACGCCGCGTTGTCCCGCTATCAAGTCATCCGCGAAAACGCCATTCGCGAATCCCGCGCGCAATTCGATCTGCGCGCCACGATGAAGTCCTACGCCGAGATTTATGAAGCCGCACTCTGAAATCGCACATGCCATCGTGAGTTACGACTGGGCGCCGAAAATCGGTGGCGCCCATTCCTGGTTGTACGAGGTGTATCGGCGCTGGCCCGCACCGGTTCAGGTCCTGACCGTCGAGCCCTCCGCAGACGCGGCGACCGCCAGGTCGGAACGCGACTTCGATGCGCGCGCTCACGGTTCACTCGAGCTGCACCGCAGCGCGCGCCCGTTCACGCAGCTGAGCCTGGTGTCGCCGGGCTGTGTGACCCGATTCATCGAGCATGCGCGCGCCTTGCGCCGGCTCACGCGGCCCGCGAAACACACGCTCGTGCATGCGTTGCGCTCCTGGCCGGAAGGGTTCACCGGACTGCTGTGCAAACGCCTCCATCGCAACGTAAAGCTCGTGACCTACGCCCACGGCGAGGAAATCCTCATTGCGAAACTCAGCACGCAGCTGCGCTGGATGGCGCAGCGGGTTTACGCCGGGGCCGATCTCGTCATCGCCAACAGCGAGAGCACGCGCCGCATCGTGCTGGATCTGGCGCCGTCGGCGAAAATCGTCTGCATCGCGCCGGGCGTCGATGCGCAGTCGTTCGTCGTGCCCGACGCGCAGATCGTGGAATGCCGCGCCTCGTGGGGCTGGTCGGCGGGGACCGTCGTCGTCGGAACGGTCGCGCGCATGGAAGCCCGCAAGAATCAGGCCGGGGTGCTACGTGCGATCGCGGAACTGCGCCGCGTGGGAGTCGACGTTGCCTACGTGTGCGCGGGCGACGGACAGGAGCGCGCCGCGCTAACGCAGCTCGCGAGCGACCTCGGCATCGCGGATCGGGTCCGGTTCCCGGGCCCGGTCAGCGAAGCGCAGAAGAGATTGTTGTTCGCGTCGGTCGACATCCACGCGATGCCATCGGTGCAGATCGGAGAAATGATCGAAGGATTCGGCATCGTGTTCCTCGAAGCGGCCGCGTCCGGCGTGCCATCGATCTGCGGCGACAGCGGCGGGCAGACGGAAGCGGTGCGAAACGGCGAGACCGGGCTAGTGGTCGACGGACGCGATCCGGCGAACATCGCGGCGGCATTGAAAACGTTGGCCGTGGATTCCGAGTTGCGTCGCTTGATGGGACGTAATGGCCGGCGCTTCGCGGCGGACTTCGACTGGGCCCAGGTTTGCGCCCGTACGCTCGACGCGACGAGCTCTCTGATCTGAAAACGACGGTCCTCGAGGCAAACACGCGGGCGGCAGTGCGCCGCCCGCGTGTCGTTCGTTACTGCGCCGAGACGGCCGTGGGGCTGTTCGGCCGAACGACGGCCGTGCTGTTCGTGACTTCGTAGACGTACACGGTCGGCGGGGAGTCGGTGCCCTTGCGAATCACGAAGATGCGATTCGACACCGGGTCGTACGCCGCGCCGCCGATACCGAAGTCGACGATCACATTGTCAGGCTGCGACAACTCGAACGTCTGGTAAGGCGTGACCTGATACGGCTGCTTCGAGCCGTTCTTCACCGCGAGCAGATCGTTCGCGTTGTATGCCCAGACATAGGCGCGGTACGGGTAGGCGTGTTCACCTTTCGAGTTGTTGGACGGATCGTTGCAGGCCGCGGCTTCGCCGTAGCAGTAGTTGCCGACACCCGTCATACCGAAGAACAACACGGTCGACGTGCCGTTCGGGAATACCACGCCCGTGATGCGGGTCGTCCCGTTGAACACTGGATGGATTCCGGACGCGCCGTAGGTACCGAGCGTCTGGTTGCTCTGCGTGTAGTACACCAGTGCCTTCGCGGTCGCCGAGGTGCTCTCGGGATTGAATACGGAGACGGCCGGACCGTAAGACGTGCGGCTGATGATCGACAGGCAGCAGTTGCCAGTGAGCGCCGGGCCGCCGAACAGGCTCTGCCATTCGACCGGAATAGTGCCCATGTAGCCCGAGTAGAAACCCGCGCCTTGTGAGCCGACGCTGTACGGCCCCGTGACATTCGTGTCGCTCAAGGTCAGCGACCGCGAGAAGTGCGTGGTCTGCTGCGCGTTGTCGGCGTCATAAAACACGAAGCCGGTGACGTACAACTTGTTCTTGAACACCAGGCTGCCGCCGATGCGGCGTGATCCGGTGCCACCGATCGAGCCGAGTTTTCCGGCCAGCGGATCCTTGAGCGGCTGCAGCAGCGTCGCGGTTCCGCCCATCGCCGGGATCTTCACTTCGACCATTTCCTGGTCGTAGACGTGGCCGACGACGAACAAAGAGTCGTTCGCCTGGTTGTACGAGATGGCGGTGCCACCGTAGGTCAGGCCATTGCCGCTCATGGTCGGTAGCTTGAACGAACCCTTGTAAGAGAGGTTCTCCGAGCGCACCAGCGGCTGGGTGGTCTGCGCTTGCGCGAGACCGGTGGTGAGAGTCAATGCCGCCCCGAGCAGGGCGAGCAGACTGGTATTTCTATGCATCATCGCGTGATATCTCCATTTCATTGATCGGTCAACGTGCGGGTTCATTCCGCGCGAACATTGGTCGGGGGCTGGGGCTTGAGGGGAGCTGCGGCACCGCCGTATTCGTCGGCGCCCACGTCTATCCCGGCGCCCGCGGGGCGCGCCTCGCCGTCGAAATCGTCGGCCAGGCCGGAGATGGTCTTTCCCTTGTCGACCACGCTCGCGACCGCTGAAGCCAGGTGCAGGTTGCCGCTCGAGGCGGCGACGAACCAGGACGAAACCGCGTTGGTCACGTTGTTAGAGGCGGTGCCCGTCGCCCCGTCGCGTGGCAGGATCTGCTTGTTCACGAGATTGTTGGAAACCTCGACGCCCGTGGTCGAGCCGAAGCGGTATTCGATCGCCCAGGGGTAGCTGTTCTCGTAATAGACGCTGTTGTTGTAGACCTTCGAGTTCGGGCTCTCGGCGAGCGCGATTGCGCTGTCCGCAAACGCGTGATTGTTGGCGGCGTGATAAATCATGTTGTTGCGGATGACGCCGCCGCTGTTCGGAAAGGTCTGCAGGCCGAAACCGATGCCCCGATCGCAGTTGATGATCACGTTTCGTTCGACCGTGTTGTTCGCGGAGCCGTCCCAGAAGTGCACGGCGAATTCCGCCACCGAGTTGCTCGGGCTCGCGATGTTGCGGAAGGTATTGCCGCGAACCACCCAGTTCTTGGTGCCGTGGGCATCGATGCCACCAATGTAGTACTGCGGGCCGATGCCGGCGGTGTACTCGAACAGGCAGTTTTCGACCACGCCGTTGTCCGAGCCCACACTCAGGTTCGACTGGTCGATGCTGACCTTGACCATCTGCTCATAGGCATCGCGCAGGACGCAGTCGCGCAACGACGGGGAGTCGGCATTACTTTCGCCGACGATTTGTATCAGGTGGTACTTGCTCTTCTGCACGGTCACGTAGCGCAGCTGGAAGCCGCTGGCCGCGACGCGGATGATCGTGCCGACGCTCGCGGTCGAGCTCATCCCGGTGCCCTGGATGATCACGCCGTCGCGATTGCCCGAAGCGCCGATGATGCTGACGTTCGGCGCGTTGACGTACAACGTGTCGCTCAAAGTGTAAGTGCCATCGGCTACCGAAATGATGCGATTGCCGCCCGCGCTGTTGGCGGTCCCCACGGCACTCTGCAACTGGGCGGCGCTGTTGACGCTGATAGTGGTCTGCGCGTGCACGTTCAGCGCGACACAAAACAGAAGCGCGGCGCCGAGGCGCGCGAAGGTCTTCGCGGGATTTCCAAAACGTCTTGGCACCATTCGTCTCCTGGATTCGTGGGGCGCATTCAGCTCGAACGGCTACGGATGCGGCCGGCAAAGGCTAAGCAAGCCCGCAGATAGTGGCCCTAGTATCGCGTTCATCGCAAACGTCGCCGGTTTGCGGCACCACTACCGAGGCTGGTTTTTAAGGGGTTCGCTGTTTCGTAAATTTTTCCCTGTCCTCGTTAAGCGACAAATGTGATGCACTTCACATGCCGCGCACGCGTTGTGCGAGTCCTACGTCGCCGCGTTTTCGATGAGGCGCGTAATGGCGTAGGCGTTACCCCGGGGCGAAATTCGCCCGAGGCGTCGAGGTTTATTACACGTGAGCGTCGCTTTTTTTCCGCAATGCGGGCTAAGCAACTGAACGCGCAACGATGCCTCCGGGTTGGTGCGAAAGATGCAGTACGAAGTGATCACTAAGCGAGGTTCGAAAATGCAAAGGAATGCGGCAAGTCTGTTGGCTGTGCTGGGTCTGGTCGGAAGCGCGGCCTTCGCGGGTCCTATCTACATAGACGCCTCGGGTCGCGAATGGCTCGACGTCAACGACACCCGTTATCGCTCCTGGGACGACACCTCCGCGGTGTGCAGCGCGGCCACCGGCGATTGCTCCGGAGTGCTGGCGTCGAACGGCTCGAGTTCGGACGTCGATCTCACCGGTTACACCTGGGCGTCGCGCGACGACGTCCGCGATCTCTTCTACGAAGTGGCCGGATTGCCGCCCGGGGCGCTCAACGGCTACTCCGCCGCGTTTCCGATGGCTTCCGGTCACGGCGCAACCGCATTCGGCGTGCTCGAGCCCACGATCCAGTTCGACTGGGGCCCGGCCTTTGAAAACATCCTGAATGGGCTCACGCGGGGGACCTATGTCGGTTCCGACGGGCTGGTCCACGGCATCAGCGGCATCATCGACAGCCCGCCATTCGGCTCGGACAGCTTTACGATCATGGGCGGCCTCGCTACGAACATTCGTGAAATCTCTCAAGGCGTCTACCTCTACAAGGCCGTCCCCGAACCCGGCACGCTGGCGTTGTTCGCGCTCGGTTTGTTAGGCGTAGCGGTGAGCGCGCGGACGCGCTTCCGGCGAGCGGTCTGACCGACCGATTACTTCGCGCCGGCTGTATTTTCCGGCCACCAGCCGATCTGGCGGGTCGGCGAGAGCGCAGCGGCCGGCGATGCCGTGCCGCGCGCGCGATCGGAAAGCGAAACGATGGCGCGGCGCACGGGGGCGGGTAATACACGCTTCAACTTGAGGCGCCGCCAGGCCGGGGAGCTGCGCAGACTGGGCGCGAGTTCCGCGGCGAGTTTGAGTGCCTCGTCGCAACCAGCCGTTTCACCGGCGTCGAACAACGAGCTCGCCCACCAGAACACCTGGTTCCCGATGATCTCGCGCGCTTCGATCCGCGTCGGCGCGCCAGCGCCGGCGTCGTTCCCCAGCAGTTCGTCACAGGCATCGACCCGTTCGCGGAAATCGCCGAGCGGTTGCGCGGCGTACGCGATGCTCATGTTGGTGGCGTGGGTTCGCTTGTAAGCGAGCACCTGGGGAACCACGCCGATGTCACCCTGTACGGCGAACCGCATCCACATGGCCATGTCGGCGGTGTGCGGCAGCGCCGCGGAATATCCGCCGACCTTGTGCTGGATGCGCGTACGCGCGATGGCCGAGGGCGTGGGCACCGGATTTCCCACGATCGAGCGGCGCAGGAAGTCCGCGCCGCGCACGATTGCGTGAGTGGCAGCGCTGGCATCGGCGGGGAGGTCCGTGACTTGCGCGTCTTCGGTGAACAGTAGCGCCATGCCGTACGTCATGTGCACGTTCGGATTTTCTTCCATGACGCGGGTCGCGCGTTGCAGGCCGAGTGGCGCCAGCAGGTCATCGGCGGAAAGCAGCAGGACATAGTCGGCCTGCGCCCAATCGATGAGCCCTTCGTTGTAGGTCGCGATGTGCCGCATGTTCTTCGCGTGACGCCGGTACAACACGCGGGAATCGCGTTGTGCGAGTGCCGCGCCGACCGCGGGTGTGTCATCCGTCGAGCAGTCGTCGATGATGAGCGCGCGAACCTCGACGCCTTGTTGCGAGAGGACGCTGTCGATGCAACGTGGCAGGTACTTCGCGTAGTTGTAACAGGGGATTACGACGTCAACGCTTGGCACCGGCCACCTTTGCGTTGGGGGTCTCGTTCGCCGACCATTGCCCCGGTTCGTGGAACACACCGAAGTGCGTGTTGAACAGGTCGTGTTTGACGTGGAACGTGCCGGCCATCTGTCCGCACAGGATTTGCTGGAAACCCTTTTCGCGGATGATCACCGAGATCGTGTACATCTCGGAAACGAGCTTGAGCGGCGGCAATTCGAGATCGATGTAACCGGCGCCGTTGACCTGGCCCAGATTCAGCCCGTCGAGCTCGGTGCTGTAGTTGCACGCGGCGACGCCATCGGAGCGAACGAACGCGACGATGAAATTCGGATCTTCGACCGTCTGCCGCGTGTCGTAGTGCAGGCGCACGTGCATGCGTTCGCCGAATTCGAACAAGGTCTTCGGCGCGCCACGTTCATCGCGCAGCTCGCAGTTTGTGATGAAGATCGGCCATTCCTCAGGCTTGGTTTCTGTCCAGGCCAGCGCCGCCATGCGGCAATCCTTTTCGTACAGCTCGATGCCGCCTTCGACGCTGCCGTCGAACTGGATCTGACCCTGACGCAGGTAGATCACCCGGTCGCACATCGTCTTGATGCTGAACATGTTGTGCGAGACGAACAGGATGGTCGCGTCGCGCTTCTGCAGCTCCTTGGCGTGTTCGATGCACTTGCGCTGGAAGGCCAGGTCGCCGACGGCCAGAACTTCGTCCAGCAGCAAGATGTCGGGTTCGAGATGCGCCGCAACCGAGAAGGCGAGGCGCACGTACATACCGCTCGAATATCGTTTGACCGGCGTGTCGATGAAGTTCTCGATGCCAGAGAACGCCACGATGGCGTCGAACTTCGCGCGTACTTCTTCCTTGCGCATGCCGAGGATGGAGCCGTACAGGAAGACGTTCTCGCGGCCGGTGAGTTCGCCGTGGAAACCCGTACCTACTTCGAGCAACGCGCCCAGGCGGCCTTCGATGCGGGCGGAGCCGGTGGCGGGCTCGGTGATGCGCGACAACATCTTGAGCAAAGTGCTCTTGCCCGCGCCGTTCAGCCCGACGATGCCGACGTTTTCGCCGTGGCCGATGTCGAAGTTGGCGTCCTTGAGCGCCCAGAATTCCTTGAAGGCGGTTTTCTTGTTGGCACCGATCAACGACTTCGCGCCCGACACCAATGCGTCGCGCAGCGAGTTGTGGCGGGCTCCGGCTGCGCCAAGGAGATAACGTTTGCCGAGGCCGCGGGCCTGGATGGCGATTCCTGAACTCATATGACGTCCGCGAAGGACCGCTCCATTTTGCGGAAGTAGATAGCACCGCCCACCAGGGCGATCACGATGATGGAAAGGCTGATGCCGATCGACAGCAGGTTGGGCATGCCCGTGCCGAGCAGCGACCAGCGAAACCCTTCGATGATTCCGACCATCGGATTGATGCTGTACAGGGCCTGCCATTTCGGTGGGATCATGCTGAGCGGATAGACGATCGGCGTCGCGAACATCCACACCTGCGTGACGAACGGCAACGTATGCATCACGTCGCGGTAACGCACGTTGATCGGTCCGAGCCACAGGCCAATCGAGAGCGCCAGGGCGAGCGTGATGAACAGCCAGAAGGGCAGCAGCAGGATGGTCCAGCCCGGAACGATGCCATACCAGAACATCACGCCGATCAGGATCAGCAGGCCAAACAGGAAGTCGACCAGCGGTGAGGTGACGCCCGCGATCGGAATGATCAGACGCGGGAAGTAGATCTTGCGGACCAGATCGGCGTCGGCCACGAGTCCGGTCGCGCCACGGCGCAATGCTTCGGCGAAGTACGTCCACGGCAGGACCGCGGCGAGCGCGAACACCGGATAGGGCAGGCCATCGGACGGAAACCGCGCAAAGATGCCGAAGATGGTCGTGAAGATGAGCACCGTGAACAACGGCTGCACGATCGCCCAGGCCACGCCCAGCGCCGCCTGCTTGTAGCGGATCTTCACTTCGCGCCACACCAGGAAGAACAACAGTTCGCGGTAACGCCACACGGCGCGCAGGTCGACGTCGAACCAGCCGCTGCTCGGCCTTATCAGCGTCACCATCGGCCGGTCGGTGTCTGCGGTTGTCGTCACGGGCAGCGCCTCAGGCCGCACGGCTGGCGACGTCGCAAGCGCCGCGCAGCGCCTGCGCGACGGCGTGGACGTCCGCCGTGCTCATCTGGCCGTACAGCGGCAACACGATGCAATGATCCTGCGCGGCTTCGGAGTGTTTCAGGTCTCCCGAACGGCGCGCGTCGCGATACGGCTCCTCGCGATGACTGCACATGATGCCGCGGCGCGTGGAAACGCCCGCGTCGAGCATCTGTTGCATGACCGCGCGTTGATCGAGGGTCGAAGGCAGGCGTACGCAGAAACTCTGCCAGTTGCTGCGGGCCCACTCGGGCTCCTGCGGCAAGGTGATCCCCGGAATGTCTTTCATGAGCGCGCGATATTGATCCGCGATCGCGCGGCGCCCGGCCACGATGTCTGCGAGACGCTTGAGCTGTTCGCGGCCGACGGCCGCCTGGATGTCCGTCATGCGGAAGTTGTAGCCGACGACCGGATACGACTCGAAGATGACCTTGGCCGAACCGTGACGCACGGTGTCGGGCACGCTCATGCCGTGCTGGCGCAGCAGGCGGCATTTGTCGGCCCACTCTTTGTTAGGCGTGGTGATCATGCCGCCGTCGCCGGTGCTCATCACCTTGCGCGGATGGAACGAGAAGCAGGCGATGTCGCCGTGCACCTTGCCGATCTTTTCCCACTGGCCGTTCCAGCGGATCTCGGCGCCGATGGCGCAGGCCGCGTCTTCGATGACGTAGAGGCCGCGCGCGCGCGCGAGTTTGACGATGGCCGAAAGGTCGCAGGGCATGCCCATCTGATGCACGCACAGGATGGCGCGCGTGTTGGGAGTGATCGCCGCTTCGATGCGGGCCGGATCGATGTTGAAGGTGACCGGGTCGACGTCGACGAACACCGGCGTCGCGCCGCAGTAGCGGATGACGTTTGCGGTCGCGATGAACGAATGGCTGGCCGTGATGACTTCATCGCCCGGCTTGATGCCGAGCGCCATCAGCGCCAGGTGCAGCGCGGTCGTGCAGTTCGAGACCGCGACCGCGTGGTCGGCACCCGTATAGGCGGCGAATTCCTTTTCGAATGCCGCGACCTCGGGGCCCTGGGTGATCCACCCGGAGAGAATGACGCGGCGCGCCGCATCGGCCTCGCGCTCGTCCATCATCGGCTTGATGATTGGGATCATTACGCTGCCATCCGGTCTTTGTTGGCGCGCCACCATTCAACCAGGCGCGACAGACCGTCGTCGAGTGAGATGGTCGAGCGGAAGCCGAGTTTTTCGGCCGCCTTTTTCGTGCAGGCCAGCCGGCGCGAAACCGGGTTGACGCTGCGCTCGGGGCCGTATTCGGGCTTGAGCTTGCTGCCCATCACGCGCAGCAGCGCGTCCGCCAGATCGTTGAGGCTGGTCTCGACGCCGCTCGCGACGTTGAACACGTCATCGGCCAGATCGGATTCGAGCGCGAGGATATTCGAACGCGCTACGTCTTCGATGTAGATGAAGTCCATCGTGGTCTTGCCGTCGCCCAGGATCAGCGGCGGCTGTCCGGCCGCGATGCGATCCATCCAGCGGATCAACACTTCGGTGTAGCGGCCGTGCAGATCCATGCGCGGGCCGTAGACGTTGAAGTAGCGCAAGGCGACGTACGGTAGTTTGAACATGTCGTTGTACGAACGCAGCAGGCCCTCGAGCATGATCTTGCTCGCGCCATACCAGGTGCGGTTCGCATAGGGGTGATGGCTTTCTTTCGTCGGGAATTCTTCGGCGAGGCCGTAAATGGAGGCCGAGGAGGCCGCGACGACTTTCTTGACGCCCGCCGCCTGAGCGGCTTCGAGCACGTTGAAGCTGCCGTCGCACATCACGCCCAGCGCTTCGCGCGGTTCGGCGGCGCAGGCGGTGATACGCAGCGTGGCCATGTGAATCACGGCGTCCATTCCCGCGGTGACCTTGTGCATCGTCTCGACGTCGCGGATGTCGCCGCGGACCAGCGAGACGCGCGGATCCTTGAGCGCCTCGTCGACGTTGTGCAGCGTGCCGCGGTTCAGGTTGTCGATGATCACGATCTGCGCCGGCGAGTAGTCGCGCAGCAGCAGGTCGATGGTGGTGGAGCCCACGAGGCCGCAGCCGCCGGTGACCAGGATTTTCGAGCCGTTGATTTTCATTCGCGATCCCTCAAGACAATTCCATTCAAATTCATTTCTCTATCCTTGCTTCGAGACAGGCCGCGCAGGATTACCTGCGACGACAGCGCCCTCGGGCACGTCGCGTGTCACGTTGCTGCCGAGACCGATCAAGGCACGGGCGCCAATGGTCAGGCCGTTCTTCACGTTGCTGCCACTGCCGACATAGCAATTGTCGCCAATCCGGACGCTGCCCGCGATGGCCACATTGGCGCCAATCAGCGAAAAGCTGCCGACCGTCACATCGTGGTGGATTACCGTATTCGGTAACACACACACGTGATCGCCGATCTCGGCATTACTCGTGATGACCGCACCGGCCATAACGAGCACGTTGCGGCCAAGCCGGGCGAGCTTCGACACGTGCGCGCCCGGGTGAATGACAGTCGCGAAGCGCTCGGGCGCGACCCCAAGTCCCGCGATGATCTGGCGGCGCGCCTGGTAGGAGGCAGGACCGCCGGGCACCGCGAGCACCGCCGCGTCGCGCATCTCGACGAGCGCGGAGCGCGGAAATACGCTCAGGCCATAAGCGCCAGCGTGTTGTTTCCCGGGCGTGTCATCGATGAATCCGAGGCACTCGAACTCATCGCCCAGGCAATCGAGCGCTTCGAGCCCGTTGCCGTTGCACGGAAAAATCAGCAACGGCCGACGGGCACTCACGCGATGCGCTTCCTGCAGGTTGGGTTCAGGCGGCTGCGACGTTCTTTTCCGCCAGCGCCTTCACCGCGGTGGCCACGGTCTGGCACTGCTGCGCGGTCATCTCCGGGAACATGGGCAGCGAGAGAGTCTCGTTGGCCGCGCGCTCGGAGTGCGGGAACTGGCCAGCCTTGTAGCCGAGGTCGGCATACGCGGGCAGCAGGTGCACGGGGATCGGATAGTGGATGCCGGTCGAGATTCCCTGCGCCTGCAGTTTCTCCTGCCACAGGGCGCGCTCGGTCGTGCGCACGGCGTAGATGTGGAAGACGTGCCGGTTGTGCGCGAGCGCTTCCGGGGTCTGCACGTTGCTGCCCGAAAAGAACTGCGCGTAGTTAGCCGCGGCGGTGCGGCGCGCTTCGGTCCAGCCTTCGAGGTACTTGAGCTTCACCTTGAGGACGGCACCCTGGATGCCTTCCATGCGGTAGTTGTAGCCCTTGAGCACGTGCTGATATTTCTTCTCCGCGCCCCAGTCACGCAGCATGCGGATGGTGCGGTTGTATTCGTCGTTGCTGGTCGAGACGAGACCACCTTCGCCGTACGCGCCGAGATTCTTGCCGGGGTAGAAGCTGAAGGCGCCCATGTCGCCCATGCTGCCCGCGCGCCGGCCCTTGTATTCGGCGCCGTGCGCCTGGCAGGCGTCTTCGATCACGATCAGCTTGTGTTTCTTCGCGATCGCGAGGATCGCGTCCATGTCGGCGCACTGTCCGTACAGGTGCACGGGCAGGATGGCTTTGGTCTTGGGTGTGATGGCCGCTTCAATCTTGGCCGGATCCATCGTGAAGGTGCGCGGGTCGATGTCGACGAACACCGGTGTCGCTCTCGAGTAGTAGATAGCCGCGACGGAAGCCACGAAGGTGAACGGAACGGTGATGACTTCATCACCTTCGCCGATGTTGGCGGCAAGCAGCGCCAGGTGCAGCGCGCTCGTGCCGTTGTTCACGGCGATGCCGTGTTTGACCTGCGAATAGGCCGCGAAATCCTTTTCGAATGCGGCGACTTCGCTGCCCAGCGTGAACTGGCAGGTGTCGAGGACATTCAGGATTGCGGCATCGACTTCTTTCTTGATGGAAAGGTATTGGGCTTTCAGGTCGACGAACGGAATCACGCTATTTTCTCCTGCGGTGCTTGTGCTTTCTGGATGTAGACGGTTTCGCCGCGGCCGCGCATGGAGCTGGTGGCGGCTTCGATGAGTTCGACCACGCGCAGGCCCAACGCTCCGTCGGTCTGCGGGGTTTTCTTGTTGATGATGCAATCGATGAAGTGATCGCCGGCGAGGCGCAGCGCCTCGGTGCCGTCGAGCTTCGGCGCCCACATGTCGCCGGTGCGGTAACCCACGCGCATTTCCTGGATCTGCTTCGGGTCCTCGGTGAAGCTGATGCCCTTGTCGTAGATCTTGACCTTCTCGGAGGGCTCGAGATCGTCGTAGGTGATCATCTTCTTGCTGCCGCCGAGCAGGATCTGGCGCACCTTGACGGGCGCGAGCCAGCTCACGTTGACGTGCGCGATGGTGCCCGAATCGTAGAACAGCGTGATGTAGGCGAGATTCTCGGGCGTGCCCGGGAAGTGGTTGATGCCGCTCGCCGAGATCGCGACCGGATGCTCATTGAGCAGGTAGTCGAGGATCGAGAAATCGTGCACGGCGAGATCGGAGATCACGTTCACGTCGCGCTGGAACAGTCCCAGGTTCACGCGGATCGAGTCGTAATAGTAGACGCGGCCGAGATCGCCGCTCTTGATGACCTCGCCCATCTTGCGGACGGCGCCGGTATAAACAAACGTGTGGTCGACGAACACGATGAGATTGCGCTTGTGCGCTTCATCGACCAGCTTGCGGGCCTGCAGCGAGGTTTCCGTCATCGGCTTTTCGAGCCAGACGTGTTTGCCTGCCTTGAGGGCGGCCATGGCGAATTCGAAATGTGTGCTGACCGGCGTCGCGATCGCGACCGCGTCGATCGCGGGGTTGCGCAGGATGTCCTGGAAATCGTTAGTGGTCTGAACCGCCGGGTAACGCTTGTTCACCAGCGCGAGCTTTTTCGGATCGAGATCTGAGACGGCGGCGATCGTGCCCAGTTGCGCTTCCGCAAAGGTCCGCACGAGGTTCGGTCCCCAGTAGCCGTAGCCGATGACGCCAATCTTGATCATTTGTTGTTCCTCGAGTCCCTTTGAAAAAATGCCTGACTAACTACCACTCAACGCTTGCGCGTATCGCCGATCACCTTGGCCGGAACACCGACCGCCACCGCATAGGGCGGTACGTCTTTCGTCACCACCGCGCCCGCGCCGATCAGCGCGAACTCGCCGATCGTGATGCCGGCGACAATCGTGGCGTTGGAGCCGATCGAAGCGCCGCGTTTGACCACGGTTTTCTCGACCTTCCAGTCCGCTTCCGTCTGCAGCGACCCATCGGGGTTCGCAGCGCGCGGAAACAGATCGTTCGTGAACATCACGCCGTGGCCGACGAACACTTCGTTTTCGATTTCGACGCCTTCACAAATGAAGGTGTGCGAGGAAATCTTGCAGCGCTCACCGATCGTCGCGCCTTTCTGTATCTCCACGAACGCGCCGACCTTCGAGTCCTTTCCAATGACGCAGCCATACAAGTTGACGAGCGACGGATGAAAGATCTTCACGTTGTCGCCAAGTTGTACTGAATCAGCTACAGGCATTTGAACCTCTTGTGTTTGTGCTAGCCAGCCGTTGAAGGCGCGCGAAGCATAGGTATGTGATTGGCGTCGCACCTTGTCGCGATTGGCACTTTGTTTGTGTCGAAATTCTTGCCACCTGGCGGTTGCACATATCGCGCGACGCAAGTCGGCAAGCATCCGATTTTGCGTCGGAGAACTTTACAGCTTTGCCGCGCCGCGCATCCGTCTGGGGCCATCCGGACCTCGTCGGCCCCCGCCGGGCCTGCGGCGGGCACCTAAGGTTGCGATTCGGCTCACAGTTTGAGGGTCGGGAGGGGGGTTCCCGTGACGGGGGTCTCACATTGGCGCGGGTTTTGCTTGGAGGGGGTAGGACACAACGTTGTGCCCCCCTCTCTGTTGGCTGACTTTCCGCAATGGAATCCTTGAAAAACATGAATATCAAGAACTTCGCCCGTTCCCTGCTGCTGATTTTGGCCGCGATCACAGCTCCCCTTGGGGCTGCACACGCGGATCCGAACCAGGGGCCCGGAGGGCCGATTCTGGTCATCACCAACGGGAATCAGAACTTCGGCAAGTTCTTCGCCGAGATCCTTCGCACCGAAGGATTCAACGAATTCGCGGTCGCCGAAATCGGCGCCGTCACCGCGAGCACGCTCAATAACTATGACGTGGTGATCCTCTCGAAGCAGTCGGTCACGACCACCCAGGCTTCGATGTTGAGCACCTGGGTAACCGCCGGTGGCAACCTGATCGCGATGGACCCCGCGCCGCAGCTGGCCAGCCTGCTCGGCATCAATTCGGGAGCGACGACGCTCTCCAACGGCTATCTACTTGTCGACAATTCCACCAAGTCCGGTGCCGGCATCATCGGTCAGACGCTGCAGTTCCATGGCAGTGCCCAGCTGAGCACACTCGCCGGGGCGACCTCGATCGCCACCTTGTATTCGACCGCGACGACCGCTACCGCCAACCCCGCGGTCACGCTGCGCAGCGTCGGCGCGAGCGGTGGCCAGGCCGCGGCTTTCATGTTCGACCTCGCGACTTCCATCGTTTACACGCGCCAGGGCAATCCGGCCTGGGTAGGCCAGGAACGCGACGGCATCGCGCCGCGCCGCTCCGACGACATGTTCTTCGGCGCGTCGGCCAGCGATCCGCAGCCTGACTGGATCAATCGCAGCAAGGTCGCGATTCCGCAGGCCGACGAACAGCAGCGCTTCCTCGCAAACCTGATCACCGACATGAATTCGGACCGCAAGCCGTTGCCGCGCTTCTGGTACTTCCCGAACGCGCATCGCGCGGTCGTCCTGATGAGCGGCGATGACCACGGCTTCCTGTTCACCGCGCAGGGCGGCGGCACGGCGCAGCGCTTCGACCAGTTCCTCGCGATGAGCCCCGCGGGCTGCTCCGTTGCGAACTGGGAATGTATCCGCGGCACTTCCTACGTGTTCACCGACGGCGCGCTGACCAACACCCAGGCCTCGGCGTACCAGGCACAAGGGTTCGAAATCGGCCTGCACGTCAACACCTTCGAAAGCGGCACCTGCGTGGACTTCACACAGAGCTCGCTCGCGCAGGGATACACGGACCAGAAGCTCGCGTTCTTCAACAAGTTCGCCAGCGTCTCGCCGCTCAGCACCGAACGTCATCACTGCATCGTGTGGAGCGACTGGGCGTCGGCCGCGAAAGTGCAGCTCGCCAATGGCATCCGTCTCGATACGTCTTACTACTACTGGCCCGGCGACTGGGTGCAGAACACGCCCGGACACTTCACCGGCTCGGCCATGCCGATGCGTTTTGCCGACCTCGACGGCAGCCTGATCGACGTCTACCAGGCGGTCACACAGATGACCGACGAGTCCGATCAGCAATACCCGTTCACCCCGAATACCCTGCTTGATCGCGCCACCGGCGCGGAAGAACAGTACGGCGTCTACACGATCAACGCGCACACCGATCAGCCTTTCATGGACCAGTCGACGACGACGGTTGAAGCGGCACTCGCGCGCAACGTTCCGGTCGTCTCCGGCCGGCAGATGCTCACCTGGCTCGATGGCCGCGGCAATTCGACCTTCGGCTCGATGAGCTTCACGTCGAACGTGCTCAGTTTCACGGTCACGCAGGCGACGGGCGCAAATGGCCTCTCCGGCATGTTGCCGTGGCGCTCCGGGACGCGTTTCCTCACCAGCCTGCTGCGCAACGGCGCCGACGTCACTTACGAGATCATGAACGTCAAGGGCGTCGAGTACGCGGTGTTCCCGGCCGCGAGCGGCAGCTACTCGGCCAGCTACGCGATCGACACGGTCGGCCCGACCGTCACCACGCGCCTTCCGGCCGCCGGTGCGACCGGCGTCGCGTCGGTCACGCCCATCCGCGCGACCTTCAACGAATCGCTCGATCCGGCCTCGGTCACCAGTAGCACGTTCGAAGTGCGCGACGCGGGCAACGCGCTCGTCGCCGGCAGCGTCGCCTACAGCGCCAGCACACTTTCCGCGACGTTCACGCCCTCGAGCGCACTCTCGAGCGGCGCCACGTATTCCGTGACCGTGCGCGGCGGCGGCAGCGACCCGCGTGTGAAGGACATGTCGGGCAATGCCATGGCCGCGAACGCCACCTGGTCGTTCACGACGGCTTCGGCCCCGACCTGCCCGTGCACGATTTTCAGCGCGACCGATACCCCGGCAATCGCGTCGGATTCGGACGTGACGTCCGTCGAACTCGGCCTGAAGTTCACCAGCGACGTCAATGGATTCATCAAGGGCATCCGCTTCTACAAGGGCGCCTCGAACACCGGTGTCCACGTCGGCACGTTGTGGTCGTCCACGGGGACGGCACTCGCGCAGGCGACTTTCGCAACCGAAACGGCGAGCGGCTGGCAGCAGGTCCTGTTCACCACGGCCGTGCCGGTCTCGGCAGGCGTGACCTACGTCGCCTCTTATCACGCCCCCGCGGGCGGGTACTCGGCCACTTCCGGCCAGTTCACTTCGGCCGGAGTCGACAACGGCGCGTTGCACGCGCTCAGCACCGCGGCGGCCGGCGGCAATGGTGTCTACACCTACGCTCCGGGCAGCGTATTCCCGTCCTCCACCTGGCAGGGCACTAACTACTGGGTGGACGTGGTGTTCGACACCACCTCGGGCGGTGTCGCCGACACGACCGCGCCGACCGTGACCATTTCTACCCCGGTCGCGACCCCGACCCACAGCACGACCGTGACTCCGCTCGCGATCGGCGGCTCGGCCTCCGACAACGTCGGCGTCACGCAGGTCTCCTGGACCAATGACCGCGGTGGTTCGGGTACCGCCGCCGGCACGACGTCCTGGACGGCCTCCAACATCACGCTGCTGTCCGGCACCAACGTCATCACCGTGACGGCGCGCGATGCGGCCAACAACACCTCGACCAACACGTTGACCGTCACGTACACGCCGACCGCGGACACGACGCCGCCCACGGTCACTGCGCGCACGCCCGCTTCGGGCGCCACGGGAGTCGCGCTCGCGACCACCGTAACTGTCGGCTTCAACGAGGCAATGAGCGCCGCAACGATCAGCACGAGCTCAATCGAACTGCGCAACGGCGTGACCCTGGTTCCGGCCGCGGTCAGCTACAACGCGGCCACGAACGTCGCGACCCTGACCCCGAGCGCTGCGCTCGCGGTGAACACCGTGTACACGGTGACAGTGCGCGGCGGTGCGACCGATCCGCGGGTCAAGGACGTTGCGTTGAATGCGCTGGCGGCGAACGACAGCTGGTCGTTCACGACCACGAATTCGTCGGTCACCACGCTCACCCTCTGGCCCAGCACGACTACGCCTGCGACTGCGTCCGAAAGCGATACGGGTGCCGTCGAGCTGGGCGTGAAGTTCCGCACGGACACCAGTGGCAGCGTCGCGGGCATCCGCTTCTACAAGGGCCCGAGCAACACCGGCACACATGTCGGCAAGTTGTGGACTTCGACCGGCACCTTGCTCGCACAGGCGACCTTCGGCAGCGAAACCGCGACTGGCTGGCAGGAAGTCCTGTTCTCGTCGCCGGTTGCGATCGATGCGAACACCACCTACGTGGCCTCGTATTTCGCGCCGAACGGCGGCTACTCCGTCAACGCGAATTTCTTCGCCTCGACCGGCGTCGACAACGGCGTGTTGCACGCGTTGAGTGACCCGGCGGCGGGCGGCAACGGTGTGTACACCTACGGCGCGAGCGGCGGTTTCCCGACCAGCTCGTTCGGCGCGACCAACTACTGGGTCGACCTCGTGTTCCAGAACGTCACGGGCCCGGACACGACGGCCCCGACGATCACGCTGCGTCAGCCGGCGAGCGGTGCCACCAATGTCGCGCTCAACGGCGCGGTCCTGGTGACCTTCAGCGAGGCGATGAATGCCAGCACGATCAACAGCTCGACGATCGAGCTGCGTAACGCCGGCAACACGTTGATCCCGGCGAGCGTTTCGTACTCGGGCAACGTCGCCACGCTCACGCCGACCAGCGCGCTGGTCAACTCGGCCATCTACACGGTCACTGTGCGCGGTGGCGCGACCGATCCGCGCGTCAAGGACGCGGCCAACAATGCACTGATCGCCAACGACAGCTGGTCGTTCACCACGGCCGCGGCCGGTGGCCCGTGCGCCGCCAACGCGATCACCGCGGAAAACTGCCTGACGGGTAACCCGTCGAGCGAGTGGGACATCAACGGCGCCGGCGACGCCAGCATCCAGGGCTTCGCCACGCAGATCAGCGTGAACCGCGGCGGCACGGTGCAGTTCAAGGTGGATACCAATGCCACTAACTACCGCTTCGACATCTACCGCATGGGTTATTACGGCGGCCTGGGCGCGCGCAAGATCACGACCGTCAACCCGACGGCGAGCCTGCCGCAGAACCAGCCGAACTGCCTGACGCAGCCTTCGACCGGTCTCATCGATTGCGGCAACTGGGCGGTTTCGGGCTCATGGACGGTGCCTGCAAATGCGACCTCCGGCGTCTACTTCGCAAAAGTCGTGCGTACCGACACGGGAGGTGCCAGCCACATCGCGTTCATCGTCCGCAACGACGCGAGCACCTCGGACATGGTCTTCCAGACTTCGGACACCACCTGGCAGGCTTACAACACCTACGGCGGCAACAGCCTGTACGTGGGTTCGCCCGGCACCAACCCGGGTCGCGCCTACAAGGTGAGCTACAACCGTCCGTTCGCCACGCGTGGCGAAGCCGGTGGCCAGGACTGGGTGTTCAACGCCGAGTACCCGATGATCCGCTGGCTCGAGTCGAACGGTTACGACGTCACGTACATCACGGGTGTCGACACGGATCGTGCCGCCAACCTGCTGACCAGCCATCGCGCGTTCATCTCGACCGGCCACGACGAGTACTGGTCCGGCCAGCAGCGCGCCAACGTCGAAGCCGCGCGTGCAGCGGGCGTCAACATGGCGTTCTTCAGCGGCAACGAAGTGTTCTGGAAGACCCGCTGGGAGAACAGCATCGACGGTTCGGGTACGCCTTACCGCACGCTGGTCTCGTACAAGGAGACGCATTTCAACGGCAAGCTCGATCCGAGCGCCGAGTGGACCGGCACGTGGCGCGATCCGCGCTTCAGCCCGCCGTCCGATGGCGGCCGCCCGGAAAACGGTTTGACCGGCACGGTCTTCACGGTGAATTCCGGAACGTCGGCGATCGTGATCCCGGCCGCTGAAGGCAAGCTGCGCCTGTGGCGCGGCACTGCTGCCGCGAATCTCACGGGCACGAACACGCTGACGCTGCCGAACGGCACGCTTGGGTACGAGTGGGATTCGGATCTCGACAACGGCGCTCGCCCGGCCGGTCTGTTCCGCCTGTCGGATACGACCGTGAGCAACGTCGACAAGCTCCAGGACTTCGGTTCGACCTACGCCTCGGACACCGCCAACCATGCGTTGACGATGTACAAGCACGCGAGCGGCGCCCGGGTGTTCGGCGCCGGCACGGTGCAGTGGGCCTGGGGTCTCGACGCGAATCACGATCGCGCAGGCACGCCGGTCAGCCTGGTCATGCAGCAGGCGACGGTGAACCTGTTCGCCGACATGAACGTACAGCCGGCCTCGCTGCAGGCGGGCCTCTCGGCCCAGAGTCCTTCGTCGGACAGCGCAGCGCCGACGGTGACCATCATCGCGCCGGTCGCGGGAGCCAATGTCCCGCAGAACGGTCTCGTCATCAGCGGCAGCGCGAGCGACGTGGGTGGTCAGGTCGCGGGTGTCGAAGTGTCGACCGATGGCGGTACCACGTGGCATCCGGCCACGGGTCGCGGCACCTGGTCTTACAGCTGGACGACGCCGACCACGGGAGCCCAGACGGTCCGTGTCCGTGCGGTCGACGACAGCGGCAACCTGCAGAGCTCGCCGACGACGGTTTCGTTCACGGTCGGCGGCGCAGCCTGCCCGTGCTCGATCTGGCCCGCCGAGACGCCCTCCGGTGGCGTGGACGCGGACTCGAACTCGGTCGAGCTCGGCGTGCGGTTCCGCACCAGCGCCGCCGGCAACGTCACGGCCCTGCGGTTCTTCAAGCACTCGCAGAATACCGGCACGCATGTCGGCAGCCTGTGGAGCGCAAGCGGCACCTTGTTAGGACAGGTCACGTTCGCGGGTGAAAGCGCGTCGGGATGGCAGGTGCAGACCCTGGCCTCGCCGGTGGCGCTCACGGCGAACACGGACTACGTCGTTTCGTATCACACGAGCTCGGGCTTCTACACGGGCGACGACAACTACTTCACGACCAGCGGCGTGACGAGCGGTCCGTTGCTTGCGCCGCAGGACGGTTCGGGCGGTTCCAACGGCCTGTACAAGTACGGCAGCAGCAGCGTGTTCCCGACCGACACGTACAACGGTGAAAACTACTGGGTGGACGTGGTGTTCAACACCAGCGGCGGGTCGTCGGATACGACCGCGCCGGTGGTCACGATCACCACGCCGACCAGCGCCACGACCACCACGGTGACCAGCACGCCGTTCGCACTCGGTGGCACCGCCACCGATGCGGTCGGCGTCACGCTGGTCTCCTGGTCAAACAATCGCGGCGGTAGCGGCAACGCCACGGGAACCGGCAGCTGGTCGGTCTCGGGCGTCGTCCTGCAGTCGGGCGCCAACATCCTCACGGTCACGGCGCGCGACGCGGCTGGCAACAGCAGCGCCGATTCGCTCACCGTGACCTACAACGCACCGGACACGACGGCGCCTTCCGTGACGATCACTTCACCGACAAGCTCCGCGACCACGACGGTCGCGACAACTCCGATCAATATCGGTGGAACGGCTTCGGATGCGGTGGGTGTCACGCAAGTCGCCTGGGTGAACAATCGCGGTGGCAGCGGCACGGCAACCGGCACGACTGCGTGGTCGGCGAGTGGCATCGTGCTGCTGACCGGCTCGAACGTGATCACCGTCACCGCGCGTGACGCGGCCGGCAACACCAGTACGGACATCCTCACGGTCACTTACACGCCGGACACGACGGCGCCGGTGGTTACGATTACATCGCCGACCAGCGCATCGAGCACCACGGTCACGGCGGCTTCGCTCAACCTCGGCGGCACCTCATCGGATGCGGTCGGCGTCACGCAGGTCACGTGGGCCAACAACCGCGGCGGCAGCGGCACCGCGTCGGGCACCACGGCATGGACCGTCAGCGGCATCGTGCTGCAGTCGGGCGTCAACGTGCTCACGGTCAGCTCGCGCGATGCGGCCGGCAATACGGGCACGGATTCGATCAGCGTCACGTACAACCCGGACACGAGCTTGCCCGTGGTGACGATCACGGGCCCGACCAGTGCGACCACGCTCGCGGTCACGGCTTCACCGATCACGCTTTCCGGCACGGCCTCCGACAACGTCGCCGTCACGCAGGTCACGTGGGTGAACAGCCGCGGTGGCAGTGGCACCGCCACGGGTACCACCTCCTGGTCGGTCAGCAATCTCGCGTTGCAGACCGGTTCTAACGTCCTTACGGTCACCGCGCGCGATGCCGCGGGCAATACGCAGACGGATACGTTGACCGTGACCTTCACGGACACCACTCGGCCGTCGATCACGATCACGTCACCCACCAGCAATTCGACGCGGACGCAGACTGCCTCGACGATCACGCTCGGCGGTTCGGCCTCCGACAACGTCGCGGTCACGCAGGTCAGCTGGACCAACAACCGTGGCGGCAGCGGCAATGCCACGGGTACGACGTCGTGGTCGACGGGCACGATCTCGGTGTTGACCGGCGTGAACATCCTCACGGTCACGGCGCGTGATGCCGCCGGTAACACGCGGACCGATGTGTTGACCGTAACGCGCAACTGACGCGCAGACCTTAAAGCAGATCGAACGGGGCAGCTTCGGCTGCCCCGTTTTTTTTTCAGCGCGCGGCGCCGCGGGCGGTCGCGGGCGAATACGCGTTGCGCAGGAAGAGCTGGGGTGCGCTTCTGGCGTCGACGGCCACTTCCCAGACATCGGTGCTCGGGCTCGACCCGTCATCGGCACTCGGCACCGAGTACAGGACGTGGCGATTGTCGAGCCACTCGAGCTGATCGTCGATGCTGCGCTTCTCCGACAGCGCGATTTCACGCCCGCTCGACAATTCGAGCACGTGCAATTGCCAGATCACGCGATTGCCGACCATGAGGCGTTTCTTGTACGCAATGCGGCGCGCGTCGGGCGACAGGGAAGGGCACTCGACGTTTTCATGGATGACGATGGCGCTGCGCGCGGCGATGTCGCCACGCACCAGGTAGTGTTTGCCGCCGGTCGACAACGTGGCGAAGAAATTCTTCGCATCGGGCGTGAACGTGATGCCCCAGAAATTGAAATCCGCATTGTCGATCGCCACGCCGTCGTGCGTGACCTTGAAGTTCTCGAGGTCCGCGAGTACCGAACCACTCGCGAAATCTATCAGCAGCGTCTGCGTGGAGAAGTCGAGCGTGGAATAGCCGTGTCCGGAGACGAACACCGTGAGTCCGGCGAGTGTGCCGTCGGCCGAGACGCGGGTGCGGCTCGGAATTCCCTTGAGCGCGAAAGTGCCGCGCTGCTCGAAAGTCCGCGCGTCGAACAAGGTCGCCGCGTACGTCGTGAATACGCCGCGCTCCGCGCTCAGGCAGATGCCGTGTCCGCCGGACACGTGCACGACTTCGCAACGCAGTGAATCCACGAAATGCACGTCCGCGAGATTGGCGGTTTCCACCCATGCGACCCGGCCGTAGTGATTGTCGACGCCGTTGTAGCGGAAAAACAGGCGCTGGCTCCTGGGCGCGGCGACCGCGCCATGAGGGGCTGAAGGAGTCGATTCGGCCGCTGCTGGCGCGGCTGAGGCTGCGGGCGCAGCGGGTGGTGAGTCAGTGGCGGTGACTGTGGACTCGGTTTCCGCCGGTGCGGCGGGCGCAGCGGCTGCGGCAGGCGAGGGCGCGGCCGGTGCCGGGTGCATGCGTTTGCCGGCGTGAAGTAGATAGGCGGCGAGACCACCCGCGGCGACGACACACACGATCGCGAAAGTGACGGCGGGTCTACGAGTCATTGTCGGTCGCCCTCATGAGCGCGAGCGAAACCGCCAGCGCCAATCCCAGGATCAATACGAAGGTGATCACCGCGCCGCGTATGCCGATCCACTGCCACAAGGCGCCGAAAGCCACCGACGACAGTAGTTTGGTTATGCCGATCGCCGTGCCCACGATGGCGATGCCACTGGTGCGATGCGCGGGCGGAATCACCACGCTGACGAGCGCCATCAGGATGCCTTCGGTGCCGGCGTAAAAAAGCCCGAACAGGATCAGGCAGCCGACCAGTTCGACGGTGCTCACGCGGTCGACGAACAGCAGCAGGATGTACAGGACCACGAGCACCGCATAGCCGCCGAGGAACACGCGGCTGCGGCTGGTGCGATCGGCCAGTCGTCCGGCCGGTATCGACAGCAACATGTAGGCCGCGGCGGTGACCACGTAGAACAGCGGGAAGAAACCTGTCGGAGCCGCGCTTTTCTGCTGCAGCAGCAGGTACAGAAAGCCGTCGCTGATCGTGGTGCCGGCGAGCAGCGCGCCGCACGCGGTGAGCGCGAGGAAGCGGCGCGATTTCCACGGCGACCAGGCGGGCCGCGTCACAGCGGCGGAGTGGGCCGCGGCGACCAATGCCGTGGCGCTCGGCACGAACAGCCACAACACCGCGACCCCGATCACAGCGAAGAAAAAGCTGGTCACCCAGACGGCGTCGTAGGCGCCGGGTAGCAGCGCGAGCAATGCAAAGGCTGTGATAGGACCTAACAATGAGCCGCATGCGTCCATCGCGCGATGAACCGAGAACGCCATGGCGTAGGCGGCCGGCGGCGTGTTGAGCGAGATCAGCGCATCGCGCGGCGCGGCGCGAATACCCTTGCCGGCACGGTCGAGCCCAACCACCAGCAGGATCCAGCCCCAGGTCGCGCCGACACCGAGCAGCAGCAACTTGCACAGGCCGGACAGCGAATAACCCGCCAACGCGACTTCCTTCTGGCGCGCGCTGCGGTCGGCCAGATAACCGGCCGCGAGGCTCAGCAGCGCGATCGCGAACCCGTTGTAGAGGCCGTCGATGACGCCGAATTGCATCGGGCTCATGTGCAGGTGCAGGACCAGCCACGCCGGCAACAGGCTGTTGACCATCTCGGACGATATGTCCGTGAACAGACTGGTGAACCCGAGGCTGATCACGACCGGGCTCACCCGCAGGGGGGTTGCGTCAGGCGCGCCGGGTACGCCGCCGAGCTTCAGTCGTTCAATCCACTCGATCCGATACATGGGTCAGAAGCCGCGGGTGATGGCGGATATTGCAGTGCGGCCCGGCGCTTTTCCGTGCGCCGTTCGACAGGCCCAATTACCGCCGCCAGGGTTGTCCCCGATGGGCCTCGGCCGGAGGTCTGTCGGTGCCATTTACAGGAATTGGTGTATTAATGGAGGCATGAGCTTTAAGCTACTGAAAAAACTGGCATAAATAAAGTTGGTACGAACAGTGCTTTATGCAGATTGACTCCCTGAAACGAGACCCGTCGATCCATGAATTCAAAGGCGACCTTATCCATGCCGCGGACTGAACTGCGCGCTGCAGCCGACGATGTCAACGACGCCGCCAAGACGTCTTCCAGCGTCCGTGGCCCCTCAGCCGTTGAGTCGAAGGCGGTCGTCACCAATGCCTTCACGATCGACGTCGAAGACTATTACCACGTGTCCGCGCTGGCCTCGGCGATTCCGCGCTCGACCTGGGGCGACCGTGAGTCGCGCGTCGCCGCGAGCACTGACCGGTTGCTCGCCATGCTCGACGAGCGGCGCATAAAGGGGACTTTTTTCGTGCTCGGCTGGGTCGCGGACAAAGTGCCGCAGCTGGTCAAACGTATTGCCTCGCTTGGCCATGAAGTGGCCTGCCATGGTTATTCGCATGAACTCATCTACCGGCAAACTCCGGCCGTCTTCGCCGAAGAGACCCACCGTTCCAAGGCGCTGCTCGAGGACCTGACCGGCCTGCCGGTGATCGGTTATCGCGCCGCCAGCTTTTCGATCACGCCGCGTTCGCGCTGGGCGCTCGACACCCTGATCGAGCAGGGCTTCGCTTATGACTCGTCCATCTTTCCGGTCCGCCACGACCGTTACGGGATGCCGGGTGCCGACCGGGCACCGGGATTCGTGCACGCTCCCTCGGGTGGCCGTATCGCCGAGTTTCCGATGTCCACCGCGGCCGTCGGGCCGCTGCGCGTCCCGGTGTCGGGCGGCGGCTACTTCCGCCTGCTGCCGTACTGGTTCACCCGCGCGGGCCTGCGCAGCATCAACGAGCAGGAACGCCTGCCATTCACCTTCTACCTGCACCCGTGGGAGATCGATTTCGAACAACCCCGGGTGAAGACCAGCCTGGTTTCGCGTTTCCGCCACTACACGAATCTCTCGAAATGCGAGGGCCGTCTGCGCCAGCTGCTGGGCGATTTCCGGTTCACGACGATGCGTAACGTCTTAAGGGCGCGAGGATTATTGTCATCTTGACGCCTCCCGGATGTCGGCGGGCTTGACACCTGGCCGCATCTAGTTAGACGCCCGGACGGACAAGTAGTTGATTAGATAAGGATTTTCTGCCATGGCACATGTAGTGCATCTCTTGAAGCAACCGAAGTGCAATTTCCTTCTGAGGAAGAGCAAATGACCGCAAACAAGATCAAATTACTCGCCGCCGCCACGATCCTGCTGGGTTCGGCTTCAGCCGCCCAAGCCGGTTTCGTAACGTCCGACCTGGTTTCGCCCGTCAAGGGAACCATTGGCATCGTCCCGTCGAACGACTTCAAGTCGATCTTCGCGGGTCTGGGTGTCACGACGTACACGCTCGGCGCCTCGCTCGCCACCGACTCGGCTGGATCGGTCGCGTTCTACTACTACGGCAAAGAAGCCGGTTACGCGAACGTGTTCACCTCGGGCAGCCTGAGCTACAACACGGGTTACACGCCTACCACGCAGAACTTCTTTGCTGCTCCGAAGCTCATCGGCTCGCTCGATGTGGGCGCCGGACTGCTCGACTTCGGGTTTTGCGCATTCAGCTCGCCCGGTCACTCGCAGGGCTGCATCACCAATGCTCAGAACGACGCCCTCAACCTGGGCTCGTTCCAGTCGATTGCGTACAGCATCTTCGGCAACACCGCATGGCTGTTCTGGGATGACTCGGGCGCCGGCCCGGATGACAACCACGATGACATGCTGATCAAGGCCGTCTTCACGCCGAAGGCTGTTCCGGAACCCGCCACGCTCGGCCTGCTCGGCCTGGGCCTGCTCGGTACCTGGTTTGGCTCGAAGCGCCGTCAGCGCAAGGCGTAAGACTCCTCGAAACGCGGACGTACCTTTCAGGTGGGTCCAAACAAACAAGCCCCGCAACGCGGGGCTTGTTTGTTTCCGGAGTCGAAGAAGCGCTCGGGGAGAGTTAACGACCCTTGAAGTCTTCGGGGGTCAGCTGGTGGCGAGACAGCAGTTTGTAGAAGTCCGTCCGGTTGCGTTTGGCCAACCGCGCCGCCTGGCTGACGTTTCCGCCCGTGATCTGCAGGATCTGCGACAGGTAGCTGCGGGTGAACTCATCACGCGCCTCGTCGAACGAGGGCAGCTTGCTCTGCGTGCCGCCGAGTGATTGCTGGACGAGTTCCACCGGGATGATGGGCGTCTGTGACAACGCCACGTTCTGCCGTACGACGTTCGCGAGCTGGCGGATGTTGCCGGGCCAATCGGCCGTGGCGAGCAACTCCACCGCTTCGGGCGCGTAGATCTTGCGTACGCCGCTCTCGTTGCTGATCTGCGCGAGGAAATGCGAGACCAGCAGCGGGATGTCTTCGCGGCGACGGTTGAGCGGCGGCATCTCGATGTGCACGACGTTCAGCCGGTAATAAAGATCTTCACGGAATTGGCCGCTCATCATGAGCTGCTGCAGATCGCGATGCGTGGCGGAGATGACGCGCACGTTGACCGCAATGGCATCGGTGGCGCCGATCGGGCGGATGTTGTTCTCCTGCAGGACGCGCAGCAGCTTGACCTGCAGACGCATCGGCATGTCGCCGATCTCGTCGAGCAGCAGGGTGCCGCCATCGGCCGCCTGGAACAGGCCGGCGTGATCGCGCACCGCGCCGGTGAACGAACCCTTCATGTGACCGAACAGCTCGGATTCGAGCAGGTTTTCGGCCATGGCCGAGCAGTTGATCGCGACGAACGGTTTGGCACGACGCGGGCTGACGTTGTGGATCGCGCGGGCCAGCAGTTCCTTTCCGGTGCCGGACTCTCCGGTGATGAGCACGCGCGCATCGGTACCGGCCACCATGTGGGCCTGCGAGAGTTTTTCTTCGACCAGCGAGGAGCGCGTAATGATTTCGGCGCGCCAGTCTTCGTCGTTGTCGGCGAACCCCGAGATGCGCAGGGCCTTCTGCACCTGGTCCAACAACTCTTGTTTGTCGACCGGTTTGGTCAGGAACCCAAAGGCGCCGAGCTGGGTGGCGTGCACCGCATCGGGAATGGTGCCGTGGGCGGTGAGGATGATCACCTTGAGCCCCGGGTACCGCGACTGGAGCTCCTTGAGCAGGCCGATGCCGTCCATCTGGTCCATGCGCAGGTCGGTGATGACCAGTTCGGGGCGGAAGCGGCTGGTGGCGGCGAGCGCGAGAGCAGCACTTTCAACGGCTTCCACCTCGTAGTTCTCCGCACGCAGGCGGATGGTCAGCAGGCGCAGCAGGCCCGGATCGTCGTCGACGACCAGGATGCGGGCTTTGCGCTTGGTGGAATGCGGGGTGGCGAGTTGCATGGCTGCGTGCATCAGAAACCTCTACGGTTTCCGTCCCTCAGGCGCGGTCGGGCGCCCGTTGTTAGACGAGCGTTCGATGTTTGCGATGGCGTCCAGTTTTGCCTGGGCGTCCGCAAGCGCCTTCTTGAGACGGGTATTTTCCTCACTCTCGGTGCTCAGGCGCTTGGTGAGCTGTGCAATCCGATCGTTGGTTGATCGCTCGGCGCCTGTCTGCAGGCGCCGCACATCCGCTTGTAAGGATTGCTGGCGCTCGACCTGCTGCAGCTGCAGGAACGCGAGAGCGCGTTCCGCAGGAAGCAGAGTCTCGGGGCTTGCTAGGACTTCATGCAAAAGTCGCTGTGCGACGACAGGATCGAAGCCCGCATGGCCGGGGGTGGAGAGCACCAATGCGTAACGCAAAACCCTGCTAGGAGTGGGCGCGGCGCTGTAGTCGTTGTTGGCGGTTGCCAGAATCTCGGCCTGTTCGGCCGGAGTACCGCGCGCGAGGCGCAGGCACGTGTCCAGATACGAGGTGATGACGGTCGTTTCAGTGGAATTGCGGTCGATCGACGGCAATTCCTTCGCCGGACGCTTGACCGGCAACCCGAGGCCCGTGCCACAACCGACCAGCAGGGCGGCCAGGCTCGCAACCGTCACGACGAGGGTGAGCTTATGCCGCATGCGCCTGCGACCGGACTGGTTTAGTGACCGACAAGACCGGCATACGGATGCGGAAATGCGCCCCGGCATACGCCCCGTCAACGATTTCGATGGTGCCACCATGGGCGTTGACGAATTCGAGCACCACCGACAGGCCGATGCCGGTGCCCTTGACCTGCACGCCGGCGGGTGGACGGCCTGTGTAAAAAGCTTCGAACACGCGGGCGCGTTCCTCGGACGGAATGCCGGCACCGGTGTCAGCGACATCGATCATGAGCTGAGTGTCCTGTTTGGCGGCGTGTAGATAGACAGTGCCGCCCTTGGGTGAATATTTGATGGCATTGGACAGCAGGTTCTCGATGATGAGGCGAACTTTGCCGCGGTCGGCCCGCAGCACCAGGTCGTCCACCTTCACCTCCAGTCGGACGCGTTGTGAGACTACCGTGAGTTGCTGGCTTTCGAGAACCTGTTTGACGAGGGGCCGCAACCGGAACTCCGAAAGGTCGAGTCCGACGCTTTCTTTCTGCCAGGCGCTGAACGACAGCAGGTTTTCGATGAGCCGATGCAGCTTGATGCCGTTGTCACGCAGGATGGCGACGACTTCGCGTTGCGTGTTGTCCAGGGGTCCGACCGCGCCGTCCATGAGCAGTTCCGCGCCCTCGCGGATGTTGGCCAACGGCGTCTTCAGCTCGTGCGACATGTGGCGCAGGAAGCGATTGCGTTCCTGTGCCAGGTCGAGAAGGCGCAGGCGCAGCCACTCGAGCTGCGCGCCGAGCCGCTCCAGGTCGCGCGGACCGGAAACTTCGATGGAGTGCGAAAACGTGCCGCGCCCGAGTTCGCTGATCGCCCGATCGATCGCGCGCAGCGGCCGGCCGATCGACAGCGTCAACGCCAGGATCGCGACCAGCGTGAGCGGCGCGAGCAGCGCCGATTGCCAGAACAACCGTTTTTGCGTGGTCGCCGTCTGTTGCTTGAGTTCATCGAGCCGCGCGTCGATCTGCGCGTTGCCGCTCTTTACTATCGCGTCGGCGATTTCGTTGAGGCGATCGATGCGCGCGAGGATGGTCGTGAAGGTTGCGCTGCCCGCCGGTGTCGAACTTACCGCCTGCGAGATCTCGTTGTGCGTGGCCTGGAAGTCCTCGAGGCTACGGCGCGTGGGTTCACCTTCGAGCAGGCGCGCCAGCTGCGTGCGGGTCGAGGCGAGCCGCTGGTCGGTCGTCCGGTAAGAGTCGAGCATCTTCACGTTACCGAGCACGTTGTAGAGCCGCACCGTTCTTTGCAGGGAGTTGATGTCGGCATACATGAGCTGCGACAGGCGCGCCGACTGCACACCTTCCTGCACGAGCTCTTCGCTGGTCTTGGCAAGTTTGCTGATCTGGATGGCGGCGTCGATGACCGCGAACAGCAGCGGGCCCGCGATCACCGCCAGGCCCAGCAGCATCAATCCGGTCAACGATTTTGGACTGGCCCACCGCATGTCGCTGCGAAACTAGCTACCAGGGTTCCCGCTGCAGACGTTTTTCCCAGTCGAGAGAAGTCCGCACGATGATGTCGATGTCGTCGAGTTTCGGCTTCCAGCCGAGGATCTGGCGTGCTTTCTCCGCTTTGGCGATCAGCGCGGGCGGGTCGCCGGCGCGGCGCGGTTCTTCGCGGATGTCGAGCTTGACCCCCGCGATCTTCTCCACGCTCGAAAGGACCTCGCGCACGCTGTAGCCGTGGCCGTATCCGCAGTTCGCGGTGATCGACTCTCCGCCCGCACGCAGGTAGTCGAGAGCGTTCAGGTGGGCACTGGCGAGATCTTCGACGTGAATGTAGTCGCGCACGCCGGTGCCGTCGGGAGTCGGGAAATCGGTGCCGAAGATCGACAGGTGAGTGCGCTTACCCACGGCCGCTTCGACCGCCGCCTTAACCAGCAGCGTGGCCTTGCGGGTCGACTGGCCGATGCGGCCCTGTGTGTCGGAACCGGCGACATTGAAGTATCTCAGCACCACCGAGCGCAGCGGCGTGACCGCGCAGAGGTCACGCAGCATCCATTCGGACATCAGTTTCGACGTTCCGTAAGGATTGATGGGTGCGGTCGGGGTCTCTTCGGCGGCGATGCCAGCCGAGGGAATTCCATAAACGGCCGCGGTCGACGAGAACACGAAGTGTTTCACGCCGGCAAAACTTGCGGCCTCGAGCAACGTGCGCGTTGCGGCGGTGTTGTTGCAGTAGTACTTGAGCGGATCCGAGACGGATTCCGGAACGATCGTGTGCGCGGCGAAGTGCACGATGGTGTCGACGTTGTGTTCGGCCAGCAGCTGATCGACGAGCTTGCGATTGCCGACGTTTCCGGTGACGAGCGGCACGTCGCGCACCGCCTGACGGAAGCCGGTGGATAGATCATCGAGCACCACGACACGTTCGCCACGCGCCACGAGTTGCAGGACGGTGTGGCTGCCGATGTAGCCGGCGCCACCGGTAACGAGAACACTTGGAGCAGAACTCATGCGAATAAAGATTCCATGGGGTTTTAGGCCGCCGGATTTTACATTAATGTGCCCCGGTGGCTGTGACGCATTCTGCACCCGCGCCGTTCGATTCCCTGCATCCGGGTGCGGTATTCGACGCGGCTGAGAGTATCGGCCTGATCCCGTCCGGCCGCCTGTTCGCGCTCAACAGCTATGAAAATCGCGTCTATCAACTGGGCGACGAGGACGGCGCCTTGTGGGTGCTCAAGTTCTATCGCCCGGCGCGCTGGAGCGATGCGCAGATCGACGAGGAGCATTCCTTCACGCTGGAACTGGCGGCGGCGGAGTTGCCGGTGGCGGCGCCGATCACGCGCGACGGCTACAGTTTGTTCGCGCACGATGGCTTGCGTTTCGCGGCCTTCCCGTATCTCGCCGGTCGCGCGCCGGAACTCGGCGATCGCGCCACGCTCACGTTGCTCGGCCGCACGCTGGCGCGTATCCACGCAGTCGGCGGCCGCGAGCGATTCCAGCATCGCGTTTCGCTCGACCTCCACCGCATGGGCGTGCAGGCGTGCGAACTGGTGGCCGCAAGTGGCTTCGTGCCTGAGGCCCTCGAGGAACAATACGACCGCGTGAGCGACCAGGTCCTCGGACGGATTCGGCAAAGCTTCGAGAATTTCGGACCGCTGCCGCGGCTGCGAATCCATGGCGACTGTCACGCCGGCAACATCCTGTGGCGCGAAACCGGTCCGCTGTTCGTCGACCTCGACGACTGCATGTCCGGACCGCGCATCCAGGATCTATGGATGTTTCTCTCCGGCGACCCCGCCAGTCAGCAGGAATCGTGGGCGGCGATCATGGAAGGCTACGAGTTGTTTGGCGAATTCGACTACACCGAGCTGACGCTGGTCGAGCCGCTGCGGTCCTTGCGCATCCTGCATCACGCTTCCTGGATCGCGAGCCGCTGGCACGACCCGGCGTTTCCACGCGCGTTTCCATGGTTCGGCGACGCACGGTTCTGGGAACGGCACATCGCGGATCTTTTCGAGCAACTGTCGGCGATGGACGACCCACCCATCCTCGCGCGCTGACTCGAGCCGCCGGTATTGTGAGGCGTTGGGCAGTCGAGAGTAGTTGGCCTGTTAGTATACGAAGCGGAGGGTTTAAGGATGGTCAGGACTGGCTTACGCGCATCGGTGTTCGCTGCGGTTATCTGCGGCGGCATGCTGGCTGCGTGTGATGGCTCGCCCGAGCAGACAGATAACCCGACTACCGTGGCCAAGCCTGGTGCCGCTCCAACGATCGCGGGCCTCGAGCCAGACATGGTCGCCGCCGTTTCGGCGGGCAAGACCGCGAGCAAGATCAGCGTTCATTTCGCCATCCGGGCTGTGCCGGCGGTCGATCATCCGCTGCCGATCGACATCGCCATCGTCCCGCATCGCGATTTCACGGCGCTGCGAGCTCATTTCGAGAGCCGCGACGGCCTGCCGATGACTTCGGGCGAGGCCTTCGGGCCGCGCGGCGATTCACCGAAGGAGAAGGCCCTGACGCACGAGCTGGTGCTGCAGCCTGCCAAAGATGGCCTTTTCATGATCACGGCGATCGTCGAGACCGAAGGCGAGGAGGGCACGGTAACCCGCGTGTTCTCCATTCCTGTAATCGTCGCCCCGGCAGAGGCTGCCACGGCAGCCGAACCCGCGGTCACGCCGGCACCCGCCGCCAACTAGGCGCCTCCAAAACCGGGAGCCGCTTCACGTGGCCCCGCAGGGCACGGACATATCATGCAATTTGGACTCCGATTGCATAGTTATGTCAAAACCGGCCGAAGGGTCCCCTTCGCAAGAAAGTTCCGAGTCCACCGCGCCTGACGCGGTGGCTGTCGAGGATTTGTCGACGCGGCGCCTGCATCCGCTGCTGCAGGCACAGCTGCGGGAGCTGCGCGCGCGCGTGACGGGCTCGCGGATCGGCGCCCACGAGCTGCTCGAGATGCTCAGTCACTACTACGACACGGTCGACGACGAGCGTCGCGCGATCGTGCGTTCGATGCAGCTCATGTCCGACGAAGCCCGCTCGCTCGGGGTCGAGATCGCAGAGCAGGGCGCGGCCCAGCTGCAGGTCATCCTCGATCACATCAAGGACGTGGTGATCACCGCCAATGCCAACGGCATCATCGACCGCGCCAATCCGATGACCGAACGCGTGTTCGGCTATCCGACCGCGGAGTTGTTAGGACTGTGCGTCGATGCGCTCGTTCCGGAAATTGCCGTCGATGGTTCGGTGCCCGCCGGGCTCGAGAAACTGGCCGGCTCGAGCGACACCTTTCGCGGAGCGCGAGTCAGCCCCGAAGTCATGGCGCGTCGCAGTGACGGTACGCTGTTTCCGGCCGAGATCGCCGTCAGCCGGGCGCGCAGCGGCCGCACCGAAGTCTTCGTCATCTGCCTGCGCGACATCTCCGAGCGCCACATGGCGCAGGAAGCGCTGCGCGACAGCGAGGCGCGCTACCGATCGCTGGTCGACAATGCGCCCGAGGCGATCGCGGTGCTCGACTCCGAGACACGGCGCTTCATCGAGGCTAATGAGCCGGCTTTGCGCCTGTTCAAGATGACGCGCGATCAACTGCTCAATTCGAACCTGGTTGCGGTCAGCGCCGAGATGCAGCCGGACGGGCAACCGGCGAACTCCCCTCATCGCCAACATCTGCGCCAGGCGGTCGCGGGCGAGCCCCAGGCTTTCGAATGGGTACACCGGGATTCCACCGGGCGCGACATTCCCTGCGACGTGCGGCTGGTGAAACTTTCCGGCGGCGCATCGACGCTGGTGCGCGTCAGCATCACCGACATATCCGAGCGCAAACGCGCCGAAATCATCATGGAAAACGAGCGCGCGTTCTTCGCGTTGCTCGCCTCGAACGCGGGCTTGCCGGCGGTACTCGACGTCATCTCCGCGCTGGTGCAGGCCGTCTACCCGCGCGCGCGCTGCACGATTTCGGTACTCGCGCCGGACGCGAGCTGTTTTGCGCTGACGATCGCGCGGCAGCTGCCACCCATGCTGGCCGCCGTGCTCGAGCGCACGCCAATCGAGCCACGACGCGGTTCGTGCGCTGCCGCGGTGTATTCGGCCTGCGACGTGTTCGTCCAGGACGTCGCCAACGATCCGCACTGGGCGGACCGGCGCCAGGTCGTGCTCGATTCCGGATTCCGCGCCGTCTGGTCGATGCCCATCAAGGGCGCCAGCGGCAAGTTGTTAGGCTCGGTCGCGATCTTCCGGCCCGAGCCAGGTATGCCCGACTCGCGCGAGCAGGTGCTGCAGTCACACGCCACGCGGCTGGCCGCGCTCGCGATCGAACGCAATCTCGCCGAGGACGCGCTGCGCAACAGCGAGGCCAAGTTCCGCGGCTTGTTCGAAGGCGTCATCGAAGGCGTGTATCAGAGCACGCGCGACGGCCGGCTGGTTTCGGTCAACACCGCCTTCGTGAAGATGCTCGGCTACAGCTCGGCCGAGGAGATGTACGCGCTGCCGAGTTCGGTGATGTTGTACTGGAGCCCGACGGACCGCACCGACTTCGTGCGGCGCGTCGATGCCGATGGCGAGGTGCGTTCGATGGAAGTGATCCTGCGCCGGCGCGACGGCTCGCAGGTGGTGGCGCTCGAGAATTCGCGCGGCGTGCGCGATGGAGGCGGCCGCATCGTCGGATACGAAGGCACGGTGTCGGACATCACCGAGCGCAAACGCGTCGAGCAGGCTATCTACGCGGAAAAGGATCGCGCCCACGTGACGTTGCAGTCCATCGGCGACGCGGTGATCACCACCGACGCGGGTGCGAATATCGATTACCTCAATCCGGTCGCCGAACGGCTGACGGGTTGGTCGGTCGACGAGGCGCGCGGCCGTCCGATCGGCGAGGTGCTGCAGCTCATCGACGAATCCACGCGCCGGCCCGTGGCCTACGCACTCGATCGTGTGCTCACCGCGGGCGACATTTCGGTGCCTTCCGACCACAACCTGCTGGTCAACCGCCGCGGCGAGGAACTCGCGATCCAGGAAACTTCCTCGCCCATCCGCAATCGCGAGGGTGTCGCCATCGGCGCGGTCATCGTGTTCGGCGACGTGACCAAGGAGCGCCGCCTCAAGCGCGCGCTTTCTTATCAGGCCAGCCACGATGCTTTGACCGGCCTCATCAATCGACGCGAATTCGACACCCGTCTCGAGACGGCCGTGACCGCCGCGCAGCACGGCGAGGGCGAATTCGTGCTGCTGTACGTCGACCTCGATCAGTTCAAGGTAGTGAACGACACTTGTGGTCACAGCGCCGGTGACCGGTTGTTGCGCGACATCACCAGCCTGCTGCAGACCCGCGTGCGTGCCTCGGACACCATTGCCCGGCTGGGCGGTGACGAATTCGGCCTGCTGCTCGAGCGCTGCTCGCTGGAACAGGCCGAGCGGGTGGCGGACAGCATTCGCCAGGCCATTCACGGTTACCGGTTTCTCTGGGGCGCCAACAGCCTGTCGGTCGGCGCAAGCATTGGCGTCGTGCGCATTGCGAAGGAGACCACCAGTGCCGCATCGGTGCTGTCGGCCGCCGACATTGCCTGTTATGCGGCCAAGGACGGCGGCCGTAATCGCGTCCAGATATACGAGCGGGATCACGGTACCAATCGCCATCGCGAGATGCAGTGGGTCGGGCGAATCGCGCGCGCGGTCGAAGACGGACGACTCGAGTTGTATGCACAGCGCATCGTTGGCGTCAGTCCGGTCGCGGGTAATACCCCGTTCTACGAGTTGATGGTCCGCCTGCGCGAGGAGGACGGTACCCTCGTTCCGCCCAACGAATTCATCCCGGCGGCCGAACGTTACAACGTCATGGTCATGGTGGATCGCTGGGTCGTGAATCGCGCCGTCGAACTGCTCGAGTGTTGTGCCAAGCGGACCGATCGCTTGCCCATGCTCGCCGTCAATCTCTCGGGAACGTCCATCAATGACGAGGATTTCCTCGAATTCGTGCTGACTCGCCTCGGGAACGAACAGGTGGCGCGCGCCCTTTGTTTCGAGATCACCGAGACCGCTGCGGTTGCGAGTCTCTCGAAGGCCACCTTTTTCATGCGTGAGCTCAAAGCGCGCGGCTGCCGTTTCGCACTTGACGATTTCGGCAGCGGTGTGTCCTCGTTCGTGTACCTGAAGACCTTGCCGGTGGACTTCCTCAAGATCGACGGGCACTTCGCCGCCCAGGTCGCCAGCGATCCGGTCGATCGCAGCATGGTCGATGCCATTGCAAAGATCGGCCGCGCGATGGAGGTGGCGACGATCGCCGAAAAAGTCGAAAGCGCCGAAGTGCTGGAGGCTCTCAAGGAGATCGGCGTCGACTATGTCCAGGGCTTCTACCTGGCCGAGCCCTGCGCGATCGAGGAAGTATTCGACTGCGGTAAGTGACGGTGGCAACGATTCTGGGGCTAGAATCGGTCGCATGTCGACGCCTAAGAACCCGACTCTGAAAAACGCTGAACCCCCGTTTTCACTGGGGATCGAAGAAGAATATCTGCTGGTGGACCTGGCCACACGCGACCTCGTGTCCGATCCCCCGGCCGAACTGCTCCAACGTTGCATCACCGAAACCGAAGGGCGGGTCAGCCCCGAATTCCTGCGCTCGCAACTCGAAGTGAAGACCTCGGTGTGCGCATCGGTGGGTTCGATGCGGCGCGAACTCGCGCTCCTGCGCCGAAAGGTTTGTGAGGTCGCGGCCGAATACGGGATCGCACCGATCGCCGCCTCGACACATCCGTTCGCGCGCCCCGTCAGCCGGCCGCCGCATACCGACCACGAACGTTACGCCGACATCGCGCGCGAAGTGCAGGGCGGCGCGCGCCGCATGATCATCTGCGGCATGCACGTGCACGTCGGCCTCGACGACGACGAGTTGCGCATCGACGTGATGAACCAGCTCACCTATTTCATCCCGCATCTGCTGGCGCTGTCGTGTTCCTCGCCGTTCTGGGAAGGCGATGACATGGGCATGCAGTCGTTCCGGCTCATGTTGCTGTCGTCATTGCCGCGCACCGGGCTGCCCGAGCGTTTCGACAGTTATGGCGAGTACCGCCGCCATCTCGACGCGCTGGTGAGCAATGGTTTGATCGAGGATTCCACCAAGATCTGGTGGGACATCCGGCCGAGCGCGCGTTACCCCACGCTCGAGACCCGCGTGTTCGACTGCTGTACGCATCTCGACGACGCGGTGTCGCTTGCCGCTCTCAATCTCTCGCTGGTGCGAATGCTCTACCGGTTACGCCGCGACAACAAGACCTGGCGCCGCTACCCGCGCATGTTGATCGCGGAGAATCGCTGGCGCGCCATGCGGTTCGGCTCGGACGCCAGTTTGCTCGATCTGGCGCGCGGCGAGCTGGTGCCGTTCAACGACCTGATCGAAGAGTTGTTAGCCATCGTACGCGAGGATGCCGAGGCGCTCGACTGCCTGGCCGAGACCGAACACGCGCGCGTCATCCTGAAACGCGGCACCAGCGCCCATCAACAGATGGACATCTACCAGACCGCCCGCTCGCAGGGTGCGACCGACAGCGAGGCTTTATCCGCCGTCGTCGGCTGGCTCGCCACCACGACCTGCGCGCCGCCGGCGCTGCTCAAGTTTCCCACCGCGCAATCGCAACGCGCCTGAAGAGGGTGGGCATGGGGATGAACGTCGGCAGCGAAGGCCGGTGGATCTTCCGCAAATCGCCGCAGGCTCCGAAGCCGGATCAGAGTCACGCTACTTCCGGGCGCAGACGGCGCCGCTAACTACCTGCGCCAGTGCCGCGCAGGCATTGACCGACAGAAACGGCCCGTGGGTCGTGTCGTGTTTTTCGGTCGATTGTTCGAGCAGCATGCGCATGCGCGCGATCCCGAGTTTCTGGTTGCGCGCCAGCAGCAGCGCGACGACACCGCTGACCTGGGCCGCCGCCAGCGAACTGCCGGAGGCGAAGTCGTAGTGACCATTCGGAACCAGCGTGAGGATGTCGCGCGCCGGCGCGCGCAGGACATCGCTGCCTTCCTGCCGGGAATTCTCCGCCTCGATGACCGCGAGCACGCCCGGTAGTTTGGCGGGAAAGCCGAAACGCGGATTGCCCGACAAGGCCCCGACGACGATGATACCGGCCTCGACGGCCTTGGCGATCAGCGCCTCGAGCAGCGGATCGCTGGGCCCGACCAGGCTGAGATTGATCACCTGCGCCTTGGCGGTCAATGCATCGGCGAGCGCCTGCGCCAGCGTGAAGGAGTTGCAGCGGCCCGCGCTCGACGCGGAAGCCTGCCAGCAGGCCTTGAAGGCGAGCAGGCGCACATCGGGAGCCACACCCACGACGCCAATGCCGTTGTTGGCCGAGGCCGCGATGAGGCCTGCGACCTGAGTTCCGTGCCGGTCATTGCGAAATTCAACCGCGTCGTTATCGATGTAGTTGCGCGTGAGCTGGGTGCGGCCGGCTAGATCCGGATGCAGCGTGTCGACGCCGGTATCGATGATGGCGACGCGGATGCCGGCGCCGCGGCTGAACGCGTGTGCCTCGGCGACGTCGAGCGCGCTCACGTTCGACTGCAGCTTCGCGTACGGGTCATCGAACCCGCCGGAGGTCGCCGATTCGAATTCGTTCAACGGTTGTGCAATGAGCACGCGTTTGTCGGCCAGCAGTTTTTCGATGACCGCTTCACGCGTGGTGCCGGGCGGGATCCGGAACAACACGCAGTGCATCTGCAGCTGTTCGATCGGCCACTCGGACACCAGCGTGAGCGAATGTTTGCGCGCGAGCTCGCGCAGCACCGTCGTGGCGCTTGCGCTCACGCGGTAGTTGGTGCTGGTCCCGTAGCCGTGCGCGGTGCCGCCGACAGCGGCCGGCCGCCCGGTCACGGGATTGGCGACCGCGACGACGATGAACTGCGTCGGATCGGTGCGCACTTCCGCAGGCGTACGAACTTCGGGCGCGGCCGCCGTCGCGGCACCCGTGCCGACAAACGCGATGGCGACGATCGCGACGAACACGCGCAGGGCGTGGCGTTTCAGTTCGTCGAACCCGCTAACGAGCGACAGGTTGCGCGAAGGTGACATTCGGATCCTTGGAGATCACGGTCGCTACGGATTCAGCGGAAGCGCCGGTGGCAACCGCATCCGCCGACAATACGGCGGTGAAATTTCCGGAAGCGCCCGGGCCCGAAACGATGCTCAAACCCTGGTGGGCGAGCAACGTGTTGATCGTGGACATCGACGCGCCGGGCGCGAACACCAGACGGACAGCCGGCGCATTGATGCGCGGTTCGACATTCGAGACCGTGACGAAATCGGGTTTGCCACCCTCGCTGCCACGCAGCGACATGCCCAGCACGCCGAGGCCGATCGCCTGAACGACCACCGCGGCCGCGAGCCAGCGCACCGTGCGCGAGGAGCGCGACGCGCCGACCGAGCTGCGCGCGTCGGCCGCGGGCGTTGTGGCGGATTCCGACGCTTCGATACGCGCCCAGAGCTTGTTGAAGGAACGTTGTTCGTCGGAAGCCGCCGGCGCGGGCGAGGTGGCGCCGTCGCGCTGCACCTGGTTCGCGATCATGCGCTGCGCGGCGAGTTCGGCGCGGCATTCGGCGCAGGACTGCACATGTGTTTCGACCCATTCCCGATCCTCGGGCGCGATGCGTCCATTGGCGATCCAGGGCAGCAGCGCCCAGGCCTCGGCATGTGTATCGGGGATGCGGGGACTCATGCTGTTTCTCCGGACATGCCCGCGAGTTCGGGCAGGAGTAGTTTGAGGGTTTCGCGCGCGCGGAACAGTCGTGTCTTCACGGTGTTCACCGGGCAATCGAGGATGGCCGCCACTTCCTCGCAGGAATGGCCGAGCGTGTAGGTGAGTTCCAGCGCCATGCGTTGCTCGACCGGGAGGCGGGTGAGGCCAAGCGCGAGCCACTGGCCGTCGGTTTCGGCGGCGTCCGTCGACTCGACGCTGATCGAGTCTTCATCGAATGGCTCGTCCGACACCGGGCGGATCTTGGCGCGGCGCAACGCGTTCAGCGCGCGCCGATAGGCAATCCCGATGATCCAGGTGGATAGCTGCGACGCACCGCGAAAATCGGCAGCCTTGGTCCAGACCACCCAGAAAGTGTCGTTGACCACTTCCTCGATATCCTCGCGGCGCACCGACATGCGCGACAACAGCCGCGACAACCGCTGGTAGTAGTTGCCATAAAGGGTTCGGAAAGCGGCCTGGTCCTTCGACTTCGCGATGCGCTCGAGAAGCTCGCGCTCCGAAGCATCGTTGGAAGGATTCAGGACCCTGACGGCTGCAGTTTCAACGCTCTTCAGTGCCACGGCAGTAACCTTGCGAGACCAGCTGCTCATGAGTACCGGGGGCCTGGTATTCGGTTCCCGACCCGTCAGCGGGTCGAGGAGAAGCGCCACAGGGCGGTCAGGGCGACCCGGTCACCGACGGATTTGCTGTTGAAGTGCTCGCCGGCATTTTCATCAACGCCCAGATAAGCCAGTTGGATCTCGAACGGTGCGAGTGAGGCCGTCAGGGTCGCGTTCCAGTAGTTGTAGCTGTCGTGGTAGACCTCGTTGAGACCGTAGTGGCCGAAGCCACCGGACACGGAAAAACGTTCGGTCAGCGCCTTGCGCGCCGAGACCTCGACCGCCCACGCATTGCCCTCCGCATAACCCGCGGACGAACCGACCGCGTTGGTGTTGGGCGAATAGATAGCGGCGATGAATAACTGGTTGCGATAACCCAGCGTGCCGGTAATTTCGCTGCGGTTGTAACTGACGCGGCGCGGGTCGTCGGGGTAGGTGTACTGCGAGAGGCGCAGGTCCGCCGAGAAGTTTTCCGAGACGCTCCAGTAGCGGCCGGCCCATATGTCCATCTCGAAATTGGGGCTGGGACCCGGATTCGGATCCGCCGTCGCGACAAATGCGCCGACGTAGAACTCTTTCGGGAATTCGACATCCAGGGACGCCTGCGCCGCCGGTTTACCGCGGGTCAGGGACAGACCACGAAACACGAAGTCCGAGGTGCCGCCGATACTTCCAGTGAATACCCGCACGGAGTCCGCCTGGGCCACCGCGCATCCTGCGCAGGCGATCAGCAGCAGCGTTCGAATCTGGCGCATCACTTCAGGGATTCTCTGAGGGCTTCTGGAGCCGGCTGGAGTCTGACGAGTCGATCCGGAGCTGGCAAGCGGACGGCCTGGAGCCGTGCTGGCGACGATGTGACCGCGATCAGGTCACGAATTCCGCCGTCTTGGGATCATGAGCGATCGCATTTTTGCCTCGCCTGCCGATATCAATTCAATGGGTTTCTCCCTAGGGATCTTCGTCGACCGCTGGTCGCGGACGGCCATCGTGGCCGCCGTGATCTACAGCGGCGTCTGCACGTTGGTGATGTTGTCCGGAATCGGCGGCCCGAAGGTTGCCGACCTGATCGGCGCCTGGGGCGCGTTCCCACTCATCTTCACGTTCACGGTGCTGTTGTGGCCCGTGATCCGCGACCCATCTTTATCGCGCGAGCGGCGCCTCGCGTTTCGACTGATCTTCGCCGCGGAAATCCTCGACGTGGTGGCGACTCTCGGCTGGGGATACAGCGCGCTCACCGTGAACGTCACATTCGGCTCATGGCCCGACGTGTTGTGGCTCTTCTACTATCCACTGACCGCCGTCGCCTCCGCGTTGCTCTACTACGATCTCGGCGGCCGGCTCAACAGCACCCGCCTGATCGTCGACTTCGCGACACTGACGATCGGCTTCGGCGCGTTGTTGTGGTTCACGGCACTCTCTCCGCTCGCCACGATGAATGGCGCGCAGCTCGCGGAAAACTGGTCGGCAGCCAGTTACGGCATCGGCAACGGCATCGCCCTGATCGCGGGCGCGATGATTGCCATGCAAGTCACCGACTGGCGTGCCGAGCGCGCAGTGATGTGGTGGTTGATCGCATTGCCGGCAACCCTGATCGCCGACCTGATGTGGGTGAATGCCGAACTCAGCGAGGCGTACGAACTCGGCAAACCGATGGATCTTGCCTACCACGTGTTCTATCTCTGCCTGCTGATGTTCGCGCGGGCGCAGCGTACCCAGCGCAAACAGAATTCCAGCACGCACGGCATGCCGGGAGTCCTGCGGGGTTCATTGCCCATCGTGGCGTTGATGGTGGGCGTGGTCGCGTTGCTCACCAACCAGCTGCACCTGGCCGAGTTCCAGTCGCCACTGCTGATATTCGTCGTGTTGTTCGCGACCGTGCTCGTGATAGTCGGCCAGGCACTGGCGACGCGCGAAGTGGTCGACATGCAGCGCGAACTGTCGACGCGCCGTTTCGACGAGCGACTCACCGAGCTGGTGCGCCGGTCGAGCGACATGATCGCGATCTGCGATATCGACGGCGTCATTCGTTATGCGAGTCCGTCCGCGGAGCAACTGTTGGGCGTGCCGGCCGGCGAACTCGGCGGACAGCGCCTTGACGATGTGCTCGGGCCCGAGGCCAGTCACGTGCGCGCGGCCTTCGATGAGGTGCTGCGCAATTCGAACTCCGAACAGGTGGTCAAATTTGCGATTCCGCAAGCCGACGGTGAGAAGCGTTCGTTCAAGATGGTGATCGCCAACCTGTGCCACGTGGAATCGATCCGTGGCGTGACGCTCAACATCCGCGACGTCTCGGACGCGACGCGCCTGCACGACCAGCTGCGTACCCTGGCATTCCACGACTCGTTGACGCTGCTGGCGAATCGCGCCTTGTTTGCCGACCGCGTGCACCAGGCGATCCGGCACATTCCCGATGGCATGACGCCCGCGGTGCTGTTCATCGACCTCGACAACTTCAAGACCGTCAACGACAGCCTGGGCCACAGCGCCGGCGATCAGCTGCTGCGCAGCTTTGCGCACCGGCTGGTTCAGTGCACACGCGCCGGGGACACGGTTGCGCGGCTCGGCGGCGATGAATTCGGCGTGCTCATCGACCATGTGCCTGACGTCGACGCGGCGCGTGCAGTGGCCAACCAGATCATCGAGGCCTGCCGCCAGCCGATGGAAATCGACGGGCGTCAACTCCGGATCGGCGCGAGTATCGGCATCGCGATTTCGGATCGCGTCAGCAACGTCGAACGCCTGCTGCGCAACGCGGACGCCGCGATGTACTCCGCCAAGGCGCAGGGCAAGGGAAACGCGGCGGTGTTCCAGCCCGAGATGCTGCGTGCGGCGCGGCGCCGCATCCGCATCGAGAGCGAACTGATCGAGGCCCTGGAGAAAGGCGAGCTCGAGGCGCACTACCAGCCGATCGTGGACCTGTCGTCGCGGCACCTGGTGGGGGTCGAGGCGCTGATGCGCTGGCGGCATCCCAGTCGCGGATTCATCATGCCGGCATCATTCATTCCGCTCGCCGAGGAGACCGGGCAGATCATCCCGATGACGCAGTGGATGCTCGATCGCGCCTGTCGCGATGCCGCGCGTCTGCAACGCGAGCTCGAACACGGCGAGGGTTTGCGCATCTCGGTGAACATGTCGAGCCGTTACCTCAACCAGGGGGACGTCGTCGGCGAGGTGCGGGCCGCGCTCGAGAAACACCGGATCAGGCCCGAATGCCTGATTCTCGAGGTCACGGAAAGCCTGCTGCTCGAGAATTCCACGCGCCTGGCGGAAACGTTCAGGGGCCTCAAGCTGACCGGCGTGCGCCTCGCGCTCGACGATTTCGGCACCGGTTATTCGTCGCTGGCCTATCTACATCGATTTCCGATCGACATCCTCAAGATCGACCGGACCTTCGTGCAGCGCCTCGATCGTGACAGCGAAGGGGCGGAGGGGGTCGACGCCGTGGCGCTGGCGCGCGCGATACTGTCGCTTGCCGATGCGCTCGGCCTCGACACCGTGGCCGAAGGTATCGAACTCGACACCCAGCGGAACACCTTGCTGGCGCTTGGATGCAAGACGGGGCAGGGCTTCGCGTTCGGCAAGCCGATGCCGATCGAAGAAATTCTCGGCGCCGCCGTCACGCGGCGCCGTGGCGTCATGGCGGGCAACCTGCACGGCCGGGTCGATTACTCCGCCACCGGAAGATTTCGCGCCATCTCCGAGTAGTGAGCGCTCACAACGCACGTTACATAAGTCGCTGGACCGCTTCTCATAATGTCCCATCCGGCAATCTGGCGGCCCGGTCGGCCGAAAAGATGCGAAGTGCGTGGGATTCCGCCCTAAGGCGCTCGTCTACTCTCTGCGCTCGCAACGGACGCATAACCAGAACAACAGCAGCGGAGAAGTCGGTGAAGTCGGTAGAAACAAAATCGCTCGAAGCGGGTGGCGCACCCGAACGTAGCACCGAAAGCGTTTTGCGCGCGGTTTGCCTGCGACTCGGCTGCACTGCCGCCACCGCCATTTTCCCGCGCGAGGAATCGCGCGCCGTCTGGGGACGTTCGGAAGCCGACTTCGCTTTCGCGCGCGAACAATTGTCCATCGCCGGCGACCAGCTCGCACGCCGCGCCATCGAGACGCGCAAGCCCGTTGCGACTAACAAACTCAAGCACATCAGCGGCGGCCAGATCGCCTGCAAACTGGTCGCGGTTCCGCTGATCGCACGCGGCGGACCCGCCGGTGCGCTGATCGTTTTCAATCGCCCGGAGGAACCGAGCTTCGACGAATTCACTGTCCGCCGCCTTGGCCGTTTCGCGCGGTTGCTGGCGCGCAGCGCCACGCAGGATCTGGATTCCCTGACCGGCCTCTTGTCGTGGGACGGTTTCAAGACTCGCGTCGCATCGTGGCAGCGTTCGACGCCGCCGGAATCAATGGTCTCGATGCTGTACGGCGACATCGACGTGTTGCATCTGATCAACGATCTGGCCGGATTCTCGGAGGGTGACAAGGTGATCGCGCGATGTGGCGTGGCGATCCGCCGTTCGCTGGCCGGCGCCGAGAGTTTCGCGTGCCGCCTGTCGGGCGATCGTTTCACCGTGTTCCTGCCGCACATGAACCTGGCGCAGACGCGCCAGCTGGCCGAGAGCATCTGTCGCGAAGTGAGCACGGGCATCAACAAAACGCAGGATGGGCCTAACCACCTGGTGTCCATGTCCTGGGGCGCGGTGTCGACCCAGGCCGGCGACCTGCACCTGGATCACCGCATCGCCGAAGCCGAGATCGCGTGCAAGACCGCCAAGGATCGCGGCCGTGGCCGCGTCGAGTGTTACCAGGATACGGATCAGAGCATGATCCGCCGGCACGACGAGATTGGCGTGATCGGCAGCGTCCGCGAAGCGTTGCGTCTCGAACGCATCGTGGTTTTCGCCCAGCCGATCACGCCGCTCATCAATTTCAATCTGCCGACCACCTACGAATTGCTGGTGCGGATCATCGACGCGAAAGGCAACATCGTCGAGGCGGCGGACTTCATGTCGGCGGCGACGCGTTACCAGATTCTTCCCGAGATCGACCGCGCCGTGTGCGAGCGCGCATTCCAGCAGCTGTCGGAGAGTCAGAAGACTCACGCGCCGCTGAGTGTCTCGATCAACCTTTCGGGGCCGACGCTGTCGGATCCCGACTTCATGGAATGGCTGCTTTCCGCGATGGCGAAGTACGGCATCGACGGCACCAGCCTCGTGTTCGAAATCACCGAAGCCGCGGCGGCAGCCAACCTGCAACAGGTGCAGGCGTTCATGCGCCGGCTCACGAGTCACGGCGTGAAATTTGCGCTCGACGATTTCGGAACCGGGGTCAGTTCGCTCGCCTATCTCAAGAACCTCGATATCAATACCATCAAGCTCGATGGCTCGTACGTGCGCGACGTGTTGACGAACCCGCGCTCACAGGCGCTGGTCAGCGCGATCGTGCAGCTTGCCAGCGCGATGGGCATCACTACGGTGGCCGAATACGTGGAATCCAACGGCGTGCGTGACCGCCTGGCCGCATTGGGAATCCAGTTCGGGCAGGGTTACGCGCTCGGCCGGCCAGGCCCGCTGGTCGACGTCCTGGCCGCGGTTGCGGAACGCGCGCCCGAGGGACGAGAGCGTCCGTTCACCGCGAAGCCCTTCACGACTCCTTCCGGCATTCCGATCATGTTCAAACATGCGTAATGGGGTAATGGGGACACTCCCCATTTGCTAGCAAAAAGGGTCAGGCCTGACTTTCCGGGGCCTCCCCACGTTGATCAGTGATTGCGCCAGGCCGGCTTCGTTGGCCTTTCGCTGCACCCAGTCAGGATCTCCATAGGGCCGCTGGCGATTTACGCTCGTTCTGATCGACTCAAGTTCCGCCGCGGTCTGCGGCTGATTGACGTAATCGATCCATGAGGAAGGCAACTCCATCGGTGATGGAGTGAGTTTCAAAAGCGGCTTGCGCTGTGAACGCCAACTCAAACTTCCCCAGTTCCAGTCTTCAGCGCGGGATACCAGTTTGGCGCGCGCTGCGTTTCGCTCGACATACCGAAGCAGTGTCAGCAAGTAGTGATCGTCTTGCACCAGAAACGCTTTGTAGCGCCCTTGCCAGAGCCGGCCGGAAGTCTGGTACTTCTCGTGATAGTGACGGACGTGAGTCGTAAACAACCACTGGGTCCAGCGGGGGACGTCGGTATCTTCCTTCGGCCGTACGACGAGATGGAAATGATTCGGCATCAGGCACATTGCAAGGATCGGCAGTTCGATTCGCTCTTGCGCCTTCAAGACCAGGTTGATGAACCCCCGATAGTCCGCGGGCTCGTGGAAGATCTCCATGCAGCGATTTGCGCGGTTCAAGACGTGATAACACTGGTTGGCGAACATCAGGCGTGGCGGGCGTGGCATGAGCGATACGGTATGCGGAAGCGCCGGTTTGCAAACCTCCGAAATCCCGTTGCTTTGTGGAGATTCGCGAGTGCAAACGAATTGCGCACGAGGTTTGACCCCTTTTGCTAGGAAATGGGGAGTGTCCCCATTTATCCTGCGCGCATGATCAGACTCAGCCGCTACCAGTGGACCGTCTTTGCCGCCGCCTGGCTGGGATGGGGCTTCGACATCTTCGACGGGCTGCTCTTCAATTTCGTGGCACCCAATGCCATTCCGACGTTGTTAGGCATTCCCATCGGCAGCGACGCGGCCAAGGCCGCGCTGCCGTACTGGACCGGTATCCTCAATTCGCTGTTCCTGTTCGGCTGGGCAGCCGGTGGCGTGTTGTTCGGATTGATCAGCGACCGGTATGGCCGCAAGCGCGTATTGCTGATCACGATGGTCCTGTACGCGATTGGCACGGCCAGTTGCGCATTCGTGACCGAGATGTGGCAACTCATCGTTTTCCGCCTCGTCGCGAGTCTCGGTATCGGCGGCGAGTGGGCCGCGGGTTCGGCCATGGTTGCCGAAGTCGTGCCCGAGGAGTCGCGCGTCGAAGCAGGCGCGTTGCTGTACACCTCAGCGCCATTCGGTCTGTTCCTGGCCACATTCGTCAATTCGCAGGTAGCGGGCGGCTGGTTCTCGCACGATCCGGCCTCCTCGTGGCGCTACGTGTTGATGTTCGGTCTGCTGCCGGCGGCGGTGGCATTCGTCGTGCGCATGTTCGTCAAGGAGCCCGAACGCTGGACATCGGTTGCGGCAACCGCGGCGCCAGCACGCCTGCGGGAGATTTTCGCGCCCGCGATCCTGCCACGCACGATCAGCGCCCTGGTCGTTGCGGTGATCGCGCTGATCACCTGGTGGAGTTGCAATGCGTTCATCCAGTCGGTGGCAAACGGGCTCGCCGGCGCGGAAGCCGTTGCGCGCGGGCTCGACGCGCAGGCGTCCAGCAGGCTCAAGCTCGACTGGATCACCCTCGCGACCACCTGCTTCAACATCGGCGGGCTCATCGGCACCTTGCTGACGATCCCGATCGCGAAACGATTGGGCCGCCGCACGATGTACCGGCTCTATTTTGCGGCCAGCGCCTTGTCGCTATTGCTGACGTTCGGTCTCGATCTCCGGTCGGAGACCCGGCTCTACATGTATTTCTTCATAGGGCTGTCAGTGTTCGGCATCTTCGGCAGCTTTACTTTCTATCTACCGGAGCTGTTCCCGACGCGCCTGCGCTCGACCGGGGCCGGCTTCTGCTACAACGTCGGGCGGGTGATCGCCGCCTTCGGCGTATTCGCGGTGGGCGCGATCGCGACCGCGGGCAAGGGCGATCCGGCGATTGTGCTGCGCACGCTCTTCATGATCGGGTTCGTGCCGATCGTGGGCCTGCTGTGTATGCGCTGGGTCGTGGAAACACGCGGCCAACGCATGCCGGACTGAACCGCTCAGGGCTGGTAAGCGAGGAAGTCGTCGTAATCGGCCGCCGCCTTGAACATCACCGGCCCCGACGCTCCGCTGGCGAGTGTGTCGTCGGTGGCTTCGACGAGTAGTTTGCCGTCCACGTAACCGCGCAGTTGATCGCCGACAGCGTCGAGCCGCAGTGAATACCAGACCGCCGGACTCACCCCGAGCGGCACCGTGGCGAGCGTGGTGGCGACGCCATTCACCACCTTGCGCAGGCTGACGAAATTCGAGCTGCGCAGCGACAGGAAATAGTAGTTCTGGTCGTCGACATACCGGGCCATCACGCCGAACCAGCGTTCCTGCGTGCCGGTGGCGCTCGCAAAGGTGTCGAGACGGGCGCGGACGCGCACGATCTGGTCTTCGGTGGGAGCGCCGATGCTCGCTCGTGCATCTCCCGCCACCGAACTCTGGTTATAAACCACGGAAGCACCGTTCCACAGATTCCAGAAACCGAGGCCGCTGAACGCCCACGGGCCAGGGGCCTTGGTCTCGAAATTGTTGGTGTACATCGTTGTCTGCAGCGCGGGACTCAGTATCACATTGTCGAAGTCTGCTTGCGCGTGATCGGTGGTGAGCGCCGCGATTCCGTGCGTCGGGCCGGTTTTGTCGGCATCGAGGATCACTTTCCCGTCGATGAGGACCCGGTGCCGGGTGCCGATGGATTCCAGCCGCAGGCGAAAGCTGCGTCCGGCAACGGGTTTGAATGAGACGCTGGCAAATGTGCGCAGCGTGCCGCCCGCCATGCGCCGCAACTGCACGACTCCGATGCTGCGCACCAAGACGTCGAAGAAATTCTGCTCGTTCTGGTAACGAGTCATCAGGCCGACGCCGCCGCCGCTGGCGGCGAATTGCAAGGGCCGGACGTCGGCCTCGATTGCCTGCGCGGTCCAGTCGCTCGAGGCGCGGAAGGCGCGCGCCTGGCCCGCGACCGACGACTGGCGGAACACTCGCGATCGGCCCGCTTTCACTGTGGCGAACTGGCTGCCGGCGCTGGTCGACCAGCCGCCGCCATTGCCGCTCGCGAAGTTGTCCTGCAGCCGCGCCGGGGTAGTTAGTGTGGCCGGCAACTCGAAGTAGTAGACCAGCCCGTTGCCGTTGTCGCCGACCAGCACGCGGCGTCCATCGATGGAAATCGCGCGGCCCAGGGACGCACCATTCTTCGCCACGAGCTGGGCCACGTGTGAATAACCGCCGTCGGCACCCTTCGCGAACACGTTGATCACGTTGGCCGAGCGATCGAAACTCCAGGCGTGCTGCAACACGAGATCGTCACTGGTGGCGAACGCACCCGCGGGTCCCGCGCCCATGAAGCTATCTACCGTCTGGAGACGTGTGGCGAGCTGGAAGCCTTCCTGCGGGATTTCGCGGAAGACGAAGGTGCCGCTTTCGTTGCCACCGCCGACGAACACGTCGGGCCAACGGATCGCGACTTCGTCACCGAAACGGGTGGCCCCGGCCGGCGGGCGCATGCCGCCGTATGGAATGGGATCCCAACCGGTCGTGCCACCGTAATCGTGGTACACGAAGGTTTCCGCCACCGGATCTCCGTCGCCGTCCGGCTGCTGCACGACGGCCCAGGCGCCCGAAATGTCGGCCGGTCCGCCGCGGAAATCGTTGTCGCCGCCATCGAGGCGCCGCTTGCCAAGCAAGGTCGCGGCGGTCGTCCAGCTGCCACCGCTTTGCTGATAGATGCGCGCGTTCCACTCGCCGCCGCCGTCGCCATTGATCACGCGGCCGCTGTCGGTGGCGAGATAGGGTCCGGGCGCTTCGCGCGTCACCGCGGATTTCTGCTGTACCCAGGTTCCGCAGGTGAATTGCCAGAAATCGGTCTGTACGGTCTGCACAACGGCGAGGCCGTCGCGCATGGCGACCGCGGGCGGAACTGGAAAAGTCGGGTCTTCGCGGTATTCCTGCAGCCGACGCACCGCCGTCCATTTATTCCCGCTGCGCGCGAACAGGAAAGCGGTGAGGTATTTTTCGCCTCCCGGCACCAGCGCGGAATCGGGAACGGAACGGCCCGCCGACACCACGGCAAAGTCGCCATCAATGGCGACGTCTGCGGCGAACGTGGAGTAAGCGGGGTCGGGGCTGCCGAAACTTGCACTCTGCTCGATGACCACCGGCCGCGCGTTCGCGGCGACGACGAACAGCGACAACGTAATGCCGAGACCTGCGCGCATCACAGTTCATACCCCCGTGTAGTTAGATTGCGGGCACATTGTCCGGCAATTGCGGCACATCTGATACCGGAGGACGAGCCGGTGCCGAGTAATCCGGCGCCGACAACGCTTCGGACGTCAAAGACTGGCGGAGACCTCCGCGCTGAAAGCACGGCGCGAATAGGGGTGAAACGCCCAGTAACGTTCGTTGCCGACATTGTCGATGCCGAGCGCGGCGCTCCAGTGTGTGGCGAATTCGTAACGCAGTCGCAGATCGGCGACGAAAAAGCGACTCGTCCCGGTGTATGCGGTGCCATGCGGATCGGAGTTGTCGAGCTGATTGAATTGCCGGCCGCTATAGCGTGCGCCGAGAGAGCAACTCAATTGATCGGCCGGGCGCCAGGCCGCCAGCGCCGTCGCACGCCACTCGGGCACCCGCGGCTGCCAGCTTCCCTCGCTCGCCGGAAAGTTCTGATTTTCCGCGATACGCGAGTGCGCATATGTCACGCTGCCGTTGAGCTCGAGTGTGCCGAGCGCGCGCCAGTTGCCGGCGAGCTCGAGTCCGCCTGTCTTCACCTGGCCGACATTCTGGATGGTCGTCACGCTCGCTCCACCGAGCACGTTGACCTGCGAGTACAACGCATCACGCGTGTCTTCCACGAACACGGTTGAACGGAAATTTCCGTGGTCGAATTCCAGAATTCCGGACATCTCGCCGGTCCAGGAACGCTCGGGCGAGAGCGCAGGATCGTTGTCGACGATCTCGTCCAGTGCGATCGAGCCCTGGTAGAGCTCGGACACGGTTGGCATACGAACCGCCCGGCCGACGGAAGCCTTCACCGTGAAGTCTGGCGCCGCAGCAAAGGAGAGCGCTGCCTTGGGGGATATATAAGTGTCGGCGCGCGTCGGGAACGACAAGGTCTGGACGGCATTCGAGATCGCACCGTCATCGGCTTGCCAGCGTTCGAGGCGTGCACCCAGTGTCGCCGACCAGCGGGGCGCAAACTGCCAGCTGTCCTGTGCGAATGAGCTGGTCAGCCGGGTTGCGCCGCGAAACGCCGAAGCGCGTGCGCCGGCATTGCCGCGCAACCAGTCCGCGGTCGCGGAGATCTGCGTGCGCAGGCGATAGTCATCGCGCTGCAATCCCAGTTCCACGAAATGCGCATCGTCGTCCGGATGCCAATCCGCACGAAGTCCGAGGGTCGACCAGCCCGTGCCGGAAGCATCGACGATGCGCCCGGCGCCGCCACTCATTGCGTTTGGCAGCGCGGTAGACGCAGAGCGCGCCTCATCCCGGCGGTAGTCGTACAGACTCGCGTTCAGCGTCAGGTCCCAGGCGCCCAACCCCCGCTTGCGCAGCGACAGGCCGTGCATCAGGTGAGTGAGCGTGGATTCGGCGGCACCCATCTCGGTGGCGCCCACGTTGTAGACCCGTCCATCCAGGTTTACCACGCCGCTCCACACCGGCGCGCCGCCTGCGTCACGCAGCCAGCTGGTCGATTCGCGGCTGGCCTCGTTGTGCCAGGCGCCAAGCGTGTAGGACAGGCGCAGCGATTCGCCGAAGTCGTGCGCGAACTTGAGTTTGGCGTGGTCCTGGACGGTATGGATGGCGTTGGTCGCGCCTAACAACCACCAGTCCTGGTTGCGCGGGTTGCGCGCCGCGATCGCGCCGCTGACCGGGATGCCGCCCGTGCCGGGGGTGCCTGCGGTCAGTAGTTTGGTCGCGTACGCGATCGGGTGGCCGTCGCTGTCGAGGCGGTTGAAATCGAGCCACCATGCAGAGCTGCCGCTCGAGTCTCCGTAGGAAGTGCTGGCCTGCCAGCCCGAATACGACTGATCGGTGTCGTACACATGAAAGTCTTCGGTGAACGTGGATACCCGCGCGCGCAGTTCGAGTTGCTCCGGCACGCGCGTCACGTAATCGACGACGGCGCCCACGGAATTGCCGGGGTAGGCCGCGGAGAACGGACCATAGAGCACATCGACACGTTCGATCTCTTCCGGCGTGACCAGGCCCCAGCGCGGCGTGAATGCGGCGCCATTGCCCAGCAGATTGGACAGCAGGATGCCGTCTGCATACACCAGCGAGCGCGCGCTGTTCTGCGTGCCGGATGCGCGGCTCGCGAGAACGGCGTGGTCGAAATCTCCGATGTAGCGCTTGCGCACGTTGAGACTGGGAAAGTATTTGAGCGCATCTTCACTGTCGGCGGCGTTGATGCTGCGCGCGACAGTCTCGCCGGTGATCCCCTCGATCGTGGTCGGGATCTGTGTTGGCAGTGAACTCGCGCGCCGCGCCACCACGGTTACCACCCCCAGGGCCTGGGTCATCGCGTTTTCCGCGGCGGGCGGCGCGTCGCGCTCCTCGACGTTGATCTGTACCGTGATGCTGCCCGCGTTCCGGAATACGAGCGTGAGCGGAAACGTCGTGCCGGCGAGCAGCGGTCCATTCAAACCCACGAGCATCAGGTGAATGCCGCCGGGCTCTATCTTCACGGTCTTGCGCGACGCGATCGTGAGCTCGGCGAGCGGCCGCATACGCGCCATACCCTCAGACAGGGTCGTCTGGTGCATCTGCACGCTGGCGGCGAGCGGCGAACTCGCGCCGGTCAGCGTGTCGGCGCTGTCGCCGTTGTTGGTGATGGATAGATAGGCCACGCCGACCGGTCTGCCCGCCGCGATCGGTGGCGACCAGGGATGACCGATGACCAGATGGCCGGTTTCGAAACTGTGCGCGCCCGCCGGACTGACAATGATGCCGGCGGCGAGCAGCGCCAAAAAGCGATGAAGCATGTGAGCTCCCCAAAACGATGCGGCGATGCCACGCACGGGCGTGGATCGCGAGGACTGATTTCGAAGGTTCCGCACGGAACCGGGTCGATCAGGCGTTTGGGGGAGCACGCGCGCATTGCGCGCGCAGGAGAGTGGTGCCGGCCATTTGCGCGACACCGGCGGTGTATGCCGCTGATATGCCGCGCGACGGCGGTTGGATGCGCGCATCCGCAAGCGGCGCGCCGAGCGGCGGTGCGACGCAGTATTCGCAGTGCGGCGAGTTGCCGCCAGGCAACTCGATCGTTTCGATCTTGCCCGGCGTGGTGGTGCACATCGATGCCTGCAGGCTCGTGGAGCCTGCGCCGCCGATCATGAAACCGGGCGGCACGAGGACGCGGAACACCAGAGCCGCCAGCAGCACCGGCATCACGCAGGAGCGGAATCGATGTGTGCGCAGGCGTCTCACGGCGCGCATCGTAGCCGATATGGTTTCAGCCGAGATGGCGTTTCGCGGTGGCGAGGAAACGCTGTCGCGCGAAGCCGTGATCGACGATCGGCCTCGGGTAGTTCGTGCCGAGGCGCACGCCGGCGGCGGCCAGCACTTCAGTCGGCGCCAGCCATGGCGCATGAATGAACCTGGCCGGCAACAATGCGAGCTCGGGCACCCACTTGCGCACGTAGTCACCCTCAGGATCGAATTTTTCGCCCTGCGTCACCGGATTGAAAATCCGGAACCAGGGTTGCGCATCGCAACCGCAACCCGCGGACCATTGCCAACCGGCATTGTTGCTGGCCCAGTCCCCGTCGGTGAGCAGATCGAAGTAGTGGCGCTCGCCGCGTCGAAAATCGATCAGCAGATGTTTGGCAAGGAAGCTCGCGGCAACCATGCGTGCGCGGTTGTGTACGAAGCCCGAGCCGAGCAACTCGCGTGCGGCCGCGTCCACCACGGGATAACCGGTGCGACCTTCGATCCAGGCGAGCCAGCCGTCTTCGTCCGCACGCCAGGGAAAGTTCTGCCATTCCGGCCGGAACGTTTCATCCAACAACTTTGGCCGGTCGAAAAGGGTGGAGTGCGCAAACTCGCGCCACAACAATTCGTTCTGATAGACGCGCAACGCGTCCGGTGAGAGGTCGCGTAAAACGCGCTCCACCGCATTCCACGCCGTGCGCACCGACAACGTCCCGAATTTGAGATCCGCCGACAGCCGGCTGGTGCCGGGGAGATCCATGCGGTTGCGCAGCTCGTCGTAATCCTTGGCGTCTTTCGCCAGCCAGCTCTTGAGACGCAGCCGCGCGTTGCGTTCACCGCCGGATTGAACCCGCGAATTGTGAGTCAGCCCAAGCGACTCGAGCGTCGGCAGCGCGACGCTGCGAGTCTTGACGTCGCTCGGGACGGGCGGCAACGCGCGCGGCGCGGCCAAAGCGGTTTCGATTTTCACATCGCGCGCGAAGGCTCGCGCGAATGCGGTGAACACCGAAAACGGATCGCCGCCGCCGGTGCGCAAGGTGCCGGGCGGACAGAGCGTCTCGGTATCGAACAACTCGAGCGGCACGCGCAAGGCCTTCGCGACTTCGCGATCGCGCTTGCGGCCGACCGGCGCGACCCAGCTCTGGGCCACGACGCGATCGACCTTCCACAAACTTGCGAGCCGCGGCACGACTTCGACACTTCGGCCACCGACCAGGATCAGGCGCGAACCGAGATGCTCCAGATTCGCGGCGAGCGAAGCCAAGGATTCCAGCAGGAACTGGATGCGAAAGGGCGTCCGCTGCGCCGTCTCGGGCCGGAAGAAGTGGTCATCGAGCACGAACAGTGGAATCACATCTCCGCCGTCTTTGGCCGCCGCGCGCAGCGGCGCGTGATCCGCGGTGCGCAGATCCTTGCCGCGATACCAGACGAGCGTGCGCAAGGGCTTGCGCGAGTGCTGCCAGCCCAGGCCGAGAACTACTTCGAGACGACGCGCATCTTGCGCAGCAACTGGCGATCCACGTAGGTGCGTGAATCGAGCACCAGGCGATCCTGGAACTGTTGCAACTGGTGCATCCAGAACATCACCACGATGCAACACACCAATGCGGTCAGCGTTGCATTGAACGTAATGCCGAGACCCATGGTGACGCCGGAGATGTCGCCACCCATGGCACCCTGAGCTTCCTGCAGCGCCGCGCCGATGCCGCGCACCGTGCCGACGAATCCGACGGCCGGAATTGCCCAGGCGGTGAAACGGACCATCGACAACTTGGTGTCGAGGCTCGCGGTTTCGAATTCGCACTCGTCGCGCACGGCTTCGGCCGCGTCCTGGACGCTACGCGTGGCGCCGAAGCGGTTGTAGGCGACCATCAGCAGGCGAGGCAGGAAGCCTTCCTGTTCCTCACGCGGCAGCGCCTCGAGCGGCCGCGAATAAACACGCGCGTCTTCGGGCAACACCACCTGCGCCTCGCCGATACGGACGTAGTCGCGGTCGAGCAGGGTGCGGTTGCGGCGCGTTTCGTAGAACTGGCGGCCGAGCAAAGCGAGCGACCAGAACATCAGGATGACGCAGCCTTCCTGCTCGTGATCCTTGAGGATGACGTACACCGAGCGCAGCTGGAGCACCTGCGCCTTCACGTTGCTGGTGTTGGTGATCGTGACCTTCTGCGACAGCACTGCCTCGGCGCGCGGGCGAATGATCAGGGTCCAGAAGCTGTGGATGATGATGACGGACAGAAGCAGCGCGCTGATGCTGTAGACCGCGTCGTCGAGCACCCAATGGGGGCGCTCCTGGCGGCTGGCGGTGGCTACGGACACGTTGCTTTCGGTTGCCATCTTGTTGATTCTCGCGGCCGCAATAGGCCAAAAAGTGTACTCGTTAGTCGCAAGCCCGAACGATTAAGTTCCACGCCTTAGAACTTGTTGTGACCGGATTGTAACCAGACCGTTACTCGGGCCACTACCGGTCAACTGATAGCATGACCGCCGGTTTTCGGAGCCCTTTTTCAGTCATGTCCATCACGCTCGATCAGGTCACCAAAAGGTATCAGGACCAGCCCGTCGTCAACGATGTATCCATCGACGTCGGGGAGGGCGAGTTCTTCGTCCTGCTGGGCCCTTCCGGCAGTGGCAAGTCGACGCTGTTGCGCGCCATCGCCGGCCTGACCGGCATCGATCACGGCCGCATCTCCCTGCATGGCAAGGATGTCACCCACGTACGCGCGCGTGATCGCGGCGTCGGTCTCGTGTTCCAGAACTACGCCCTGTTTCGCCATATGACCGTGGCGGACAACATCGAATTCGCGCTGCGTGTGCGGCGCATGAAGGCCGCCGACCGGCGCGCGCGCCGCAAGGAATTGCTCAAACTCGTCGCCCTCGAAGGGATGGATGAACGTCTGCCCGGGCAACTCTCCGGCGGACAGCAGCAGCGCGTCGCCGTGGCGCGCGCCCTGGCGCACAAGCCACAGGTACTTCTGCTTGACGAACCGTTCGGCGCATTGGATGCAAAGATCCGCGAAGAACTCAGGCGCACCATCCGCGCCGTGCAACGCGAGCTGGGCATCACCACCGTACTGGTCACGCATGACCAGGAAGAAGCGTTTGCCCTGGCCGATACCATCGGCGTCATGAATCATGGTCGCCTGCTCGAAGTGGGGCAGCCGACCGATCTGTACGCACAGCCCGCGACGCGTTTCGTCGCGACGTTCCTGGGCGCCGCCAACCTGCTGCTCGCCAACCAGAGCGCCGACGGCGTTCGCTTCGGCGCGTCGCCGGTGAGCTCCGCGGGTTCCGACCTCGCGAATTACGGCCGCGAGAGTGAAGTGGTCGCGGTATTGCGGCCTGAAGAAGTCGAGCTGGCGCTGGCGCGCGAAGGATTGAGCTCCAATTACATCGCGCGCGCCTCGGTTGAGGAGATCGTGTTCACCGGTGCGCTGGAACGATTGCGTGTCCGTATTCTCGACGCACCCTGCGCCGCGCAATTGTTAGGCGGCACCGCGGGTGATGCGCTGGTCGAAGTCACGCGTACCCAGCCCGAACGCCGTCAACTGCCGCTGCGCGCCGGCGCGCACGTTGTGATCGGCGCCCGACGCCTGCACGTGTTGCCGACGCCGCTGTCGAGTTTCCTGGCCTGCGCGCCGACCGAGGCCGCGGCCGCGCAACTGGCGCACGAGCCGTTCCTCGAGAGCCTGTCCACTGGCATGAAGACGCGGGTGGGTCTGCGCGCGATCGATCTCGCGGCGCCCGCGCCCGTGCCGCTGGCCGGCGTCGCCGCGATTTATGCGGGCACCGATGCCGCGAATACCGTCGAGTGGCTGTTGCGGTATGGCGCCGGCGAAGTGCTGGTCCTGCCGCGCAATTCGCCGAGCCCGACACGGGTGTTCATTCACTGGATCGAGGAAGCGGCGCGGCGCGCGACTCTCGCGGTTTCGGCCAGCCTCCTGCGTCACGTTTCCGCCGAAGCGGTGTACCTCGGCATCGTGCCGGAGGGTCCGCCCGGAATCGGCCGCGCCGCGCCGATGCGGGCGCTGCTCGACGCGCGTTCCGAAGCGCAGAGCGACCATCGCCTGGAGATGCGCACTGAGCTGGCGGTCGGCGAAACCGTTGCCGAGCTCACGCGCAACTTGTCGGCCGGCAACGCGCAGATGCTGGTCCTGGGTATAACCAATATCACTCACGCCGCGAGCGCCTATCGTTCGCTGCTGGCCGCGCAGCCGGGTTGGCCGGTGCTGATCGTCTACCGTCCGTCGGAGAATCGCGTCGCGCCCGAGATCGCGGCATGAATAACGCGCGCCAACGCGAACCCAACGTCATCCCCGGTTTCGGAATCACGCTGGGATTCACGTCATTTTTCCTGTGCGCCATCGTCTTGATTCCACTGGCTGCGCTGGTGCTCAAAGCCGCGGGCATGGATTGGGAACGGTTCGTCTCCGTCATTACCTCGCCCCGCGCGCTCGCGTCCTATCGACTGTCGTTTGGCGCCTCGCTGCTCGCGGCCGGCATGAATATGGTGTTCGGCTTCGCCATCGCATGGACACTGGTCCGGTACGAGTTCCCGGGCCGCAAGATCATCGATGCGATCATCGACATGCCGTTCGCACTGCCGACCGCCGTGTCGGGCATCGCGCTAACTACCGTGTTCGCGGCCAACGGCTGGATCGGCCAGTACCTGGAGCCGCTGGGTATCAAGGTGGCCTACACCTGGATCGGTATCACGGTGGCGCTCACGCTGATCGGCATGCCGTTCGTCGTGCGTACCGTGCAGCCGGCGCTGCAGGAAGTGCAACGCGATCTCGAAGACGCCGCCGAGACGCTCGGCGCCGGCCGCTTCTATGTCTTCCGCCGCATCATCGTGCCGACCGTGTTGCCCGCGCTGCTCACCGGCTTCACGCTGGCGTTCGCGCGCGCCGTGGGTGAATACGGCTCGGTCATCTTCATCGCGGGCAACATGCCGATGAAGACCGAGATCACGCCGCTGCTCATCGTGATCCGTCTCGAAGAATTCGACTATGCCGGCGCCGCGGCATTGGGTTGCGTGATGCTGGCGATTTCGTTCGTGATGTTGCTGGCCATCAACCTGCTGCAGGTGTGGGGCCGCAAACGAATGATGGTCTCGCGCTGATGGCGGGCCCGTCCTCTTCGGCCGAAGCCGCCGCCGAACTCGCCAGCCGCCCGGGTCATACGAGCCGGCGCGCGACGCTCGTGCGCTGGCTGATGATCACGATTTCACTCACGTTCCTGGGTGCGTTGCTGGCGGCGCCGCTCGCGGCGGTGTTCGCGATGGCGCTGGAGAAAGGCTGGGCAGCGTACTTCCAGAGTTTTGCCGACCCCGATACGCGCGCCGCCATTCGCCTCACGCTTATGACCGCGGCGATCGTTGTTCCGATCAACACGGTGTTCGGCGTCACGGCCGCATGGTGTATCGCCAAGTTCGAATTCCGCGGCAAGAGCTTCTTCATCACGCTGATAGATCTGCCGCTGGCGGTGTCGCCGGTGGTGTCCGGACTCGTCTACGTGCTGCTGTTTGGACTGAATGGCTGGTTTGGCGCCTGGCTGCAGCAGCACGAGATCAGCATCGTCTATGCGCTGCCGGGCATCGTGTTGGCCACGATGTTCGTGACGTTCCCGTACGTGGCGCGCGAACTCATCCCGTTGATGCAACAGTTGGGCAATGACGAGGAAGAGGCCGCAATCACGCTCGGCGCCGGCGGCTGGTTGACGTTCTTCCGTGTTACGCTGCCGCGCATCCGCTGGGGTCTTGTCTACGGCGTCATCCTTTGCAACGCACGGGCGATGGGTGAGTTCGGCGCCGTCTCGGTGGTTTCCGGAAACATCCGTGGCATGACCACCACGATGCCGCTGCACATCGAAATCCTCTACAACGAATACAACTTCGTCGGCGCTTTCGCGGTGGCTTCGATGTTGTCGTTGCTCGCGGTCGTCACGTTGATCATCAAGACGCTGGTAGAGCGCAGCGCGGGATACCGGCGCCGATGAAACGCAACAGCCTCGGTTGGTGGCTCGCGGCCAGCAACGTGGCCATCGTGCTACTGGTCGCGGCCGGCATCTCCTACTTTGCCATCGACATGCTGCGCGGTCTCGCCGACAGCCAGCAGAAGATCCATGTGCAGCTCGCCGGCGCCAACGCGCGCGAGGAAATCACGCGGATGGCGGAGGACACGCTGACCTATGCGCGTGTGCTGGCCGAACGTCCGCCGCTACGGCGGTTGTTAGGGGAGTCGGGCCGCCAAGGCCTGGCGCAATTCCTGCGCCGCTTCTGTGAAACCTCCGAGCTCGATGCCTGCGCGGTGTTCGACGGGGCGCAGGTTGTCGCCGCCAGCGGCATCGCGTTGCCCTGGCCCGAGCTGTACGCGGTGGCGTCGGAGCAGGGCGAGCGTTTCATGGCGGTACCTCCCGGCACTCAATATTCGGTGGTCGGCGCGGGCGCGAAGCTGCCGGCGCAATACGCATCGTTCAGCGTGCTGGTGGTGCATGTGCTCGGCGAATCGCTGGCCGCCAAGCTGACCGAACACAATGGCATGCCGGTGCGGCTGATCAACTACCGCGCCTTCAATGCGATGCCGGAGAACGAATTCACTTCGTTGCATTCGCAGGCGCTGGCGGACGGACGCTTTGCCGTGCAACGCATCGACAAGCTGGGGTTGTACGCGTCCAGCTTCCCGATTTTTTCCTCGAGCGGCGAAGGCATCGCGCTGATCGAAACCAGTTCGTCGTCCACCGAAACCGACCGGGCGGTCAGTTCGCTGGTGTGGCGCCTGGTCGTCGCGGCGATCCTGCTGGCCGTGCTCGCGCTGGTCGCCGGCGTGTTGTTGGGCTGGCGCGTAACGCGCCCGGCCGAAGCGCTCACGGACGCCGCCGTACGACTCGGGCAGGGAGACTTCGCGACCTCGATTCCGACCGCGGGGCCGGCCGAGATCGGGCAGCTGGCCCGCACCATGGACGACATGCGCCGCAACCTGGTCGATCTCAACTCGGAGCTGCGCCATCGCGAAGCCGAGGCGCAGGTCGTGCTGGAGGCCGTGGTTGAGGGTGTCTACGCCGTCGACCAGGAGCGCAACATCCGTTACCTCAACCCGCAGGCGGCGCGGTTGTTAGGCATCGAACCAGGCGAGGCGATCGGCAAGTTCTGCGGCGACGTGCTCAAGCCCTGCGGCCCGCCCGGGTCGCCCGCGGGCGCGCGGCCGTGCGCGACCACCGCTTGCCCGATCCTGCGCGCACGTCAGTCGGGCAGCGCGCAGTCGGTGGAACAGCTGCAGACAGGCGCGGGCAACCGCCAGGCGGTGATCACCAGCTCGCGCATCGTGAATGGCCTGCAGGTGCAGGTGTTGCGCGACGAGACCGAGCTCGAAGGTGTGCGACGTGCGCGCGATACAGTGCTGGCCAACGTGGGCCATGAATTCCGCACGCCGCTGGCGGCGCAACTGGCCTCGATCGAACTGTTGCGCGATGGCCTGAAGTCGAGCCCACCCGAGAAACTGGAGGAGCTGGTGCTGTCGCTGGAGCGCGGCACGCTGCGGCTGACGCGGCTCATCGATAATCTGCTCGAGAGTGTGCGTATCGAGGCCGGCCAGCTCGACGTACGGCGCCAGAGCATCGAGCTCGCGGATGTCGTCGACGACGCGCGTGGCCTGGTCGAGGCGCTGCTGCATCAGCGCGACCAGCCACTCGAAGTCGACGTGCCCGCCGACCTCTCGTTGTTGGGTGATGCCAGCCGCCTGACGCAGGTATTCGTCAATCTCATCGCCAACGCCAGCAAATTTGCTCCAGAAGGCACGGCCGTGCGAGTGGGAGCGCAGCGTGATGGCGCCACGATCAACGCATGGGTCGAAGACTCGGGCCCCGGCATTGCCGAAGGTGATGCGGCCAATATCTTCGAACGCTTCAAGCGGGGCGGAACGCAGGAGCCGGAGCCGGGCGGGCTCGGGCTGGGCTTATGGATTTCGCGTTCGATCGTCGAGCGCCATGGCGGCCACATCACGGTAGCCCGCACGCCGCAAGGCCTCACGCGGTTCACGCTGGCTCTGCCCGCCGGCTCCCCGGAAGCCGGATGAAAATCCTCGTTGCCGATGACGACCTCGACTTGTTGGGCCTGGTGGCATATTCGCTGTCGAATGCCGGCTATCTGGCGATCAAGGCCAGCGATGGACCCGGCGCGCTCGCGTTGTACGAGGCCGAAGCGCCGGACCTGGTGATTCTCGACATCAACATGCCGGGCAGTTCGGGATTCGAAGTGTGCACGGCGATCCGCGCGCGCGGCGACACGCCGGTGATGATGCTGACCGCGCGCGGCGAGGAACAGGATCTGGTCAAGGCACTCGATCTCGGCGCCGACGATTACCTCACCAAGCCATTCAGTCCCAGGACTTTGTTAGCCCGCGTCAAGGCGCTGCTGCGTCGGTCCAGCGCCGATCGCAGTCACGCGCCGCTTTCGGCAGGGCGCGTCACGCTCGACCTCGAGGCGTACACCGTGAGGATCGGCAATGCCGAGCCGATCACGCTCACCAAGCTCGAACTGCGACTGATGCAGATGCTGCTGGCGCAGGCCGGCCGCGTCGTCAATTCCGACCGGTTGCTGGTCCAGGTATGGGGCCATCGCGGCTCCGGCGACCGCCAGTTGCTCAAGCAACTGGTGCATCGGCTGCGACACAAGGTCGAGTCGAACCCGTCGGTACCGCAACTGCTGCAGACGGCGGCGCCTTCTGGATACAAGCTGGTGGTCGAATAGAAAAGGCGCCTGCCAGCTTTTCGAGCAGGCAGTTCTCGTTCCCCCAGCTACTTTCCGGCGGCCCGAGACGAGGTGATCTCGTCGAATTTTCCGCCGGTCGCGAAATGTGTCTTCTGTGCCACTTTCCAGCCGCCGAAGTGGTCGATTCCGACCAGTTCGACCTGGGCGAATTGCGCCGCGTACTTGGCCGCCACCGCAGGATCACGAGGCCGGTAGAAATGGCGTGCGGCGATTTCCTGGCCCTCGGGGGTGTACAGAAATTCCAGGTAAGCCTGTGCCGGCGCGCGGGTACCGCGTCGCAGGACGACTTTGTCCACCACGGCAACGGACGGCTCCGCCAGCACGCTGATCGAGGGAACCACCATCTCGAACTTGCCATGCGACAACTCGAGCAGCGCGAGGTGCGCCTCGTTCTCCCACGCGACCGCCACGTCGCCGATATCACGCTGGGCGAAAGTCGTCAGCGAGCCGCGCGCGCCGGTGTCGAGCACCGGCACGTTCGCATACATCTTCTGCACGAAATCCTGTGCACTCTGCTCGCTGCCCCCGGGCTGGCGTTCTGCCCAGGCCCAGGCGGCAAGGTAGTTCCAGCGCGCGCCGCCCGAGGTCTTGGGATTCGGCGTGATGACCTGGACGTCCGGGCGTACGAGGTCGCCCCAGTCACGGATTTTCTTTGGATTGCCGGCGCGTACCAGGAACACGATGGTCGAGTAGTAAGGAGTGCTGTTGTCCGGCAAGCGTTGCTGCCAGTTGAGCGGCAGTAGTTTGGCCTGTTCGGCGATCGCATCGATATCGCCGGCCAGCGCGAGTGTCACCACGTCGGCGGGCAAGCCGTCGATGACGGCGCGCGCCTGTCGCCCGGAGCCGCCGTGCGACTGGCTGATGCGCACGGTCTGGCCGGTGGTGAGCTTCCACTGCTTTGCAAAGGCGATGTTGACGTCCTCGTACAACTCGCGGGTCGGGTCGTACGACACGTTGAGCAGCGTGACTTCGCTTTCCGGGCCCTTGTCGCAGCCAACGACTGCGAGCGCCGCAAGCAGCGCGCCGAGCCGTAGTGCGGTGGCGATTCTCGACATGGCTTTACTTCCGCTGCCCGTGGGGGCCGGAAGACTAGCAGATCAGCGTGAAACGGGCAGCGTCGCGGTCGCGCGCGCCGTCAGCCGATTCGCCAGCGCAGCGGCGTGTTCGCGCAACTCCGGCACGGCGGCCGCCTCCCGGTCGCGCGCCCGCAGCCACGGGCCGAAGCAATACGGACTATCTACCGGCGCAGGGTCGCGGCCGCTCGTGGGGGCGGTTCAGCGGAAACCTGTATCCGCGGGGCAGGCGGACAGATGGCGCCGTAGCGCGTGCGCCAGGGGGCCGGATAATTTACCCTCCCGGAGTATGAAACCGGACGATACGGAAAACCCGACGCACCACTGCCAGATCCCGCGCTTCGATACCGGCAATCCGCTGGCGGAGCGCGGTATTCGCCGCGCACTCTGGCTCACCGCCGTGATGATGGTCGTCGAGATCGCCGGCGGCTGGTGGTTCAACTCGATGGCGGTGCTGGCGGACGGTTGGCACATGAGTTCCCATACGCTCGCGCTCGGCTTGTCTGTCTTTGCCTATTCTTATGCGCGTCGCCATGCGCGGCACCGCGCCTACGCGTTCGGTACCTGGAAGGTCGAGGTGCTCGGCGGCTATACCAGCGCGATTTTCCTGCTGGGCGTCGCCGCACTGATGATCTTCCAGTCGATCGAACGGTTGGCAAGCCCGCAGGCCATCCACTATCGCGAGGCGATCGTGATCGCGGTAGTTGGGCTCGCGGTGAATCTCGTGTGCGCATTCTGGCTGCGGGGCGATCCCGATCATTCACATTCGCACGAACACGGCCATTCACACGCGCATGGGCACGACGACATGAACATGCGCGCGGCCTACGTCCACGTGCTGGCAGACGCCGCGACTTCCGTGCTTGCCATCGTCGCGTTGTCGGGTGGTTTGTTGTTGGGCCTGGGATGGCTCGATCCGCTGATGGGGCTGGTCGGGGCGGCGCTGGTTTCGGTGTGGGCGTGGGGACTGCTGCGCGACTCGGGGCGCATCCTGCTCGACGCTGAAATGGATGCGCCGGTGGTCGCCGAGGTGCGTGAAGTGATCGAAAAGGGCGAGGTACCCGCGCGCATCACCGATCTGCACGTCTGGCGGGTCGGGCGCGCGAAGTACGCAGTCGTGCTCAGCCTGACGACGTCATCTGACAAGGACGGCGAATATTTTCGCCGTCAGCTGTGTGTGCACGAAGAACTGGCGCACGTGACCGTGGAGATCGAGCGCCCTCTCATCTGAGGAACGGGATCTTGATTCCCGCGAACTCCCGATCGACCGCCTCTTGGTTCCAGGCGTTTTCTGCGCCGAGCACCTGGCGTTGCGTGAGACGCGGCGCGAGCATCTGCAGGAAGTCGTACATGAACCTGCGCAGCAACACGCGCGGCGGAACCACGCCCGGGTCGTATGCATGTGGAAGATCGTCGAGGGAGCAACTCTCATCACACACTTTTCCCGCGGCCTGGTCTGAAGCGTACGCGGCCACCGGCCGCGCACGAACTAACTAATGCCTATCCGAGTATTGTTTGCCGTTAGATGTCTTACTCGGCGTAGATCTTGTCGAACACCCCGCCATCGCCGAAGTGTTCCTTCTGCGCCTTGGCCCAGCCGCCGAAATCCTTGATTGTCACGAACTCGAGCTTGGGGAACAGCTCGGCGTGTCTCGCGGCGACCTCCGCATTACGCGGGCGGTAGTAATTGCGCGCCGCGATTTCCTGGCCTTCTGGCGTATACAGGTACTTGAGGTATTCCTCGGCGACGGTGCGCGTGCCACGGCGCAGCACCACCTTGTCTACGACCGCCACTGAGGGTTCCGCTAGGATGCTGATGGTCGGGATCACGATCTCGAACTTGTCGGGACCGAGTTCCCTGGTGGCGAGCCAGGCCTCGTTTTCCCACGAGATCGCCACGTCGCCGATGCCGCGCTGGGCGAATGTCGTGGTCGAGCCGCGCGCGCCGGTGTCGAGTACCGGTACGTTTTTGTACAGCCTGGTGATGAATTCACGCGCGGTTTTGTCGCTGCCGCCGGGCTGTTTCTTGGCCCACGCCCAGGCGGCCAGGTAGTTCCAGCGAGCGCCACCCGAGGTCTTCGGGTTCGGCGTAATCACCGACACGCCCGGCCGCGCGAGATCGCCCCAGTCCTTGATGCCCTTGGGATTGCCCTTGCGGACCAGGAAAACAATGGTCGAGGTGTACGGCGCCGAATGATCCGGCAGCCGTTCTTCCCAGTTCACCGGCAGTAGTTTGCCCTGCGTCGCGATCGCGTCGACGTCGGCAGCCAGCGCAAGTGTGACCACGTCCGCGCTCAATCCATCGATCACCGAACGCGCCTGTCGGCCTGAACCGCCGTGAGACTGGTTGATCTTCACCGTGTCGCCCGTCTTCTTCTTCCAGTATTCGGCAAACGCCTTGTTGAAGTCGACGTACAACTCGCGGGTCGGGTCGTAGGATACGTTAAGGAGAGTGACCTCGACCGTCTTGGCGGCTTCGGCGCCGGCACCGCCGACGAATACAGCGGCCGTCAATGCGAGCAGCAGGCGGCGCTTCCAGACAGTTTGAGACATGTGCAAATACTCCAGATCAGTTGTCGATGGCGAAGCCATCAGTAGTTGATTGCGAAGCGGCCGAACAACGCGCGTTCATCGGCGCGATCGCCCGTGGCGACGCCGCCTTCGGAGCTCGAAAGGTCGTAATTGAGCGAGAACTTCACCGTGTTCCAGGGGTACCAGTTCACTCCGACTCCGTAGGCCGTGACCTTTGAAACGGCGGTGAGCGGATTCGCGAAGGAATTCGCGCCGCCCGCGAACGCGGCGTCGTCGACGTCGAGTTGCTGCACGCGCGCCACGAGTTCCCACGCGCCACTGCCCGACTTGCCTGGCTGGAACGTGGTTTGCGGAGTGAACCCGCGGAAACTTTCTTCCTCACCCGTGATAAACCACGAGAATTGTCCCTGCCACGCGGAGTTGGTCAACGTGTCCGAAAGCGTGACGGCACCCAACGTGCGCGAAACATCCTGTTTAACCTGCGTGTATTCACCGAGGAAGCCGAAGCTGCCGCGGTAGTAGTACAACTGCGGCGCGAGGCGCAGGCGTTCTCCGTTCGAGAATGTCGCGTTGTTAGGCGTGGCACCCGTCGCGGTGTTCGCGCGATAGCTGAAAACGCTGAGCTGGCCCTGGGAGCGATAACCGGGCAGATAGGGGTTGGTCGCCGCGCCATCCAGGGCCTGCCACGTCGAGCCCACGCCAAACCCCAGGCCGCGCAGGCCGAAGTTGTCGGAGTTGATGAACGGCTGGAAGAACACGCGCGCCGCATAGTCGCCGCCCGTGTCGCTCTCCACGTCGGGTGTCGCGAGGTTGTCGCTGCTCTGGCCGTCGGTCACGCCGTTGAAGTAGCCGACCTGGTAGGCGAACGCGCCGCCTGCGAATTCGCCGGAGAGCTGGACGCCGAGATCCCGATTAGGCACCAGGAGCGTGGGTAGTCCGCGCTCCATGAATCGCAGGTCGGGTTCGGATGCCAGGCGCTCGAGACCCACGGACGGCTTGAACTTGCCGACCGTCACTACGAGGCCCGGCCTGAAACGCGCGGCGGCGTATGCATCGACGATGGTGCTGCGGCCGCTGCCGAAATCCGGCGTGATCCTGAAATCGTAGATGTTTCCGAACGTTCCTTCGATGGTCGGACGCGCGCTGCGCAGCAGGAAAGTATCGGCGGTCTCGGGCGCGGAGTCGCCGCCGAAGGCGCGAATGTCCGCGAACAGGGTGCCGCGCAGTCGAACGAAATTCGCGCCATCCGCCGAGCCGATCTGGAAGCGCGAAGCGCTGGCGGTGACCTTCGGTGCGCTGGCGGCGGCGGCCTTCGCGGCTTCATCGCTTATTTCGAGCTTTCGCTCGAGTACGGCGAGGCGCTGTCTCTGGTCTTCGATCTCGCGGCGCAGGTCCGAGTTCGCGTCGCTCGAACCCGCTGACTGCGCCAACGCCACTCCCGCAAAAGGCAGCAGCGCCGCGATCGACGCACCCGCTGCTGCTCGTCTGATTTTCACCTTCGTTCTCCTGATCGTGTGTGCCACAAGGCGCAGGAGAGCGTAGGAATTTCGAGGTTATGCCGTCAGTCGCGACCCGGTAACGCGCTGGTTACGATGCATGAGGATTTGGTTATGGCGATATGAACGAAAAGCTGCGCGACGCCGATTCGTCGATCTCAATGGTCGCGCAGGCTCGCGGCATAACTCGACAGCAGCTTGGCGGCGTGACGGTTGTCCCCGAGCGGGACGACGCTGCCGCCCGCGACCAGCGCGGCGAACAGTAGTTTGAGATCGTTGACCAGCTTGAGATGCAGTCTGCGGTCGTCGCGCGGCGCCACCGCCCGAGAGGTCTCGACATCGAGGACCTCGGGCGAACGGCTCACCGAGCGGTGAAACGGCGCCAGGCGTGCGTCGAGGCTGGCCGCGACGGTATCGGGTATGTGGTTGTGCGTGTTCATCTTTACTCCCTTCGGTAGAGGTCCGGTGGGTGCAATCTGCGCTACAGTTCCGACCCGAACAAACGCGCTTGCTGAAGCGCGCATAAGGAAAACTGACGTGACCACCGCCTATGCACGGTTGCCGCTGAATGCACTGCGGGTCTTCGAGGCCGTGGCTTCGCGCCTGTCGTTCGCGGACGCCGCGGAAGCCCTGCACGTGACCCCGGCGGCGGTCAGCCAGCAGGTCAAATCGCTCGAGGATTACCTCCAGGTGCAGCTGTTCAAGCGCGCCGGAAGGCGCATCGAATTGACGGCCGAAGGCCAGCAACTGTTGCCCGGCGTACGCCGCGGGCTCGACGAACTGGAATCCTCGATGCAGCACCTCAAGCAGCACCGCGCCGAAGGACCACTGCAGGTCACTTTGCTGTCGTCGTTCCTGCAGCGCTGGCTGCTGCCGCGCATCAGCACGTTCAATTCTCTCGATACCGGCGTGGAGCTGCGTTTCCACACGGGCCGTGACCCGGTCGATTTCTCGCGTTCGGAAATGCACGTCGCGATTCGCATGGGTCTCGGCAAGTGGCCTGGCCTGCACGTGGAGAAGCTGCTCGACGAGTGGGTGATCCCGATCGCCTCGCCGGGTTTGCTCGCGAAATACGGACCGGTGCCGCGCGGTCAGGACCTGCAGAATTTCCCATTGTTAGGCAGCGTCGACGAGCCGTGGCAGGCGTGGATCGAAAAGGGGCAGGAAGGCCAGTGGTTGGCGCGCGCGCCGATCATCGACGATTCGGCCGGTGTGATCGCAGCGGCCGAGGAAGGCATTGGCTTTGCGCTGGCGCGCTGGTCGCTGGTGGAGCGGTCGCTCGAGCAGGGGCGGGTGGTGCTGGCAGGAGACGCGTTATTGCCGTTCCGGTTTTCCTATTTCTTCGTCTGCCCCGAGCCCTATCTCGTGATGCCGAAGGTCAAGCGATTCCGCGACTGGCTGTTCGACAGCGCGAAGGCCTTCCCGAGGCCGCACGATTTATTCACGAAGCGCGTCGTGAAAGCCATACCCAAGAAGAGTTAGACGAGCCGGGTTCGCATTAGTCTTTCTGATGCCGCGTTCAGGGCTCGCGTTTGTTGCCGCGGGCCGCGAGGTTCAACATTCCGCTCCATCTACTTACGACTGGAGTCGGCAATCATGATTTCCCAACGCCTCGTTTCCTTCCTCGGTTTCGGCCTCGCGGCCCTGGCCTTCGTAACCGTCGAGGGGCTCGCTATCCAGCGCCTCTTCGTCAACGCGCTGGCGTACTGAATACGTGCCCTCGCAGGGAGACGGACTTTATGAGCGCCCAAACCTGTTTGTCAGGACCTAGCGACAGCTCCTGCGATGCACGCAGCGTGATGCGCGCGAGCAAGGTCGCGGTCCTGCCGATATCGAGTTCGACCAGCACGGCGCTGCCGACATCGGGTGTGACCGACACGATGCGCGCCGCCACCACGTTGCGCACCGACAGCCCACGCGGCGGCTCGGTCGCGACGATGACGTCGCGCGCCAGCACCTGGATCTGGATCCGCTGACCGACGGCGGCGCCGTCGAATTCCACGCTCAGCGTGGCATCGCCGACGCGCAGTTGCGCCAGGCCCGCAGGAGCTACTCGTTCGACGCTGCCGGACAACACCGCGCCGACGGCGTCAGGGCCGACGATCGCGCGTAACGCGGGATCACGGCTCACGGTCGCAATGTCACCGTCGGCCACCACGCGTCCCGCGTCCAGCAATGCGACCCGCGTGGCAAGGCGCAGTACTTCATCGAACTGGTGGCTCACGTACACGAGAGGGATTGCGAGCGTGTCGCGCAGCCGCTCGAGGTAGGGCAGCACCTCTTCACGCCGCGCCAGATCGAGCGAGGCCAGCGGCTCATCGAGCAGCATCAGCCGCGGTTGCGACAACAGCGCGCGGCCCAGCGCAACCCTTTGTTGCTCGCCGCCCGACAAGAGCCGGGGCCGGCGCTCGAGCAGTTTGCCGAGGGCCAGCAAACTCACCACGTCGTCAAAAGCGATGCGATGTGGAGTGCCGCGCGGAACGCGCTGCGCGCCGTACTTGAGATTGCCGAGCACCGACAGATGCGGGAACAGGCGCGCGTCCTGGAACACCACGCCGATGCGGCGATGGCGGGCGTCGAGCGAGAAATGCCGTTCGCTGTCATACAGGACGTCGTCGCCGATCAGCACGCGGCCGCAGTCCGGCGCCAGTAAGCCGGCGATCAGCGAGATGAGTGTCGACTTCCCGCATCCCGATCGGCCGAACAAAGCGGTGACGCCCGGTGTCGGCGCGCTGAAGTTGACGTCGAGCGAGAAGTCGCCACGGCGCTTGCGAAGTTGGACCAGCAACATCAGCGGCCCATCACGAAACGCAGCTTGCGCGCCAGGAATTCGGAGACGAGCAGGCCGGCGAGTCCCAGCGAGAACGAAATCAGCGCGAGGCGCGCCGCCATGCCGTCTCCATTCGGGGTCTGCAGCGCCGTGTACAACGCCAGCGGCAAGGTGCGCGTCTCGCCCGGAATGTTGGACGCGAAGGTGATCACCGCGCCGAATTCGCCGAGGCCCGCGGCGAACGCGGTGACCGCGCCTGCCAATACACCCGGCGCGATCAGCGGCAGGGTGATGGAGAAGAAACGGTCGCCCGCGCCGGCGCCCAGCGTGTGGGCGGCGTCTTCCAGGCCGCGATCGACGTTGTCGAGCGAGATGCGGATCGATCGCACCACCAGTGGAAACGACATGACGGCGGTGGCGAGCGCGGCGCCGGTGCTGGTGAATGCGAGCTGGATCCCCAAGTGTTCGTGCAACCAGCCGCCCAGCGGTCCGCGAATGCCGAACAGCACCAGCAGTAGATAGCCCACGACGACCGGCGGCAAGACCAGCGGCAGATGCACGAAGGCGTCGAATAGGGTGCGGCCGGCAAAACGCGTGCGTGTCAGCAGCCATGCCACCAGCACGGCGAATGGCAGATTGAACGCCACGCTGCGCGCGGCGATGGACAGACTCAACGAGAGCGCTTCGAGTTCGGCCGTGCTGAGCATCAGGCAGCCATGTGAGGAGTGGACGGCATGCGCGCGAGAGTACCGAAAAACACCCGCGTCGCGCTCAGGTGCCTGCGGGGTTCAGCGGGCGCTCGCGAGGTCCTCGACGATGCCGAACATCAGCAGGATCACGCCGATTTCGGCGAGTTGTCCCGCCAGGCCCGAATCGGCGACGAAGCAGGGTGTGAATGGGCCCACCGCGATCCCGGCGACCAGATGACCCACGATCGGCGAGATGCGCACGGCGCTCGCCAGCAAACCGAACAACAATGCAAGCACGAAACCGGTTGCGAGCCGTGTAATGAGCGAAGTTTCGCGCAATTCCGCGGGCATACGCGCGAGGGCACCGAAAAAAATCCGCTCCAGTCAGCCGATCCCCGCCGACAAGGCTTAAAATTCACCCCTCGTTTTTCAGGTCCTTCATGAAATCCCAGCAGGCTCTCCGTCCCGCGGTCATCGGCGCCATCGGCGTCGTCTTCGGCGACATTGGCACAAGCCCCCTCTACGCGTTGAAGGAGTCCCTTGGCGTCGCGGGTTTTCTCCCCGGTGACAAAGCGGTCGTGTTAGGTCTGCTCTCGCTGATTTTCTGGAGTCTCGCGATCGTCGTCACCGTCAAGTACCTGGCGGTCATCATGCGCGCCGACAATCATGGCGAAGGCGGCATCCTCTCGTTGGTCGCGCTGGTGCAGCAGCGTTTCGGCAATGTGGATCCGTGGGCGCGTCGCGCGGTGGCGCTGGGCGTGCTCGGCGCGGCGCTGTTCTATTGCGATGCGCTGATCACGCCCGCCATCTCGGTGTTGAGCGCGATCGAAGGCATGACCATGCTGGATCCCGGCTTCGAACGTGCGGTGCTGCCGCTCACCGTCGCGGTCATCGTCGTGTTGTTCGCGATCCAGCGTCGTGGCACCGCGCGCGTCGGCAAATTGTTCGGGCCGATCATGATCCTGTGGTTCGTGGCTCTCGCGGTGATGGGCTCGATCGAAATCCTGCAGGCACCGTCCGTGCTCGCGGCGATCAATCCCTGGTATGCGTTGCGGTTGTTAGGCAGCCACCCGGGCTTGTCGCTGGTGATACTGGGCGCCGTGTTCCTGGCGGTCACGGGCGCCGAAGCGCTGTATGCGGACATGGGCCATTTCGGCCGCAGACCGGTGCAACTCGCCTGGCTGGTGCTGGTCTGGCCGGCGTTGTTGCTCAACTATTTCGGGCAGGGCGCGTTGTTGATGCAGGCCACAGGGCCGATCGCAAATCCGTTCTACGCGTTGGCGCCGCAGGCATTGCTGCCTGCATTGGTGGTGTTGTCGACCGCGGCAACGGTCATCGCGTCGCAGGCCACCATCTCCGGGGCATTTTCGGTCACACGCGAGGCGGTGCAGCTCGATCTGCTGCCGCGGGTGCGCGTATTGCAGACATCCGAAGCCGCCCACGGTCAGATCTACGTTCCGGCCGCCAACCTGTTCATGCTGATCGCGGTGGTGTTGTTCGTCCTCGGTTTCGGCAGCTCGAGCGCCTTGAGCAGCGCGTATGGCGCATCCGTTGTCGGGACCATGCTCATAACGACCTTGCTAGGCGCGCTGGTCGCGAAGTCTCTCTGGAACTGGCCGTGGTGGCGAATCGGCGTGTTGTTCGGCCTGATGCTGCTGGTCGACCTCGCGTTCGTCGCGGGCAACGTCACCAAGATCGCGAGCGGCGGGTGGGTGCCACTGACGCTGGCGGGCATCATGTTCGCAATCTTCGTCACCTGGCGAGACGGTCGGCAGAAGTTGCGGGCCGAGCTCGAGTATCGAGCCGTACTGGTGAAGAAGCTGCCGGAACTGCTCGCGCCGACCGCCAAGGTGCCCGGCACCGCGGTTTTTCTCGTCAGCCAGTCGGGGTTCGTGCCGACGGCGCTGCTGCGCAATCTCGAGCACAACAAGGTGCATCACGAACAAATAGTCATCCTGCACATCGAGATCCAGCGCGTGCCACGCATCGATCCGCTGTGCCGCGTGATCGTCCAGGAGTTGTACCCGGGTGTGTACGACGTACGTGCGCGGTTCGGCTTCATGGAGACACCGGACGTCGGCGAGACATTGCGCAACGCGCGGCGCCAGGGGCTCACGGTTTTCGCCGAGGACTCCTCGTTTTTTCTGGGGTGGCACCTGGTTCGCGCGCGACCGAGGCCCGGAATTGCGGGCATAAAGGCGCGTGCTTTTGCGTTTTTGCAACGCCGCAGCGCACAAGCCGCCGAGTTCTTCCGCATGCCGACGCGCGGCGTGATCGTGCTCGCCACCGACATAGAACTCTGACCCAGTGCGAGGAGTTGTTGCGCAACGCCTATCCGGCGTTTGTGGCGCTTGAGAACAACCGTGAATTTCGAGTTCACATACGGGTCTTGAGCGAAAGGGCGCGACATACGCCGTGAAATAATCCATCGGATTGGCAGGTCTCCTGCGTATACAGTTTGAAGGAGGAATGATGAAGCAGACACTTCTGGTATTGCTGCTCTGCGCGGCTGCGAGCAGCTGCGTGCAGGCCGGCGAAGCGGCGGTCAAGATTCCAACGCCGCTGGTGGATGACAAACCCGCCGCGGGCAACCTGCAGACGGCGGTCATCGCTGGCGGGTGCTTCTGGGGCGTGCAGGGTGTTTATCAACATCTGGTCGGTGTCAGGAACGTTTTGTCCGGATATTCCGGCGGCGCGCGTGACGATGCTGACTACCAGACGGTGGGTGGTGGCGACACCGGCCACGCGGAATCCGTGCAGATCGTGTACGACCCGGCGAAGGTCACTTATGGTCAGATCCTGCAGGTGTTTTTCTCGGTCGCGCACGATCCGACGCAGCTCAACCGGCAGGGCCCGGATAGCGGCACTCAGTACCGCTCGGCGATTTTCTACGCCAATGAAGGCCAGAAGAAGATTGCGCAGGCCTACATCGCACAATTGAGCACGGCCAAGGTGTATCCGGACGCGATCGTCACGAAGGTCGATCCGCTCAAAGGGTTTTACGCCGCCGAGGCGTACCACCAGGATTTCCTGATCAACCACCCGACGCATGGATACATCGTCTACAACGACCTGCCGAAGGTTCGAAACTTCGAGCGTCTGCTTCCCACGTTGTACGCCGCGCGCGCCGTCACGGTTGCCAGCGCGAAGTAATGTCGTCAATCGTTCAGCGCGCTCTGGCGGTCGCGGTGCTGGTGACCGCCGGGTTCGCGCCTGGCTGCGGGGCGCCTGACAAGCCCGCGATCGTTACGCCGCCGGTGGCGCCGCCAAATGCGCCCGCCGACGGCGACATGCCTGAGTTCGCGAGCGGTTCGACCTGGCTCAACTCCATGCCGCTGACGCGCGCCGATTTGCGCGGCAAGGTGGTGGTGGTCGATTTCTGGACCTACTCCTGCATCAACTGCCTGCGCGCGATGCCATTCATCAACGCCTGGTATTCGCACTACCGGGACGCGGGACTGGTGATCATCGGCGCGCACTCGCCGGAGTTCGGTTTCGAAAAAGATGCCGACAACGTACGCATGGCGATCGGGAAGTTCGACATCGAATATCCAGTCGTGCTCGACAACGATTTCGCGATCTGGAAGGCGTACAACAATCGCTTCTGGCCCGCGCACTATTTCATCGACGCCACCGGGAAGATCCGCGGCCATCACTACGGCGAAGGCAAGTACACGGAGTCTGAACAAACCATACGTGCGCTCCTGACCGAGGCGGGCGCCAAAAATCTGCCGCCGCCGATCGATGCGGCCACGGATGAGGGTGTCGGTGCCGCTTCCGATGCGGCGAACGTCAGGTCGCACGAGACCTGGCTGGGCTTTGCGCGCGGCGCCAATTTCAAATCGCCGGGTTCCTTCGCGCGCGACTCGAGCAACGACTATCGACTGCCGAAATCACTGGCGCTCAACGAGTGGGCGCTGGCCGGGCGCTGGCGTGTGACGCGTGAAAAAGCGCAGCTCGAAGCGGCACCCGGGCGCATCGCCTTTCGTTTCAAGGCGCGCGACCTGCACCTGGTACTGGGTCCGGGTGTGAACGGAGCGCCGGTGCGTTTTCGGGTATTGCTCGACGGCAAACCGCCGGGCGGCGATCACGGCACGGATATCGACCCGAGCGGCGCAGGTTCGGTGCGCGAGCATCGTCTGTACCAGCTGATCCGCCAGCAGGGCGGTGTGCAGGAGCACGAATTCACCATCGAGTTCGTCGACCCAGGCGTCGACGTCTATTCTTTCACCTTCGGCTGATAACGCGAGGAGACGGGCATGCAGGATTTCAACGGTTCAAGGCGCGGATTCTTGTTAGGAGCGCTGGCTGCACCGGTGGTGTTGAGCACGGTGGCATGCGCGCGGGCGGCCGACAAGAAGGCGCCGCCGTCGCCAGAGGTGTTGATCGAGAACTTCTCCGCGGCGGGTGTCAGCGCCGGGTCGGCGACGGTGTTGCGCGTGGTGAAGAGTGATGACGAGTGGCGCAAACAACTGTCCGATTTGGCGTTCCAGGTGGCCCGCAAGTCCGGGACCGAGCGTCCGTTCACGGGCAAATACAACGACAACCACGCCGATGGGACCTATCGTTGCATCTGCTGCGCGACCACATTGTTCGATGCCAAGCACAAGTTCGATTCGGGCACGGGCTGGCCGAGTTTCTGGCGGCCGTTGTCGAAGGTGAACGTCGCGGAGTCGCCGGGTGGCAGCCGCATGTTCGGTATCGAGGTGCACTGCGCGCGTTGCGACGGTCACCTGGGACACGTGTTCGAAGACGGGCCGAAACCGACCGGCCTGCGTTATTGCATCAACTCGGTGTCGATCGACTTCCTGCCGCGCGGCTGACGCCGCCTCGCTACTCCGCGTCCGCTTCGAACTGATCGCGCAGATCGGTCAGGATGGCGGCATCTTTCGGCAACTTGCCGCTGACGATCTGCTCGCGGTCGATTTCGAAGACACGTTCGGACAGAGTGCGTACGACAATGACCATGAGCTAACTACATCCCGTGGTTGGCACGCCGGACAGGATGCAGATCACGCCGCCCTGGCGCGCGGCAGATTGGGCCGGGTTGCAGCCGCGGCCGGCTGCTCGAAACCGCCGCTTTGTTGTTAGGCGACTCGCCGGGCCCGCGCGTTGCGCTGCTGCTCAAGCTCAACATGCGCATGAGCGGGTACCGCCGGGCCGATCAATGGGCCGGCAACGAAAAGGCGAGATAAACGCCACCGCCCGAACCGGGGCGCTCCTTGCCACCACTGGCGAAGATCGCGACGAACTGGCGCCCGTCGATCTGGTAGGTGATGGGCGTCGCATCCGCGGAAAATGGCAGCGTAGCTTCCCACAGCAATTTGCCATCGAGTTTGTCGAACGCGCGGAATTTGCGATCGTGAATCGTCGCGCCGATGAACAGCAGGCCGCCTCCGGTCACGAGCGGGCCGCCGTAGTTTTCGCTGCCGGTGTCCTTTAGTCCGCTGGCGGCGAGTTCGGGAAATTCACCGAACGGAATGCGCCAGACATATTTTCCGGTCGCGAGCTCGATTGCGTTCAACGTGCCCCAGGGCATGGCCACCGCCGGATAACCCTGCGGATCCAGCCAGCGCCGGTAACCAGTGAAGCGGTACGCCTGGTTGGCGGGCGACAGGTCGGTCACCCCGGCCGGAATGTCCGCGCCGTTCGTCAGGAATTCAATGATCGCGTGCACGGCTTCGTCCTGCAGGTTGGGGAAAGCCGGCATGCGGCCGCCACCCTTGCGAACGCGTTCGGCGAACATCATGGCCGGCATCCGGTTGCCGATGTTGGCGAGTGAGGGGAATTGCGGCGGCGAACCCTGGCCATTGTCGCCGTGGCATGCGGCACAGTCGCGCAGGTAGATGGACTTGCCGCTGCTGCGCCCTTTGTCGTTCGGCGCGAGCGAGCCGAGCCAGGCCATCTCGTTGGCATTGACGTACAACAAGCCGGTCTCGGGGTCGTAGGCAGGTCCGCCCCATTCGGCGCCGCCGTCGAAACCCGGGTAGATAGTCGTATCGATGCCGACGCTCAGGGGCTTGAACGGGCCATCACTCGCGACCTGTGCGAATTGCGCGCGTGCCCAGCTATTTGCATCCGCCGAGCGCGTGGTCAGGTCGTTGGCGGTCAGGCGTTGGCGGGCGTACGGAGCAGGAATTGTCGGACGTAGATAGGTAAGGCGCGAAACTTCACCGGGAACATCGGAGGCCGCCGCGGCCACTTCTTCCAGGGGGAACACGGGCTTGCCGGTATCCCGGTCCAGCACGAAGACGAAGCCCTGCTTGGTGGTCTGCACCAGCGCATCGACACGTTTGCCCTTGAGCCGCAGCGTGACCAGCGTCGGCGCGGTGGGCAGGTCGCGATCGAGCACATCGTGTTTCACGAACTGAAAATGCCAGCGCAGTTTTCCGGTGGCGGCGTCGAGCGCGAGCAGGCAGTTCGCGTAGAGGTTGTCGCCCAGGCGATTGCCGCCGTAAAAATCCGCGGCCGCGGAGCCGGTGGGAACGAACACCACGCCACGTTTCGCATCGAGCGTCATGCCTGGCCAGCTGTTGGCGCCGCCGGTGTATTGCCACGCGTCTTTGGGCCACGTGTCGTAGCCCGGCTCCCCCGGTTGCGGAATGGTGCGGAAGGTCCAGCGCAGCGCGCCGGTGTTCACGTCGTACGCCCGCACGTAGCCGGGAGAGGCGGGCAGGTTTTCGCCGACGCGCCCGCCGACGATCATGAGGTCCCGGAAGATGACCCCGGGACTCGTGAGGCGCACCGACTGCAAGGCGGGATCGCGGCCGAGATTTTCGCGCAGATCGATGCGGCCGTCCTTCCCAAAGCTCGCAATGGTTTTGCCGCTGGCCGCATCGAGCGCGTAGATGAAATTGTCGACCGCCGCGAACACCCGCGAACCTTTGCCACCGGCTGACTGACCCGGCCAGTACATCAGGCCGCGATTGGCGCCGACGCCCGCAATGCCTGAATCGAACACCCAGAGTTGTTTGCCCGTCACCGCGTCAAGCGCGAACGCTTTGTGCGAGGGCGTGTAGCCGAACAACACGCGCCCGACCACGATGGGTTGGGTCTGGGTGTCGCCTTTTTCGCCGGTGTCGTAGCGCCAGGCGAGGGTGAGTTGTTTGACGTTGCCGCGGTCGATCTGCGTCAGCGGGGAGTGGCGAGTCTTGGACGCATCGCCGCCGTATGCCGGCCAATCGGTGTCCGCCGACTTTGCGATGCCGCCGAATGCGATCAGCAGCGCAATAAATGCGCTGGCACTTTGATTTCTCATGCTTCTCCCGCCCGTAGGAAAACGGTTACGCAATCTAAGGCAGTTCGCCGCTGTGGTCACGCCCGGCAAGTGGGCACAGTGAGGCCGTGAACCCAACAGGCGCTTTACGGCGCGAACCTGGCTTCACACGGGAGGCCGCCGCGTGCGGCTTCCTTTTTTTGGGGCTTTCGCAATGGCCAGAAAACGCAAGGTTCTGATCGGGATTGTGGCAATCGTCGCCGTTCTGGTGGCGGCGCGGATCGCGTTGCCGTTCGTCGTCGAAGACTTCGCCAACCGCAAACTCGCGGCGCTCGATTCGTATGACGGTCACGTTGGCGACATCGACATTCATCTCTGGCGCGGTGCGTATAGCATCGATGACCTCACCATCGTGAAGACCGGCGCCTCGCGGCCGGTGCCGTTTTTTCAGTCGCGGCGCATCGATTTGTCGGTCGAATGGCGAAGCCTGTTCCGCGGCTCGATTGTCTCCGAGGCCACATTCGACAGTCCGGAACTGAACCTGGTGCGGGGCAAGTCGGACGCCGACACGCAGCTCGGCAAGGAAGAAAACTGGAACGCGCGCCTGGAAGAACTGTTTCCCTTTCGTTTCAACACAATCAAGGTGAACAACGGCACCGTGCGTTTCCTCGCCCCTGGCATCAGCACCGGCGATGCCATCACCGCTAACAAGGTCAGCGGCCGCGTCTCCAATCTCACCAACGTCATCGATTCGGGCAAGGAAACCTTCGCGGACTTCCACGTCGATGCCGAGGTGCTCGATGGCGCTCCGGCGAAGGTCGATGGCAGCGTCAATGCGTTCGCGGCACAGCCGACATTCGATGTGAACATGGAAGTGAAGAAAGTGAACCTTCCGGCGGTGAACCCGTGGCTGCGCGAATACATCAAGGCTGACGCCGAGGCGGGAAAGTTCGAGCTCTACATGGAACTCGCCGCGGCCGACGGAAAGTTCACCGGCTACGCGAAACCGATTCTCGAGGACGTCGACATCTATCGCTCGGGGGAACAGGAGGAGAGTGCGCTCAAGCGATTGTGGGAAGGATTTCTGGATTTCGCGGCCAACGTGCTCGAGAACCCCGATGCCGACCAGGTGGCGGCGCGGATCCCGTTCAGCGGGACCCTCAAGGATCCGGACACGAACCTGTTCGCGACCATCGCGAGTGTGTTGCGTAACGCCTTCATCAGCGCTTTCGCGCGTTCGCTCGAAGGTTCGATCACGTTGCGGAATGTGAAGAAGACTTTGCGGGATGTCGACCCGAACGAGCCGGAGGACAAAAAGCGCGACGACGACGAAAAGAAAAAGCCCAAGCCCAAGCCAGGGCCACCCGGAAAGGCGTGAACCTTATTTCCGGGCTCGACGATCAGCCGGGATTTTCACGGGAAAACCCGCGCGTGTATGCTCTTGCTCCCAATGCCAGGCGCTACCCCACATCTTTACGTTCGAAGGACGATCGAATCGCCGGTCGGAGATCTGCGGCTGTTTGCGAGTGATGCCGGGCTCGCCGCTATCCTGTGGCGCGACGATCCGGGTCTTCACCTTCGATCCGGCGCGGTCATCGAGCCGGGCACGCACCCGACACTGACGGAAACCGAACGCCAGTTGCGCGAATATTTCGACGGCGAACGCCGCGAATTCCAGCTGACGCTGGACTTTCACGGCACGGATTTCCAGCTGCGCGCGTGGACAGCGCTGTTGACAATTCCGTATGGTCAGACGCGGACGTATGCACAAATGGCGGCGCTCATCGGACAACCGAAGGCAGTGCGCGCCGTCGGCGCCGCCAACAGCAGAAACCCGATCTCGATCGTCGCGCCTTGTCACCGCGTGATTGGATCGAATGGCACGCTGACGGGTTTCGGCGGTGGTCTGGAAAACAAGGCGAAGCTGCTGGCGCTCGAGTCCACGCAGCCGGATCTGTTCGGGCGCGCGGCGGACGGCGCGGGCACACTTCAGAAAAGCGCGTGAACCCGGCCAAATGAAAAAACTGAAACACGAAGCCGAGTTGTTCAAGGCGGGCCTGCTCGCGGCGATGAAATACGCCCAAGAGCGCGGCGCCGTTGAATTCGAGCCGAACGACTCCGCGAGCGAGAAATTGCTTTATGTGTACCGGCTTCTGGTGCACGACAAAAAGATACAGCCGCTGCCCGAAGACCAGGTCGCGGAGAACACCATGCGGCACAAGCTGGCCATCTGGTATTCGAAGCAGCTACCGAGCGATCACCCGCTGCTGAAGTGATCACTCTGACTGGCCCAGGCGCTACGCCGATCATTCAATGGCTCGAAGACGGCAAATCATGCGACGCACCGTGGCGCTCTCATAGCGACGCGCCGCCGGCCACGCGCGTCGTCGTTGCTGACGGAAAAATGACCACGGACGAGGCCTACGGTCTCGCGTGTCAGGGGACCGCGATTCTGTGGCGCGGCGACTTTCAAGAGGCGCGCCAGATGTTGAGTGCGTTGGGGAAACGCGCGGATCGGCGCCAGCGCAGATTGCGAACTTCAGCCGCGACTTCGTTTGCGAATTCACCGGCCGGAATTCCGATGGTCGATTCGGCCGCAGCATTTCATCTCTACCGACAAGCGAGGTCGCAACGCGCCCGCACGCTCAACGCGTTGCTGATCCCGCTCAACGACGACTACTCGATCCCGTTGCGGCGGGCGCCAGATATCCGGCAAGCCTGCGCGGAGGCCTTCGGTCCCGCGTCGACTGCATCAGTCACATCGTTGCGGGCGTTGTTAGGTGTGATCGGCGCACATGAATGGCGGACGAAAGGCATCGAGATTCCGGAAGCAGGCGGACGGATTCATCCGCACTTCGGCGTGTTCGCGCCGATCCGCCGTGAATACGTGGACCTCGTCGGCACTACGCCTCTGCCGGCTGCCTGCGCATCGGAAAATGTGGCTTTCGATATCGGCACCGGCACCGGTGTGCTCGCGGCCGTCCTTGCCAGGCGCGGCATCGGACGCGTGGTCGCAACGGATCTCGATTCACGCGCGCTGGCGTGCGCGCGAGAGAACGTTCGCCTGCTCGGACTATCGGACCGCGTAGAGGTCGTGCAGGCGGACCTCTTTCCCGAAGGTCGTGCGGCGCTCGTGATCTGCAACCCGCCGTGGATTCCCGCGCGGCCGAGCTCGCCCATGGAAAACGGAATCTACGATCCCGAAAGCCGGATGCTGCGCGGATTTCTCCAGGCGTTGTCAGGCCATCTGACAACAGGCGGTGAGGGGTGGTTGATCCTCTCCGACCTCGCCGAGCATCTTGGCTTGAGGACCCGCGCGCAGTTGCTCGAAGAGTTCGAAGCTGCGGGATTGCGCGTTGTGGGCCGAAACGATGTGTCGCCCCGACATCCGAAGGCCACTGACAAAACGGATGTGTTGCATCTCGCGCGTGCGGCCGAGATCACCTCGCTCTGGCGACTGGCGGCACAGAGTTAGCGCGGCTCAGAACTTCTCGTCGGGCCCCAGGTAGCGCCACTTGCCCACCGGCAATCCTGCCAACGGGATGTTGCCGGTGCGGACTCGCTTCAACGCGGTCACGAACAGGCCGACGAGTTCGCACATGCGGCGGATCTGGCGCTTGCGACCCTGGCGCAATACGAAGCGCAACTGGTGTTCGTTCTGCCATGACACCAGTGCGGGCTTCAGCTTCACGCCATCGAGCGTAAGGCCGTACTGCAGGCGCTTCATGCCTTCGGGAGTGAGGTTGCCTTCGACCCGCACGAGGTATTCCTTCTCGACCAGAGAGTTCTCGCCGATCAGCTGCTTCGCGACACGTCCATCCTGGGTGAGCACCAGCAAACCGGTTGAGTCGATGTCGAGTCGGCCGGCCGGCGCGAGCGCACGCAGATGTTCTTGCTGGAACTGAATTGGCGAGGGGTCCGCGGCCCAGTGATTCTCCCGGCGGATCAGCACGATGGCGGGTTCGTAGCCATCTTCGGCCTGTCCGGAGACATAACCCACCGGCTTGTGCAGCAGGATGGTGACCTGCCCGCTCTGGTGTTCGCGTGCGGCCCGATCGACTTCGATGCGCGCGTCGGGTGACACCCGCACGCCGAGAGTGTCGACGACCTTGCCGTCCACTTTCACCCAGCCGCTTTCGATCCAGCGATCCGCCTCGCGCCGTGAGCACAGGCCGAGTTCGCCCATGCGTTTGGAGAGGCGTGGGAGGTTGGGGTTTTCGGGAGATGAAGGCGGGCGTGTCATGCGGAAAAGCCTGGGACGGACTGTTCAGTTCGTACTCGCAAGCAGGCAAGTCTATCGCAGCGCCAAGCCAGGGCCTCCAGTCGACCGTAGCCCTGCTGCCGATCGGACTTGCGTTGAATCAATACGTTTATCTGGCGAAGCTGCAAGCGAGAGGATACGCAGTCGAAGAGCCGCGCTGATGCGCTTGGTACCCTGTCGCGCATGTTGATTGAATCGAAAGCGACTACCGACCCTGGCCGGTGATTTGGTTTGCGCCAATGGCGAACGCGCCACAAAGCTTAAATTTGATTGAAATTTTGTGGGAGCGAAACCGCCCCTGTTGACGCAATCAGACAGGGTCGCGTCACCCGACTGGGTAATAAACATACCACTTGAAAAGAAGTGGTGCTACTATTACCCATCATGAAAACCCGCAAACCCGCCGCCGCACTACAGGCCTTTCACGACAAAGGCGGGACGCTGCGTACCCGGGATCTCATCGCGCTCGGTGTGCACACCGACGCCCTATACATGCTGCGTGACAGCGGTCGAATCGTCGAACTCGGCCGTGGCCTCTACCGTCTTGCCGAAGCCGACGAGGCCGAGCATCCCGATCTCGCCCTGGTCGCGGCGCGCGCGCCGGATGCGGCCATCTGTCTGATCAGCGCGCTCTCGTATCACGACATCACGACCCAGATCCCATCCGCTGTTCACCTGGCCGTGCCGCGCGGCAGCTATCACGGCATCAGGCTGCCGATTGCCGTCACGGTGTATAGATTCGACCCGAAGACCTTCAACAAGGGGCTCGAGACGCATCGCGTCGGTGGCATGCCACTGAAGATCTACAGCGCCGCGCGTACCGTGGTGGATTGCTTCAAGTTCAGGAACAAGCTTGGATTGGACGTGGCCCTCGAGGCGCTGCGTCTGGCGCGACAACGAAAGCGGGTCCAGAACAAGGAGCTGCTGCACTACGCGCGGCTACTGCGTGTCGAAACTCCGATGTCACCGTACCTGCAGGCAATTGAATGAACGGGAAGGAAATCAAGAACGTCACGGCGTCCGTGTTGGCCAAGCTGCGCAATACCTCAAAGTCCAGCGGCACTCCGCTTCAGCAGGTGCTTCAGCTGTACGCGATGGAGCGATTCCTGTATCGCGTCTCGAAGTCGCGGCATGCACAAAGCGTCATTCTGAAAGGCGCGCTGCTGCTGAAGACGATCGGCATCCCAAGTGCGCGTCCCACCGTGGACATCGACATGCTTCGCAAGGGCAAGGCCGATCACGCGAGCCTGATAGCGCTCATCAAAGACTGTGCGACTCTTGAAGTAGAGGAAGACGGCCTTGCGTTCATCGCCGACAGCGTGGTGGCTGAGGACATCGCAAAGGATTCCGAATACAAAGGAACACGTGTTCTGATGCACGCGCGGATGGACAACGTGCGTCTGAAAATCCAGATCGACTTCGGCGTGGGTGATGTCATGGTGCCGGGCCCGCGAATGATCGAGTACCCGGTTTTCCTGGGCGGCGACACCATCCAACTGCTCGCCTATCCAATTGAGTCCTCAATCGCGGAGAAACTCCAGGCCATGGTCGCGCTCGGCAACGCCAATAGCCGGATGAAGGACTTTTACGATGTCTGGATCTGCTCGAAGCATCTCGACTTCAATGCGGATGCACTTCTCAGGGCAATCGAGGCGACGTTTAAAAATCGCAACACGGCCATTCCAGCCGATGATGTCGAGGCGCTCACTACGGCTTTTGCAGAAGGGCATCGCGTCCCATGGAACGCCTTCGTCAAAAAGATGGGCGAGAGCTACCTCGTCGATGCGCTCGGCAGGGTCGTCGATGACGTCAAGATCTTTTCGATGCCGGCGCTGGGCTCACTTGCCAGCGGCGAGAGGCTTAAGAAGCAGTGGAAGGCGGGGCGGGGTTGGGTGGCGGTGTGAAGGGTGATCGCGATGAAGAAATTACTGAAGACGTCGGCAACAATAGGCGTATGAAGCTGAATCGCCGGATTTCCGTGGCCCCGATGATGGATTGGACCGATCGGCACTGCCGGTACTTCCTGCGAGGCTTCTCACCCGACACTCTTCTATATACGGAGATGATCACCACCGGCGCGGTGATACGCGGCGATCGCGAAAAACTGCTGCGCTTCGATGCCGAAGAACATCCCGTCGCGCTGCAGCTCGGCGGCAGCGACGCCAAAGACCTGGCCGAGTCGGCGCGTATCGGCGCCGCGATGGGTTACGACGAGATCAACCTCAATTGCGGCTGTCCAAGCGATCGGGTGCATTCCGGCGCATTCGGCGCGTGCCTGATGCTGCGTCCGGCGCTGGTTGCCGAATGCGTCGCCGCGATGAAGACGGCCGTCGATATTCCCGTGACGGTGAAACTGCGCATCGGCGTCGTCGACGCGAGCGAGCTGCCGCCTCAGGGTGAGTCACGGCGCGAATCCGCGCGCGCGGCTGCCGCCAGGTTTGGTGAGCCCGAAAAGGCGGCGCTCGACGGTTTTGTCGACGGCATCGTCGCCGCCGGCTGTGACGCCGTGATCGTGCATGCACGCAAGGCGGTGCTCGGGGCGTGGTCGCCGCGTGACAACCGCGAGATCCCACCACTGCGTTACGACGTCGTGCGCGAGATCACGAGTCGGATCGCGCCGCTGCCGGTGGTTCTCAATGGCGGCATGCGCACGGTCGATCAAGTAGTTAGAGAGCTCGAATGGGCGGGCGGCGTGATGCTCGGCCGCGAGGCCTATCACCGGCCGATGTTGCTGACGGAACTGTCAGGCGGCGGCGCGCGGACGCGCCTGCAGATGCTAGAACGGATGACGCAATACGCTCGCCGCGAACTGGCGCGCGGTGAACGTCTGAGCTGGATCGCCCGACACATGCTGGGCCTGTACGCAGGTCAGCCCGGCGCCAAGGAATTCCGCCGTCAGCTTTCAGAGGGAGCGCGCGCCGCGGACGCGACCGCCGAGCTGCTGCTGGCGGCGGGCGAGGCCTGCGAACGTATCAGCGACGCGGCGGCTTAGGCGTCGATACGCGTTGCCAGGTGCCGGAGTACTGCGCGCCGAGCCAGGCGCTGACTGCGTAGGCCGCGACGCTCTGGCGCAATGCGACCGGATCGACCATGGACATCGTGTCGTTGGCGGTGTGGTGGGTATCGAAATACAGGGTGCCATCGAGCGTGGGTTCGAGGATCGGCATGCCGAGCTTGGCGAGGCCTTCGAGATCGGCGCCGCCGGCACCTTCATTGTTGCCGCGCACCAGCTTCAATGGCGCAAGTGCGCGGAAGATCTGATCGACGGCGGGTAGATCGGCATCGTCGACGCGACTAGCTAGACGCCAGACGGGACCGGCGCCGAAATCCGCCTCGAGCCCCAACACGTGGCTGGCGGCGTCCGCGCCGAGCGATTCTAGATAGGCCTTCGAACCGGTGGTGCCGAATTCCTCGTTGGCAAACAGCAGCACGCGGATCGTGCGTCGTGGCGCAAGGCCCAGTTGTTTGATGGCATTCGCAGCTCCCATCACGATGCCGACACCCGCGCCGTCGTCGATCGCACCGACACCCGGATCCCAAGAATCGAGATGTGCGCCGAGGATCACGATCTCCCTGGCGAGATCGCTGCCCGGAATCTCACCGACGATGTTCGCGGACGCAGCCGGTGGCAGATCCCGCGAACTGCTCTTCAGTGCCAGGCGTACGGACTTGCCGGTTGCGAACTGGCGCTCAAGCGCATCGGCATCCGGGTTCGAGAGCGCGAGCGCAGGGATTCGCGGTTTGTCGGCGGCATACCGCAGAGCGCCGGTGTGGGGGAGGCGATTGTTGCTGGTGCTGACCGAACGGATGACGACACCCAGGGCGCCGACTGCACCGGCGGCAGACGGGCCCAGCGCGCGAACCGCGACGGCCTTGCCATAGCCGGAGCCGTCGCGAGTCCTGTCCATACGATTGCTGAAGAACACGATCTTGTCCTTCACTGAGCCTGCGGGCAGCGCGGCCAAGGCTTCGAGATCCTTGACCATGACCGCTTCGGCATCGATGCCTTCGGACCCCGTGCCGACGCTCCCGCCGAGCGCGAGGACCGGCATCGTCTGCGGGAACGGCGCGAGGACCGTGAAATTCGCTTCGCCGCGGACCCAATGAGGCACGACGGCCGGGACGCTGTGCACGTTAGAGAATCCGAGGCGCTGCATTTCCCGCAGGCCCCAGGCAACCGCGGCCTTGTCGCCTGGCGACCCCGCGGGTCGAGGCCCGGCCTCGGTCGTCAGCGACTCCACCAACTGGTAGGCCGTGGTGTCCGCGAGGGCTTTTTCTCGCAGGGAACTGGCGCTTGCGAGGTCGGCACGACTGAATGGCTGAGGCTTGTCAGCGGCGCTCGCAACGCCCGCGAACAGCAGAATGGAGACGACGAAAATCCGGGATTTGTGTTTGGACATGTGGCCGCTGACCGTGAGGAGCCTTCCGGGAATGGGCTGCCATTCTAAGTCATATGTATATAATCTCCCGCGTTCATCCATTTGATCCCTATGGCCAAAGACATCGAACTTGCCATCGTGTTTGCCGACGTCGTCGGCTCGACGCGGCTCTACGAGGAGCTCGGGGATCAGCGCGCACGCGAGGTGGTCGCCACCTGCATTGACATCATGCGGCAGGCGACCGAAGAGCATCACGGGACGGTCATCAAGACCATGGGTGATGAGGTGATGTCGACCTTTGCGGTCGCCAACGATGCGTTGAACGCCGCCGCGAAGATGCAGAAGTCCATCACCGGCAATCCTGAGCTCACCGCCGAAGGGCACCACGTCGCGATCCGTATCGGCTGCCATGCGGGGCCGGTCGTGGTCGAGAATCGGGACGTATTCGGTTCGACCGTGCACACCGCCAACCGCATGACCAGCCAGGCTAAGGCTGGCCAGATCATCACCACCGAAGCGATGGTCGCGTTGTTGTCGCCAGACTGGCAGTCGGCCGTGCGGCAGATAGACGTCGCCACGCTCAAGGGGCAGGGCGCCGAAGTCACTTTGTTCGAAGTGCTCTGGCAGACCGACGACATCACCAGCATGTTGCCGTCCGTGTCGCTGTCGGCCGCCGAAGGGCGCCGCGCGATGCGCTTGCGCCTCACGTTCGACGGTGGCGAAGTGATGTTGACGGAGCAGCGGCCAAACGTGGCGATCGGTCGTGCTGACGACAACGATCTGGTGGTCCGCGGCAATCTCATCTCGCGGCTGCACGCGCGTATCGAGATCAACCGCAACAAGTTCGTGTTGATCGATCAGAGCACGAACGGCACGTTCGTGCAGGCCGAAGGCGGCGAAGAATTATTCGTTCGCCGTGACAGCGTTCAGATCAAGGGCGAAGGACTCATCGGCCTCGGGCGGGTACCCGAGCGCGACTCGCCGCTGACGATCCGTTTTTACTGCGAAGAAGCCTAGCGGTGCCGGGTCGGGGTTCTCGGGGTTGCGTGGGGTCGCCGCACCAATTGCGTTAACAGTACGCAACCCCGAGAACCCCGACCCGGCACCGCTTCTAACCCAGGCGGTTCTCGATCTCGCCCAGTTCCGCGGTCATCTCTTCCGGCGCCCGCGCGCCGAATTCCTTCAGGTACTCGCGCATCTCCGCCGTTTCCTTGCGCCAGGCCTCGGGCGTCACGGCCAGCAATTCCTTCATGGTGGATTCGTTGACATCCACACCCTTGAGGTTGAGATCCGCGGGTTTCGGTAGATAGCCAATCGCCGACTCATCGGCGCCGACCTGGCCGGCGCAGCGCTTGAGCACCCACTCGATCACGCGCAGATTGTCGCCATAACCCGGCCACAGGAATTTTCCGGCCGAATCGCGCCTAAACCAGTTGACGTGGAACAGCTTCGGCGGATTCTTGAGGCGTTTGCCCACCGAGAGCCAGTGCCGCCAGTAGTCACCGAAGTTGTAACCGGCGAAGGGTTTCATGGCCATCGGATCGCGGCGCACGATGCCCACCGCACCGGTTGCGGCCGCCGTGGTCTCGGAGGCGACCGAAGCGCCGACCAACACGCCGTGTTGCCAGCTGCGCGCTTCGTAAACGAGCGGCGCCACTTCGCGGCGCCGGCCGCCGAAGATAATCGCTGAAATCGGCACACCCATCGCATCTTCGCTGTGCGGTGAGTAGATAGGGTTGTTGGTGGCGGACACCGTGAAGCGCGAATTCGGATGCGCGGACACACCGCCGCTGGCCGGATCGAAGTGTTTGCCCTGCCAGTCGAGCACCGGCGTGTTGAGCTTGCGGCCTTCCCACCACGGTTCGTCGTCCGCCGTGAGCGCGACGTTGGTGAACAACGTGTCGCGGTGGATCATGTCGAATGCATTGCGATTGGTGGCGCGATTCGTGCCCGGCACGACGCCGAAATAGCCCGCCTCCGGATTGATGGCGTACAGGCGGCCATCCGGCCCCGGGTGCAGCCAGGCGATGTCGTCACCCACCGTCCAGACTTTCCAACCCGGCATCGAATCTGGCGGAATGAGCATCGCGAGGTTGGTCTTGCCACACGCCGAGGGAAACGCCGCCGCGATGTAGTGAGTCTCGCCCTGGGGACTCTCGAGCCCGACGATGAGCATGTGCTCGGCCAGCCAACCTTCGTCGCGCGCCTGCCAGCTGGCGATACGCAGCGCATGGCATTTCTTGCCTAACAAGGCGTTGCCGCCGTAGCCGGAACCGAAACTCTCGATCGCAAGATCTTCAGGGAAATGCATGATGAAGCGGCGGTCCGGATCGAGTTCGCCGATCGAATGCAGGCCCCTCACGAATTTGCCATCGCGCGCGATGAGTTCGAGCGCCGGGCGGCCCATCCGCGTCATGATCGCCATGTTGATGACGACGTACGCGCTGTCGGTGATCTCTACGCCGCAGCGCGAGTAGGGCGAATCGATCGGCCCCATGCAATAGGGCACGACGTAAAGGGTGCGGCCCTTCATGCATCCCTTGAACAGGCCGCGCATCTTGGCGCGCCCCTCCGCCGGATCCATCCAGTTGTTGTTAGGACCGGCATCTTCGCGATTCTTCGTGCAGATGAAGGTCAGGTGCTCGACGCGCGCCACGTCCGACGGGTGTGAATACGCGAGGTGACAGCCCGGGAAGGTCTTCTGATTGAGCTGCTTGAGCTCGCCGGACCTCTCGAGGCCCTGCTTGAGGCGCGCCAGCTCGGCGGCGCTGCCGTCACACCACTGGACCTTGTCCGGGGTGGTTAGCTGTCGAATGGATTCGACCCAATCGGCGACGGCGGGAGAAATCTGCGGAAGTGCGGCGAATGATTGTGGCGCGGTGGCCATCGCGAGTCCTTGACTTGTCTGCCTGTGTCTTGGCGAGACAACGGAGTATAGCGGCGAACAAAGCGGCGGCGATCGAAAAAATGATAGCGGTAACAGGGCTGTGAAACCGCTTTAAAAATCGCGAATCGGAATCGCGAACATCAAAACAAAAAGAACAATGCGCCCCGCGAACGGGGCGCGCTGGTTGTCACGGGCCTGCGGCCCGCAACGGGGGAACGGTCAGGCGGCCTTGGCTTTCGCACGTTTGCGGGCGACGGGCTTACGAGCGACCGGCTTGCGCGCCTGCCTGGCAACGGGGCGCTTCGCGAGGGTTGAGAAGGTCGTACGTGCCAGGGCGGAAACGTCCTTGCCGGCAGCAACGGCGAGCGTCGAGTTCTCTTTGACGAAGCGCGCGGCATGGCGGCGGGCAACTTTGTTGAACTCGCGGCTTGCCACGGTCAGCTTGGCCAGCGAACCCTTGAGTCCTTCGACGTGCTTGGCGGCGACGCCGGCGCGGGCGCGGGCGGTCTTGAGGGCCTGATCGGCCAGCAGGGCGGCGCGGTTGCGCAGATCGGCCGTGGCTTCCAACATTTTTTCTTGAAAATTCATGGGGTCTCCTGTGCTGCATCGCAGCAATGTTGCGACGCATCATACGTAGCCCACCTTTGAAGTCAAGCCTGTCTTTCAAGCCGTGAGAGGGGCGTCCGAATCGAGGAAACCGCGGATCACCGGCGCCACCTTATCTATGGAGTGGAGCAGGAACAGGTGGCCGCCACCCGGCACGATGTGCAGCCGGTTATTCGGGATGAGCATGGCAATGAGTCGGGCATTCACGGGGGGCACCAGCGGATCTTCCGACCCGGCCATCACCAGCGTCGGCTGCCGGATTTTGTGGAGCCAGTGAATGCTGGTCCATCCCATTCCCGCGAAGAGCTGGAAGAGATAACCCATGAACTGGGGTGCAATGATCCGTGAGGTATGAGCCGACATGATCGTCGGGTCGCGGCGCACTTCGCCGCCGTAGATGGCGCCGGCTGCCTTCTGCATGTAGGTGGGTGAGAGATAGCGTCGCGGTGTGGCGATTTTTGCGAGAGCGGACGGACGCCCGGGGATCATGATCGCGCCGGGCGATGTGGCCGCGAGCACGAGTCGCCGGCAGCGTTGTGGATACTGACGCGCGAACTGCTGTGCGAGCGCACCGCCCCAGGAGACGCCGATGACATCGACCTGGCGGTAGCCGAGCCGGTCGAGCAGCTTGTTCGCGAGACGCGCGAGGCCGGAGAAGCGTCGCGGCCGCCAGCTCATTTCCGATCGCCCGACTCCAGGTACATCGAAGATCACGATTTCTTTCCCGGGCAGCGCTTCCATGAACGGAAAACACAGCTCGAGATTCGCGCCGATGCCGTTGAACAGCAGCAGCGGCAATCCTTCGTGGCCCTTCTGGGTTGCGACGCGCAGGTTCACGCCATCGACTTCGATGAATTCGACGTGGGGTTTACTCATCTCTGGTGGACGTAACGCCCCGGCGCCGGATCACCCGCGGGATAGGTCGTATTTCCTGGCACCTTCGGCGCCGGAAATTCGCCAGCGCCGTGCTGGCGGTACCACTCGCTCCAGTGACTCCACCAACTACCCGTGTGTTCGCTCGCGGTCGCGAGCCAGGTTTCGGCATCCGCGGGCATGGATCCGTTGAGAAAGTACTTGGCCTTTGGATTGGTCGGCGGATTCACGATGCTCTGGATGTGCCCGCTCGATGACAGCACAAAATCGATCTTGCCGCGCAGGATGTTCTTCGACTGATAACAAGCCTGCCACGGAGTGATGTGATCGGTGATCCCCGCAACGACGTAGGCGGGCACGTCGACTTTCGACATGTCGATCGGCGTCCCGAGCGCTTCGATCTTGCCGGCGACCTTGAGCGGATTCTCCATGAACATACGCAACAGGTCGGCGTGGAACTCCGCCGGCAATCGCGTGGTGTCCGAGTTCCAGTAGAGGATGTCGAAGGCGGGTGGGCGATTGCCCATGACCCAGTTGTTGGCGACGAACAGCCACACCAGATCGTTCGGTCGCAGCCAGGCGAACACGCGGGCCATTTCGCTGCCCTCGAGCACGCCCTTGCGGCGCGATTTCTCGATGGTGGCCGCGACGCCCGAACGGGAAGCGAACTGCCCGAGCAGCGTGGGCGCCTCGGTATCGAGCACCGTCACGAGCAGGGTGGCGCTCTCGACCGTGTCTTCGCCTGCGGCCTTCAGGTGTCCTAACAGGGTTGCGAGCGTGAATCCGCCGGCGCAGGCGGCCATCATGTTCACCCGGTCGGCGCCGGTGATCTCGCGCGCCACGGTGATCGCCTGCTTGCAGGCGGACAAGTAGGTCTCCATGTTCCAGTCGCGGTGCGCGGCGGTCGGATTGCGCCAGCTGATGCAGAACGTCTGGATGCCGTGTTGGACCGCGTACTCCGCGAAGCTGCGACCCGCGGACAGATCGGTGGCGTAAAACTTGTTGATCTGCGGCGGCACGATGATCAACGGCCGCTTGTGCACCAGGTCCGTCTGCGGCGTGTACTGAATGAGTTCGAACGCCTCGCCGCGGTAGACGACGGCACCGGGCGTGGTCGCCAGGTTCTTTCCGACCTGAAACTTGCGTTCATCGACCTGGCGCGGCATGCCGAAATTGTTGGTCAGGTCGTCGATGAAATTCTGCATCCCGTACAACAGGCTCTTGCCGCGTGTCTCGGTGATTCGTTGCAGCGCGCCCGGATTGCCGAGCAGCGAATTCGTGGGGGCGAAGGTTTCGGTGAACAGCTGCAGGACGAACCGGGCGCGTTCGCGATCTTCGGTATTCGTATCGGCGCGATCGAGCACGCGATTCAGCATGTCGCGCCAGGCGACGAAGCCCTGCATGAGCCGCTTGTAGTAGCCGCTCTTCTGCCAGACCACGTGGCTGAAGCGGCGGTCGCGTGGATCGGGCGCGATCTTCGAGCGACCCATGGCGATCGCGATGCACTCGCGGGCGAAGGCGACGTTCTCCTCGATCAGCACCTGCGGGTTCACGGTCATGAGCCGCAACAGCCGGCGACCCGCGGCTAACAATTCTTCGCGGTCGAGACCTAACAAGGGATTGGCGCCGAGAATCTGTTCGGCGGCGTCAGTGGCCGCTGCGTGTTCCAGTTCGGGCTGTCCCCCGTTATCGGCCGGCGCGAAGCCGTCTTGAGGGGAATTTTCGTTCGCCGCCTCCCCGGAATCGGAGCGGATTTCCGTCACATTTTCACGGGCTTGGCGGGGTCTCTTGGCTGCCATGGGCGCTCTCTTTCGGGGCTGCTCTCGTTATATGTGATCTGTATCGCAGTGGCGACCGGGTCGACGTGACCCCAGTCACGTGGGCCCAGTGCCTCGATTCCTATTATGCATCGCAACCAGGGCCCCAAACCCGTGAACGTCATGGGTTTGACGGCGCTTCCCGCAATCGGTCGCGGGAAAAAGGCGCCAAGGCATTAGGAAATTCGAGGAGTAATCGTCTTGCAGTCGCTTCGTTTGATCACCGCAGTCGGGACGTTGGCACTGGCGTTGGGCCTCGGGTCTAACAATGCCCGCGCCGCGGGCGTTCCGGCCGGCACCGTGATCGACAACACCGCGCAGGTCGCCTTCAGCGTCGGCTCGGTCACGAGCACCACGAATTCGAACACCGTGAGCGTCACGGTCGCCGAGATCCTGGATGTCGTGGTGACCTTGCAGACGCCGACCGTCTCGGTGAGCGCCGGCGACACGCAGCAGGAAATCGTCTACCGCGTCACCAACACCGGCAACGGTCCCGAAACTTTCCGCCTGGTGATGAACAGCGTGCTGACGGGCGACGACTTCGATCCGGCCGCCGCGGCTCCTTCTATCTACTTCGACACGGACGCGAGTGGCGACCTGTCACCCGGCGACACCGCCTACGTGGTCGGCACGAACGACCCGGCGCTCAACGCCGATGCTTTCGTCACCGTGCTCGTGGTCAATGACATTCCGGGCACCGTCGTCGACAGCAACCGCGGCTTCTCGCGCCTGACGGCCGATGCGCGCACCGGCACCGGTACTCCGGGCACCACGTTCGCGGGCCAGGGCGCGAGCGGCACGGATGCCGTGGTCGGAACGACCGGCGCCGATGGAGATGCCACGGGCCAGTACCTGGTCGCGGGTGTCGCGGTGAACGCCGTGAAGTCCCAGGTCATCGTCGACCAGTTTGGCGGCGCGCGTCCGGTTCCGGGTGCCCGCATCAACTACTCGATCGTGGTCAGCGCCACCGGCACCGGTACCGCGCTCGCCCCGGTCTTCAGCGACAACATCCCGGCGAACACGACCTACGTGCCGGGCACGTTGCGCCTGAACGCAGCGGCGATCACCGACAACGCGGACGCCGATGCCGGCGACTATCTAGCTACCCCGACTGCCCGCGTACGCGTGGTGCTCGGCAACCTCACCCAGGCCAGCGGATCGCAGACGATCACGTTCGCCGTGACCATCAATTGATCAACGGGAAGTTCGCAGTGAAGGAGACACACATGTTAAAGGGGATTCAGAAGTTCGCGGGCGTCGCCGCGGTATTGGCCTGCGGCTTGAGCTCGCAGGCTTTTGCGCAGACGCAGACTTGCGTGCCGGTATTGAAGTCGGTCGCCGAAGTCGAGAAGGAAGTGGTGGACGCCAAGGGCGTGAAATCCACGAAGCTCATGCCGCTCGCGACGGCTACGCCCGGCACGCTGGTCATCTACACGACCACCGCCAGCAACGGCTGCAAGCAGCCGATCGACAACATCGAGATCAGCAACTTCGTTCCGGAGCACATGACCTACGTCGCGAGTTCCGCGATGGCCACCGGCGCCGAAGTCACCTACTCGCTGGACGGCAAGACCTTCGGCACCGCCGATCAGCTGACCGTGCTCGAGAACGGCGTGAGCCGCAAGGCGCGCGCCGACGAATACAAATTCTTCCGCTGGGCGTTCAAAGGTTCGCTCGCCCCCGGTGCGCAGGCCGCCGCGAGTTTTCGCGCGGTCCTGAACTAGTTTTTTCTTAGAGAGTAGAGAGGAGTACCCATGATTCTTGTTCTTAAGCAAATGCGGCGAGTCGGTCTCGCCGTCGTTGCGTTGGGGGCAATCGGCTTGTCCGGCACGGCGTTCGCACAGAACACCGCCTCGGGCACGTCGGTCGTCAACACCGCCACGGTCAATTACACGGTCAACGCGATCGCCCAGACACCTATCAACGCGAGCGCCACGTTTCTCGTCGATACGGTGATCAACCTCAACCTCACTGGCGGCACCACGGTCAACGTGACGCCCGGCCAGCTGAATGCGGTTACGGTGTTCACGCTGACCAACACCAGCAACATCGCGTCGGCGTTCACGCTTGCCGCGGCGAACACGGCCACCGGCGACGACTTCGATATGAACCAGCCGCCCGCCACGGGTACGCCGGGTTATATCTTGCGCGTCGACGCCAACGGCAACGGCACGTATGAGCCGGGCACCGATACCGCGACGACGATCCCGACACTGGCGCGCAACGCCTCGGTCGTGGTCTTCGTGCTCGGTGACGTTCCGGCCACCGCTGCCAACACCAACACGTCGATCGCACGATTGACTGCGAACGCGCGTGACACCGCAGTCGGCAATCCGGCCTGGGTGGCAAGCGTGGGTGCCGATGTCGCAGGAACCGTCCAGATCGTCGTGCGTAACAGCACCGCGACCGTGGACGACACCTACGTGGTTTCTTCGGCCGCCCTGTCGGTCGCGAAGACCAGCGCGGTGATCAGCGATCCGTTCAACCTCGTCTCGCCGAACGCGAAAGCGATCCCGGGCGCGGTGATGGAATACACGATCACCGTGAACAACACGGGTGCCCAGCCGGCGACGCTGAATTCGGTCAGCGATCCGGTTCCGGCCCTGACCACGTACCTGTTCCCCGGCCAATACACGGGCGCGCGCGACGTCAGCATCCAGGTGGGTGCGGGCGCTCCGACGTTCTGTATCGCCGAAGCGGGTGGCGTCGACAGCAACATCGATGGCTGCGTGCGCACGGGCTCGACCCTGACGGTGGGCGCTCCGGCGATCACCACGGTGGCCGCGAGTTCGTCGGTCATCGTGAAGTTTCGCGTGACGATCAATTAATAGATCGCCAAACGAAGGCAAACAGAAGTCATGAGTTTCAACGCAGCGGGTAAACGGGTCTGGAGCCCGAAGGGACGACCGAAGTCCCACGCCCGCAAAAATGGGTACTCTCACGCAGAGGGCGGGGTAGCAACTAGCTACCCCGCCTTCGGCGCGTTTAGGGCCCGGGTAAATGCGTTGCTGCGAGTTTCATTGTTATTTGCTGCGTGTCTCACTGCCAGCAATGTTTCCGTGGCGCAGGTCACGGCGCCCGGCACGACGATTCGCAACACCGGCAGCGTGGCCTACGCGCTGGCCTCGGGCGCCACGCGCACCGCGAACTCGAATGAAGTGTTGCTGGCCGTTCAACCGCTGCCGTCCCGCGCGATCATCAGCCTCGCGCGTTACGAAGTGGCGAGTTCGAGCAGCAATACCGCGGGCCCGACGCAGTGTCGTTCGGCCAACGGCTTTTTTCCTCTGGACGCGCCGGCGCCGCAGGGCCAAGGGGCCCTCGACCCGACGCAGCCCATCCCGATGCAGGACACTGGCATTGCGCATGCCGGTGACCCGATTTTCGTGCGCGTCGTCGATGCCGATCGCAACCGCGACGGCAATGTCATCGAAACCGTCGATGTACGCGTGAGTGCGGCGTCCACCGGCGACGCTGAAGTTCTGCGCCTGTCCGAGACCGGCCCGAACACCGGCGTGTTCGTCGGTTACATCGCGACCACGGCCAATCCGGCGGCGGCGGATTGCGCGCTGCAGGTCGAACGTAATGCGCAGATCGACGCGACCTATGTCGATCCGACCGACAACACCGACGCGGCCCAGGCCGACGCGCTGGTGGATCCCTACGGCCTCGTATTCGATTCCCAGACCGGTGAACCGATCAACGGCGCGCGCGTTCGCCTCGTCGACAGTGCAACCGGTCTGGCCGCCGCGGTGTTCGGTGACGATGGTGTGAGCCGCTATCCGAGCGAGATGGTCACCGGCCAGCAGGTCACTGACCAGGGTGGCACGCAGTACACGTTGCCGCCGGGCGTGTTCCGATTCCCGCTGGTCGCGCCGGGCAGTTATCGCCTGGAGGTTTTCCCGCCGGGTAGTTATGCGTTCCCGTCGCAGCGCACGATTGCCGATCTGCAGACGCTGACGGGCGCGCCTTATCGGTTACAGCCGGGTTCGTTCGGGTTGCCCTTCATCACCACGGCCGCACCGGCGGTCGCGGTCGACCTGCCACTCGATCCGAACGGCGATTCACTCGTGCTGCGCAAGAGCGCGGGCCAGCAGATCGCGACCACGGGCGACTTCGTGCAGTACACGCTCTCGCTCAAGAACAACAGCGAGACTGGCGCGTTCACGAATGTCCAGGTCGCCGACCATCTGCCGGCCGGCGCGCGTTATCGCCCGGGCTCGCTGCGCCTCGACGGCGTGCGGATTCCGGATCCGGTGGTGTCGGCCGATGGTGCGAGCTTCACATACACCCAGCCGCGCATCGAGTCGGGCGCGACGATCGAGCTGCGTTACGTGCTCGAGTTCACCATCGCGATGCGCGGCGCCAAGGACGCGATCAACACGGCGCAGGCGTTCGCGCCCGGCAACGTTCGCTCGAACGAAGCGCGTGTGCTGGTGCGCATGAACGAGGAACTGTTCTCGCAGAAGGGTTTCATCGTCGGCCGCGTGATCGAAGGCGCCTGCGATCGTGACGGCCGCGAAGACAAAGGCGTGCCGAACGTGCGCGTGTATCTCGAAGATGGCCGCTACGGTGTGACCGACGAAAACGGCCACTTCCATTTCGAAGGCCTCGATCCGGCCACACACACCGTGCAGCTCGACCCGCTCACGCTGCCGGACTACCTCGAACTCGCGCCCTGCGCGGAGCGCATGAATCACGCCGGCCGTGATTACTCGCAGTTCGCCGAGCTGCGCGCTGGCACATTGTGGCGCAGCGATTTCATCGTCCGACAGAAAGCCGCGCCGCAGGGCGACGTGCAGTTCGAATTCAATTCCATGCTGGTCGCAGATCCGAATGGTGAAGGCCTCGCGGCGCACGCAGCCGTCGTACACGTGAACGGCGTGACTGCCGGCAACACGCGCGCGATGTTCATGCTGCCCGAGGGCTTTGAATACGTTCCCGGCAGCGCGACGGTCGATGGCGTCAAGGTCACTGATGCGAAAAACCAGGTGATGGGTGTGGGCGAGGCGGTCGTGATGACCGATGGCGCCATGATGATCGTGCGCCTGGGCGAACTCGCGGCCGGCGCGGTGCGCACCGTGCGATTCCAGACGAGTTCCACTGCCAGGGCCGGCGGCGTGATGTCCATGCGCGCGCTCGCGCTGTTCGATTCTCCGGCCAAGTCCGGTCTGCGCAGCGCCACGGTCGAATCGCAGCTGTCGCGCGGAGCCGCGCTTTACGGCCGCTCGCAGTTCACTTTCTCGCCGCGCTTCGATGTCCTGAAGACCGAACTGGCGTCCTCGGATGAGCAGGCGCTGCGCGCGTTGATCGATTCCTGGCGCGGCGCGCGCGACATCACGATTCGCGCCGTGGGCCACGCCGACTCCCAGCTGATCTCCGGTCGCAACCGTAAGGTGTTCGCCGACAACTACGCGCTGTCGGAAGCCCGCGCCCGGGCGGTCGCCAACTACCTGGCCGCGTCGCTCGACGTTCCGGCCGCCCGTGTGCACGTGGAAGGCCGCGGTTCGGACCAGCCCCTCAACAATGGCAAGGATGCCGCCAGCCTCGCCGCCAACCGCCGCGTCGAGATCGCCATCGAAGGCGCCCGGTTCGAAGCCAATGCGCCGCTCGAACTCGTCGCTGCCGGTGGCAAGGCCGCCGACATTGCGACGCAGGGCGTCATCCTGCGCGGCCCGATGGTCACCGGGAAGCGTCAGCCGCGCACCGTGGCGATGACTGACAAACTCGGTATGGGTGTCGTCATCGACATCGAGGCCCTGAAGCCCGGCATCGCGTTCCTCGCGCCGGCCGCCGACGCGACGCCGCCGATTTCGGTCACGAAGGTCGCAATCCAGCATCTGCCTGGCCAGACCGTCGAGCTCTCGGTCAACGGCCGCGCCGCCGATCCGCTGACCTTCGACGGTGTGAGTGTCAACGGCCCCGAGACGGTGGCGTTGAGCCGCTGGCGCGCGGTCGAACTGGTCGATGGTGAAAACAAACTCGTGGCGCGCGTGCTCGGCAAGGACGGCGTCGAATTGTGGCACGGGGAACGTTCGGTGCACTTCGGCGGTGGCGCGGTGCGCGCCGAGATCGACAAGGCCGGCTCGACCCTGGTGGCCGACGGCCGCACGCGTCCGGTCATCGCGCTGCGCATGTTCGACAAGTATGGCAAGCCGGCGCGCGCGGGCACGATCGCCGCGTTCAGCGTCGATTCGCCGTACCGCTCGATGTGGGAAGTCGAGTCGCTCAACGACAACCAGATCCTTTCCAACGGTCCGCGGGAACCGCAGGTCGAAGTCGGCGCCGACGGCCGCGCGCTGCTCGAACTGGAGCCGACCACCGTCACCGGCAACGCTGTCCTGCGCATGCGTTACAACGAGCGCCAGAACGAAGAGCTGAAGTTCTGGCTGGCGCCCGCCGCGCGCGACTGGATCCTGGTCGGCATCGCCGAGGGCACGGCCGCTTACAACAAGATCAAAGGCAACATGGAGACCGCGAGCGCTGCCGATCGCAAGGAAGGTTTCGATCAGGACGGCCGCGTGGCGTTCTTCGCGAAGGGCCGCATCAAGGGCGACTTCCTGCTGACGATGGCCTACGACTCGGCCCGCAAGAAGGACGATGCCCGCGACCGCCTGAAGGGTACGATCCAGCCCGACCAGTACTATCTACTCTACGGCGACGGCACCGAACAGCGTTTCGAAGCCGCGTCGCAGAACAAGTTGTATCTCAAGATCGAACGCCGCCAGTTCGTGGCGCTGTTCGGTGACTTCGACACCGGCTTCACGGTGACGGAGCTCACGCAGTACAACCGCAGCCTTTCGGGTGTCCGCAGCGACTTCGCCGGCGAACGTGTGTCGGTCTCGGGCTTCGCCGCGCGCACCGACACGGGCCTGGTGCAGGACGAACTGCGAGGCGACGGTACCTCGGGCCTGTACCGCCTGTCGCGCGCGCCGATCGTCGTCGGTTCGGACAAGCTGCGCATCGAGGTTCGCGATCGCTTCGAGATCACACACGTCGTCGACACGCAGGAACTCTCGCGCTTCATCGACTACGACCTCGACTACGAGCGCGGCACCATCTTCTTCAAGCAGCCGGTGCAGAGCCGCGACCAGAACCTGAACCCGGTGTTCATCGTGGCCGACTACGAAGTGCGTACCGGCGGCGACGATGAAACCGCCGCGGGCATTCGCGTCGTGACCAAGCTGGCCGGCGAGAAGATCGAACTAGGCGCGAGCGCGGTGTTCGAAGGCGCCCAGGCCGGCGACACGACGATCGTCGGCAGCGACTTGACCTGGCGTGTGTCGGATGCCACCAAGCTGCGCGCCGAACTCGCGCAGTCGCAGTCGGACGATCCGCTGCGCGCCGATTCTTCGACCGCCTGGCTGGTCGAAGGCAAACATGTTTCGGAGAAACTCGAGACCCGCGCCTGGGCCCGCGAGACGGAAGACGGCTTCGGCGTCGGCCAGCAGCTGACCACCGACACCGGCACGCGCAGCGGCGGCATCGATGCGCGCTACAAGCTCAGCCAGAAAATCAGCGTCGACGGCGAAATCCAGCACCAGCAGGTCCTGGCCAGCGACGCGACACGCCTGCTCGCCAGCACCGAAGTGCGCCTCAACCAGCATTCTTACAGCGTCGGCGCGGGCCTGCGGCACGTTGCCGATGAAGACAGCGACGGCGACGCGCGTGTGTCCGATCTGGCCACGCTTTCGGGCAGCGTCGACATCTGGGACGGCCGTGTGACGCTGCGTGGTTCGAGCGACGCGTCACTCGGCGGCAAGGACGACAGCGTCGACTATCCGGCGCGCAGCCTGCTCGGCGTCGACTACAAACTCTCCAACGAGACGACGTTGTTCGCCGAATACGAACATGCGACCGGCGAGGAACTCGATGCCGACACTACGCGCTTCGGCGTGCGCACGCGTCCGTGGGAGCGCACGCAGGTCAAGTCGAGCATCAACACGCAAGCGACCGAATTCGGTCCGCGCACCTTCGCGAATTTCGGCCTCACGCAGGGCTTCAACTACCAGGACCACTGGGCGTTCGACGTGGGCGTCGACCAGACGAATACGTTGCGCGGCGCCGACCTCGAGCCGATGAACCCGAATGCGCCGCTCGCCTCGGGCTCGCTGACCGAAGACTTCTTCGCCGCGTTCGTGGGCGCGTCGTACCGCGAAGAACTCTGGCAGATGACCAGCCGCCTCGAGCATCGCAATTCCGACAGCGAAAACCGCTGGAGCTCGACCACGGGCTGGTACCGCGAGCCGGTGGAAGGACATGCCATGTCGGTGTCACTGCAGGCGTTCGACTCGGACATGGTGCTCAGCGATTCGACCGAGGCGGTTGGCCGCTTCGCCTGGGCGTACCGTCCGGATTCGAGCCAGTGGATCGTGTTCGATCGCCTCGAGCTCAAATACAGCGACCAGGCCGACGCGTTCAACACGTTTGAATCCTCGCGCATCGTCAACAACCTGCACGCCAACTGGCAGATGAATCCCGCTCTGCAGGTCGGGTTGCAGTATGGCGTGCGTTACGTGTCGAGCACGTTCGAGGGCGAGAAATACGCCGGCGTCTCCGACATCGCCGGTTTCGATCTGCGCCGCCAGCTCACGCGCCGTTTCGACCTGGGCGTGCACGCCGCCGTGCTGCACTCGTGGGAATCGGACGTGATGGATCATTCGACCGGCTTCGACGTGGGCGCGACGCTTGCGAAGAACGTCTGGATCTCGGTGGGCTACAACTTCGCCGGTTTCCGTGATGACGACTTCTCGGCCAGCCGTCATACGGCGCAGGGTCCGTACATCAAGATCCGCATCAAGGCCGATCAGGACACTTTCAAGGATTTGAACCTCGACAGCCTGCGTCCGTCGCGCTAGCGTGCCCGCGCGCTCACCGGCAGCGCATTTTTCGGGCTTCTTAAGACGTCAATGCACGATCTCGACGAGGTATTCGGACCGCGCGGCCCGCTGGCGCGCTCGCTGCCCGGCTTTACGCCGCGTCGTTCGCAGCTGGCCATGGCGCTGCGCGTCGCCATGGCTCTCGAAAACCGGTCCTCGCTGGTAGTGGAGGCCGGCACTGGCACCGGCAAGACTTTCGCCTACCTCGTTCCCGCGCTGTTGTCGGGCAAACGCGTGCTCGTCTCGACCGGCACCCGCACGTTGCAGGATCAGCTCTTCAACAAGGATCTGCCGCTGGTGGCCGGGGCCATCGGCGTGCCGGCCCGCGTGGCGCTGCTCAAGGGGCGCTCCAACTACCTGTGCACTTACCGGCTCAAGCAGAACGGCGCGCAGCGCAGTCTTGCGGGCAACCGCGACCGCACGCTGGCGCGCGTGGAGCGCTGGGCTCAGGTCACCCGCAGCGGAGACCTCGCCGAGGTCCCCGATCTCGGCGATGCGCACCCACTCTGGCCGCAGATCACTTCGACGCGCGAAAACTGCCTCGGTGCGCGTTGCCCCGACGTCGGCCGCTGTCACGTGATGGATGCGCGCCGCAAGGCCATCGAATCCGACATCGTCATCGTCAACCATCACCTGCTGCTCGCCGATCTGGCGCTCAAGGAAGATGGCTTCGGCGATTTGCTGGGCGCGGCCGATGCCGTGATCCTCGACGAGGCTCACCAGATTCCGGATCTCGCCACGCAGTTCTTCGGCACGCGCTTCGGCAGCCGCCAGGTCGAGTTCCTGGTGCGCGATGCGCGCCAGGAACTCGCGCAAGCGCGCGCGTCCGCGAGCGCAGCCGCAGGCGAGCTCGGCGCGGTCGAGAAGGCGCTGGCCGCGCTCGCGGATATTTTCCGCGCCACGCAACGCCCTAACTGGCTGGCGGCGGATACGCCGCTGGCCGACGCCGCGCAGGATCTGTCACGCGCTCTGCGCAATCTCACCGCGGAATTGAATGAACAGAGTCGCGAGCCCGGTGTGGCGCAATGCTCCGCGCGCGCCACCGAGCTCGCCGTGCGGCTCGACGAGATCACTCATGCCGATGACAACGAAGGCGCGCGCAGCGTCGAGCTGACACCACGCGGGTTCAGCGTGAGCCTCTTGCCGTTCGATGTCGCGCTGCGCTTCTCGAAACTGGCGGACGGTACCCGTGCCGCCTGGGTGTTCACCTCTGCCACCCTGTCGGTGGGCGAGGATTTCGCGCACTTCACCTCGCGGCTCGGGCTCGACGAGGCCGAGACGTTGGCCATCCCGAGCCCCTTCGATTTCGAATCGCAGGCGCTGCTCTATCTACCGCCGAAACTGCCGGACCCGGCGGCGCCCACACACACCAGCGCGGTGATCGACGTCGCGGTGCCGTTGATCGAAGCCTCGGCCGGCGGCGCCTTCGTGTTGTTCACCAGTCATCGCGCGTTGCAGCGCGCGGCGCAACTCATGCGCGACCGCTGGACCGAGCTCGGCGATTTTCCGCTGCTGGTGCAGGGTGAGGCGCCGCGCGAGCAACTGCTGCGCCGCTTCCGAGAGTCGGGCAACGCGGTGTTGCTGGGCACCGCGAGCTTCTGGGAGGGCGTGGACGTCAAGGGCGACGCGTTGCGGCTGGTCATCATCGAGAAACTGCCGTTCTCCTCGCCCGACGACGCGTTGACCAAGGCGCGCATCGAGCATCTCAAGTCAATCGGTGGCAATGCATTTCGGGAGTTCCAGCTGCCCGAAGCCGCGCTCACGCTCAAGCAGGGAGTGGGCCGCCTGATTCGCAGCGAAACCGATCGCGGCGTCGTGGTCATCTGCGATCCCCGTCTGGTCGACAAACCCTACGGCCGCGTGTTTCGCGCCAGCCTGCCGCCGATGCCGGTCACGCGCGAGGCGGGCGACGCCGAAAGTTTCCTGCGCCGCATCGCGGGCACCACCGCCGACAACGCCGCGATGGTGCGCGAACCCGATATCGAGCAAGTCATCGAACCTTTCACCGACGAGTTCGCGTGAAGATCCTCGCACTCGATACCGCAACCGAGGCATGTTCGGTGTCGCTCGGCATCGGCGAGCGCAGCATCGATCGTTACCTCGAGCTCGAACGGGGTCACGCAGAGCAATTGCTGCCCATGGTGGACTCCGTGCTGGCCGAAGGCGGCATCGCGCTCGCCTCGCTCGATGCCATCGCCTTCGGTCGCGGGCCGGGCGGCTTCACCGGAGTCCGCCTGGCGGCCAGCGTTGCGCAGGGTCTCGGATTTGGGGCCGGGTTGGGCGTCGTCCCGGTGTCCGATCTGGCGGCAGTCGCCCAGCGGGTCATTCAGATGCGTCCCGAAGCGGGCCAGATCCTGGTCGTCAACGATGCCCGCATGCGCGAGGTTTACTGGGCGCGGTATGGGGTCAACGCGAGCCGCCCGATGATTTCCGACGAGGAACGAGTGAGCCCGGCGGCCGACGTGGCGCTCCCGGGGGCGCTCGCAGCCGGGGTCGCCTGGTTCGCCGCAGGACGAGGCCTCGCGGCCTGGCCCGCGCTGGCGGAGCGGTGCCGCGAGGCGGGCGCCACGCTGTATACGGACCTCCTGCCACGTGCCAGCGAGGTGCTGGCGCTGGCGCGGCCCTTCGTGGCGGCGGGCAAGGTTCTGCCGCCGGAGGCCGCGTTGCCGGTTTATGTCAGGGATCGCGTTGCGGAGCCATCCGTTTAATCAAACTGCAATAGACTGCCGTTGTAATGCGCACGCCACAAAACCGTCACCTGGGATGTCGTGTCAGCAAACATGTCAGCGAAACAGATTCTGGTCGTTGAAGATGAGCGTCCCATTCGCGAGATGATCGCGTTTGGGTTGCGCCGTGCGGGCTTCGAAGTACGCGAGGCTGCGGACGCGCGCTCGGGCCGTGCCGAAGTCGCCAACAAACTGCCCGACCTCCTGCTGGTCGACTGGATGTTGCCCGACACGAGCGGCCTCGAATTCACGCGCGCGTTGAAGCGCGACCGCGAAACCCGCGAACTGCCCGTCATCATGCTGACCGCACGCGCCGAAGAGGGCGACAAGGTCGCAGGCCTCGAAGGTGGCGCCGACGACTACATCACCAAGCCGTTTTCGCCGCGCGAGCTTTTGGCACGAATCAACGCCGTTCTGCGCCGCGCCTCACCGGTCGAGGGCGCCGAGCGCATCGACATCGAGGGTCTGGTACTCGACCAGAGCAGTCAGCGCGTGAGTTCGGGCGAACGCACCGTCGCGCTCGGTCCCACCGAATACCGGATGCTGGCTTTCTTCATGACCCACCCGGAGCGCGTCTATACGCGCGAGCAATTGCTCGATCGCGTGTGGGGCGGCAACGTCTACGTCGAGGAGCGCACCATCGACGTCCACATCCGGCGCCTGCGCAAGGCGCTCGAAGAGTATGGCTTCGATCGCCTGATCCAGACCGTTCGCGGCTCGGGCTACCGGTTCTCGGCGCGCCCCCTCTAGCTAGATGAACTCGGGCACGCAGGCCTTCGTCTACGTCGCGCTGCGACTGGTGACGGCCGTGGTATTCGGGGCCACGGTCGGCTGGTTTACCGGTTACCTGTGGCTCGGCATCTGCGGCGCGTTGTTCCTGTATCTCGCCTGGAACCTGTGGCAATTGAGCGAGTTGTCGTTCTGGCTCCGCCATCGCAGCGTCGCCGATCCGCCGGACGCGCTGGGTCTGTGGGGAGATGTCGTCGCGCAGGTGGTGCGCCTGCATCGCCGCAAGCGATTCCACAAGGAAAGACTCACGCGTTTGTTCCGTGAACTGCGCCGTTCGACCGCCGCCATGCCCGATGGCGTCGTCATGCTCGACCCGGAAGGTGAAATAGTCTGGTTCAACCGCAAGGCCGGCGAGCTGCTCGACCTCTCGCGCCGCGCCGATCTCGGCCTGCGTATCGACAATCTCGTGCGCCATCCGGATTTCGTGCAGTACCTGCGTGGCGGCGACTTCTCGTCTCCCGTGATCGTGCGCATCGATGCGAGCGTCGAGCGTTTCGTGGCGTTCCAGCTCATTTCCTACGGCGAGGACCGGCGCCTGCTCATGCTGCGCGAGGTGACTCGCGAGGTCCGCCTCGAGCAGATGCGCAAGGATTTCGTCGCCAACGCCTCGCACGAACTGCGCTCGCCGCTCACGGTGGTCGCCGGTTACCTGGAAACCTTCGGCGCCGACCCGGGCCTGGGCGAGATGCTCGCGCCGATCGCGGAGATGCGCCGTCAGACCGACCGCATGACGCGCATCATCGAAGACCTGCTCGAGTTGTCGCGGTTCGAGGCGAACGATGCGCCCATCAAGGGACTGCCGATCGACGTCGCGGCAATGGCGGCGCTGCTGCGCAAGGACGTCCTGGCGCGGCCGAACCATCCGCGCGTGGTCGAAGTCAGCGTCGAATCCGCCGCCTCGATCATCGGCGATGAGGCCATGGTGCAGTCGGCGTTCTCGAACCTGGTCGACAACGCGGCCAAGTACACGCCGGTCGACGGCAGCCTCCACATTCGCTGGTGGACGGACGATGCGGGTGGACATTTCTCCGTGCGCGACACCGGGCCCGGCATCTCCGCCGAACATCTGCCGAGACTCACCGAGCGCTTTTACCGCGTCGATCCGGGCCGGTCACGCGAAACTGGCGGTTCGGGGCTGGGGCTCGCCATCGTCAAACACGCGCTGTACCGTCATGGCGCGCGGCTCGAAATCGAGAGCGTCGAGGGGCGCGGCAGTACCTTTACCTGTCACTTCCCGCGCGAGCGCCTGCTCGATGGCCGCGTCGCAGCCAGCGCCTGATGTCATGAAATCGTCATCGACCCCTAACAAACTGCGGACCCGTCGTCCGCGCCGCGAGTACTGAGGTTCCCATGGAAACCGCCGACCTTTCCCACCACATTTCGCGCCGTTTCAACGACGACCTCGAGCGGGTCCGAAACAAGGTGCTCGCGATGGGTGGCATGGTTGAGCAGCAACTCGCCAACGCCGTGACCGCGCTCATCGAGGGCGACAGCAATCTCGGCGTCTCAGTGGCGCGGGACGACTTCAATGTGAACGGCATGGAAGTGTCGATCGACGAGGAGTGCCAGAAAATCCTCGCGACACGCGCGCCAGCGGCGAGCGATCTGCGGGTCATCATCGCCATCATCAAGGCCATCACCGACCTCGAACGCATCGGAGACGAGGGCGAAAAGATCGGCTACATCGCCTCGCGGCTCGCCACGATGGAGCGTCCGGCCGACAAGTACCGCGAGATCAAACATCTCGGCCGCATCGTCTCGGAGATGGTCCACCAGGCACTCGATGCCTTTGCGCGCATGGATTCCGAGGCTGCCCTGCGAGTGGCGCGCCAGGATCGCGTGGTCGACGAGGAATACGAATCCATCCAGCGCCAGTGCATCACGTTCATGATGGAAGACCCGCGCAGCATCCGCCGCGCGCTCGATGTCATGTGGATAGTGCGTGCGCTCGAGCGCATCGGCGACCACGCCAAGAACATCTGCGAATACGTCATCTACATGGTGCACGGCAAGGATGTCCGCCATACCAAACTGGAAGACGTGGAGCGGGATCTGCGCGATCGCGCCTCCGGCAAATAGCTGAGCACGGCTTTCCGCTGCAGCGCACTCGAGGTGCCGGCGGCCGCGCGGTCTGTTAGCGTGCACTCTCCGCAGGCCCACGGAGAGTGTGATGGCAACCGAACCTGTCAAACCCGCTGCCGAAAATCCCTACACGCAGCACTACGTCGTCAAGAAGGGCGACACGTTGTCGAAAATCGCCGAAGAGTTCTACGGCGACAAGATGCTTTACCCGAAGATCTTCGAAGCCAATCGCGACGTGCTTTCGGACCCCAACAAGATCAAGCCGGGGCAGAAGCTCCGTATTCCCTGAAAAACCCGAGCGGCAGGAGAGGCCCATGCGCAAGACAGGAACAATATTGATTCATTCGATCTGGCTGAGCCTGGCGACGGCACTACTCGTCGTCGGCTGCGCGAATCAGAAAGAGCCCGCGATGAAGATGGTCGCCGAAGCGGAATCCGCGCTGGCCGGCATCAAGGACGACGCGGCCAAACTTCTGCCGTCCGACCTGCAGAGCGTCGAAGCAAGCGTGGCTGCCCTCAAGGACGATGTCGCCAAGGGCGACTACAAGGCGGTCCTCGCCGGCGCTCCGGCGGTGATGTCGGCAATCAATTCGCTGAAGGAAGCGGTTGCCGCCAGGAAATCCGAAGTCGAAGCTGCCATGGCCGCGGCGACGGCTGAGTGGGGTTCACTGAGCGCCGACGTGCCGAAGATGGTCGAGGCGATTCAGAGTCGCTTGGACATTCTCGGCAAGGCGAAAAAGCTGCCGAAGAGCCTCAGCCAGGAGGCATTCGACTCCGCGAAGTCGGGCCTCGATTCGATGAAGTCCATGTGGGCCGAGGCATCCAGCGCGTTCACCTCGGGTGACGCGGTGAACGCCGTCGAGAAGGCCAAGGGCGTCAAGGCGAAAGGCGAGGAAGTCCTCAAGCTGCTGGGCATGTCGCCCGGCTGAGCTGCGCATCCGGCCGCACGCCGCCGCCTCTTCGGGCGCGGCGGCGGTGCGTCGGGTCGAGAGTCGGCGGCGCTTTTCGGTTTCGCGATATAGTCGCGCGGCATGTTCGACCGACGACAAAAAATCAATCTGGCGGGCGCGCTCATCAGCTTTGGCATGGTGGGTTACGCCATTTACACCGAAAAGTACCAGGGCCTCCTGCCGTGTCCCCTGTGCATGTTCCAGCGGGTCTGCATAGGCGCGCTCGGACTGGTGTTCCTGATTGCCGCGCTGCATCGCTCGCGGACCATCGGCGGCGCGATCTATGCCCTGCTGATTTTCATTTCGGCCGGTGCCGCGAGTTGGGTCGCGGGACGGCATTTCTGGATCCAGCACCAGCCGCCCGGGACGGTGCCGGCCTGCGGCGCGCCGCTCGACAACCTGCTGCAGATGTTCCCATTGCTCGAAGTGGTCCGTAAGGTCATGACCGGCGGCGGTGAGTGCGGCCACGTCGACTGGCAGTGGTTAGGCATCTCGATGCCGGGCTGGGTGTTCATCATGGCCGTCACGCTCGGTCTCGTTGGAATTTTGAACAACCTGGTGTCGCCGTACCGAAGCCGGTACTGAACGTGGCCGACCTGTCTGCGTACCCGATCACAAAAAAATGGCCGGCGCGGTTTCCGGATCGCATCCAGCTCTACTCGGCGCCGACGCCCAATGGCGTGAAGGTTTCGATCATGCTGGAGGAGACCGGCCTCGCGTATGAGCCGCACTTGGTCAGTTTCGAGACCAACGACCAGATGTCGCCGGAATTCCTGTCGCTCAACCCGAACAACAAGATCCCGGCGTTGATCGATCCTGACGGACCCGAAGGCAAACCGCTGCCGTTGTTCGAGTCGGGTGCCATCCTCATTTATCTCGCCGACAAATCCGGCAGGTTCCTGCCGCGCGACGCCTCCGCGCGTTATCAAACCATTCAATGGCTGATGTTCCAGGTCGGCGGGATCGGCCCGATGTTCGGCCAACTCGGCTTCTTCCATAAGTTCGCCGGCAAGGATTACGAAGACAAGCGGCCGCGCGATCGGTACGTTGCCGAAGCGAGGCGTCTGCTCGCCTTGCTGAATGGACACCTCGCGAAGCGCGCCTGGATGATGGACGACGACTACACGATCGCGGACATGGCGATCTTCCCGATGGTCAACAACCTCGTGGGGTATTACGGCGCCGCCGACCTCGTTGGATATGAGGACTTTCCGCAGGTCCAGCGTGTGCTACAGGCGTTCCTGGCGCGGCCGGCCGTGGCCGCGGGCCTCAAGATCCCCAAGCGCGACTGAGCGCGCCCGCAATCTAGCTAGAAGATCAGGCCGCCGAGCCACCAGGAGATTGCGGCGATGCCGGCCGACGCCGGAATCGTGACGATCCAGGCGATCACGATGTTGCCCGCGACTCCCCAGCGCACCGCCGACGAACGCTGCGCAGTGCCGACCCCGATGATGGCACCCGTGATCGTGTGTGTGGTCGACACCGGGATACCGAAATGTGTGGCGATGAACAGCGTGATGGCGCCGCCGGTTTCGGCGGCGCAACCGCCGACGGGTTTGAGCTTGGTGATGCGTTGTCCCATCGTCTTCACGATGCGCCAGCCGCCGAACATCGTGCCGAAGCCGATCGCGAGGAAGCAGCTCACGACGACCCAGGTCGGCAGATGATCCTTGGTGGTGACACCGCCGGCGATCAACAACAACCAGATGATGCCCATCGTTTTCTGCGCGTCGTTGCCGCCGTGCCCAAGGCTGTATGCCGCGGATGAAATCAGCTGCAGTCGCCGGAACCACTTGTCCACACGCCGCGGTGTCTGGCGGAAGAATATCCAGGAGAACGCCAGCATGAGCAACGAGCCGAGCAACATACCGAGCAGCGGCGACAGGAAAATGAACGCGGCGGTCTTGATGATGCCGGGTGCGAGCAGTGGGGCGGTGCCGGCGGCGGCGAGGGCGGCGCCCATCATCCCGCCGATCAACGCATGTGAAGAACTCGACGGGATTCCGTAGTACCAGGTGACCAGGTTCCACGTAATGGCGCCGATTAACGCGCCGAAAATGAGTCGGTTGTCGACGAAGCTGGGATCGATGATGCCCTTGCCGACGGTGGCGGCGACCGTCAGCTTGAAGAACAGGACCGCGACCACGTTGAAGAATGCGGCCCACAACACGGCCTGCCAGGGTTTCAACACCCCGGTGGACACGACGGTGGCGATGGAATTCGCGGCGTCGTGAAAGCCATTCATGAAGTCGAAAGCCAGCGCCAGCAGCACGAGCAGCACCAGCGTCATCGAGACTGAACCCAGGTTCATGAGTTGGGAGGGCGAGTCGGAATCAGGAGTTTTCGAGGACGACGCTTTCGATCACGTTGGCCACATCCTGGCACTTGTCCGTGGCCGATTCGAGCAACTCGTACACCGCCTTGAGCTTGATGAGCTGGCGGACGTCGGTCTCGTTGCGGAACAGCTCGGAGATGGCTCCTCTCATGACGCGGTCGGCGTCGGACTCGAGCTTGTCGATTTCCTGGCAGAGCTGGAGGATGGCGGGAGCGTCAGCCATGGAGGCCATCAACCCGACGGCGGTCTGCACGCGTTCCGCGCAGCGCAGGACCAGTTCGGCAAGCTGTGTGGCTTCGGGCGTGACTCTCTGGATGTCGTAGAGCACCAGCGATTCGGCGGTGTCCTGGATCAGGTCGAGGATGTCGTCCATGCGCGAAATGAGGCGATGGATATCATCACGATCGAACGGCGTTATGAACGTGGTGTGCAACAGCTGCACGGTCTCGTGCGTGATGCGGTCGGCGCCGTGTTCGGCGTCCTCGATCTGTTTGATGCGAACGTCGCGATCACCCTGATCGTCGTAGTGCCGCAGCACGTCGGCGAGCGCTACGGCTCCTTCGACGATGAACTTGGCATGGCCATCGAAGAGATTGAAGAAACGCCCCTCGCGAGGCATGAGACGCGAGATGAAGTTCATTGATGTTTTTCCGCCGACCCTGATTTGCGACGCGGAGTTTAGTGGGTCAGCGCTGCGCTGTCACAAAAGGGTAAGACTCGTCGTGCAAAGACGTCAGGCGAGCATTTCTTTCAATGTGTTCAGATAGATGCGATGCAGGCGGTCGATGTCGGCGACATTGACGCTCTCGTTGACCTTGTGGATGGTCGCATTGATGACACCGAGTTCGACCACCTGCGCACCAAGGGGCGCGATGAAGCGGCCGTCGGACGTCCCGCCGCCCGTCGAAAACTTGGGGCTGATCCCCGTCTCGGCCTGGATGGCGCGGGTGACGCCCGCCGAGAGCGCGCCAGGAGGCGTGTAGAACGGCTCGCCCGAGATGTACCACTCCAGGGTGAAGCGCACGCCATGCTTCTTGAGGATGCCCTCGACCATGGTCTTGAGGCCGTCGATGGTCTGCACGGGTGAATAACGCAGATTGAAGCGCGCCTTGAGCTCGCCCGGAATCACGTTCGGCGCCCCGGTGCCGGCATTGAAATTCGAAATCTGGAAGCTGGTCGGCTGGAAGTGCGCGTTGCCCTGATCCCAGGTGCGCGCCGTGAGTTCAGCCAAAGCGGGTGCAAAAGTGTGTACCGGATTTTCGGCGAGCTGCGGATAGGCGATGTGACCTTGCACGCCATGCACCGTCAACCGGCCGGAGAGGGAGCCGCGCCGGCCGATCTTGATCGTGTCGCCCAGCTCGTGTTCGCTCGAGGGCTCGCCGACGATGCACCAGTCGATCCTCTGGCCGCGCTCGCGCAGCGTCTCGACCACCCTCTTGGTGCCGTCGACCGAGGGACCTTCTTCGTCGCTGGTGATCAGATAGGCGATCGTGCCCTGATGCTTGGGGTGCGCCTGCACGAAATCTTCGGTGGCCGTGACCATCGCGGCCAACGCGCTCTTCATGTCGGCCGCACCGCGGCCGAACAGCATTCCGTCACGAATGGCGGGCTTGAACGGATCGCTTTTCCATTCCTCGAGCGGTCCGGTCGGCACCACGTCGGTGTGACCCGCGAAACACAACACCGGGCCACCCTTGCCGCGCGTCGCCCAGAAATTGTCGACGTTGCCGTAACGGAGGTTTTCGATCTCGAAACCAGCGCCGGCCAGCCGTTTCGTCATGACCTCCTGACAGCCCTGATCGGCGGGTGTGACGGAGTTGCGCGCGAGCAGATCGAGCGTGAGATCGACGGTGGTTGACATCGCTGCGCGTTATACGGAACCGCGCCCGACGCATCAAGGAGTTTTGTGACAATGAGATGAAATGGGGACAGTCCCCTTTTTGAAATGGGGACTGTCCCCTTTTGGCGAGCTTTCTGGCGGACTGAAATATTCCCGTAACCTTGCCGACATAAATTGCCGCCCGTCACAACCGGAGGCAAAACCAGTGGCCCGCAAACTCGTCGTCTTATCGCTCGCGACCGCCGTCACCCTGAGCCTGAGCTCATTCGCTGCTGCCCAGTCGGCGCGCGACTCCATCAACATCGTGGGTTCGTCCACGGTATACCCGTTCACCACCACCGTCGCCGAACAGTTCGGCCGCGGCGGCAAGTTCAAGACCCCGAAGGTCGAGAGCACCGGCACCGGCGGCGGTCTCAAGCTGTTCTGCAACGGCGTCGGTCCGCAGTATCCCGATATCGCCAACGCCTCACGCCGCATCAAGTCGACGGAACTCGCGACCTGCTCGACCAATGGCGTGAAAGAAGTGATCGAGATCAAAGTGGGCTACGACGGCATCGTGCTGGCGCAGAACAAGGCCGGCGCGACGTTGAATCTCACGCGCAAGGACGTCTATCTCGCGCTTGCGAAGACTGTCCCCGATCCGGCCAGTCCGTCCACGTTGATTCCGAACCCGAACAAGACGTGGAAAGACGTCAACAAATCGCTGCCCGCCACGAAGATCGAAGTGCTCGGCCCGCCGCCGACCTCCGGAACGCGCGACTCGTTCGCCGAGCTGTATCTCGAAGCGGGCTGCCGGTCGTTCGCCTGGCTCAACACGCTGCGTGAGCAGGACGAGCCGAGCTTCAAGCGCAAGTGTGACGCGATCCGTGAAGACGGTGCGTACATCGAAGCCGGCGAAAACGACAACCTGATCGTGCAGAAGCTGGGCGCGAATAAGGATGCCGTCGGCGTGTTCGGTTACAGCTTCCTCGAGGAGAACCTCGACAAGCTGAAGGGTGCGATCGTCGACGGTGTTTCGCCGACCTTCGAAACGGTCTCCTCGGGCAAGTATCCCGCCTCGCGTCCGTTGTTCATCTACGTGAAGAAAGCGCACGTCGGCGTGATCCCCGGCATCAACGAGTTCGTGGCCGAGTACATGAGCGCGAAGGCGATCGGCGAAGACGGCTACCTCGCCGACAAGGGACTGATTCCTCCCAGCAAGGCCGAGATCGGCAAGATCCGCGATGACGCCAAGAACTTGAAGCCCGTCAAGCTCTGAGAGCAGCGCAGCGCCGCGCAGAGCCACCGGTTTCGCGCGGCGCAGCCGGTTCCACGCAACGCAACCGCATTTCAGTAATAGCTAGAGAAAACATCATGAAACGCAATCTCATTTCACTGGCCGTCGCGAGCGTCATTGTGGGCGCCGCCGGATTCGCGCCGGTGCCCGCGTTCGCGCAGAACGCCGACATCGAGGCGCTCAAGGCGCAGCTGGCGGCACTGTCCGCCAAGATCGATCAGCTCGAACAGGCGCAGACACAGACGAAGAAAGCCGTCGAAGAAGTACAGGTCAGCGCGGACCATGCCGGCGACGTCGTCGCGCAAGAGAAGTCCCGCCTGTCGTTCAATGGCGATCTGCGCTACCGCAATGAGTCGTTCGACGTGCAGTACGTCGATCGCAACCGCGATCGTGATCGCATCCGCGCCCGCCTCAACGCGCTGTTCCGCGTCAACGACACGGTTTCCGGCCAGTTCGCCATCACCACCGGCAGCACGGATCCGCGCTCGGGCAATCAGACGCTCGACGGCCAGAACGCCCGCAAGGATTTCGATCTCGACCTCGCGTACGTCACCTGGGCGCCGAACGCGCATTGGAAAGTCACGGCCGGCAAGCAGAAGTATTCCTGGCAACGCACCGGCAGTTTCTTCTATGACAACGACGTGAATCCGGAAGGCCTCTCGGTCAATTTCGGCAGTGGCAATTTCTTCGCCGCTGCCTTCTATGACTGGCTCTCGGAGCGGGCGCTTTCGTTCAGCAACACGACTAGTGGCACGAATACCGATTCGATCATGTTCGGCGCGCAGGTCGGCTACAAGATTCCGATCTCCGACACCTTGAAGATGACCGTGGCCGCGACCTACATGGACTTTGACGGAGTGCAGGGCTGGAACCCGCTGTTCGGCGGCAACTCCTTCGGCAATACGACCACGACCAGCTCCGCAGTCTGCAATCGCACACTGGCCGCAGGTTCCGCCTGCCTGCTCTCCGACTACGACATCGTGCAGGTATTCGGTGATCTGACGGCGTCGGTCGGCGGCAAACCGCTGCGTTTCTTCGCCGACTACGCGCAGAACACCGCGGCCGAAGTCAATCCGGCCGCAGGTGAGAAGTTAGACACCGCGTTCTCGGCCGGCGTGAGCTACGGCGCGGCGTCGTCGGCGAAGGGCACCTGGGAAATCGGTGCCGTCTATCAGCAGGTCGAGAAGGACGCGTTGTTCGGCCAGTTGCTCGACTCCGATTTCGGCGACGGCAACACCGATACCAAGGGCATCGTTCTGCGTGGCGGGTATACGGTGGCTCGCAACTGGACCGTGAACGCCACGTTGTTCCTGAACGAGCTCGCCAATGACGTTCCCCAGTCGGTGACGGTTTTCAATGAAACGACCCCCGCCCTGTACGACACGCGAGTGATCACGAATGTATTTGATCGTGATTACAAGCGCTTACAGCTGGATCTGAACTTCAAGTTCTGAGTTCGTGGGCCGGGCGGCCGCGATGGCCGCCCGGCCTTTTTCACGAAGCTGTAACAAAGCGGCGTTAAACAGAGTGGCCGCTGGAACAACGCGGCCACGCTCTCCGGGAATCCAACAGCACACATGAATCCGGCGGCCTTACTCGTTGCACTCGCGCTGCTCTCGGCAGCCGCATTCTGGATCGGCAAGTCGCGCTCGCTGGCGCTGGTCGGCGGCAGCCGCGGCGTTCGCCATCTGCATTCGCTGCCTTCTCACTACGGACTGATGACGGCGATGTGGTGCGCCTTGCCGGCGTTGCTGGTCATCGGTTTGTGGCTGGTGTTCCAGGACGCGCTCATCCTGCGGCTCATCACCGATCACCTGCCGGCCGGTGTGCAGCAGTTGCCGGGCAACGAGCTGTCGCTGGTGCTCAACGACGTTCGCAATCTGGTCGCCGGCAATATCCCGGCATCGATGGCCAGCGAGCCGGTGAAGGCGGCCGCGACCGAATACCTGCAGCTGCGCGGGATCAGCCGCATGGCGCTCACCGTGCTCATCCTCGTCATGACGATCGGCGCGATGCTCACCGTGCGCGCGAAGATCACCCCGGAATTGCGCGCCCGCAACCGAGTGGAAAAAGTGATCGAGTGGCTGCTGATCGGCTGCTCGACGCTTGCGGTCTTCACGACCATCGGCATCGTGGCATCGGTGGCCTTCGAAGCATTCCGTTTCTTTGCCATCATCTCGCCGATCGATTTCCTGTTTGGTACTTCGTGGAGTCCGCAGATGGCCATCCGCGCCGACCAGGTCGGCTCGTCGGGCTCATTTGGCGCCGTACCGCTGTTTGCCGGCACTGCGCTCATCTCGCTGATTGCCATGGTAATCGCGGTCCCCATCGGCCTGTTCTCGGCTATCTACCTGGCCGAATACGCGCATCCGCGGTTCCGCACCTGGGCGAAACCGCTGCTCGAAGTCCTCGCGGGCGTGCCCACCGTCGTGTACGGATTCTTTGCGGCGTTGACCATTGGACCTGCGCTGCGCGGTTGGGGCGCCGAATTCGGAATCAGCGTCGCTTCCGAGAGTGCGTTGGCCGCCGGCCTCGTCATGGGCATCATGATCATCCCGTTCGTGTCCTCGCTGGCCGACGACATGATCAGCGCCGTGCCGCAGTCGCTGCGCGATGGGGCCTACGCGCTCGGCGCGACGCGCTCCGAAACGATCAAGCAGGTGGTGATGCGGGCCGCGTTGCCTGGCATCGTCGGCGGCGTATTGCTGGCCGTGTCGCGCGCCATCGGTGAAACCATGATCGTGGTGATGGCGGCGGGCCTGTCCGCCAATCTCACCGCGAATCCGTTCGAAGCGGTCACCACGGTCACGGTGCAGATCGTGACGCTGCTGGTCGGCGACCAGGAGTTCGACAGCCCCAAGACGCTGGCGGCGTTCGCGCTCGGGCTGGTGTTGTTCCTGGTCACGTTGCTGCTCAACGTGATCGCGTTGCAGGTTGTCAGGAAGTACCGTGAACAATACGAATAGGCCGCGGCGGACTCCGCAGGAAACGCAGGCCATCGTCGAGCGCAGTCTGCGCCGGCGTTACTGGTCGGAACGCCGTTTTCGCGCCTACGGTCTCGGCGCGGTGATGGCCGGCATGGCCTTCCTCTTCTATCTATTCTTCGTGATTTTCTCGAACGGGTTGGGTGCGTTCCGGCAGACCGAGCTCAAGCTGCCGATCTACTTCGATCCGCAGATCATCGATCCGGCCGGGACACGCAAGGTCGATGACCTGAACGCGGCGGACTACGCGGCGCTGATCCGCGCCGCGCTCAAGTCCCGGTTCCCGGCGGTCGAAGGGCGCGCGGCGACACGCGCGCTCACCAAGCTGGTCAGCTCGAGCGCGGCATTCGATTTGCAGCGCAGCGTGGTCGAAGACCCGGCGCTGATCGGCACGACCGTGCAGAAATGGCTGCTCGCGAGCGATGCGGTCGATCTGCTGCAGAAGGGAAAAATCGAACGTTCGTTGCCCGAAGCAGAGCGCCCCCTGAGCGACGAGCAGCTCGCCTGGACGGACCAGTTGCGCAGCGACGGCGCGCTGGCGCTCAAGTTCAACAAGACCTTTGTCAGCGGCGGTGATTCGCGCGAGCCCGAGAAGGCCGGCATCTGGGGTGCGGTCGCCGGTTCGTTCTTCACGCTGGTGCTGACCTTGCTGTTGTCGTTCCCCATCGGCGTGGCGACGGCTATCTACCTCGAGGAGTTTGCGCGTCGCAACCGCTGGACCGACCTGATCGAGGTCAACATCAACAACCTCGCCGCGGTGCCGTCCATCGTGTTCGGTCTGCTGGGCCTGGCGGTCTTCATCGGTTTTTTCGGCATGCCGCGTTCATCCCCGCTGGTGGGCGCACTGGTGCTCACGTTGCTGACGCTCCCGACCATCATCATCGCCTCGCGTGCGGCGCTCAAAGCGGTGCCGCCGTCCATCCGCGAAGCGGCGCTCGGCATGGGCGCGTCGAAGATCCAGACGGTGACCCACCATGTGTTGCCGCTCGCGATGCCGGGGATGTTGACCGGGACCATCATCGGCATGGCACGCGCGCTCGGCGAATCCGCGCCGCTGCTCATGATCGGCATGGTCGCCTTCATCGTGGATGTTCCGAAGGGCATCACCGATGCCGCGACGGCGCTGCCGGTCCAGGTTTACCTGTGGTCCGACAGCCCGGAACGCGGCTTCGTCGAGAAGACGTCCGGCGCCATCATCGTGTTGCTGGCGTTCCTGGTGGTCATGAATACGACTGCGGTCATCCTGCGTAAACGATTCGAACGACGGTGGTAAGAATATGGAAGCTGCACAAGTGGATCGAGCGGGCATCAATCTGAAGCCGGGCGGCCGGAAGTCGGAACCTTCCGCGCTGCAGTCGCCGGTGGAAATCGGCAAGACCGTGGGCAACATTGCCGTCGACGACCCGATCTTCAGCTGCCGCGACGTCGACGTGTTCTACGGCGAGAAACACGCCATCAAGAAAGTCGGGATCGACATCGGCAAGAACCAGGTGCTCGCGATGATCGGCCCGTCGGGTTGCGGCAAGTCGACGTTTCTGCGTTGCCTCAATCGCATGAACGACACCATCGAGGGTGCTCGAGTCGAAGGATCGATCCTGCTCGACGGCAAGGACATCCACGACAAGAAGCAGGATGTCGTCCAGCTGCGCGCGCGCGTCGGCATGGTGTTTCAGAAGCCGAATCCGTTTCCCAAATCCATCTACGACAACGTGGCCTACGGCCCGAAGATTCACGGCCTCGCCGGCGATCGCGTCGAGCTGGATGAAATCGTGCACAACTCCCTGCAACGCGCCGGCCTGTGGGAAGAAGTGAAGGACCGGCTGCAGCAGCCGGGGACTTCGCTCTCCGGTGGCCAGCAGCAGCGCCTGTGCATCGCGCGCACGATCGCCGTGAACCCTGAAGTGATCCTGATGGACGAGCCGTGTTCGGCGCTCGACCCGATCGCCACCGCGCGTATCGAAGACCTGATGGAAGAGTTGCGCCAGAGTTACGCGATCGCGATCGTCACGCACTCCATGCAGCAGGCGGCACGGGTGTCGCAGCGCACCGCGTATTTCCATCTCGGCGACCTGATCGAAGTCGGCGAGACGGATCGCATCTTCACGAACCCGCGCCACAAGTTGACCGAAGACTACATCACCGGGCGCTTCGGTTAATTAAGGCTCATGTCACAGAGTCTCGAAGGGCACACCGCGCGCGCATTCGACGGCGACCTGTCGTCGCTGCACTTGCAGGCGGTTGCGATGGGCGCTCTGGTCATCGACCAGGTGCAGCTCGCGGTCAGCGCCTATTCCGGTTGGGACCGGTCGGCCGCTACGCTGGTGCTCGAGCGCGAACGCAAGATCAACCTTTACGACGCGCAGATCGAAGAGGCGGCATTGCAGGTGATCGCGAAGCGTCAGCCGGTGGCGCAGGATCTGCGCGCAGTATTCGCCATCGACAAGGTGGTCACCGAACTCGAGCGGGCGGCCGACGAGGCCAAGAAGCTGGCCCTGGCCGTGCTCGCCGATTCCGAGTCGAATGGATTTCGCCCGGGTGCGGCCACCGCGCGCGAGGCGCGGCAGCTGGGCCGGCTCGCGTCGTTGATGATCCGCGCCGCGCTCGATGCATTCGATCGGCTCGATCCGCTGGCGGCCGCGTCGGTGATCCAGCAGGACCATGAGATGGATGCCGAGTACGCGGCCGCGTTGCGGCGCATCCTGACGCGCGCGATGGAAGACGCCCGCCAGGTGCAATCGGCGATCGAGGCGGCATTCATCATGCGTTCGCTCGAACGCATCGGCGATCACGCGCGCAACATCGCGCGCCACGTGGGGTTCGTCGGTGGCGACGTCGATCCGCAGGCGACCGGCGTGTTGCCGGCCACCCTGTCGGTGAAGAACTGACGCTCAGAGCATCGACGCGAGGTCGGCGTCGAGTGCCAGCAGTCGGGTCGCGGTAGGGGCATCGTCCGCCAGGATCGCGAAGTCCGCGAAATCGAAACCCGGCGCCACCGTGCAGCCCGCGAGCGCATAGTCGCCAAGCGTCCGCGCGGCCTGCCAATGAGTGGCGGCAACCGTGCACACCGGCGCCTGCGCTTCGAGCTTGTGACGTGAAACCACCTGGCACGCCGGATCGACCGACAGGACCTCGAGCGGGCCGCCTTCGTACAGATGCCAGATCTCATCGGAGGCGACGCGATGCCAGCGGCTCACGATGCCGGCCGGCAGCAGGTAGTAGATAGCCGTAAGCGCCGCGCGCGGTCCACGTCCGTCGGCCGGGGCCACGAGGCCACTGGAGCGGAAGATCTCGCGGTAGTAACCGCCCTCGGGATGCGCCTCGAGCTTGAGGCTGTTGATCAGTTCGGTGGCGCGGGCGTGCATGATCTGCGCTGCTAGTCCGCGCGCAGCAGTTCGTTGATCGACGTCTTGGCGCGCGTTTGCGCGTCCACACGTTTGACGATCACCGCGCAATAGAGCGAGTACTTGCCGTCGGACGAGGGCAGATTTCCCGATACGACCACCGATCCGGCGGGCACACGACCCTGCAGTATCTTGCCGCTCTCGCGCTCGTAGATCTTGGTGCTTTGCCCGATGAACACCCCCATCGAGATCACCGACCCTTCCTCGACGATCACGCCTTCGACAACTTCCGAGCGCGCGCCAATGAAGCAGTTGTCTTCGATGATGGTGGGCGCGGCCTGCAGGGGTTCGAGCACGCCGCCGATGCCGACGCCGCCGGAAAGGTGCACGTTCTTGCCGATCTGCGCGCACGAGCCCACCGTGGCCCAGGTGTCGACCATCGAGCCGCTATCCACATAGGCGCCGATGTTCACGTAGCTCGGCATCAGCACGACGTTGGATGCGACGTACGAACCGCGACGTGCGATGGCCGGCGGAACGACGCGGGTGCCGCCCTTGCTCAGGGCTTCGCCGTCATCCGCCTGCGAGCGCGCGGCATATTTGAGCGGCACCTTGTCGAAGAAGCGCGTGTAACCGGCGTCGATGATGGTGTTGTCGTGGGTGCGGAAATAGAGGAGTACGGCTTTCTTCAGCCATTGGTTCACTGTCCACTGGCCCTGGAGCTTCTCGGCGACGCGCGCCTGGCCGCTGTCGAGCAATTCCACGCATTCTTCGATGGCGTGGCGCAGCGACGGCGCGGCGGTCTTCGCCGTGATGTCGGCGCGCCGCTCGAAAGCTTCGTCGATGGTGGCGGCAAGGGTCACAAGGTCGGTCACTACGTCGTCTCCAGGAAAATTCGGATTCTGTGCGCGGCGCTCACACATTCGTCGACCGGCGCCACGAGCGAAATTCGCACGCGCTGGCGGCCAGGGTTCCCGGCCGGAGTGTCACGCGCAAGGTAGCTGCCGGGCAGGATGGTGAGATTCTGCGTCGCAAACAAATCGCGCGTGAAGATTTCGTCGTCGCGCTGCACGTCGGGCCACAGGTAGAACGCGCCGTCGGGTTCGACCACGTCGAGCACCGGCGCGAGAATCGGCAGTACGCGCGCGTACTTCTCCCGGTACAACTCGCGGTTGGCCGCCGCATGTGTGTCGTCGCTCCAGGCCGCGATACTCGCCAGCTGCGTCGGCACCGGCATCGCGCAGCCGTGATAGGTGCGGTAGAGAAGATAGGGCTTGATGATCGCCGGATCGCCGGCGACGAACCCCGAACGCAGGCCCGGCACACTCGAACGCTTCGAGAGGGAGTGAAACACGACGCAACGCTGAAAGGAGTCGTGCCCGTTCGCGAGTGCCGCCTGCAGCAGCGACGGCGGCGGTGCGGCTTCGTCGCGGTACAGATCCGCGTAACACTCGTCCGACGCGATGACGAAGTCGTGCCGCTCGGCGAGCTCGAGCGCGTGACGCAGGAATTCGAGCGACAACACGGCGCCGGTCGGATTCCCGGGGCTGCACAGGAACAAAACTTCGCAGCGTTTCCAGACCTGCGCGGATACCGAATCGAGATCCGGCTGAAATCGATTGCCGGCGGTGGTATTGAGGAAAACCGGCTGCGCGCCGGCTAACAAGGCTGCGCCTTCGTAGATCTGGTAGAACGGATTCGGCATCGCGACGACGGGTTTGTCACCCGGCGCATTTTCCCGCGCCGACACCATCGCCTGCACGAACGAGAACAGCGCCTCGCGTGTGCCGTTGACCGGCAACACCATGGTGTCCGGCTCGACCGTGACCTTGAAGCGCCGCCCGAGCCAGGCCGCACAGGCCGCGCGGGTTTCCGCGAGGCCGGCGGTGGCCGGATAACTGTCCAGTTTCCCGAGTTCACGGCGCAGCGCGTCGATGACGAACGGCGGCGGCGCATGTTTGGGCTCGCCGATCGACATCGCGATGTGCGTGAGGTTGGCGGGTGGCGTGATGCCCGCCTTGAGCCGCGCCAGTCGCTCGAACGGATAGGCCGCGAGTAGTTCGAGGCGGCCGTTCACGCGGCGGCGCGACGATCGAGCGCGCCCGACAGCCGCTGTTGCAGCCGGATGGCCGCGGCTTCGTCGAGCGGCAGTCCCGCGAGCGAGGCGAGATAGAAGACGTCCTCCGCGCGTTCGCCGACGGTCATGATCTTGGCGGCCAGCAGGTCGATGCGTTCCTCCATCAGGACCTTGCCGACATCGCACAACAGGCCGGGCCGGTCGCCGGCGATGAGTTCGAGCACCGAACGGCGATTACGTTCGTCCACCGTCACGGCTATCTGCGTGGCGGTGCGGAACATGCGGGCCTGGCGCGGCACGCGGCGTGTCACGGTGACGGGCGCTTCGTCCGGATGCTGCAAGGCGCGCCACAACGCGCGTTCGATTTCGCCGATACGTTCCGCATCGGCGATCGGGGCGCCGTCTTCCTCGAGCACGTGATACAGGTCGAGGCTGAAGCCGTCGCCGGTCGGCGTGATTCGTGCGTCGACGATGTTGAGGCCCAGCTGGTCGAGCACCGCGGTGGTGATGGCGAAGCTGTTGTAACGGTGCGGCGCGAACGCGAGGATCGCGGTGGTACCGCGTTCGCTGCTGGTCTGCACGGCGACCAGCGGATCTTCGCTGCCGGGTTCCCGATCGGCGAGCAACTGCGTGTGCCAGGCCACTTCTTCCGGCGTATGGCGCAGGAAGTAGGCGGGTGTCAGGCGTTCCCAGGCGCGCGTGATTTCGGGGGACGTGATGCGGCCGGAGGCCGCCAGCAACTTGCGCGCGCCGTCCTGGGTCTCGCGGGTGAGTTCGTCCGGGTCGATCGGGCTTTCGAGCCCGCGGCGCAACGCGCGTTTGACGCGTTCGTAGAACTCCTGGAACAACGAAGCCTTCCAGGAATTCCACAATTTCGGATTCGTGCCGCGCACGTCGGCGCTGGTCAGCACATATAGATAGTCCAGGTGGGTCTCGTCGCCGACCCGACGCGCGAAGGCGTTGACGACTTCCGGGTCCGAGATGTCCTGCTTTTGCGCAGTCACCGACAGTTCGAGATGGTTCTGCACCAGCCAGGCGACCAGGCGCGCGTCGTAACGCGACAAGCCCTGTTCGAGGCAGAACGCTTCGGCGTCAACCGATCCGAGGGCCGAGTGATCGCCGCCGCGGCCCTTGGCGATGTCGTGGAACAACGCGGCGAGATAGGCGATCTCGAGCTTCGGCAGCTGCTGCATGATCGCCGAGAGCATCGGCAACTCGCTGTCGTACTTCGGCAGCGACAGGCGGCGCAGGTTGCTCAACACGAACAAGGTGTGCGCATCGACGGTGTAGGCATGGAACAGGTCGTACTGCATGCGGCCGACGATGCGGCCGAACGCCGGGATGTAGCGGCCGAGCACGCCGTAGGTATTCATGCGGCGCAGTTCGTGCGTCACGCCGGCGGGCGCGCGCAGGATCTCGAGGAACAGGCGGTGATTGCGCGGGTTCTGGCGGAATTCCTCGTCGATGAGCCACAGGTTCTTGTTGACCGAACGAATCGTCGAGGCGCGAACTCCTTTCACTTCCGGGTTCTGCTGCAGCACCACGAAGATCTCGAGCAGGGTCGATGGCGTGCGCGCAAACAATTCCTCGTTGATGGCCTCGAGGTAGTCATTGCGCACCTGGAAGCGCGGATTGAGCGGCCGAGGCGGCGAGGTTTCGGTGAGGATCGCTTCGCGGAACAGCTGCAACAGCAGTTCGTTCAGCAGGATCACATCCATGACCGTGCGGTAATAACGCTGCATGAACTGTTCGACCGCGAGCGTGTACGAAGCATCTTCGTAACCGAAACTCTGCGCGAGTTTTATCTGGTGGTCGAACAACAGGCGGTCTTCACGCCGGCCGGTGAGCACGTGCAGGCCGAAACGCACCTTCCACAGGAACGACTGCGCCTGCTTGAGCTTGCGCAGCTCCGAAGGCGAAAGGAAACCGTGCGTGAGCAACTCGTCGAGTGAACTCGCGCCGAAGTGCCGCTTCGCCACCCACGCGATCGTCTGGATGTCGCGCAAGCCTCCCGGGCCGGTCTTGACGTTCGGTTCGAGGTTGTAAGCGGTGTCGTTGGCCTTGAGATGGCGCTCCTGCTGCTCGGCGACCTTGGCTTCGAAGTAAGCCTTCACCGGCCAGATGCGATCGGCGGACACGGCCGCGCGCATCGCGGTCAACAACTGCTCGTTGCCGGCCAGCAGCCGCGATTCCACCAGCGTGGTCATCACGCCGACGTCCGCGGCACTCTCCTCGGCGCATTGCGCGACCGTGCGCATGCTGTGCCCGACTTCGAGGTTGATGTCCCATAGAAAGGTGACCACACGTTCGACCACGCTGCGGCCCGCTTCATCCGGAGCTTCGGGCACCAGGATGAGGATGTCCACGTCGGAGGCCGGATGCAGCTCGCCGCGGCCGTAACCACCGACCGCCGCCAGCGACCAGCCGTCGTAACCTGCGGGCAGTTGCGAACGCCACACCTCGCGCAGGATCCCGTCGATCAGTTCGGCGCGCGCGTGCACCAGCGTCTCGACGGATTCGTCGGCGCGGAAACGTTCGGCCAGTTCGGCGTGTGCTTCCTTGAGCTCGTTGCGGAACGCGTCGGGCGCGTAGTTAGCCGCCGCGAGGCGGTCGGGCAGGTGCGCGAGGCGCAGCCACGGCGCCGTGCGCAACACCGTGGTGGCGGCCGACTCGATGTCCTCGTCAAGGGACGCCATCTAGTTGGAAGCTGCCGGGCGTTTGCTGAGCTCGCCCAACGTCAATACTTCGAAACCATTTTCGGTGACCAGAATCGTGTGCTCCCACTGTGCCGACAACGAGTGATCCTTGGTGACCACCGTCCAGCCGTCGCCTAACAATCTTACGTGCCGCTTGCCGGCGTTGACCATCGGTTCGACCGTGAAGGTCATACCGGCCTTGAGTTCATCGCCCGTGCCCGCCTCGCCGTAATGCAGGACCTGCGGATCCTCGTGATACACGCGGCCGATGCCATGGCCACAGTATTCGCGTACCACCGAGAAGTTGCGCTCTTCGACGAATGTCTGGATGGCATGACCGACGTCGCCGAGCCGCGCGCCCGGACGAACCTGCTCGATGCCGCGCCACATGGCTTCCCAGGTGGTCTCGGCCAGGCGTTGCGCGGGCAGGGCGGGTTTGCCGACGTAGTACATGCGGCTGGTATCGCCGTGAAAGCCGTCGCGGATCACGGTGACGTCGATATTGATGATGTCGCCGGATTTCAGGGCCTTGTCGTTCGGGATCCCGTGGCAGACCACGTGGTTGACCGAAGAACAGATGGTCTTCGGGAAGCCGCGGTAATTGACGTTGGCCGGGATCGACTTCTGCACCTGCGTGATGTGCTCGAAACACACCCGGTCGAGCTCCTCGGTGGTCACGCCGGGCTTCACGTGCTCGCCGATCATGTCGAGAACTTCGGCCGCCAGACGGCCGGCAACGCGCATTTTTTCCTGCTCGGCCGGGGACTTAATGGTGATGTGTCGGCTCACGAGGGAGTCCATGGATTGCACCTTCGTAAGGCGTTGTTTTGACGGGGAACAAATGGTATAAAGCGCGGCCTTTTTTGGCAATGAAACGTAACTAAACCACACGCGCAACCTGTCGACCACGTCTCTCCAGGCGTTTCGGCATAACGAGTGGATGGGTGTCTGGCGAATATTCGCAGGATATCCACTCGGGCGGCGCGGAGGCTCAACCCACCAAGGAGACTTTGATGGCCAGCGTGTCTATGCGACAAATGCTGGAAGCGGGCGTCCATTTCGGACACCAAACCCGCTTCTGGAACCCGAAGATGGCCCAGTACATTTTCGGCGAAAGAAACAAGATTCATATCATCAACCTCGAGAAGACGCAGCCCATGTACGCGGAAGCGGCGGGCTTCGTAAAGGGCGTTGTAGCGGACGGCGGCAAAGTGCTGTTCGTCGGCACCAAGCGTTCCGCTCGTGACGCGGTCGAGAAAGAAGCCAAGCGTTGCGAAATGCCCTACGTGAACCAGCGTTGGCTCGGCGGCATGCTCACCAATTTCAAGACCATCCGCGGCTCTATCAAGCGCCTGATGGATCTCACCGAGATGTCCGAAAACGGCACGCTCGGCAAACGTGGCAAGAAAGAAGCCACGATGATGCGCCGCGAGAAGGACAAGCTCGAGAAGAGCCTGGGCGGCATCAAGCACATGGAAGCCCCGCCAGACGTCATTTTCATCATCGACGTGGGCCACGAAGAGATCGCGATCCTCGAAGCCAAGAAGCTCGGCATTCCCGTGGTGGCGGTGGTCGATACCAACTGCGCTCCGGATAGCGTCGATTACGTGATTCCCGGCAACGATGACGCCATGCGCGCCATCTCGCTGTACGCGACCGGCATTGCCGATGCGGTCATCGAAGGCAAGTCGCAGGCGCCCGCCGTAGTCGTGGGCGAAGACGAATTCGTCGAACTCGACGAGAACGGCAACCCGCGCAGGAAAGGCGCGCGCCCCGCAGCTCCGCGGGCCCCGTCCCCGTCGCGTGCTCGCCGTCCGGCGAACACCGCAACCCGCGGTCGTCGTCCGGTGGTCGCGAGCGTCGCGGCCGAGCCGGAAGACGGCGCCGATCCGGCGGTGTTCACGGACACCGGCGAAGCGGCTCCGCGCAGCGCGACTGCCAGCGCAGGTCGCTCACGCACCGGCACCGGCAATCCGCCGAGCCGTGGTCGTGGCGGCGGCGGCCCGCGCCGCTGAGTGCCAACTAGTTTGAGGAACGTGCAATGACAATTACTGCAGACGCGGTCAAGCAACTGCGCGAGCGCACCGGCGCCGGCATGATGGAATGCAAGAAGGCGCTGGTTGAGACCAATGGCGATCTCGACGCTGCCGCCGAGAACATGCGCAAATCGGGACTCGCGAAGGCCGACAAGAAGGCCTCGCGCATCGCCGCCGAAGGTGTGGTCGTGGTGGAGAAATCCGCCGACGGCAAGACCGGTGTGTTGATCGAAGTGAACAGCGAAACGGATTTCGTCGCGCGTGGCGATGATTTCCGCGGCTTTGCGGCCGAAGTGGCGAAAGTCGCGCTCGCCGCCGGTGCCACCAGCATCGACGCCGTGAACGCGCTCAAGCTCGGCAGCGGCGAGACCGTGGACGAGAAGCGTCGCGCGTTGATCGCGAAGCTTGGCGAGAACCTCAACGTGCGCCGCGTGGTGTTGGTGACGGCGCCGACGATCGTCGGTTCCTACGTTCACACCGACAACAAGAAGGCTGCGCTCGTGGCCGTCGAGGGTGGCGATGCGGATCTGGCGCGCGACCTCGCCATGCAGGTCGTGGCGGCCAGCCCGCGTTACCTGACGCCGGCCGATGCTCCGGCCGACCTCGTCGCGAAAGAGCGCGAGATCGAAACCGAAAAGGCGAAGGGCGAGCCCGCCAACGCCAGCAAGCCAGCCGAGATCCTCGCCAAGATCGTCGAAGGGCGCCTGCGCAAGTCGATCAACGAATTCGCGCTCACCGGCCAGGTGTTCGTGAAGGACAGCGATCTGACCATCGAAAAGCTCCTACAGAAGAACAAGGCCAGTGTTAAGGCCTTCGAGCGTGTCGAAGTAGGCGCCGGCATCGAAAAGAAGCAGGGTGACTTCGCAAACGAGGTCATGGAGCAGGTCAAGGCCGCTCAGAAGAAAGACGAGAAGGACGACAAGTCCGACCCGCCGACCAAACACTGATGCGATCTGAAAACCCCGCCTTCCGCGGGGTTTTCTTTATGGCAAAGTGCGCACGCTTCGCAAGTGAGGAATCCGCAGCCAATGACCGCCTCCCGATACAAACGCATCCTGGTCAAGCTCTCGGGCGAGGCGCTGATGGGCACGACCGACTTCGGTATCGACCCGGCAGTGCTCAAACGCATCGCGAGCGAGGTGCTCGAGATCCAGCAGGCGGGCGTGCAGGTGGCCTGTGTCATCGGCGGCGGGAACATCTTCCGCGGCGCGGGCCTGGCGCGTTCCGGCCTCGATCGTGTCACCGGCGACCACATGGGGATGCTGGCCACCGTCATTAATGCGCTCGCCATGCAGGATGCCATCGAGGGGATGGGTGGCACCGCGCGCGTGCAGAGCGCCGTGCGCATCAATCAGGTGTGCGAGGACTACATTCGCCGTCGTGCGATGCGGCACCTCGAGAAGGGGCGCGTCGTCATCTTCGCGGCCGGCACGGGCAACCCGTTTTTCACCACCGATTCGGCGGCCGCGTTGCGCGCCATCGAGATCAACGCCGAGGTGCTGCTCAAGGGCACCAAGGTCAACGGCATCTACGACTCGGACCCGATGAAGAATCCGAATGCGAAGCGGTACGCGACACTCACCTATGACAAGGTGCTGACGGATCGCCTCAACGTGATGGACGCAACCGCCATCGTGATGTGCCGCGACAACAACATGCCGCTGCAGGTATTCAATCTGAACAATGCCGGCGACCTGCCGCGCGTGGTGCGCGGCGACGACATCGGTACGGTCGTCACGAGCGACTGAAGAAGTTAGAGGGACCAAAATGTTAGACGACATCAAGAAGGACGCCACCACTCGCATGGGCAAGTGCGTCGAGAACTTCCAGGCCGACCTCAAGAAGATGCGCACCGGCCGCGCGCATCCGTCGCTCATCGAGAACATGAAGGTCGACTACTACGGCACCGACACTCCGCTCAAGCAGGTGGCCAACATCAGCGTCGAAGACGCGCGCACTCTGGTGGTGTCGCCGTGGGAAAAGAACATGGTGCAGGCCATCGAGAAGGCCATTCACAAGGCCGATCTCGGGCTCAACCCGATCAGTGCCGGCACCGTCATCCGCATTCCCCTGCCGCCGCTCACCGAGGAGCGCCGCAAGGACATCACCAAGGTGGTGCGCGCAGACGCGGAGAACGCACGTGTCGCCGTGCGCAACGTGCGCCGCGACGTGATCGCCGACGTGAAGGAGGCGCTCAAGGAAAAGATGATCACGCAGGACGACGAGAAGAAGGCCGAAGTCGACATCCAGAAGCTCACCGACAAATACATCGGCGACATCGATTCGCAGCTCGCTGCCAAGGAAAAGGAAATCATGCAGGTGTGAGCGGGCAGCCGCGTCACGGTTTCCTCGTGAGTATTCCCAAACACATCGCGATCATCATGGACGGCAACGGGCGTTGGGCCGAGGCCCGCGGCCAGCCGCGTCACGCCGGTCACAAGGAGGGCGTGCGCCCGGTTCGCATGTGTATAGAAGAGTGCGCGCGCCGCGGCGTCGGCGCGCTCACGTTGTTCGCATTCTCGAGCGAGAACTGGCAGCGGCCGACGATCGAAGTATCGAGCCTCATGCAGTTGTTCCTCGACGCCATCGACCGCGAAGTCGCGGACCTGCACAAGAACAAGGTCCGGCTGCGCTTCATCGGCGACCGGCATTCGCTCAGCGTCAAACTACAGGCGCGCATGGCGGCGAGCGAAGAACTCACCGCCGGCAACGACGGTCTCAAACTGCAGGTGGCCGTGAGTTACGGCGGGCGCTGGGACATCGTGCAGGCGGCGCGCAAGCTTGCGGCCCAGGTCGCGAGCGGCGCGCTCAATGCCGATGCCATCGACGAAGGGCGTTTTGCCAGCGAACTCGCGCTCGGCGGAATCACGGACCCCGATCTGTTCATCCGCACCGGCGGCGATCACCGCATCAGCAATTTCCTGTTGTGGAACCTCGCATACACGGAGCTCCACGTCTGCGACACCTTGTGGCCCGACTTCGACGTGCCGCAACTCGACGCGGCGTTCGACTCGTTCGCCAAACGCGAGCGCCGCTTCGGACTTGCGGGCGAACAAGCACGCATCCCGGCGGAGACGGCGAAACGTGCTTAAGCAACGGGTTACCACCGCCATCCTGCTGGTCGCGGTCCTGCTCTTCGTGATGCTCGGCCTGCCGCCGATCGCGACGGTCTGGCTCGTCACCGTGCTGGTGTTGGTCGGCGCGTGGGAATGGGCAGCTTTCATCGGCAAGGTCGGTAACGGGGGACGCGCCGCGTACGCCGTCGCCATCGCGCTGGTGCTGGTCGCCTGCCTTTATTTCTATTCCCGTTCGCCCGGATTCGTGCGACTGGTCATGACTGTCGCGATGGTCTGGTGGATCGTCGCGTTCCTGTGGGTAAGTCTCGCGCCGGCCCGGGTGAATCCCGTCTCGGCGGCGTTGGCCGGCCTGTTCTCGCTGGTCCCCTGCTGGCTCGCGCTGGTGTATGTGACCTTCACCACGGGAAGCACTCACTGGGTGTTGTTCACGCTGGCGCTGGTGTGGGCAGCCGACACCGGTGCGTTCTTCGCCGGCCGATGGTTAGGGCGCGTGCCGCTGGCACCGCGCGTGTCACCCAAGAAGACCTGGGAAGGTGTGCTTGGCGGCGTCCTCACCAGCGGCCTGGTCGCCTGGATCGGCGCGCGGTATCTCGGCGCGTACCTGGCGGTCGGCGACATCTGGCCTTTCGTGACGACTTGCGTTGCGGTGGCAGCGTTGTCCGTCGTGGGCGACCTGACCGAAAGCATGTTGAAGCGAGCCGTAGGCCTCAAGGACAGCGGCAGCGTGTTCCCCGGGCACGGTGGCATGCTCGACCGCATCGACAGCGTCACCGCGGCGGCACCCGCGCTGGTATTCGCGTTGATCGCCCTCAAGGCCATTCCATGAGCCTGCAAGGGGTCGCGATTCTGGGATCCACCGGGTCGGTGGGCGAACACACTCTCGACGTGATCGCACGGCACCCGGATCGTTTTCGCGTGATCGCGCTCGGTGCCCATCGCAATGTCGAGAAGCTGGCCGAACAATGCAGCCGCTTTTCCGTGCCGTACGCGGCGCTGGCGGACACCTCCGCGGCCGCGAAGCTCGAGGCTGCGTTGCGCGCGCGCGGCGCGGCGACGCGCGTGATCGGCGGCGCCGATGCGCTGGTGGAAATGGCCGCGTTGCCCGAGGTCCATAGCGTGATGGCGGCGATCGTGGGCGCCGCGGGTTTGCGTTCGACGCTGGCCGCGGCGCGCGCCGGCAAACGCCTGCTGCTGGCTAACAAGGAATCGCTGGTCATGGCAGGTCCGCTGCTGATGCAGACGGTGCGCGCGTCCGGCGCGACCCTGTTGCCCATCGACAGCGAACACAACGCGGTGTTCCAGTGCCTGCCGCGTGACTCCCGCTGCGGCGAAGCGCAGTTGGGCGTGCGGCGAATTCTCCTCACCGCCTCGGGCGGACCGTTCCTCGACACCGATCGCGACCAGCTCGATCAGGTAACTCCCGACCAGGCCTGCGCGCATCCCAACTGGGTCATGGGCCGCAAGATCTCGGTGGATTCGGCCACGCTCATGAACAAGGGGCTCGAGTTCATCGAAGCCTGTCTGTTGTTTAACGTGACACCGGCGCAGGTAGAGGTTCTCATCCACCGCGAGAGCATCGTCCACTCGCTGGTCGAGTACATCGACGGATCCGTGCTCGCCCAGTTAGGCGCCCCGGACATGCGGACCCCGATTGCCCATGCCCTGGCGTGGCCGGAGCGCGTGACCTCGGGTGTACAATCCCTCGACCTCATCAAGGTCGGCAGCCTGCGTTTCGAGGCACCCGACCTGCGACGTTTCCCCGCGCTCGGGCTGGCGCAGGAGGCCGCACGTGCCGGCGGCTCGAGGCCGGCATCACTTAATGCCGCGAACGAGGTGGCTGTGTCGGCGTTTCTGGAAGGCGGATTGAACTTTGCGCGAATTCCGGCAGTCATTGAGTCGGTGATGGCAACCACTTCGGGGGGCGAAATCCGCGATCTCGACGACGTGCTGGCCGCCGACGCCGAAGCCCGGGAACGCGCTTCCTCTCTTATCCGGCCCCGGGCCGTTCACGCTTAAGGACGCCTGATGCAAATTGGCTGGAGTGTCCTCTGGTTCATCGTTGCCGTGAGCTTGCTCGTCACGGTGCACGAGTTCGGCCATTTCTGGGTGGCGCGCAAGCTCGGCTTCAAAGTGCTGCGATTCTCGGTGGGTTTTGGCAAGCCGCTCCTCAAGAAGGTCGGCGGCGCGCCTGACTACACCGAATACGTCATCGCAGCCGTGCCGCTCGGCGGATACGTCCGCATGCTCGACGAACGCGACGGCGCGGTGGCACCCGCCGACCTGCCGCGCGCCTTTGCCAGCAAACCGCCGTGGCAGCGAATCCTGGTCATGCTGGCCGGTCCCGCCGCAAACATCATCTTCGCGGTGGTGGTGCTCTGGGGCATGTTCTGGCTCAACGGCGTCACGCACGTGAAAGCCCAGGTCGACAAGGTCACGGCCGGTTCTCCGGCCGCGCAGGCCGGCCTGCGGGTCGGCGACGAAATCCTCAGCATCGACGACACCCGCGTTCTCGACCAGGGCGACGCGTCGTTCGGGTTGTTAGACGCGGTCAGCGACGACGGCGAAGCCATCATGGAAGTGCACGGCAGCGATGGTCGCAACCGCATCGTCACGCTCACCGTGGCGGACGCAGCCGAGCGGTACCGTCTGACCGAGCCCGACCGGCTTTACTCGGGCCTTGGCTTTCGATTCTGGGTGCCGCGCATTCCCGCGATCGTCGGCAATGTGATCGCGGATGGGCCCGCTGCGAAGGCCGGCGTGTTGCCCGGCGATCAGATCGTTGGCGCCGATGGCGCACCGATCCGCTCCTTCAACGAATTCATGGATTACGTGAACGCGCGGCCGAGCCAGGCGATGGTGCTCACGGTGCGTCGCGACGGTAGCGACAAGGTGCTGAACCTCACGACCTCGAGTGAGGTCGTGGCGGGCAAGACCATCGGCCGCATCCGCGTCGAGGTTCCGAAGGACGTCAGCATCACGATTCCCGCCGAGATGAAAACCCATAGCGACCTCGGGCCGTTCGAGTCACTCAACTACTCCGCGAGCAAGGCCTGGCAGATGACCGCCGCGCAGGGGAAATTCTTCGTTCGCATGCTCACCGGCCAGGTGTCGACCAAGAACATCTCGGGCTTCATTTCAATCGCCAAATATTCCGGTGACGCCGCGAGCGCGGGCGCCGACAACTTCCTCATGTTGCTGGTGCTGCTGTCGTTGTCGCTCGGCTTCCTCAACCTTTTGCCGATTCCGATTCTGGATGGCGGACAGATCGTTTTTCAGCTGGTCGAATGGGTCAAGGGCGGTCCGCTGTCGGATCGAACGTACATGGTCGGACAGCAAGCAGGTCTCCTGCTGCTGGTGCTGCTGATGGGCGTCGCCTTGTTCAATGATCTGACCGGTTTGTTCGCCCATAGCTAATACAAAATTTCTTCCAGGGGATTCAATTGACGACACGGTTTGCGACAATTTTTGCCGTCGGCGGTTTGCTGCTGGCAGCTCCGCTGTTCGCCCAGGAAGGGCCGGCGTTCACGGTCGGCGACATCCGCGTCGAAGGTCTGCAGCGCGTAACCGAAGGAACGGTCTACAACTATCTACCCATCAACATCGGCGACAACCTGTCGGCGCAGCGCCTGCGCGAGGCGGTCCGTGCGTTGTATGAAACCGGATTCTTCCGGGACGTCGAGATGCGCCGTGATGGCAGCACCCTCATCGTCGTGGTCAACGAACGCCCGACCATCGAGAGTTTCGAGCTCAAGGGCAACAAGGACATCAAGACCGAGGACCTGAACAAGTCGCTGCGCAACGTCGGCCTGTCGCAGGGCAAGACCTTCGACCGCTCGGTGCTCGAGGACGTCAAATCGTTCCTGCAGGATCAATATGGCGCGCGCGGCAAATACGCCGCGAAGATCGACGCCAACGTCGAAGAAGTGCCCGGCAACCGCGTCAAGATCAAGATCGAGATCGTCGAAGGGAAACGCGCCAAGATTCGCCAGATCAATATTGTTGGGAATCACACGTTCAAGGAAAAGGAAATCCTCGAGGCGTTCGAATTGAAGACGCCGAACCTGCTGTCTTTCTACAAGCAGGACGATCGTTATTCGCGCGAATCGCTGCAGGGAGACCTGGAGAAACTGCGCTCCTTCTACATGGATCGCGGCTACGCCAATTTCGAAGTCGAATCCACACAGGTCGCCATCGCGCCCGAGAAGGACGACATCTTCATCACGGTGAACGTCAACGAGGGCGAGGTTCACAAGGTCAAGGAAGTGAAACTGGCCGGCACCTTCGTCGTGCCCGAGGCGCTGCTGCGCCGCTACGTGCTCGTGCAGCCCGGCGACACCTTCTCGCGCAAGACCATCACCGCGACCCAGGAACTTCTGCAGAACCGCCTCGGTGAAGACGGTTTCGCATTCGCCAAGGTCGATCCGGTGCCGACGACACTCGGCGATCCGGCCAACAAGGAGCTGACGCTCACCTTCTTCGTCGATCCGGGTAACCGGGTTTACGTGCGTCACATCGTCTTCAACGGCGTCACCAAGATCAACGATGAAGTCCTGCGGCGCGAAATGCGCCAGCTCGAAGGTGGCTGGCTTTCGAACGTCGCGCTCGATCGTTCCAAGCAACGACTCGAGCATTTGCCGTACATCAAGAAGGTCGAGTCCGAGACCAAACCGGTCGCAGGCTCGGCCGATCTCGTCGACGTCAACTACGACATCGAAGAAGGCCCGTCCGCGCAGTTGGGTGGTGGCATCGGTTACTCCGAGTCGCAAAGCTTCATCCTGAGCGGCAACTACGCCGACGCGAACTTCCTGGGCAGCGGCCGGCGAGTCTCGGTCGACCTGAATTCCGGGCGCTACAGCAAGGTATATGGCATCTCGCTCACCGAGCCGTATCTCACGGCTAACAATGTGGGCTTCACCAGCAACATCAGTTATCGGGATCAGACCCAGTTCGTCTCCGCCTCGTCCGACTTCTCGTCAGAGACCATTGGCGCCGGCTTCGACGTCGGTTATCCGATCTCGGAACGCCAGGGTTTGCGCTTCGGTCTGTCGTTCCAGAAGTCGAGCCTGCTGGTGACCAGCAATGGCAGCGCACGCCAGTCCATCGACTGGGTGCGGAGTAACGGCGACACGAACCAGCGCTGCATCGGCGGCAATTTCCAGGACGTCGACTGCGCCGTCGGCCCGGTCGCGCTCGCGATCTACGGCACCGAATACAACTCGGTCGAGCTGACCACCTCCTGGAACTACGACAGCCGCAATCGCTCGCTGTTTGCCGATCGTGGCACCCGCAGTTCCTTTGGCCTTGCGTATGCACTACCCGGAATCAGCGATGTCGAGTATTACGTCGCGAGTTACGAGTTCGTGAAATATGTCCCGCTGTTCGGGCGCTTCACCTTGCAGGTGGGCGCTGACCTGGCATTCGGCATGGACATCGGCGACACCACGGCGCTGCCGCCTTACCGGCAGTTCTACGCCGGCGGACCGGATACCGTGCGCGGATATAAGGAGAGTCGCCTGGGCCCGAAGGACGACTTCGGCCGTCCGTTTGGCGGCAATATGAAGGTCGCGGGCCGCGCGGAATTGCTGATCCCGTTGCCGCAGAAGTTCCAGACGTCGGCACGGTTGTCCTGGTTCTACGATATCGGCAACATCTTCTCGACCGGCAATCGTTATCAATTCCTCGGCCGCAGCTTCCAGCCGGTCGAGTACGACTTCAAGTATGATAAATTGAAGCATTCAACGGGCATCGCGGTGCAGTGGCTCGCGCCGTTGGGTGTGTTCCGGTTCAGTTATGCAGCTCCGTTGAACGCCTACAAGGGCGACATCAATACCTATCCGGACGAAGTCGAACGCTTCCAGTTCTCGGTAGGCCAGGCTTTCTAAGAGGTGAATTCAGTGCAGGTTTCGTTTCGCAAAATTTTGTTAGGTACTCTCGCGACCGTGGCGTTTGCCGCGCCCGCGATGGCGGAGCTCAAGATCGGTGTCATCGACTACGCGCGTCTGTTCGACGAATCGCCGCAGGCGAAGGTCGTGCAGGAAACGCTGCGGGCCGAATTTCAGCCGCGCCTCCAGCAGCTGGTCACGCAGGAGCAAGGTCTGAAGGCCCGCAACGACAAGCTGCAGAAAGACGCGGCGACGATGACGCCCGAGCAGCGGACCAAGGCCGACAAGGAATTGCGCGACGGAGCGCGCGAACTCGAGCGCAAGAAGGCCGAGTTGCAGGACGACTCGAACGCCCGGCGCCAGGAAGAAATGAACAAGCTGCAGCGCTCGCTGATCGGCGAAGTTCGTGACTACGCCAAGGCGCAGAGCTTCGACATCGTGATCGCCGAAGGCGTGATCTATTCGACCCCCACGGTCGACATCACACCCGCAGTACTGCAGAAGCTGCAGGCGAACGCTCCGAAACCGGGCGCTCCGGCGGGAGCCGCTCCGGCGCCCGCGAAGCCCGCCGCGAAGCCCTGAAGCTCGGAATAGGCGCAGTCTCGCGCCCGCCGCCATGACAGTTACGCTCGGCGAACTGGCGGTGCGATTCGGCTGCGAGCTGCGCGGGGATCCATCGGTCACGGTGGATTCCGTCGGCGCGCTGTCGCAGGCCGGGCCGCGCGCGATCAGCTTCCTCGCCAATCCCAAGTACGTCGCGCAACTGGCGCAGACGCAGGCAGGTGCGGTGATCCTCGACGCGAAGTCGGCGGATTCGTCGCCGGTGCCAGTGCTGGTGGCCGGCAATCCGCACGCGACATACGCCCGCGTGGCGACCTTGTTGCATCCGGACCCGCCGCTGCATCCCGGCGTTCATGCCACGGCGAGCGTGGCCGCGGGTGTCACGGTCGGTCCTTCCAGCGAAATTGCCGCGCAGGTCACGATCGGGGCGGGCGCGCGCATCGGCGCTCGCTGCTTCATCGGGCCCGGCAGCGTGATCGGGGCTGACACCGAGATCGGCGACGACACGCGCCTGACGGCGCGCGTGTTCATCGGCGACCGCGTCAAGATCGGCCTTCGCTGCATCGTGCAGCCGGGCGCGGTCATTGGCGGGGATGGTTTCGGTTACGCGCCCGAGAAAGGCGCCTGGATCAAGATTCCGCAGATCGGCGGCGTCGTGCTGGGCGATGACGTCGAGATCGGCGCCAATACCACCATCGACCGCGGCGCGCTCGGCAACACCATCATCGAGACCGGCGCGAAACTCGACAATCTCATCATGATCGCGCACAACGTCCGCATCGGTGAGCACTCGGCGCTCGCGGCCCAGGTCGCCATTGCCGGCAGCAGCGTGCTCGGCAAGCGCTGCATTCTCGGCGGCCGGGCAGGGCTTACGGGCCACATCACTTTGTGCGACGACGTCGTGGTGCTCGGAACGTCGTTCATTTCACATTCCATAACAAGGCCAGGTGTGTATTCTTCGGCGCTGCCGAGCGAAGAAGCCGGTGTCTGGCGGCGAATCGTCGGGCGCATCAAGCGTATCGACCTGATGGCCAAGCGTCTGCGCGCCGTCGAGAAACACGTGGGCCTTCACGCATCGGACCGGGAAAATTCCGAGGACTAACTAAAATGACCCAACCGATTTCACTCGACATCATGGGCGTCATGCGCCTGCTGCCGCATCGGTACCCGTTCCTGCTGATCGACAAGGTGCTCGAGTGCACCAAGGGCGAAAGCATTCGCGCCATCAAGAACGTCACCATCAACGAGCCGTTTTTCCCCGGCCACTTTCCGCATCGGCCGGTGATGCCGGGCGTCATTATCATCGAAGCGCTGGCGCAGACCTGCGGGCTGCTGGCGTTCATCACCGCCGACGTCGTGCCGGACGAGTCCACGCGTTTCTTCTTCGTCGGCATCGACAAGGCGCGCTTCCGCAAGCCGGTCGAGCCCGGCGATCAGCTGATCCTCACCGCCAAGCTCGAGCGTTCGATGCGTGGCATCTGGAAATTCTCCACGGTCGCCTACGTGGGTGAGGATGAGGTAACGTGCGCCGAAATGATGGTTGCTCCCGAAACCAACAAGCCGTCCACGAAGGCCTGAAGCATGGGTGGAATCGATCCGCGCGCCATCATTTCGCCCACGGCCGAACTCGCGGCCGATGTCGTGGTGGGCGCCTACAGCGTGATTGGCGACGGCGTGAAGATCGGCGCCGGGACCTGGGTGGGTCCACACGCGGTCATCGCGACCAACACCACACTCGGCGTCGCCAACAAGGTCTACCAGTTCGCCTCGATCGGCGACGCCCCGCAAGATCTCAAGTACGCCGGCGAACCTACCCGGCTTCAGATCGGCGATCGCAACGTGTTCCGGGAATTCACCAGCATGAATCGCGGCACCGCGCAGGGCGGCGGCGTCACCACCATTGGCAGCGACAACCTGTTCATGTCGTACACCCACGTGGCGCACGACTGCCACGTCGGCAACAAATGCGTCATGGCTAACTACGCGACGCTCGGTGGCCACGTCTACCTGGGCGACTGGGTGATCATGGGCGGCTACTCCGGCATCCATCAGTTCACGAAGGTTGGCGCACACGCGTTTCTCGGCAACAACGCCGCGGTGACGCGCGACGTGCCGCCCTATCTCATGGTCGTCGGCACCCCGGCGGTGCCGCACTCGATCAATTCCGAAGGTCTCAAGCGGCGTGGTTTCTCGCCCGAGCAGATCCGCAATCTCAAGAACGCCTATCGCGTGATGTATCGCTCCGACCTCAAGCTCGCCGACGCCATCGAAGAACTGAACAAGCGCGTCCCGACCCAACCCGAACTCAAGATCTTCGTCGATTTCATCGGCGAGTCCACGCGCAGCCTCGTCCGTTAATGCGCATCGCGCTGGTGGCAGGAGAGGCATCGGGCGACGCGCTGGGTGCGGCACTCATCGAAGCCCTGCGCAAGAAGTTTCCTGACGCGCAGTTCGCCGGAGTCGCCGGCCCGCGTATGAAAGCCGCCGGCTGCATCGCCTGGCACGACGTCGAAGAGCTCTCGGTCATGGGCCTCACCGAGGTCTTGAGTTCGCTGCCGCGGCTGTGGCGCCTGCGCTCGAACCTGCGTAAGCGGATCCTGGGATGGCGGCCCGATGTATTCATCGGCGTCGACTTCAAGGAGTTCAACCTGGGACTCGCCAAGCTGCTCAAAGCCGCGGGCCTGCCCACGGTTCAATACGTCAGTCCGCAGGTGTGGGCGTGGCGGCAGGGCCGGGTGCGCACGATCGGCGCGTCGGTCGACATGGTCCTGTGCCTGTTTCCGTTCGAGCCGGACTTCTACCGCGAACACGGCGTACGCGCCGCGTTCGTGGGCCATCCCCTGGCCGACCAGGTACCGCTCGAGGTCGATCGCGCCGCCGCCCGCGCCGAGCTCGGCATCGATCCCGCCGCCAAGGTGCTGGCGATATTACCCGGCAGCCGCCGCGGCGAGGTCGAGCGGCTCGCCGACGAATTCGCCGGCGCGGCCGAGTTGTTAGCCGCAAAATTTCCCGGGCTCGTCAGCGTCGCGCCGATGGTGACACCGGCCCTGCGTGACCTGTTCGCGGCGCATTGCGCGCAACGCGCGCCACACGCGGCGATCAGGATGCTCGATGGCAACGCGCGGCTGGCGCTGTCGGCCGCCGATGTCGTACTCGTGGCCTCGGGTACCGCGACGCTCGAGGCGGCCCTGTACAAACGCCCGATGGTCGTCGCCTACAAACTCGGCGCGATCACCGCATTCCTGCTACAGAAGCTCGGCCTCGTGAAGGTCAAGCATTTCTCCCAGCCGAACCTGCTCGCGGGCGCCGCGCTCGTGCCCGAATTCTTTCAGGAAGCGGCCACTGCGGCAAACCTCTCCACGGCGCTGGCACGCTGGCTCGACCATCCGGAAGAAGTCGCGCAGGTGCAAAAGGAGTTCGCGGTCATTCACGCGCGCCTGCGCTGTAGTGGCGCCGAACGCGCGGCCAGCGAAATAGCCGAGCTGCTGGCCGCCTGGACGGCGCAGGTATGAGCGGCATGAGCACCAAGATCCGCATTCGGCTGCGCGTCGCCGGAGTCGACGAAGCGGGCAGAGGGCCGCTCGCAGGTCCGGTCGTCGCGGCCGCGGTGATCCTGAACAACGCGCGCCCGATCCGGGGCCTGGCCGATTCGAAGGTTCTGGAGCCCGAAGAACGCGAGCGCCTGGCGCGGCTCATCCGCGAGCGTGCCTTGTGTTATTCGGTGGCCTGGGCGGACGCCGAGGAAATCGACAGCATCAATATCCTGCAGGCGACGATGCTCGCCATGCGCCGTGCCTTGTTAGGACTGCGCGTCGCGCCGCAGCAGGTCTACATCGACGGCAACCGCTGTCCGTGCGCGGATGGTCTCGGCTTCGAATGCCGGTTCGAAGCGATCATCAAGGGTGACGCGACGGTGCCGTCGATCAGCGCGGCGTCGATCCTCGCCAAGACCACTCGCGACGCGTTGATGCGCGATCTCGATGGACGTTATCCGGGGTTTTCGCTGTCGGGGCACAAGGGTTATCCGACACCCTCACACGTCGCGGCGCTCAACTCGCTGGGTCCAAGCCCGTTGCACCGGCGCAGCTTCGCTCCGGTGCGGGTCAGCGCCGCCGCCGCATTCGACGACTGATCTGTAGTAGCCCCGCGCAGCGCCGCTGCGGTTACTCGAACGACGGCTCGCAAGTCCCTGAAAGATTTGCAAGCCGTTTTATGCGCGCGTTCGTGTGTAAACTCGCGCGCCATGCCGAACGCGTTCATCCACCTCCGCCTGCACACCGAATTTTCGCTGCAGGACAGTGTGGTACGCATCCCTGAGCTGATCGAAAAGACTGCGCAGCTCGGCATGCCGGCCATTGCGGTCACCGATCAGAACAATCTGTTCGCGATGGTCAAGTTCTACCGCGAAGGACTGAAGCACGGCGTCAAACCGATCATCGGCGTGGATGTGTTGCTGCGCGGGCGGGGCGAACGTGCCGTGCCGACACGTCTCACTTTGTTGTGCAAGGACCCGGGCGGCTACCAGAACGTCACCAATCTCATCACGCGCGCGTACCTCGAAGGCCAGGACCGTGGGGTTCCGCTGATCGACCGAAGCTGGCTCGATGCGGAAACCACGAAAGGCCTGATTGCGTTATCCGGTGGCCCGGAGGGCGACGTCGGCCGCGCGATTGCCAACGGCCGCGAGCCCGATGCGCATAACCTCGCGCGCGAATGGCAGCTGTTGTTCGGCGACCGTTACTACCTCGAATTGCAACGCCTCGGACGTGCCGAAGACGAGACGCAGGTCGCCGCGGCCGTGCGCATCAGCCAGAAGACGCAGGTGCCCGTGGTCGCGACCAACGACGTGCGCTTCCTGTCGCGCGACGATTTCGAATCGCACGAAGCGCGCGTCTGCATCTCCGAGGGCCTGCAGCTCACGGATCCGAACCGGCCGCGCAAGTACACCGAGTCGCAGTACCTGCGCTCGCCCGCGGAGATGGCCGAGCTGTTCGCCGACATTCCGGAAGCGCTGGCGAATACCGTCGAGATCGCGCGCCGCTGTTCGCTGCCGCTCAAGCTCGGCGAATCTCGCCTGCCTAACTTCCCGTTGCCGGAAGGCACCACCGTCGAAGCGTTCATCCGTGCCGAATCCGAAGCCGGGTTCGCGACCCGCGAGAGCGTCTTCGACGAATCGCAGCGCGCGCGCATCGCCGAATACCGCCCGCGGCTCGAGCGCGAACTCGGCGTCATCACGCAGATGGGTTTCGCGGGCTACTTCCTCATCGTCGCGGATTTCATCCGCTGGGCGCGCGCGAACGGCGTGCCGGTGGGACCGGGCCGCGGCTCGGGTGCCGGCTCGCTGGTGGCGTTCAGCCTCGGCATCACGGACATCGACCCACTCAAGTACGACCTGCTGTTCGAGCGTTTCCTGAACCCCGAACGCGTCTCGATGCCCGACTTCGACATCGACTTTTGCATGGACGGGCGCGATCGGGTCATCGAATACGTGTCGCAGAAGTACGGCCGCGAGCGCGTCTCGCAGATCATCACCTACGGCACCATGGCCGCGAAGGCGGTGGTCCGCGACGTGGGCCGGGTACTCGGCATGGGTTATGGATACGTCGACAAGATCGCCAAACTCATTCCGTTCGAGCTCGGCATCACGCTCGATGACGCGATCGAAAAAGAACCCGAGCTCAAGAAGTTGTACCGGGACGACGAGGAGGTCAAAAACCTCATCGACCTGGCGCGCTCGCTCGAGGGCCTGACACGCAACGCCGGCATGCACGCCGGCGGCGTGGTGATCGCGCCGTCCCGGCTCACCGAGTTCGCGCCGCTGTATGCCGACGACAAGGGCGGCAGCGTCGTCACGCAGTTCGACAAGGACGACGTCGAAGCCGCGGGCCTCGTGAAGTTCGACTTCCTGGGTTTGCGCACGCTGACCGTCATCGACCGCGCGGTACGCATCATCAATGCCCGCCGCGCGCAGGCCGGCGAGGCGCCGCTCGACATCGCGACCTTGCCGATGGGCGACCAGCCTACCTACAAGCTGATGCAGGAGGCGAAGACCACCGCGGTGTTCCAGCTGGAATCTCGCGGGATGAAGGATCTGATCCGGCGGTTGCAACCCGATCGCTTCGAAGACATCGTGGCGCTGGTGGCCCTGTTCCGTCCCGGTCCGCTCGAATCGGGCATGGTCGGTGACTTCATCGACCGCAAACACAGCCGCAACGACCGCCAGGCGCCGCCGATCGACTATCTACATCCGAAGCTCGAGCCGGTGCTCGCGCCGACCTACGGCGTCATCCTCTACCAGGAACAGGTGATGCAGATCGCGCAGGTGCTGGCCGGCTACACGCTGGGCGGCGCCGACCTGCTGCGCCGCGCGATGGGCAAGAAAAAGCCTGAGGAAATGGCCAAGCAGCGCTCGATCTTCATTGAAGGTTCGATCAAGAACGACGTGCCGGAGGCGCAAGCCGCGCACATCTTCGATCTGATGGAAAAATTCGCCGGTTACGGCTTCAACAAGTCGCACTCCGCCGCGTACGCCTTGTTGTCGTACCAGACCGGCTGGCTGAAAACCCACGAACCGTCGTCGTACATGGCCGCGGTACTCGGCGCCGACATGGACCACACCGACAAGGTCGTCGGCATGTTGTACGACTGCCGCAAGGAAGTCGGGCTCACCATTCTCCCGCCGCACGTGAATCTGTCGTCCTATGAATTCGCGGTCGTCGACGACAAGACGATTCGGTACGGACTGGGTGCGATCAAGGGCGTGGGCGAGGGCGCGGTGGAAGCCATCGTCAGCGAGCGCAAGGCGAACGGCGACTTCACGAGCCTCGAAGATCTGTGCCGCAGGCTCGATCTGTCGCGCGTGAACCGGCGGGTGCTCGAGGCGTTGATCAAATCGGGCAGCCTCGATGGTCTTGCCGCGAATCGCGCCACGTTGACGCATCGCCTCGATGCCGCGCTGGCGCTGGGTGAGCAGAACAGCAAGGCCAACGAAACCGGCCAACACGACATCTTCGGTCTTTCCGCCGCGCATGTCCCCGAGGTGGTGCGCGCGCGCACGCCGGATCAGCCGGAGTGGACAGACGCCGTGCGATTGCGGGCCGAGCGCGAATCGCTGGGTCGCGCCATCAGCGGTCACCCGATCGACCGCTTCGTGAACGACTTGCCGCGTTTCATCACCGGCCGCATTGCCGACTACCTCGAGCAGGAAAAACCGCAGTCGAGCGGCGAGGGTGGGCGCGCGTTCTTCGGCGGCAAACCGGTGGTGATCGCCGGAGTCCTGGAGGAGCTGCGCAAGCGCGGGCCGCGCACCGAGATCCTGTTAGACGACGATTCCGGCCGTATTGCCGTGGGTTTCTACGACGAGACCTTCCAGCAGTATCGCGAGATCCTCGTGAAGGATTCGCTGCTGCTCATAGAGGGCAAACTACGTTTCGACGAGTTCGCCAATACCTGGGTGTTGCGCGCGAACAAGGTCAGCGAGCTCGAGCGCCTGCGCGAGAAGGAAGCCCGCCGCATCGTGCTCAAGGTCAAGTCGACGGATACGCTGCCGCTCGACCGGCTGCAGGCCGTGCTCGCCCAGTACAAAGGCGGCGGCTGCCACGTCGCCGTCCAGTTCTTCGGCGCGGGCGCCAAGGGCACCTATTCCTTCGGCGCCGAGTGGAATGTCCGGCCCACCCCGGCCCTGATCGAAGATTTGGAGAAGTTGCTGGGCCGAGGGCGGATCGCCGTGCTCTATAGCCCGCCGCCGGTGAGCGCCGCAGTTACTTCCATCGGCGGCACCTAGTATCCTTCCGCGCCTATGGCAGTGAATTTCCTCGATTTCGAGCAGCCGATCGCCGAGCTTGAAGCCAAGATCGAAGAGCTCAAGCACGTCCCCTCCGGAACCGCGGTCAACATCCAGGAAGAGATCACGCGGCTGCAGGCCAAGAGCGAGCAGCTCACGCAGAGCATCTTCGCGAATCTCTCCCCCTGGCAGATCACCCAGCTCGCGCGTCATCCGCAGCGGCCGTACACGCTCGACTACGCATCACTCATCTTCAAGGACTTCCACGAGCTGCATGGCGACCGGATGTATGGCGACGATCTCGCCATCATCGGCGGGCCCGCCCGGCTCGACGACACGCCGGTGATGTTGATCGGCCACCAGAAGGGCCGCGATACGAAAGAACGTGTGCGCCGCAATTACGGCATGCCCAAGCCCGAGGGTTATCGCAAGGCGCTGCGGCTCATGCGGCTGGCGGAGAGATTCCGTTTGCCGCTGATCACTTTCATCGATACGCCGGGCGCCTATCCAGGCATCGGCTCCGAAGAACGCAACCAGTCCGAAGCCATCGCGCGCAACCTGTTCGAGATGTCCGTGATGGGTATTCCGATCATCAGCTGCGTGATCGGCGAGGGTGGTTCGGGTGGCGCCTTGGCGATTGGTGTGTGCGACAAACTGCTGATGCTGCAGTTCTCCACCTACTCGGTCATCTCGCCCGAAGGCTGCGCGTCAATTCTCTGGAAGAGCGCGGACAAGAAAGAAGTCGCGGCGGATGCGATGAATCTCACCGCGGATCGCCTGAGCAAACTCAAGCTGGTGGATGAAGTGCTGCCCGAACCCGTGGGCGGCGCGCATCGCAATCCGCAAGCTGTCGCGGATACCATCAAAGCGGCCCTGCTGAAATATCTCGGCCAGCTCCAGGACCTGCCGCCCGAGAAACTGCGCGCACAGCGCAACGCCCGCATCGACAGCTTCGGCATCTTCAGCGAAGTCGTGAACTAGGAAATGGGGATACTCCCCATTTCCTAGCAAAAGGGGCCAGACCTCGATGGTCGATCCCGCCGCAAAACTCCTCGAACTGGCAGGCGACAAGCCGCGGGCAGTCGTTGCCTTCAGCGGCGGAGTCGACTCGACCGCACTCGCATACGCATTGAGCGAACAGCGGCGGAAGTTCGCGAGCCTGCGCCTTGCGCACGTCGATCACGGCCTGCAATCCGCGAGCGCGGAGTGGAGCAAACATTGCGCTCGCCAGGCCAAGCAGTGGCGTCTGCCGTTCGTGAGCCTGCGGGCCGACATCGAGCGCAGGCGCGGCGACTCGCCGGAAGCCGTTGCCCGTGAGGCGCGTTACGCGCTGCTCGCACAGGCGATGGAGCCGGGCGAGGTGCTGGTCACTGCACAACATCGCGACGACCAGGTGGAAACGCTGCTGCTGCAATTGTTCCGTGGCGCCGGAGTCGCCGGTCTTGCCGCGATGCCGGCCATCGCGGAATTCAGCCCCGGCCGGATCGCGCGGCCACTCCTCGAGACGCCGCGCGCACAGATCCTCGAATACGCGAAAGCCCACGAGCTTCACTGGGTCGAAGACCCGACCAACGAGCAGACCGCCTTCGGCCGCAACTTCCTGCGCCACCGCGTGATGCCCGCCATCCGCGAGCGTTGGCCGGGCGTCGACCTCGCCATCGCGCGCAGCGCCGGCCACATGGCCGACGCTCAGAAGCTCCTGGACGCGCAGGCGAGCGCCGACCTCGCGGCCAGCGCGGACGGTGCGGGGCTCAGTGTCGCCGTCCTGCGGGCGTTGCCAGCGGCGCGGCGACGCAATGTCGTGCGGGCCTTCGTGTCGCGCGCGGGGCTCGAGACACCGCAGGCGAACTGGCTGCAGGAAATCATCGGCCCGATGCTGGCCGCGCGTGCCGACGCCCAGCCGGAGCTCCGACTACCGGGGGGCAGGCTGCGCCGCCGTGCCGGGCGGCTCGAACTTGAAGTGATGTCTGAAGTTCGCGCCAGCGCAGACGTCGAAATCGTTTCCAAATCATGGTGCTGGAAAGATGATCGCGTGTTGATCATGAACGAGGCCGGGGATTCACTCACGCTCGTCGACGATCCTGAAGGCGCCATCGATCTCGACAAATTTCCAGCAACCCTGACGCTGCGCGCGCGCGGCGGCGGCGAAAAACTACGGCCAGGATCCACCGCTCGCACGCAGGCGCTCAAAAGCCTTCTGCAGATCGCAAAGGTTCCGGTCGACGAACGCGCGCGCCTGCCACTGCTGTTTGCCGGGGATCGCCTCATCTGCGCGGGCGATCGCTGGATCGACGCGTCGGTGGGCGCCACTGTCAAATCCCGGCGCCGCGCGCGCTTGAGATTTCGCCGCGCCTGAAAATTTGTCGGCGAGCTCCCGCAAAGGTTTCGCGCGCGTGTCCGTTTTGTTAACCTGCCGGCCCGTCGACACGCGCTTCTTGCGTCTCTCGGTTTCTCCACGCGGCGGGCTCAAACATGACCAGATTCGTATTCGTCACGGGTGGCGTCGTTTCCTCATTGGGAAAGGGCATCGCCGCCGCTTCACTCGGCGCCATTCTCGAAGGCCGCGGCCTCAAGATCGCGATGGTCAAGCTCGATCCGTACATCAACGTGGATCCGGGCACGATGAGCCCGTTCCAGCACGGCGAGGTGTTCGTCACCAATGACGGCACCGAATCCGATCTCGACCTCGGGCACTACGAGCGCTTCGTGCGCACGACCACCGGCCGGCACAGCAATTTCACCACCGGCCGCATCTACGAGCGCGTCATCGCGAAGGAACGCCGCGGCGACTATCTCGGCGCGACAGTGCAGGTCATTCCGCACATCACCGACGAGATCAAACGCTCCATCCAGCTTGGTGCCGGCGATGCCGATGTCTGCATGGTGGAAATCGGCGGCACCGTCGGCGACATCGAGTCGCTGCCGTTCCTCGAAGCGATTCGCCAGTTGGGCGTCGAACTCGGCCGCAACAACTGCGTGTATCTGCACCTGACGCTGGTGCCGATCGTGGGCGGCTCCGGCGAGATCAAGACCAAGCCCACGCAGCATTCGGTCAAGGAACTACGCGGCATCGGTATCCAGCCCGACGTGTTGCTGTGCCGGTGCAAGAATCCGTTGCCCGACGAACAGCGCCGCAAGATCGCGTTGTTCACCAACGTCGAAGAGCGCGCAGTCATCTCCGGCATCGACGCCGACGACATCTACAAAATCCCGATGCTGCTGCACGAGCAGGGCCTCGACGAGATCGTGGTCGACAAGCTGCGCCTCAATGTGCCGCCGGCCGATCTCACCGAGTGGAAGCAGGTGGTCGCGGCGAAGGCGAACCCGGATGGCCAGGTCGACATCGCCATGGTCGGCAAATACGTGCAGGTGAAGGACAGCTACATTTCGCTGAACGAAGCGCTCACCCATGCCGGCGTCAAGACGCGCACCCGCGTCAACGTGCACTACATCGAATCCACCGACATCGAAAAACACGGCACCCATGCGCTGACCGGCATGGATGCGATCCTCGTGCCCGGTGGCTTCGGCGAACGCGGCATCGAAGGCAAGATCGCCGCCGTGCGTTTCGCGCGCGAGAACAAGATTCCGTATCTCGGCATCTGTCTCGGCATGCAACTCGCCGTCATCGAGTACGGCCGGCACGTGTTGGGCCTCGAAGGCGCGAACAGCACCGAGTTCAATCGCGCGACCGCGCATCCCGTGATCGCGCTGATCACGGAATGGCAGGACGCCGCGAAGGGTGAACAGAAGCGCGACGACGCGACGGGCAAGGGCGGCACCATGCGTCTCGGCTCGCAGGAAGTCCGCGTGGCGCCGAACACGCTGGCGCGGTCCATCTACGGCGATGAGCCGGTGATGGAACGGCACCGTCATCGCTACGAATTCAATAACCGCTACATGGATCGTTACACGCAGGCGGGATTCCGTTTCTCGGGTCTGTCGAAGGACGACCTGGTCGAGATCATCGAACTACCTGGGCACCCGTGGTTCGTCGCCACGCAGTTCCATCCGGAATTCAATTCGACGCCGCGCGACGGGCATCTGCTGTTCACCGGATTCGTCAAGGCCGCGCGGGCTTCGCGCGCCGCGCAGTTGCCGGAAGCCGCCAGCGCCTGACGAGCGAGCCGCCCGCGGTCGCCCAGGATCAAAGTCTCTTCTGCCGCTTGCGACAGTTCTTTGCCGACAGAAGCTAAGCCGGCGTCGCGCGCAGCAGCAGGAATTTTTCGAACTGCGCCTCGAGCGTGCTCGCGCGCGAATCGACCGTGCCGAGATCGCGGTCGTTGAAGATGTCGCGCACGCGATAACTCCCCTTGCCGAGTCCGCGTAACTGCAACGGGCCTTTCCACGCACTCGCGTAAAACGCGTAGTAGATGGAGCCATCCTTGGCGATGGCATGGGCCTCGGGCTTGTCGAAGCCCAGGTCGTACAAGGCACCGCGATACTCGCCCTGCGAAAGGCGATGCTCCTTGTAGATAGCCACCCATTTGCGCCACAACGCTTCTCTTTCCGGGTTCAGCACGAACCCTCCCGGCGGCAATTTATCGGTCGGATTGTCGGTGTCCTTCGGCCACGTGAACTTGGTCGAGATGACGGCGCCTACTCCCACGCTCGAGGCGAAATCATTGCCGCCATCGCTGAGCTCCACGTGATCGCCGGCGTAGCTGCTGCGCCCGGCCATCAGCGCCTTTACGCTCTTGCCCTTGCTGCGCACCTGCCACGACGACAGCGGATCGGACGAAGGGTACTGATCGGTCGCCGGCAGATTGTGGAACGCGAACGCCGTGCCACAGGGGCAAAGCTCGATCACGCAATCCGGCTTGAGATCGTGCGCGGCCTTGTGGATCGCGGCCCAGAAGTCGCCTAACTTCTCGAGAGACTCGGTCGGGTGCGCGTGGTTGTGCGCCTTGTTGTAGCAGGGCGCGACCGAATTCAGGTGTTGGCCATCGAGCTTGATGCCGTCGAAGCCCCACTCGCCGATGATCTTCCGCGTGAGCGCCACGTAGTAATCGATCGTGGGCTGATAAGCCGGGCACTGCGTGAACGCATTCCACCAGCTCACCTTCTGCACGGACCCGTCCTGGTCGAGCAGCAACATGTCCGGGTGATCGTGCAACACGTCGCTGCCCGGGTCCGCCGCGAGCGGCGCGAGCCACAGTCGCGGGCGCATGCCCTGCGCGCGCACGGCGTCGGCGAAAGCCTTCATATCCGCATCGCCGCGCGGAAACTTGGTGCGATCGAGATGCCAGTCGCCCTCGTTGGTCTGCCAGCCGTCGTCGAGCACTGCCCATTCGAAACCAAGCTCACGCACCTTTGGCAACGTGGCGAGGACCTGCTCGGTGGTGAAATTGCGTTCGTATCCCCACGCGCACCAGACGGCGCCGAACGCCGATTGCGGCGCCTGCGGCGCGACGATGCCTGCGTCCTGCATGTATTTCTGGTACTGCGCGAGCGGCGCAAAGTGATCGCCGCTGTGCGCGCTCAGGAAGGTGAGGTCGGTGGTCAGAGTCTGGCCCGGCTCGAGCGTGGATTCCGCCAGGCTCTCGATCGCGATGCTTGCGCCCTTGGCCGTCTTGAGTACCGGCAGATCGAGCAGGCGCGGCACGCGTTCGACGTGGCCCACCGCCAGCCCCGCATCCCGCCGCCAGATGTTCGCCACCGGCGTTCCACCGCCGTAGTCCGACGCCGCCATCGACAACGTATTGCGCTGCTCGAAGCCATTCTTCAACGGCTGAACCCAGTCGCGCCGGTCCTCGTGCGTGGCGCCCGAGAAGCTCCAGAACCCGCCCGGGGCAGTCGCCAGTTCGTGCGCGGCATTTCGCCAGCCCTTCACGGCCAGCGCCGTGGTCCCGCCATTGCGCCAGGTAACCTGCAGCAGCGCGAAGCCGGGGTAACGATCGAAGAAGTCGATGCGCACTTCCTTCTCGAGCCCCGCGGCCGATCGGCCCGTGACCAACGTGCGGCGGCCAGGGCCGCGTGTGGCGTCGGACAGGGGCTCGGATCTTTCGGCGACGAAGGACAAGCCCTGCGCCTCGCCCGACGCGAGCAGCAGGCTTTCGCTCGCTTGCCAGGGCGTGAGCGACTTGCCGCCGGCAGAGATTGCGGTCTTCAACGTGGAATCGAAGGCGATCGAGAGACCGGCATCCGCGGCGACGGCGCGAGCACCCTTCGGGATGACGCCGGTCGCCGCGCGAGCGCCCGGGAGCAGGGCGAGTGCCGCAGAGCCGGAAGCGAGCTTGAGGACGGTGCGGCGCTTGATAGAGGTCATGAGTTCTTCCGATGTTGCGATTTGTAGTATATAAGTTTCGTTATATTACTAAGGGAATCCAAATGGAAGCCTTGCGAAGACTCGCCTTGAGCCTGCTGACCGTCGCCGCGATGCAGTCCGCGTCCGCTGCGACACCGTCGTCGGCAACCGCGACGCCATACACCATGGCTGATTTTGCCGGCGCGAAGAAATTCGATGCGCACGTGCACATGAACGTGGTGCCGTCGGCCTTGCTCGAGCAGGTGCGCGCGGATGGCTTCGAAGTGATGGCGATCAACGTCGACTATCCGGATTTCCCCTCGCTCGATGTGCAGCGTGAGGCCGCGTTGGCGCTGGTACGCAAGGATCGCAAACGCGTCCATTGGGCCACGACCTTCTCGATGAAAGGCTTCGGCGAGCCCGACTGGTCCGCGCGCGTCCAGGCGGAGCTTGCGAAGTCCGCGGCGCTCGGCGCGCGCGCGGTCAAGGTCTGGAAAAACATCGGCATGATCGAGAAACACGCCGACGGCACGCTGATTTTCATCGACGATCCGGCGTTCGGACCGGTCGCGGACCAGATCGAGAAGCTGGGCATGACGTTGATCGCCCACCAGGGCGAGCCGTACAACTGCTGGATGCCGCTCGACCAGATGACCACGGACAACGACCGTGAGTATTTCAAGGAACATCCGCAGTACCACATGTTCCTGCACCCCGACCAGCCGAGTCATGCCGACCTCATGGCGGCCCGTGACCGCTTCGTCGCCGCGCACCCCACGCTACGATTCGATGGCGCGCACATGGCGAGCCTCGAATACGACGTGGATGTTCTCGCGGCGTTCCTCGACAAGTTCCCGAATGCGGATGTCGACCTCGCGGCGCGCGTGACGCAGGTGCAATACCAGTCGGTGCGTGATCGCGAGAAGGTGCGCAATTTCTACATCAAGTACCAGGACCGCCTGCTCTATGCGACCGACCTGACCGAGAACCCGGGTGACCAGCCTGCGGAAATACGCAAATCAGCGCATGAAACCTGGCTTTCCGACTGGCGTTATCTAGCTACCGGGGATTCGCAGCGCGCCGAGATGATCAAGGCGGATGTGCCCGGGCTCGCGTTGCCGCGCGCGGTGATCGACAAGATCTACTACCGCAACGCGCGCAAGGCCTTCGCGCTCGGCAAGAAGTGATCGTCAGGCGAGCAGCAGTTCGAATCCGAGCTGCTGGCTCGCCTGGCGGATGTCTTCCGGCGCGTTGGTGTCGGTGATCAACACGTCGAGATCGCTGATCGGGATGATGCGGTGCAGGCAGGTGGTGCCGAATTTCGAACTGTCGGTGATGGCGATGACCACGCGCGCGCCCTGGACCATCTTGCGGTTGAGCATCGCTTCCGGTTCGTAGTGCGTGGTGATGCCGCGCTCGAGATCGAAGCCATCTACACCGAGGAACAACATGTCGACGTGTAATGCGTCGAGCGCTTCGACGGTGAGCCCGCCGTAGAAGGCCATGCTCTTGCGGCGCAGTTCGCCGCCCAGCATCACGATGCGGATTTCTTCCTTCGACGTCAGCGCGGTGAGCACACCGAAATCGTTGGTCACCACCGTCACTTCGATGTTGGGCAAGGCCTCCGCGAGCTGGATCGCCGTAGTGCCCGAATCGATCGCGATCGTGTCACCGGGTTTCACCAACGCCGCGGCGCGCTGACCGATGCGGCGCTTCTCGTCGAGGTGCACCGTGCGCTTCGCTTCGTAAGGCGGTTCCGCCGGCGTGGCGCCGACCACGTTGCTGTCGATGGCGCCGCCATATGCGCGCGCCATGACGCCGCGCTCGGTCAGGTAACGCAGGTCTTTGCGAACCGTCTGGGCACTGACATTGAATCTGCGAGCCAGGGCAGTGACTTGCACGCTGCCGTGCTGCCGCACGAGCTCACTGATCTGGTGGCGTCTCTGGCTGGTGTCGCGGGTAACCGCAGTTCGGGTTTCGTTCACGGCGCGAAGTATCGTTTAGTGGTTCTAATTTGGCTATTGCTACAAAACGAAACTTATCCTAACCTCTGTTTCGTTTCGTTTCTTTCTTAATTCCAATAAAGCAGTCAAGGGGCGCCACGTGATCAACCACCGACTCACCCGGAGCACGCTTGCGTGCGCCATCGCCGTGGCACTCGCCGCGCCCTCGACTAACTTCGCGCAAAGCGCCTCCACCGCGCCGGCCACGCCCGAATCCATCGAGACCGTTACGGTCACCGGCGTGCGCCGCAGCCTCGAACACTCCATTTCATTGAAACGCGCGGCGGGCACCGTGCAGGATTCCATCAGCGCGCTGGAACTCGGCAAATTCCCGGACGACAACGTCGCCGACTCGCTCAGCCATATCACCGGCGTCGCGATTTCGCGTACCGCGGGCGGTGAAGGCCAGAAGGTGAGCGTGCGCGGCCTCGGCCCCGAGTACACCCTGACTACCTTCAACGGCCGCATCCTCGCCACCGACGGCGCCGGCCGCGACTTCTCCTACGACGTGTTGCCCGCCGACGTGATCAGCGGCGCCGACGTCATCAAGGGTGCGCAGGCTCAAACTACCGAAGGCGCCATCGGTGGCCTCGTAAACCTGAGGTCGGCGAGTCCGTTCGACCAGCAGGGGCAGCTCGGTTCGATCCGCCTCGAAGGCGATCGCAATCAGATGTCCGAGCTCAACGGCCAGAAGATCTCGGCCGTCTACAGCAGCACGTTCGCCGACGACACCATCGGCATCCTGGTCGGCGCGGTTTATGCCGAGCGCAAGGACCGCACGGATATCGCCGGTAACGACGGCGGCTGGACGCGCAACCCGGATCCCAACGATGAGACCTGGCTGTGGGGCAACGCCTGGGGCGGAAACATCGACCCGAACGGCAACGGCGAACTCGACGAAGATGAATACGGCCTCATCGGTCCCGGCCAGTTCCGCGTCGGCTCGATCATCGAAGAGAAGAAGCGCAAGGCGCTGTCCGCGAAACTCGAGTGGCGGCCGTCCAACAATTTCAAACTGGTGGTCGACGGCCTGAAGACGCGGCTCGATTCGCCGCAGGTCGGGTTCCAGCAGTCTTACTACCCACTGTTTGCACCCGGGCGCTGGTCCGAGATCACCGTCGAAAACGGCATCGTCACCGGCTTCACGCTCGACAACACGGATCCGGAACTGCGGCTCAATCCCGAGTTGCTCAACGTCACCGAACATCGCGTCGTCGATTCCGATCTGTACGGCCTGAACGGCGAGTGGCAGGCGACCGTGAGCCTCAAGTTCAACGCCGATGTGTACCGATCCACTTCGCAGCGTTATTCGGGCGGCCAGGATACATACGTCGTGCTGCGCATGAATCAGCCCAATACCGCGCGCATCGAGCTCGAGGGTGGCGCGGTGCCCAGCGTCAACGTGAACTTCGACGATGGCCGCACGCTGGCTGACGGTTTCAACAGCGACAACTTCAGCGCGTCGGACTTCAACACTCATTACATGGAGCTGCGCGGCGACGACATCGACGACCAGATCACCGGCGCGAACATCGACGGCACATTCTCCATCGGCAAATCGGTGTTCGAGCGCCTCAAGTTCGGCGTCGGCCTCACCGATCGCAAGAAGGCGCGCGATCTCGTCAACAATACGCTGAACGGCGGGGCCGACTACTACTCCGGTGACAACGCGGTCAATGTCGCGGATCTGGGTGGCGAAGTGTTATCGCATTCGTTTACGTTGCCGCACTTCATGGACCAGGTGCACACCGCATTCCCGCGGTCGTTCCTCGCGTTCGACGTGCCCAACTACCTGCGCCAGCTCGCCGCGTACGACGGCCACGAACGCCCCGACGGCGACGACTACGAGTTCGCCAATGCCGCGCCGGCGTGGAACCCGCTCGAGAGTTATCGAGTCACGGAAAAATCCAGCGCCATCTGGGTGCAGGCGGATCTCGTCGGCGAGAAATGGCGCGGCGATTTCGGCGTCCGCGTCGTGAACACGAAGACCACCTCTCAAGCCTGGGACGCGCAGATCCTCGAGATCATCGAGAACGGGCCGTTCAACTACACCGCGGTCTACGCAGATCCATCGACCATCGAGCAGGAAGGCAAGTACCACTACGTGTTGCCGTCGGCGAACTTCACCTACCGGTTCCGCGACGATCTGCAGCTGCGCGTTGGCGCCGCCAAGACCATGGCGCGCCCGCCGGTGAACATGCTCGCGCCCACCAACACCACCGCGAGCGTATCGTGGGGCGAATTCACGCAGATCTATGGCGGCAATGCCGATCTCAAGCCGTATACCGCGTGGCAGGGTGACATGTCGCTCGAGTGGTATTACTCCAACGACTCCATCGTCAACGTCGCCGTCTTCTACAAGAAGATCGAAAACCAGATCACCACGGATTGGCACGAAAACGTCGACATCGGCGTGCCCGACTTCCTGTTCAACGTGATGCGCCCGGTCAACGGCGACTACGCCAAGGTGAAAGGCATCGAGGCCGGTCTGCAGCACTTCTTCGGCAACGGTTTTGGCGTGCGCGCGCAGTACACCCGCAACTGGTCGGACAGCTGGGTGAACAACATCAGGCGCCCGCTCGAGGGCATCGCGCCGTCCGTGTATTCGTTCGGCGTCATGTATGAGAAGGGCGCCTGGTCGACCGGCGCGACGGCCGATCACACCGATGGTTTCGTCACGGCCATCAACGTACTCGGCGGCGGCTTCAACGAGCAGGCCGATGCGATCACCTGGCTGACCGCGTATCTGTCGTACAACATCAACGATCACTTCCGCCTGTCCCTGGAAGGGCAGAACCTGCTCGACGAAGAGCAAACCTACAGCATCAACGGCAACCCGCAGTTGTCGCAGGGGTATTACCGCTACGGCCGTTCGGCCAACATCGGGGTCAGTTACCGGTTCTGATCCCAGGGGCCAAGACAACATGAGGGCGGCGGCGGGTCGCCCCCCTCGATAGGCCCGCCGCCTTTTCCCTCGAGCGCACGGAGCGGCGCGCGGCGGAGCCGTGTATTCTTCGCACCTCCTTTTTGAGACCGGGTGCCCGTGTTACTCGCCAATTTCCAGGTCGGAATCGACCGGCCGATGTTTCTCATCGCCGGCCCCTGCGTGATCGAGGGTGACACCCTCACGCAGCAGATCGCCGGCACGCTGAAAGAGATCACGACCCGCCTCGGCGTGCCGTTCATCTTCAAGGCCTCGTACGACAAGGCCAATCGCTCATCGACCAAGAGTTTCCGCGGGCCCGGCATCGATGCCGGCCTCAAGGTGCTGCAAGGCGTCAAGGACAAAATCGGCGTGCCCGTGCTCACCGACGTGCATGAAGACACACCGTTCGCCGAAGTCGCGAGCGTCGTCGACGTGATGCAGACGCCCGCGTTCCTGTGCCGCCAGACCAATTTCATCGTCGCCGTGTGTTCGCAGGGCAAACCCGTGAACATCAAGAAGGGGCAGTTTCTGTCGCCCTGGGAAATGCAGAACGTCGTCGACAAGGCGCGCTCCACCGGCAATCAACAGATCATGGTGTGCGAGCGCGGCTTTTCGTTCGGCTACAACAATCTCGTGAGCGACATGCGTTCGCTCGCGATCATGCGAGCGACCGGGGCGCCCGTGGTGTTCGATGCCACGCATTCCGTCCAACTACCGGGCGGACAGGGATCGAGCTCCGGCGGACAACGCGAACACATCCCGGTGCTGGCGCGTGCCGCGGTCGCAGCCGGCATCGCCGGCGTGTTCATGGAAACGCATCCGGATCCCGCCAAGGCGCTGAGTGACGGGCCCAACGCCTGGCCGCTTGCGCGCATGGAACATTTGCTGACGACGCTAAAGGCGCTCGACAGCGCAGTCAAACAACAACCCTTCGAGGAATCGCTTTTATGAGTCGTATCGTTGAAATCGTCGGCCGCGAGGTAATCGATTCACGCGGCAATCCCACGGTTGAAGCCGATGTGATTCTGGATTCCGGCGTGATGGGTCGCGCGGCAGTGCCTTCGGGCGCGTCCACCGGCACGCGCGAAGCGGTCGAGCTGCGAGATGGCGACAAGAAGCGTTACGGCGGCAAGGGCGTGCGCAAGGCCGTCAAGAACGTCAACACCGTGCTCAAAGCCGCGTTGTTAGGCAAGGACACCGCAGACCAGGAAGGGATCGATCAGATCATGATCGAGCTCGACGGCACCGACAACAAAGGCAACCTTGGCGCGAATTCTTTGCTCGCCATTTCGTTGGCCAATGCGAAAGCGGCCGCTGCGGATTCCAAGCAGTCGCTGTGGCGCTATCTGGCGAAGGGCCGTGAGCCCGTGATGCCCGTGCCGATGATGAACGTCATCAACGGCGGTGCGCATGCAGACAATTCGCTCGACGTGCAGGAATTCATGATCATCCCCGTTGGCGCGCCTTCGTTTAGCGAAGCGCTGCGTTACGGGGCCGAGATCTTCCACACGCTCAAGGGAATTCTCAAGGCCAAGAAGCTCACGACTGCGGTCGGCGATGAAGGCGGCTTTGCGCCAAACCTGTCGTCGAATGAAGCCGGCATCAAGGTCATCATCCAGGCTGTCGAGAAGGCCGGGTACAAACTCGGCAAGCAGATCTATCTCGGCATGGATGTCGCGGCTTCGGAGTTCTACAAGAAGGGCAAGTACGATCTGCACGGCGAAGGCCGTAAATTCACCTCGGATCAGTTCGTGAAGTATTTCGCCAAGCTCGCGGCCAAATACCCGATCATCAGTATCGAAGACGGCATGGCCGAGCAGGACTGGGACGGCTGGGCGACGCTCACGAAAGCGTTGGGCAAAGACTTGCAGCTCGTGGGTGACGATCTTTTCGTCACGAACACGAAGATCCTGAAGGAAGGCATCGACAAGAAGATCGCCAATTCCATTTTGATCAAGGTGAACCAGATCGGCACGCTGACTGAGACATTGGCGGCGATCAAGATGGCTACGGATGCCGGGTATTCGTCGGTCGTGTCGCATCGGTCCGGTGAGACGGAAGACGCAACGATTGCGGACATCGCAGTAGCCACGTCCGCGAGCCAGATCAAGACGGGGTCGATGTCGCGTTCGGATCGCATCGCGAAGTACAACCAGTTGCTGCGCATCGAGGGCGAGCTGGGTGGCAAGGTGAAGTACGCGGGCAAGGAGGCGTTCCCGGTCAAGATTTAGTCGTCCGTTGGCGATCGTCCAAAGTCTGCGTTGTCGAACGGGCTTCGGACCAGCGACGTTCCCTCCGCCATTACGTGCGTGTAGATCTGCGTCGTCGTCACATCCTTGTGGCCCATGAGCTCCTGCACCGTGCGGATGTCGTATCCGTTCTCTAGCAGGTGCGTGGCGAAGCTGTGACGGAAGGTGTGCGGCGAGACCGGCTTTTCGATGCCGGCGGCGCGCGCGGCGTTGCGCACGTTGCGTTGCACGCTGTCTTCGTTGATGTGATGGCGTCGTCGCACGCTACAGCGCGGATCGACGCTTGCGGTTGCGGCCGGGAAGACGTATTGCCAGGCCCAGTCGAGATGTGCGCGCGGGTATTTGCGGCCCAACGCGTCGGGTAATTCGACGCCACCGTACCCGCGCTCGATGGCCTGGGAATGCAGTTGCCGGACCGTCGAGAGATGCGAGCGTAGTGGGTTGACCAGGCTCGCGGGCAGCAAGGTGACCCGGTCTTTAGCTCCTTTCCCGTCGCGAACGACGAGACGAAGCCTGTCGAATTCGAGATCCTTGGTACGAAGGCGCAGGGCTTCCGTGAGGCGCAGTCCACCACCGTAGAGCAATCCGCCGATCAGCCAGTACGCGCCCTTGAGATTTGCGATGACGCGATGGGTTTCCTTTTGCGTGAGGACAGTCGGCAGGCGCTTGGGGCGTTTCGCTCGTACCACACTGTCCAGCCAGGGCAAATCCACATTTAGTACGCGTTTGTATAGAAAGAGGAGCGCGGAGAGCGCCTGCGCCTGAGTGGCGGCTGCGACATTGCGGTGTTGGGCGAGGTAACTCAAAAAGCGCTCTACTTCGGGGCCTCCCATGCTCGATGGATGGCGTTTGTCATGGAATAGAATGAAGCGCTTGATCCAATCGACATAAGCCTGCTCGGTGCGGTGGCGGAGGCGACGCAGCCGGATTGCTTGTCGGACTTGGTCCATCAGGCGAGGAGGATCCATGCGGGTATGCACTTCCGGCGATTGACTGGTTAGACCGCGCATGGTGAAGTCGAATCAGATGGTTACGCGCTCTCGCCAGTGTTATGCCGCACTTTCGCGGTTTTGTATTGCCGCATTTCTGCGGTCTACTTACAGTTAGAGCGCACGTACTTCGTTATGCCTCGCCACAAGTCCGCTGCTGGTCTCCTCCTTGGCACTTGGCGCTCCGACCGCAAGCGCACCACGGCTCAGTGGGTTTATCCAAAACGCCTTGCCAATGCTCGCCGCAAGAAGTTCGAGGCCATCTTTGGAAAGATGGTGGTTCGCTTCACTCAAACTCGACACATTTCGAAGTTCGAGGGGCGTACGTGGACCTCGCCGTACCGCATTCTTTGGTCGCGGCAGGGCCCCGTTTTCCCACAGCTAGTCCTTCTTTTTAAGGACGGAGACAATGAGACGGTGCAGCACATCTTCTTCGACTCACCGAACTCGTACTACATTCAGGGAGGAAAGTGCGCCGAGTTCTTCAAGCGCGTGCGCTCTAACAAATCGCTGGAGCGGACGCGTGCAAGATAAAGTGCCAAGCTCATACGTCGGCGCGCGCGCCGCTCAGCTCAACCGTTAGAGGACCCTCGTGGGCAACGCAAAGTCCGATGAGCGCCCGACTCAACGTGTTAAGAACTCCACGCGTTCGGCGTCGGCGCAAGGAGACTTTTACGGACTTGGCCCATTTTCGTTGCGCGTCCTAAGCGCCGCGGGCATCGCGACTCGCGCCCAACTGGACAAGGTAGGTCCGCTCGCCGCCTTCATCGCCGCGAAGGCAGTGGAGCCCAAGGTAACTCTCAATCTGCTGTGGGCCCTTGCCGGTGCCTTGACCGGCAAGCACTGGACTAGGCTTCCCGCAGACTATCGATCGACCTTGCTGCTCGAGTACGACGCCTACTGCGATCAGCGTCGGCAGCTCGATGGGTCCTCTAACAAATCGCTGCAGCGGACGCGTTCAAAATCAAGTGCCAAGCTCAGGTCGCGTCGTGCGCGCCGCTGAGCTCAATCGTTAGGCGGCTTGCGCGTGAGCTCCGACGAAGAACTAAAGGACACATTGAAGCGGACGTTGGACGGATTGACTCCCCGTGAGCGCGAAATATTAAAGCAGCGATTCGGGATCGAGGTGGGTGCCGACGTGACACTGGCTGAGGTGACAAAACAGTTCGACATCACACGCGACAAGATTCGAGAGTTCGAACGCCGTGCCCGTGAAAAGCTTGAGGGTGGCGACGACCCGGAGGACGCCGCATGATCGATAGCGCCGACGCTTGCGGCCGCACTAGTGTGGGCCGCCGCCTAACAAATCGCTGGAGCGGACGCGTGATGTATAAAGTGCCAAGCTCAAACGTCGGCGCGCGCGCCGCTCAGCTCTCTAAGGACTCCCCGACGCTGTCAAGGACGATTGGATCTGCTCTGTTTAGTTAGTGCGAGATTGCTTCTCCGAGTGTGGATCCCAGTCTGCGGCGTTCTTCGACATCAAGGTCCGACTGCAAGTCTCTAATCGGCCTTTGATGGGTGACGATGACACCCTGGCCCGGATGTAAGCCGCGCGTCCGCCCCTCGATCGTTAGTCGGCCTTTGATGGCCCGTGAGCTGATCAGGTTCTGCGGACGCCGGTCTGACCTGTTGCCTGGAACGCAGCGTTGGGTGGGAAGTTAGAGCGTAGTGGTTGATGTTCCTCAGGCGAGCTGCAGCGACTCGTTCTTCGCCAGCATCGCCCAGATGATTCGAGCGTGTTTGGCCGCGATGGCCACACATGCCCGGTGATAGCCGCGCCGGGCCCTGACGCTGAGCGCCCAGCGGGCGAGGCGATCGGTGCGTCTCAGTGCCGTCTGCAGCATCGAACGCGCGCCCATGATCAGTAATGTTCGAAGGTACGGATCACCGTGCGCGGTGATGCGCCCGAGCCGGGTTTTGCCGCCCGTGGAGTATTGCTTCGGTGTCAGACCCAGCCAGGCGGCGAACTGCCGGCCGTTCTTGAACTCCTGTGCGTCGGAGACGCTCGCGACGATCGCCGAGGCGCTGATCGGGCCGACTCCGCTCAACTGCTGGATGCGCTTGGCGCGTTCGTCGCGACGCGCGTGTTGCTCGAGCTCCCGTTCGTACTCAGCGATCCGTTCATCGAGCACACGCACATGCGCGAGAAGATCGCGCAGCGCGCGCTGGGCGAGTGAGGGGAGCTGATCGAGCGTCGCCGCCGCACTTCGCCGCACTTCAACCACCCGCTGCGGCAACACCACGCCGAACTCCGCCAGCAGTCCGCGGATCCGATTGATCGTCGCGGTTCTCTCCTCCACGAACCCTAAGCGCACTCGATGCAGCGTCAGCATCGCCTGTTGCTCCACGCTCTTCACCGGCACGAACCGCATCGAGGGCCGGCTCACCGCCTCGCAGATCGCCTCCGCATCGTTGCCGTCGTTCTTGCCGCTCTTGCGATATGGCGCCACGAACTTCGGCGCCATCAGCTTCACCGTGTGGCCGTGCTGCGCAAATCGCCGCGCCCACTCGTGCGCCCCGGAGCAGGCCTCCAACCCGATCAGGCTCGCCGGCAGCTGCGCCACGACCGCCGCCAGGCGCGCCCGGGTCACCGTCTTACGTAACACCACCACGCCTTGTCCATCTACCGCGTGCAGCGAGAACACATTCTTTGCCAAATCGATTCCCACAGTAGTAACGTTCATGTCGACTTCCCCTTTTCGTTCGGTGATTGGAAATGCACACACACTTCAATCTTGGCACTCACGTGCCCCTTCGGGACGGGGAAGTCCCTTACATTCGTTAGACCGCACAAATCTCTTCTTTGGCTTCGAGATTGTCGCCAGCTCCAACCCTTCGTTATCGCGGCGCGCGGGGGTTGCGGTGGCGCACCGAATTCACCGGCAAAGTCAGCAGCTCGGATGCGTCGCTCGAGCGAGCCGTCGAGATAAATCGCAAGTCCGGTGCAGGCCGCGGGCAGCTCGATCAAAGGGTTAAGGTAAGCGTCGTTGCGCCGCTGGGTAGGTGGAGGCATTCTCGGCCTCAACTTCGGCGAGCGCCCTTCGATCCGGTGTCACGGAAGTGGGGCATCCGCCAGAGAGCTTAGTGGCAAGGGACTTAAACGGCTTCGTCGAGGATCGACATTGAGCGGTCGGGGAGATAGGTAACAGATTAGTCCGGGGACATGGGTAACAGTCAC
>JBDTSP010000005.1:0-237947 GCA_039931065.1 Pseudomonadota bacterium | reverse complement strand
GCGCCGGATTCCGGCCGGCGCACGTCCACCTAACTACAGAGGATCAAGATTCGTCGCGATACCGGCGGATGCGGATGGCGACGAACACCATGGCCGCGGCGGCGGCGACGCCCAGCCACATCTCGGTGCTCGTGAACACATTCGACATGTGAAACGCGTTGTACACTTCGTTCACTTTCGGGAACCGGTCGTGGTCGCCCGCCTCGAATGCCTTCGGGTCGACTTTCATGAGATCGATGTAGCCCGCGAAGCGCTGTCCGAGGAAAGTCGCCACGTGTTGGCTCTGCAAGAACACCTTCTCGAGAACCGGCAACGCGATCGGCGGCAGGATGGCCCAGAGAAACACCTTGTTCTTGGCCCAGGCGGACAACAGGAGCAGGTATCCGGCGATGGGTGCGTACCAGAGCACGCCGCCCAGCATCACACCGAGTGCGATCGCCTGGGAGCGCAGCCAGGCCGCGAAACTCCAGTCAGGGAACATCTCGCCGATGATAGTGCCGTGCAGGATCGCCGATACCGTGAGGTAGTTAATGAACTGCGTGACGGCGCTCAGCAGGATCACGCCGATCGGCACGACTGCCATCGCCACCGCGAGTTTCGACAGTACGACGCTGGCATCGGAGACCGGCAGCGATTTGAAGAACAGGATGCTGCGGTCCTTGCGTTCAGTGTACAGACAGTCGATCAGGTAGAAGAACACGACGATCGTCATGAACACCGAGATCAGCCCGAAGATCGCGAGGTATGAGATCGCGAAGACGCTTTCCTTGCGGTCCCCGGGCATGTCGAGCGCTTTCTGCACCCGCTCCTGATCCTGCGCACTCAGGTTCATCTCTCCCACGGGACGGCCGTCGATCTTGATGCCGGAATTGCCGCCATCGGGGACGTGAAGCATCGCCCAGTTGAAGAAGATCGTGATGAGGGCGACCCAGACCAGCGGCGCGATCCACAGCGACTTGTGTTCCCATATTTCGCGGCGGATCAGGGTGGGGAATGTGGAGTTCATGCGGCCTCCTTCGGCTGCGTGCCTGCGGGCTGCATCATCGCGACGAACAGATCCGTGACCGAGGGGGCGCGGGTTTCCCCGAGCGGCGCGAGCTCATCCTGCTTGCGCCCGTCGTAGAGCATCGCCACCCGCCCGAAGACTTCGCGTTCGTAGAAAGGCTTGAGTGCACGGGCGGCGTCGACGTTGCCGGCGGTGGGCACGAGCTGCGTGAAGCGCTCGCCCAGGTTTTCCATGGCCGTGTCCAGCGCAATCTTGCCGTGCTGGATGAAGATGATGTCGGTGAGGATGTTCTCGATTTCTTCGACCTGGTGCGTGGTCACGAGGATCGTGCGCTCCTTGTCGAAATAGTCGTTCAGCAGGTTGTCGTAGAACGACCGTCGGAACAGCAGGTCGAGGCCGAGCGTCGGTTCGTCGAGCACCAGCAGTTTGGCGTCGATGGCCAGGATCAACGCCAGGTGCAGCTGGGTCACCATGCCCTTGGAGAGCTGGCGCACGCGACTGTCGAGCTTGATGTCGGTCTTGGCGAGAAATTCTTCGGCGCGTTTGCGATCGAAGCGCGGATGTACGCCGGCGACGAAATCGACCGCCTGCGACACCTTCATCCAGCGCGGCAACACCGCGACATCGGCGATGAAGCACACCTCTTCCATCAGCTGGTCGCGCTCGGTGCGCGGATCCTTGCCGAGGACCTTGAGTTCGCCGTCGAACGCGGTCAGGCCGAGGATGGCTTTGATGGCGGTGGTCTTGCCGGCGCCGTTCGGACCAATGAGGCCGACGATGCGACCGGGCTGGACGTTCAGGTCGATGCCACGAAGCACCGGGCTCTTGCCGTAGCTCTTCGTCAGACCGCGAGCTTCAATGATTGCTGTCATCTTCATTTTCCGTTGAGGCGGCGCGGGTCGGGAACGGCTGTGACACCGGGGCCGATTTCGCAGCGCGTTGCATGAGTTCTTCAGTGGTAAAGCCGAGTCGCGCGATGGTCGCGTAGATCTTCGGCCATTCAGTTTCGAGGAAATACACTCGTTCGTCTTTCATAAGGGCCTGCCGTGCTCCGCTGTTGACGAACATTCCGCGGCCACGCTTCTTCTCGACCAGCTGCTCATCGACGAGCTGCTGGTATCCCTTGAGAACGGTCAGCGGGTTGAGACGAAATTCCGCCGCTACAGCGCGGACCGAGGGGAGTGGATCACCCTCTTTGAGGACTCCCTCGAGGATCATCGCCACCACTCGATCGCGCAGTTGCCGGTATATCGGCTGGCTATCGTCCCATTGCGGGTCCATCAGGATGCTCCGGTTACTTAGCGAACCAGGGCGGTGACGGCGGCGAAGAAGCCGCTGTTCGCACCGCGTGCGCCGTACAGCTGGTTAAACGAGTGGGTAACGAAAAAGCTCAGCACGGCGGTCAGGGTCAGGGCGCAGACGGCGCTGGTTACGGATTTGAGGTTCAGGGTGCTCATGTTCATCTCCTTGTAGGCTCGAATTAGTGGGTACGTGTTGGTGTTATATATAACTACAACACCAACTCAGAAACAAGCCCTAACCCGAAAAAAACTTCTGGTGCGTTGCAAGCCATGAGGCGATCAAAGCCGGCGCGGGAGACCACATGAAGTCTAAGTTGCTGTTTATCTTCGGAATTGTGGTCGCCCACGGCGCGGTGGGCGCCGGGTTGATGCACGACCTGAGCTCGCCGCCGCGCGAAGTGTCCCTAACCTGCGCCCATACGCCCACCGCCGATCCCTACTTCGCCCCGCAGCGCGAGCTGTTCGCCGCCACGGTCATTCCCCAAGGTGTTGGGGACGTGATGCAGCCGTGAATGCCGCGCTCATCACGGTGGACGGTCTCACTACTTCGGAATCGGCGGCGCGCTTCGAGCGCGCAACTCCGCGTAGAGTCGCGGCGATGAGTGATGACGAAGACGCGCAACTGATGCTTGCGTATGCGCGCGGAGAAATGCGCGCCTTCGAAACGCTCTACTCGCGCCATCGAGGCGCGCTTTATCGTTACCTCGTGCGCCAGTCGCGCGACGGCGAAGTCGCCAACGATCTTTTCCAGGAAGTGTGGAGCCGCGTGATCGTGAATCGTGCGCGTTACGAACCGCGCGCGAAATTCCGCACGTTCCTGTTCACGCTTGCGCACAACTGTTTCATCGATCACTGTCGACGCTCGAAGAGCCGCCCGTCAGGCATGGGTATCGACGACGCGGACGCCGCGGACCTGTTGCCGGCGGACGCGGACCAACTGCCGGATGTGCGGCTGGCGCGCGACGAGGCCACGCAGCGGTATCGCGCGGCGCTCGCGACATTGCCGGCCGAGCAACGCGATGTCTATCTACTTCACGAGGAGTCGGATCTGTCACTCGAGGAAATCGCACGCGTGACCGGGGTCGGCGCCGAAACCGCGAAGAGCCGGCTGCGTTACGCGGTCGGCAAGCTGAAGGCGGCGCTCGCCGTGACGGAGGCGTGATGAACCGCCCCGACGACGAATTCGAAGATTTCCTGACGCGCCGCAAGCCCATTTTCAGCCGCAGCGCCGAAGAACCGCTCGAGCCGCCCGACGAAGTGGATCGGCTGGTGCTGCACCAGGCGCGTGAGGCGGTCGAAGGCGCGCGGCCGACGCGCGTCTTCAGGAGCCCACGCTGGGGCGCGCCGCTGGCGGTCGCCGCCACGCTGGTGCTCGCGCTGACCGTGATCCTGCAGACGGGCATGCCCGCAAAACCCGAACCCATTCCGGAGGTGACGGTGCAGACTGTTGCACAGCGGCTGGACTATCCGGCCGCTGCTGCGCCGGCGCCGGCGCCGGCGGCTAACAACCGAGCTCGCGCCGAGGTTGCGAGGCCAGCCGAAGCCGCAGTCGCGGCGGAAAATTCTGACAGTTCGTTCAGCGTCGATCTCGGGCCAGATGCGATGAGCGCGCCCGCGCGCACCGGCGGACTCGTCTCCGAAGGCGAAGCCGAGCGTTACGCGCGGACACCCGCGTCGGCCCCGGCCCCGGGCGTGCTGGTCGAAGACCCCGTCACGGGTTCGCAGGCGGTGATCGTCGACGCTGCTCCCCCGCCCACCGAAGTCGAGCGGGCCATGGCCAAAGCGTCGCCGCCACCGGCGTTCCGCGCCGACTCCAAAGGCTGGCTCGCCGAGATCGACCGGCTGCGGGCCGCGGGAAAGGGCGCGCAAGCCGAGGCCGAATACGCCGAATACAAACGTCAGCACCGGGCATATGCGGTGTCTCCGGATCGCTAGCGGCTTGAGCTGAAGGCAAGCGCAGAGGCTCCCTGCTAGAATCCCGGCCCGCATTTTCAGGCCCGAAATTCCAGCCTCTTGGGAGCAGATCGATGAAACCCGCAGTCAATGTCGCCATCACCGGTGCCGCCGGCCAGATCGGATATGCCCTGGCCTTCCGTGTCGCCTCCGGACAGATGTTAGGTGCGGATACACCCGTCAATCTGCACCTGCTCGAGGTCACCCCGGCGCTGCCGCAGCTTGCGGGCGTGGTCATGGAACTCAACGATTGCGCCTTCCCGACGCTCAACAAGATCGTTGCCACCGACGACGCGCGCGTTGCGTTCAAGGATTGCCAGGCGGCGCTGCTGGTCGGCGCGCGGCCGCGAGGCCCCGGCATGGAGCGCAAGGATCTGCTGATGGCCAACGCGCAGATCTTCTCCGCGCAGGGCAAGGCGATGAACGAGGTAGCCGATCGCAACATCCGCGTGCTGGTCGTAGGCAACCCCGCGAACACCAACGCGATGATCGCGCGCGCGAATGCGAAGGATCTGAACCCGCGCAACTTCACCGCGATGACGCGCCTCGATCACAACCGCGCCGTGTCGCAGCTCGCCGAGAAGACCGGCAGCCACGTCACCAAGATCAGCAAGATGCTCATCTGGGGCAACCATTCGAGCACCCAATACCCGGATCTCAATTTCTGCAGCGTCGACGGCAAGGCCGCGCATTCGCTGGTCGACCGCAAGTGGTACGAAGAGACTTTCATTCCGACCGTGCAGCAGCGCGGCGCCGCCATCATCAAGGCGCGCGGCGCATCGTCGGCTGCTTCGGCGGCGTCGGCCGCGATCGATCACATGCGTGACTGGCATCTCGGCACAGCCGCCGACAACTTCATCAGCATGTCCGTGCCGTCCGATGGCAGCTACGGCATCAAGGAGGGCGTGGTGTATTCGTATCCGGTCACCACGGCCAATGGCGACTACAAGATCGTGCAGGGACTCGGCGTCGACGAATTCTCGCGCAAACGCATGGACGCCACCGACCAGGAACTGCGCGAAGAGCGCGACGGCGTCAAGGAACTGATCTAGCCAGATTCAGCGCGCCGGGTGCAGACACCCGGCGCGAAGTCCGAGCGGCATGCGCAGCGGCACGCTGGCGCCCGCCCCCGGCCAGATGGCGCCCAGCGATTCGGCCAGCAGCGGCACCGGGTCCTTGCCAAGGGCCTTGCGGTAACGCGCGGTGGCCGACCAGCTGCTCACGTAGCCGGTCATCTGCTCGAATTTCCAGTCGAGACTCAATCCGAACGGCGGCGCCTCGACCTGCTCGAACGGGAACGGCAGCGTCGAGTAGTTAGCTTCGATGTGGCGGCGCTCCGGCGGCCAATACGGCCCCACGACGTTGGTATAAAAGTCGAGCAACCTGCGATCCAGTTCGGCGTCGACGAATTTCGGCCGCGGGTAGTTCCACACCACGAGCAGGGCCCCTGGCCGCGCCACGCGCCGCGCCTCGGCATAAAACGCGTCGACGTCAAACCAGTGCAGCGCCTGAGCAACGGTGACCAGGTCGACGGAAGCGTCGGGCAGCCCGGAGTGTTCGGCCGCCGCCACGGAGTACCGCACGCGCGGATCCGACCTGGCCGCGGCTATCTGCTCGGCGGCGACGTCGGTGGCATGGACCCGCGCGAAATATTCGGCCAGAGCCGTGCTCGCCTGCCCGCTGCCGCAGCCGCAATCCCAGACCGCGTCCAGCGCGGGTGAAATACGCGCGAGCCACGCGAACAGTTCCGGTGGATAGCCGGGACGGAAGTTCGCGTACTCGCGCGCGACGGTCGTGAAGAGTTCGGCGTTCGACATGCCGTCCTTTTACGCCTGCCGGGCGGCCGAACCAAACACCTGCGAGCGGTTCGTGACGACGTTGCGGGCCGCGAAGTACTGCAACGCGACGGCCACCGAGACCACGATCAGGAACAACGGATATTCCCAACCACCACCGGCGGCGCTGAATACCCAACCGTTGCCCGCGTGCACCCAGAACGCACCGCCCAGAACCGGCAGCAACGCAAGCGCCACCCAGCCGGTAGCGACATTCGCCAGCAGCAGCATGCCGCCGATGACTTCAGCCGCGATCACGACGTAGGCAGTGAACGAGGGCAGGCCCAGCGAGGCGAAGTAGCCGGCGGTGCCGGCGAATCCGAATGTGAAGACCTTGAGCACGATGCTGTGCGTCAGGTACATGACGCCGAGCGATACGCGCAGCAGCAGCGAAGCGGCATCTGCGCCCTTTCCAATCAATGCAGACATGATCATCTCCCGAGGTTTTCGCGTAGTTGCGATGGGCAGATGCTAGGTGGGCGTGATTGCAAATGCATTGGCTATATGGCAAATATTCTTTGCATGCCTGCACACGATGAAACGGCTCTTTCCGTCGCCGATCTGCCGCTGATCCTTGCGTTGTCGCGCGAAAAGACACTGGCGGGAGCGGCGGAGCGCCTCGACGTGGACCTGTCAACCGTGTTCCGGCGGCTCAACGCCCTCGAGAAGCGGCTGCGTGTCCGTCTGTTCGATCGTTCGCCGCGTGGCTACCAGCTCACCGGGGCCGGCGATCGCGCGGCGGCCGGTGCCGAACGCGTCGAGACCGAACTGCTGGCGCTCGATCGGGACATCAGCGGGCGCGACCAGCAGCTCTCGGGCGTGCTGCGCGTGACGGCCTCCGAGACCTTGTCGCACGCCGTCCTGCCGCGTCTGTTCGCGCAGTTTCACGCGGCGCATCCACATATCCAGCTGGTATTGAGCATCGACAATCGCATGATGGATCTCGGCCGGCGCGAGGCAGACATCGCGCTGCGCGTGCGCAGGCCCACCGACCCGGCCTTGTTTGGGCGTCGCCTGACCGGCGTCGCCTGGGCGCTGTACGGCGGACCGCAACACGGCAATTTGCGGCGCGAGGCGGGCGCCTTCAATTTCTCGCGCGCATCGGTCATCGGTTGGGAAGAGCCGGCGCGTATTGTCGCCGGAGACTGGATCGCGGCGAACGTGCCCTCCGACCGGATCTTCTACCGCAGCAACAGTCTCGTGAATCAACTCATGGCCGTGCGTGCCGGTATCGGCATCGCACTGCTTCCCTGTTATCTCGCCGATGCGGATGACGGCATACGGCGCATCACCGGCGTCCTCGCGGAGCCCGCGAGCGAGTTGTGGATCGTGACGCACAAGGACCTGCGCAATACAGCGCGCATCCGCGCGTTCCTCACGGTCATCGGCGATGCGATCGTAGCCGCGCGACGCAGTTTCGAAGGCCAGACATAAGCCCGCGGCGGGCGGGCTTCCCGCGGTGGAAATGGCTATAGTTTCGCACCTGCGAAACGAGGGGCTTCTTCTATGCTCGGCGCAATCCTGGTCATCCTTTCCCTGATCGCCGGCGCCGCCTACGTGGCGAAGGTCGGCACGGGTTTCACGCTGCTGTTCATCGGCGCCATCGTCTTCATGGCGTACAAGCGGCTGCCGCTGATCGCATTCACCGTCGTATTCACGCTGCTGCTCGCCGGCTACACCTGGAACCCCTGGGTCACGCCCACCGGACTATGGAAGGGCTTCCTGTGGGTAATGCTCGCGGCATTGTGGCTGTTTAATCTGCGCCCGCTGCGCAAGGCGCTGATCACGCGGCCGTTCATGAAGGCGTACATACGCCTGCTGCCCTCGATGTCGCAGACCGAGAAAGAAGCGCTCGAGGCCGGCACCGTCTGGTGGGATGGCGAGTTGTTCACCGGCAAACCCAGGTTCGAGAAGTTGTTAGCCTCGAAGGCGCCGCAGCTCAACTCCGAAGAGCAGGCCTTCATCGATGGGCCCTGCGAAGAACTGTGCCGCATGTACGACGACTGGGATGTCACGCACAAACGCGGCGACATGCCACCCAAGGTGTGGGATTACCTCAAGGCAAAGGGTTTCTTCGCGATGATCATCCCGAAGAAATACGGCGGGCTGGAGTTTTCCGCTTTCGCCCATTCCTGCGTGCTGGTGAAGCTCGCCAGCCGCGCGGGCCTGCTGGCCGCGACCACGGCCGTACCCAATTCGCTCGGGCCCGCCGAGTTGCTCAATCACTACGGCACCGAGGAACAGAAGAACCACTATCTACCGCGGCTGGCACGCGGCGAGGAAGTGCCGTGCTTCGCGTTGACGCATCCGCGGGCCGGTTCCGATGCGGCCTCGTTGCCCGACACCGGGGTCGTCTGCAAGGGGCTGTACCAGGGCAAGGAGATCGTCGGGCTCAAGCTCAACTTCTCCAAGCGTTACATCACGCTCGCCCCCATCGCGACGGTCGTGGGCCTCGCGTTCCGCCTGTATGACCCCGACAACCTGTTGGGCACCGGCAAGATCGACCACGGCATCACCTGCGCGCTCATCCCGCGCAACACCGCCGGGCTCACCATCGGGCGCCGCCATTTCCCGCTCAACGTGCCGTTCCAGAACGGCCCGCTGTCGGGCAAGGACGTATTCGTGCCGCTCGACGTGATCATCGGCGGCGTGAAAATGGCGGGGCAAGGCTGGCGCATGCTGGTCGAGCAACTGTCCGTGGGCCGCTGCATCTCGCTGCCGTCGAACGCCACCGGCGGCGCGAAGGCCGGCGTATTCGCCTCGGGCGCGTACACCCGCATCCGCCGCCAGTTCAACATGTCGGTGGGAAAATTCGAAGGCGTCGAAGCCGTGCTCGCGCGCATGGTTGGATATACCTACACGATGGACGCCGCGCGTTCGGTCACGGCGGGCGCCATCGATGGCGGCGAAAAGCCGTCGGTGCCTTCGGCCATGCTCAAGTATCACGTCACGGAAATGGGCCGCCAGGTCGCCAACGACGCCATGGACGTGCACGGCGGCAAGGGCATCCAGTTAGGGCCTCGCAACTATCTCGGCCGCAACTACCAGGTGATCCCGGTGGCGATCACGGTCGAAGGCGCGAACATCCTGACGCGTTCGCTGATCATTTTTGGCCAGGGCGCGATTCGCTGCCATCCGTTCGTGCTCAAGGAAATGAACGCGGCGAAGAATCCCGATCGCAAGCAGGGGGTGGACGAATTCGACGCCGCCCTGTTCGGCCACGTCGGCTTCACGATCAGCAACGCCGTGCGTTCGTTCGTGATGGCGCTGACCCACGCGCGTTTCACGCACGTGCCCGAGGTCGGCGACACCAAGCGCTACTACCAGCACATCGTGCGTTTCTCGGCCTCGTTTGCCTTCGCGGTCGACGTCGCGATGCTCACGCTCGGCGGTTACCTCAAGAAGAAGGAAAACCTCTCGGCGCGCCTGGGCGACGTGTTGTCGGCGATGTACCTGGCCTCGATGGTGCTCAAGCACCATGAAAATCAGGGACGACCGGTCGAAGACCTGCCTATCGTTGAATGGGCCTGCCGCAATCAGCTCTACAAGGCGCAAGACCAGCTGCACGATTTCCTGCGCAACTTCCCGAACCGGTTCCTGGGCGGCGTGATGCGCGCGTTGATATTCCCCGGTGGCCGCGCGTATTCCGCGCCCAGCGACCGGCTTGGCCGCAAGCTGGCGGATGCCGTTCTCAACGTCACCGACGTGCGCGACCGGCTCTGCAAGTACGTGTACCGCACGCTCGAACCCGGCAATCCGCTCGGCCTGCTGCAGGAAGCGCTGGTGATGGCGCAGACCGCGGAACCCGTCGAGAAGCGCATCCGCGTCGAAGGCGTGAAGACCGGCAAGGTCACGGCGCTCGACGTGCCGGGGCAGATCGCGCAGGCGCTGCAGCAGGGCATCATCTCGGAGACCGAGGCTGCGATGATGCGCGACTACGATCGCAAGGTGATGGAGCTCATCAGCGTCGACGATTTCGAGAGCCACGAACTCGGCGCGCAGGCGGAAGCCCCGCGGGAATCGCTCGAGGTCGGCGACTTCCATCGCAATTCCGGCCAGGTCGCGTGACGAACTGGAGACGATGAACTCGCCACTTATCCCGATCAGCGCCGCGCCGGTAGTTAGCCCGCCCGAACCGCCCCCGCCGCAGACACTGGTGTGCGCAAACTGCGGGTCGCCGCTCGCGGGCGAGTACTGCGCGAAATGCGGCCAGCGGCACGAGCCACACGTGCACACGGTCACGCATTTCGCGAGCGAGGCATTCGAGAGCATCACCCACGCGGATTCGCGCCTGTGGCGCACGCTCGGGTACCTGCTGACGCGGCCCGGCCTGCTGACACGCGAGTTCTTCGACGGACGGCGCGCGCGTTACCTGCCGCCGTTCCGGCTCTACATCGTGATCAGCGTGGTGTTCTTCCTGGTCGGTATGCCGGAACACGTCAGCGTGAAGCCGGAAAGGCCGGGCGACGTTCTCGACTCGAAGACGCTGAACATACAGGCCGAGCAGTTCGAATCCGCCGACAATCCCTTGCCCGAGGCCATGCGCAAACGGTCGGCGGAGTACCTGCGCGAAGAGGCGGCCAAGGCGAAGGCACGCGAAGACGCCGGCATCAAGCCGAAGCTGACGGACGATTCCGAGCCGGCCGCGAAGTCCGATGCGTCCGCGGTAAACGGCGCCGGCCGCAACAACGTCAACCTTTCGTTCGGCGGACTCAACGATTTCTGCGACTCGCTCAAGAATCCGTCCGGCACCGACAGCGCGTTTCGCATCAGCCTGCGCGAACGATGCCAGCGCCTCGCGCGCGGCGACGGCAACACGCTCGGCCAGGTGGTGATCCACAATGTGCCGCGCGCGATGTTCATCTTCCTGCCGCTTCTCGCGCTGGTGATGATGCTGCTGTACTGGCGGCCGAAGCGTTACTACGTCGAACACCTGCTGTTCCTGATCCACAATCACGCCTTCGTCTTCCTGGCCGCGACGCTGCTGATACTGGCCGCGCGGGTGCCGTTCATCAGTCCGCTGATGGGTTGGCTCGGCACGGCGGTGTCCATCTACGCGATCTGGTACATCTATCGCGCCATGCGCAATGTGTACGGCCAGGGCATCGGCCTCACGTTGACGAAATATTTTGCGCTCGGCTTCACCTACGTGGCGACTTCGGTCGTCATGTTGGTGCTCACGGTCCTCTACAGCGCGCTGACGTTGTAGCCAACGCCACCCGAAGGAGACATCGATGAAAACCAGGTTGTTAGTCACGATCGTGTGCGGCGGCGCGTTCGCGCTCGCCTCTTCACTGTTGCAGGCGCGTGAGCCTTCGCCAGCCGGCGCCGAGGTGTACATCGTTTCCCCGAAAGATGGCGCCAGGGTTTCGAGCCCGGTGACGGTGGTGTTCGGCCTCAAGGGCATGGGCATCGCGCCGGCCGGCATCAAGTTCGACAACACCGGCCATCATCACCTGGTCATCGACGGCGATGCGCCCGCGGACCTGTCGCAGCCGATCGCCGCCAACGAGAAGAGCCTGCACTTCGGCAAGGGGCAGACGGAAACTTCGCTGACACTCGCGCCGGGTAAACACACGCTTCTGCTGGTGCTCGGCGATTCGCTGCACGTGCCGCACGAGCCGGCGGTGATCTCGAAGAAGATCACCGTCATCGTGGAAAAATAAACCGGCGACGAGCGATCCCGGTGTGACCGCCCTGCGCGCAATCCTGCACGTCGACATGGATGCGTTTTACGCCTCCGTGGAACAACGCGACGACCCGCGCCTGCGCGGCCAGCCGGTGATCGTCGGCGGCACCAGCAATCGCGGCGTGGTCGCGGCGGCCAGCTACGAGGTGCGAAAGTTCGGCGTGCGTTCGGCCATGCCGATCCGCGAAGCCTTGCGCCGTTGCCCGCATGCCATCTGCGTAAAACCGCGCATGTCGGTGTATCGCGATGTGTCGCACGAGGTGTTCGCGATCTTTCACGAGTACACGCCGATCGTCGAAGGCCTGTCCCTCGACGAGGCATTTCTCGATGTCAGCGCCAGCCTCGCGCTCAAGGGCGACGCGATCACCATCGCGCGTGGCATCAAGGACAAGATCCGCGCCGTCACGCAACTCGGCGCGTCCGTTGGCGTCGCGCCCAACAAACTCGTGGCGAAGATCGCCTCCGACCTGGAAAAGCCCGATGGCCTCACGGTCATCCACGACGGCAACATGCGCGCCCGGCTCGACCCGCTGACCGTGCGGCGGCTGCCAGGACTCGGGCGCAAGCTGGGCGAACGCGTCGAAGCGGCCGGGCTCGCGACGCTCGGGGAGTTGCGCACCGCGCCCGACGCCGTGTTGTGGCCCATTTTCGGCCGGGACTCGCAGCGTATGCGCGAACGCGCCGCGGGCATCGATGAGCGGCCGGTGATGTCAGAATGGGACGAGAAGTCGATCAGCGCGGAAGAGACTTTCGCGAGCGATCTCGCCGATCACGCCAGGATGCGATCCGAAGTCCTGCGCCTCGCCGATCGTGCCGGCCAGCGCATGCGCGCGCAAAACCTGGCCACCGGTTGCGTGCAGGTCAAGATCCGCCGCGCGGATTTCACCACCTTCACGCGCCAGAAACGCTTCGAGCCTTCGACCACCGACTCGCGCACCATCGCCAAGATCGCCGCCGAACTGCTCGACGCATGGCTCGACGAACAACCGCGCGCACGTGTGCGGTTGTTAGGCGTCGGCGTAAATTTCCTGCATGCGGCCGACCAGATGGACCTGTTCGCCGCGCCGGCGGCGGCCACCGCGAGCGCTTCGAATGCCACGGCACTGGATGCCGCCGTGGACCTCATTCGCGAGCGTTTCGGCAACCTGGCGGTGCGGCGCGGCAGTGCGTTGCCCGAAGTTCGTGGCGCGGACGAACCGGCCGAAGATATGTCCGAGGAAGCGCCAGGCCGTAAGCGTAATCGGTCCCCGCCGACACCGCCCCAAAGACGCTGAACCGGCCCTTGCAGGGACTTTGCCGGCCGATTCCCGCGGGCGGAAAGCCCGTGTAATACTGCCCGCCCGTTCAAGCAATGCGGCGATTTCGCCCAAGACCGCAGCCCGCAGCAGCCCATGTACGCCTCCTTTTTCGGCCTCAACGAAAAGCCATTTTCGATCACGCCCGATCCGCGTTACCTGTTCCTCTCGGAACGGCACGCCGAGGCACTGGCGCACCTTGTCTATGGCATCAATGAGGCGGGCGGATTCATCCAGCTCACCGGCGAAGTCGGCACCGGCAAGACGACGGTAGTTCGCTCGCTGCTGGCGCAGGCGCCCAAACACGCCGAGATCGCGCTGATCCTCAATCCGCGCATGACGCCGCCCGAATTCCTGCTGGCGATCTGCGAGGAGTTGGGCATCGCCGTCGAGGCGCGCTCCGAGAGCAGCCTCAAGGACCTGGTCGACCTGCTGAGCTTCCACCTGCTCAAGGCGCATGCCGAAGGCAAACGCATCGTGCTGGTGGTGGACGAGGCGCAGAACCTGAGTGTCGAAGTGCTGGAGCAGGTCCGCCTGCTCACCAACCTCGAGACCGAAACCCAGAAGCTGCTGCAGATCATCCTGATCGGCCAGCCCGAGTTGCGCGAGTTGTTGGACCGCACCGAGTTGCGGCAGCTCGCGCAGCGCATCACCGGGCGTTATCACCTCGATCCGCTGTCCGGCGACGAAGCCGCGGCGTACGTGCGCCACCGCCTGCGCGTCGCTGGCGCCACGCGCGAAGTGTTCTCGAATGGCGGACTGCGCGAGGTCCAGCGCCTCTCGGGCGGCGTGCCGCGACTCATCAACATCATCAGCGATCGCGCCTTGCTGGGAGCATTCACCGAGGACCGTCACCTGGTCAGCGCCAGCGTCGTGCGCCGCGCGGCCGGCGAAGTATTCGGCCGCAGCGTGCAGCCGCGCTGGTTGCCATGGGCCGCCGGGTCGGCGGTCGGCGCCATCGCGGTAGTTAGTGCGGTTTTGATCCTGCCGCGGTTGCTGGCGAGCCCCGCGCCGCCTGCGCGGGTCGCAGCCGCGCCCGTGCAGCCCGCACCGCCGACAAAACCCGCCCCGGCGCCGAATCTCGATCGGTTGCTGGCGCAGTACGACCGCGAAACCGATCCGGACAATGCCTTCAACAAGCTGTTCGCGTTGTGGAGCCTGCGTTACGTCGCGGGCCAGGTCGACCCGTGCAGCCAGGCGCTACAGTCGGGACTCGAATGCCTGACGCAGCGCGGTTCGCTGGCGCAGTTGCGGTTGTTCAATCGCCCCGCGGTTCTCAACGTGATCGGCTCCGATGGGCGCGCACACCAGCTGGTGCTCGCAGGCCTCGATGAAGAACACGCGCGGGTGGATCTCGGCGGCGCGCAACGCGAGATCGGCATCGGCGATCTGTCGCGCAGCTGGTTCGGCGACTACGTGTTGTTGTGGAAGCCGGCCGCGGGCGGCTCGCAGCCTCTGGCGCTCGGCGCGCATAACGCCCGCGTGAAGTGGCTGCGCGACAGCCTGCGGCGCGTGAATGGTTTGCCGGCCGAAGACGGCGGCAACGAGTTCGATCGATCGCTGGTCACTCTGGTCGAGGATTTCCAGCGCAAGAACCGTCTCGCGGTCGATGGCATCGCGGGCGTGCAGACACAGGTCGCACTCGATGCCGCCTTGAATGACGCCGCGACACCCTTCCTGAGCGGTTCGGCCGGGAGCTGACATGTCTTTTATTCTCGACGCACTCAAGAAGTCCGAAACCGACCGCCAGCGGCAGTCCTCGCCGGCCCTGTTCGAGGTGAAAGTCGCGCAGCCGCGCCGGCGTTTTCCGCTGTGGGCCATCGGTCTAGGCGTGTTGTTAGGCGTCAATATGCTGGTGCTCGCCTGGGTGTTGCTGCGCGAACCGCGCGCCGCCGAGGCAGCCGCGCCAGTCGCCAACAACGCGCCCGCGGCCGCCAACTACGGCGCCGTGAACACCGCGCCGCCCGGCATGGTCACGGTGCCGGCCACCGTCACGATTCCGACCACGGTGAACATCCCGATCAATTCCGCGCCGTCGATAACCATGGGCGCGGGCGCGCCGGAGGCCGGCGTCGTGGCGCCGAGCAGCGCGCCGCCGCTCGTGGAGGAGCCGCAGCTATCAAGCCGAGAACCGTCAGTGCCGCCCGATTACGACGCGCGCGACTACGCGCCGGCCGTCAGCGTCGCCCAGGCCAACCGGATCGCGGCGGACCGCGCGGGGTCGATTCCTTCGCGTGACGAAGTGCTCGCCCAGGGCACGCAACTACCGGAAGTGCGGCTCGACCTGCACGTGTATGCCGTTGATCCGGCTCAGAGATTTGTCTTCATCAACATGCGCAAGCTGCGCGAGGGCGAGACGCTTCCAGAGGGCGTCCGCGTCGAAAAAATCACCCCGACCGGCGCGCAGCTTTCCTACCGCGGCACGCGCTTCACCGTCGACGGCAACTAGGGGGCAGCCCCCGTTTCCTAGCAAAAGGGGACAGTCATCGTCGCCCACTGGTATATCGCAGCAGCGCAGATATGACTGTCCCCTTTTGCTAGGAAACGGGGGCTGCCCCTACTTCTCTCCCTACTTCTCTATCGGGCGGTGTTCGGCTTCCCACGCCAGGTAATCGCCCTGCAGGTGCAGTAGTTTGGTGAAGCCCGCCTTGCGCAACGTGTCTTCCGCCAGCAAGCTGCGCCGGCCGCTGCGGCAGTAGAGCACCACCTGCTTGTCGCGCAACTCGCCGAGTTCCGCGAGCTTCGACGACAACAGGTCGTGCGACAGGTTGCGTGCACCCGGCACGTGACCGGCGGCGAACTCGGCCGGCGTTCGCACGTCGAGCACCACCAGGTCGGGGTCTTGTTTGCCGATGCGCGCGAGCAGCTCTGTCTGCGTGATGGACGGCGCCATTTCTTCGGCAGCGGTGGGCGGCTCGGCGGCGATCGAGGTTGCGGCCGTGCCTGCGTAACCGAGCAATCCGCAGCACAACAGCGAGAACAGTCGTTTGCTCATGATTTTCCCCTTGAACCTCAATGTTCCGACGCGAGTTTTGCGATCTCGACCGGCGTGAGGCGATGGATGATCCACTCGTTCAGCTGGCGCGCGTCCAGCGACTTGTAGAAGCGCAGCGCGGGCTCGTTCCAGTCGAGCACGGCCCACTCCATTCGCCCGCAATTGCGTTGCTCCGCGATTCGGGCCAGCGCGCTCAGCAACGCGCGGCCGATGCCGTGCGAGCGCTGCTCCGGACGTACGAAGAGATCTTCGAGGTACAGACCGGGCCGCCCGACGAATGTCGAGAAGTTGAAGAAATACAGCGCGAAACCCGCAGGCGTACCGTTCCACTCCGCGATCAGCACATGGATGACCGGGTTGGGCGAATCGAGTTCGCGCGCAAAATCCGCAGCGGTGGCCTTGGCCTCCGGCAGCAGCTTTTCGTAATCGGCGAGCTCGCGCACCAGACTTGCGATCGTCGGTGCGTCGGTGAGGGTTGCCGGACGAATGTTCAGCATCGAACTACTCCGCGATGTACCAGCGCATGTCCTTGTCGCGTTCGAGCACGAAACGCTCGTATGGCAACCCCTGGCCGCTGACGTCGAAGATCGCGCGTGAGCCGCCGAGGTCGTACTTGGGCCGCAGCTCCTGCACGATGCGCAGCGTGGTGACCATGGTCTCGCGCTGGTTCTCGTTGTTGGTGCAATGGGTGATGAGAGTCTTCCTGGCGCTGCGCGAGGTGAACTTGTTGAAGTTCGGGCTCATGAATTCGTTGTAGTACTCCTCGCAATGACCCGCGGCGATGCTGGCCTCGGCACGTGCGAGCAGCTCGCTGATGCCGGGCGCGAGCGGCGCGGGTGCGGGTTGTGCCGCGGCGCCGGCGCTCCCGGTCGGGGCGGCGGCGAGCGCCGTGCGGCCTTCGAGCAGATCGTCGAGCTGCGCTTCGATTTCGCTCGGGATGACGGCGCGCCACTGCGCGCCGTATTGCATCAACGCCACGGTCACGACCACCTTGACCGAGCCGCGCTCCTTCGACTGCTCGCCCTTGCCCACCAGGTAGACGATCTTTCCGTCCGGCACGGCGCCCAGCCAGTCGAACTTCACGTATTCGCGCGCCCGCAGCCGCAACCGGTCCGACAAAGCCGTGTAGAACCGCACCGCGGTCATGCTTTCGAGTTCCGCCAGCGAGCGGCCGGGACCAAACAAACGTGAGCGGTAGGTGTTGTCGCTGCGCAGGTTCTCCGCGCGCAGCAGGGTCAGCAGGCGGGTGCGCAGCTTTTCGAGCTCGTCCGGATGCATTTCCTGGGCAATGGCCTGGGCACTGCCGCTGGCGACGGCGGCCAGGAACGCGGAGGCGCCCTTCTCTTGTGTACCGCTCGGGCCGGCGGCCCCCGCGGTGACGCAGGCAAAAGCCAGCAGCAGGGAGAAATAGAAGGCTTTCAGGGCCATTGGGCACTCCATTCGCTAATCCGCGGCGGCGATCATAACCGGGCCCGAAAGCCCCGCATCAACTGTGAAAATCGTCTCGTTACGAGACATTGGCTGCGGGACGCAGTTCACGGATTACTGGTGCGCAAGGTCTTGGTGCGGCCTTCCCCGATAAACTTACATATCTTGTTAAAGTGCTTTCGTCCCCCTTGTTTTGCAGGTTTTCGAAGGTCGCGCCGTCCCCATCATGCTGCCGCAGACGGAATTCGAATCGCCGATGCTCGCTGGCGCCCAGGCGCCCGTGGCGATCGCCGCGCTTACCCAGGATAGGGCGCTGATCGGTCTGCTGCGCAGCACGATCGATGCAACCTCCGACCTTCTGCTCGTTTCCTCCGAAGAAGAACTTCGCCCGCATCTGAACAGCCGGCGGGTTTCCGTCGCGTTGTTAGACAGCATGTTCATCGAAGGCGATCTCGCCTCGCTGGCGGAACGTCTGCGCGAGACCTGGCCCGATCTCGTGCTGGTGGTCGTCGGCACCGCCGAAGAACAATCAAAGGTCGCGAGCCAGATCACCACGGGTGTGGTGTATCGCTTCCTGCATCGTCCGGTATCGGCGCCGCGCGTGCGTTTGTTCGTGGAAGCCGCTCTGCGCCGCCACGAAGTCGAGAACGTCGAACGCACGCTCGAGCAGACCCGCCCCGATTTTTCCAAATTCGAATCCGCGTCCCCCCGGAAGCCGGGCAAAGGCCGCGCCGGTTTGATGGCCCTGGCCGCCGCGGCGCTCATCGCCGTTGCGGGCGGCTGGTATTTCCTGTCCGCGCGTCGCGCACAGCCGGCCGGCCCGGATACCGCCACGTCGGTAGTTAGCGAACAGGCGGCTGGAGAATCCGTCGCGCAGGCCACGCCGCCTATCGCACCCGCGCCGCAGGCGCAGATTCCCGAAGAAAAACCCGTGGTTTCGGCACCGGTTGCCGAGCCCGTGCCGGTACCGGTTGCCGCCGCGCCCGCGCCCGCCGACACGCAATCGGTCGCCGATCGTCTGCGCGATGCGCCGCCCCCCGCGGCCGTCGCGACGCCCGCTGCGCAGAAACCGCCGATCGAGAAATCCGTCGCCCAGACGCTGACCGAATCCGCGCCGCAGACTCCGCCGCCGCCGCCCGTGCTCACGCACGAACAACGGCTGAAAGAACAACTGACGCAGGCCGAAGCGGCATTGCAGCGCGGCGAACTCGCCAAACCCGCCGGCCGGAACGCAGCGGAACTGTTTCGGAGCGCGCTCGAACTCGATCCGGGCAACACACTCGCCAAGGGCGGCCTGGTGCGGGTCGCGGATCGCCTGCTGAGTGCCGCCGAACGCGCGTTGACGGCCGGCAACCCCGAAGACGCGCGCAACATGGTCGACGTCGCGGAGTCGCTCACGCCGGCCACCGCGCGCGGCGCCTTCCTTGCGATGCAGATCGAAATGGAACACGAGCGCGCGGCCCTGACCCGCGTGAGCAGCGCCGACGCGCAGGACAAGGCGGCCAAGGGCGCGACGTACATGCGGCTGGCAAATGCGCGCATGCGCGCCGGTTCGCTGATCGAACCTTCCGAGGACAACGCGCGTTTCTACCTGGAGGCGGCGCGCCAGGTCGCGCCCGACGATCCGGCACTCGAGGAAACCACGCGCGCGTTGCAAAAAGAACTGCTGACCCGCGCCGCCATGGCCGGCAACAGCGGCAATGCTGCCGACACCGAGCGCTGGCTGGCTTACGCCGATGGTACCGGCGCCGGCCGCCAGGAAATGACCGCCATCCGCCGCCTGCTGCAGGACACCCTGATCGGCGCGCGCGCCGACAAGATCACCAAGCTGTCGCAGTCGTTCAACGCGGCACTCTCGGCGAACAACCTGCTGCAGCCCGCCAATGGCAGCGCCAAGTCCTATCTACTGGCCCTCATAGATACCGATGCGGGCAACCCCGCGGTGGCGAGCGCGCGCCAGGGGCTGGGGGCCGCCTATCTGCGTGAATTGAAAGCCACGCTGGCGCGCGGCGAACTTGCCGCTGCCGACTCCTGGCTGAGCGAGGCGCGCACCATCGGTTTCAACAGCAACGAGCTCGATGGCGCCGACGCCGAACTGACCGCCGCCCGCGCCGTGGCCGCGCAGCGTAATTCGGTGGTCGGCGCGAATTCCCTGGCGCGCACCGAATACGTGGCGCCGAAATTCCCCAGCGTGTTGCGTAATCGCGCCTTGGATGGCTGGGTCGAGCTCGAATTCACCGTGCGCACCGACGGCTCCACCGCGGACATCGTCGTCACCAATTCGAGCGCGCGCAAGGTGTACGACTCTTCCGCGATCTACGCGATCAGTCAGTGGCGATACAAACCGGTCATGCAGGGCGGCAAGGCCGTCGATCAGCGTGCCGCCGTGCGCATCAGGTTCTCGGAAGAATAAAAAGAATGGATGCGCCGCGCACACACCGGTTCCTGATTGTCGAAGACGACACCGAGTACGCCCAGTGGCTGCAGCACTCGATTGGCAGCGGCTGGCCGACGGGTTCGATCGTCATCATGGACTGGACTTCCTTCGGCCGCGTGCGTACCGCCATGACGGTGCGCGACTACGACGTCGTGATGCTGGCCCAGGACTTCCCCGAAGGCATCGAGGATCCGCACGACAGCTTCGACTGGATCCGCAAGCTGCGCAGCCAGCCGGGTTTTCCGGAGATGATCATCCTCTCGACCGGCGGCAGCGAACTGTCCGCCATTCGCACGTTGCGCCTCGGCGCGGCTGACTATCTACCCAAGCGCCTGTTGACGCCGGCGCGGATCCAGCGCTCGATCAAGATCACACTGCGGGCGATCGACAAGGAAGCCCAGCGCCGCGCCGAACGAAACGCTCTGGCGGCCGGCAAGACCGACGACAAGGCGGCGACCACGTTGACCGGCGCGCACACCGGCGTGTCGGCCGTCAGCGCTTCCGCCGCGGGCGCGACTCCGCATGTCTCGACGCAAACCGGCGCGACGTTGGCAAAAGCCGCGCGGCTGGCGAGCCAGCCGTTGACGGCAAACGTGCTGCCCGGCGTTTCCACGCACACGGGCGCCAACCTCACCCGTGCCGCGACGGTGGCGGTGGCCATGGCACCCACACCCACACCCGCGCCCAAGCCCACACCTGTGCGGGCCGTCGAGAGCGGCGATCCCGCGGCCCGGTCACTACCCGCGATCGGCGTCTCTCAGCCGGTGGCCGTGCGGGAAATCAAAGCGGTCGCGCCGGACGACCACCATATCCCGGGCTACACGATCCTGCAGAAGATCGGCGAATCCGAAGCCGCTGCCGTGTATCTCGCGATCGCCGAGGACCTCGGCCACAACGTGGCACTCAAGATTTCGAAGCGCAAACACACCGGCGAAGCGAACCCCAACGACACCGGCCAGCGCTCGATCATGTTCCAGCGCGAGTTCGAGGCCATCGCCGCGCTCGATCATCCGTCGATCATCGACCTGTTCGACTACGGCATCCACGAAGGCGTCGAATTCCTGGCGATGGAATATTTCCCCTGCGGCGACCTCAAGGCGCGCCTGCAGAACCCGCTCACCGCCGATGAGGCCATCGAATTCCTCAAGGAAATCGCGCTGTCGCTCAAGGTGGTGCACGAGGCCGGCATCATTCACCGCGACCTGAAGCCCCCGAACGTGATGCTGCGTGACAGCGGCTCGGTGGTGCTCATCGACTTCGGCCTGGCTCGCAGCCTGCTCGGCGGCGACGGCAGCACGCGCACCGGCGTCTTGCGTGGCTCTCCTTACTATATGAGTCCCGAACAGGCGCAGGGCGAGGCGCTCGATGCGCGCACCGATCTTTACAGCCTCGGCGTCATCCTCTACGAAATGCTCGCCGGCAAGAAACCGTATCTCGGCGCCTCGGCCATCGACGTGTTGCAACAGCACGTGATGGCGCCGGTGCCCGAGTTGCCGGTGCATCAGTTGTCCTATCAACCGCTGCTCGAGCGGCTCATGTCCAAGTCGCGCGAACATCGCATCGCGTCCTGCGAAGAGTTGCTGCTCGCGCTCGAGCAGATGTCGCATGCCATGAGCGACAGCGGCATGATCGATCCGGCCACGCTGGTTACCGCCGGGAGCGCGACCTGACGATGGAATACATCAACTTCCCCATCGTGGCGTTAGGGCTCGCGTTGATCACGCTGATCGGCGTGACCCTCTACGCCATCACGCAACGCGGCAGCCTGCGATCGCGCGACGAACAGCTGGTCGTGGCGCGCGCGCAGTCGTACGCGATGCTCGAGCTGTCGCAGGCGGGAGTGCTGTTTCTCGATCGCGAACACAAACTGATGGGCGAGGCGTCGTCGGTGGCGCCCGAGTTGTTGGGCCATACCTGCGGCGCGGGCACCGCGTTCGTGCAGGTGATCGCCGATCTGGTACCGGTGAACGTGCGCCGCGATGCCGTGGCGCATCTCGAATCGTTGTGGAAGGCCGAGCCCAGCGCGGTGGTCGACGCGACGCTCAATCCGCTGGTCAAGGTGCACTCGGGCACGCGTCATCTCACCATCCGCTTTTCGCGCCTGGTGGTCGACGGGCGGGTTCATCACATCATCGTTTCGATCGAGCGCATCTCCGCGCCACGGCTCGTGCCGCAGACCATCGAAGTGCCCATCCTCAATGAGGATACGTTCGCGAAACGGCTGGCCGGCGAGACCGGCGTGCGTCCGGCGCTCAAGCCCGAGATCGTCGACCAGTTGATGGAACCCGGGTCAGCCCACCCAGCGGCCGCCGCGCCGATGACTGCAACGGCACTCGCCCCGGCGGTCGGCCCCGTGACTACACTTCCGGCCATGTCGGCCATCGCGCCCGTTCCGACGCCGCAACCAATGCTCACCGGCGAATTCGAGCTCGGCCCGCTCGAGGTCACCGAAGATTCACTGCCATCCGTGCCGAATGCGCGCGGCGATGCACCGACCATGACGTTGCCGACGCTGGCATACGACCCACACGAGGACTCGGTGGGCAGCGCCGAGATCTCGCAGCACCTGGCCACCACGATCACGTCCCCCGATGCCGCGCCGGCCCCGGCCAGGTCCGCGCGGGTCGATACGGCCGCGATCATCGATCCGCCCGATCCGCGCCTCAATGAAGTGCTCAAGGAAATCATGCACGTCGACGCGAGTCGGCTGGAGAATTTCCTCGGCGAGGCACGCGACAAGGCTGGCCAGCTGCGCGCCATCATCAAACTACCCGCGCGGGAGCCGCAGGCGTTTCGCGAGAAGCTGGTACTGATCCTCGAATTGATCCGCGGCATACACGCGCGCGCCCAGCGCCTGCCGCTGCCTTCCGTGTGTGACCGCGCCGAGCGGTTCGAAGCGGCACTCGGCAAGCTGCGCGACAAACAGACTTTGTCCGGCAACGATTTCCTGCCGCTGGCCGTCAAACTCGATGACCTCCTCAGCCATCTCGCCATCCAGGGTGAAGTGGTCACCCGGCTGCGCGACTGGCACGCCCAGAACAGCGGCAACGACAAACCAGGTACCGACGTCACGCAGCGCTCGGCCACGGCGACGGGCACGACGATCCGCCAGCCGCACCTGCGCAAGATCGCCGAACAAGGCGCCGGCGCCGCGAATTCCAGCGCACCATTGGCGACTCAGAAGACCGCGCGACTCTCGGATCTCTCGCAGGAAAGCCTCGAGGAGATGTCGACCTTCCTCGCGGACATGTACTCCAAACGTGTGTCGCTGGTGGTCGTGGGCCTCGAGGACGTGCCGCGCGGCTACCGCCGGACGGTCGAGAAAATTCTCGGCCAGCTCATCCACAACGCCATTCGCCATGGCCTGGAAACGCCGGCCGATCGGGTCGTTCAGGACAAGCCGGAACTCGGCACCGTCGCCGTGCAGTTCACCCGCGCCGGCGCCGATGGGTATCAACTGAGCGTGCAGGACGACGGCCGCGGACTCGACCACGACAAGATTCGCGCGGAAGCGGTTCGCCAGGGCGTACTGACCGCCGCCGACGCCGCGACCATCGATGCACGCAAACTCGCGGGCTTCATCTTCCGTCCCGGCTTCACCACCGTCGATGCGGGCGGCGCGCGTGGCATCGGGATGGACCTGGTGCGCGAACTGGTGAGCAAGGCCGGCGGACGTGTGGGTATCGCGACGAAGCCGGGCGAATACACGCGGTTCCGCATCACCCTGCCGCACGAGAAGAAGGCGTCGAACGCCGCCGTGGCGTAAGGATCGCCTTCCGCACACGCCGCGCGCTCCGTCAGGCGCTGGCGCCTACGTGCCCTTCGTCGCCCGACGAAAAAAGATAGAAGAAGAAAAACGCGATGATCACCATCGTCGTCCAGAAACGCGACTCGAACGTTTCATCGGTCGCGATCGGCGACAACGTACGCGCATTGCCGGGCGCCCGACGGAAGATGGACAGACCGCTCATGGCGCCTCAGTGCGTGCGGCTGAAGCGGAAATGGTCGCGGATGTGTGAATTGAAATACTCCCCTTTCGAGAACGCACGGCGCATACCGGCATAAATTTCCCCGGGAACGTCGTCATACTGGTAGCGCCGCCCGGAAGTGAATTGCAGCTCCAGCCGCCGCTGCACGGGGTCGTAGTGATAGTAGCGAATGACGCTCGAAGGCATATCCAAGCGACGCCCTGAAAACGCAGGCGTTCCCGTCCTCTTCGGATCGCGGGCTCGTCCTAGCCCCAAGCCGGAATCGTCCGACGCGGGTTGCCGGCAGCGCGCCGTTAAGAACCTTTTTCCTTCTCGTGGCGACGGCCCAGCCACCAGCCATTGAGCGCCCACAGCGCGGCGATGCCGGCAGTGAAAAACGCTTCGAGCGTCCCGTTCATGCCGATGGCCTCGAGGAATTTCTTGAGCTGCGCGAAGCCCGCATCCGCGATCCGGTAGACCGCGACGTCGATGAGGTTCTTCGCCTTGTACTTGCTCTCGCGATCGACCTTGCTGAAGAGCATCTCGCGGCCCGGACGAATGAACGCGTATTCACCCCAGCGGCGCATGATCATCGCGAGCGCCAGCACCACGAACGTGCCGCTGATCGCGAACACCGAAAGCCCGAACACCATGATGATCGGCACCGTCACCAGCAAAACCGTCAGCCCCAGGCGCGTCGCGATATAGCCGGTCAGCGTCAACTGCGAAACGATGACCAGCGACTGGACGATGGCATCGAGATTCGCGAACACCTGCGTCCGCTTGGTGATTTCCGCGAACTGCTCTTCCACCAGTTGCAGCTGTTCGAAGTACAGGAAGGTGTTGATCGCGGACACGCCGATGATGAACAGCATGATGCCGATGAGGTACGGATTACGCGCGACCAGCATGATGCCCGCAAAGGGATTGCCACCGAGTGCCTTGTCGCGCTCGGAAAGCTGCGGCGTTCCGGGCGCACCTTCGGGCGCGATCTTGCGCCACTGCGCCATCAACACCCGCTGCAGGAATACCGCCCCGATGAACAGGCCCGCGCCGAGATAGAGGACACCCGCGTTGCCGATCTTCGTGACCAGCAGGCTCGTGAGCAGCGGCCCGACCAGCGCACCGGCGGTTCCGCCCGCGGCGATCAGTCCAAACAAACGTTTGGTCTGCTCGCTGGTGAGGATCTCGAGCATGAAGCTCCAGAACACCGAGACCAGCATGAGGTTCATCACGCTGATGCCGACATAAAAGACGCGCGCCAAAGTCGCGTTTTTCGGATCGGCTTCGAAAATCAGCGCGGTGCAGATGAACGCGGCGGCCATGAAGCCGTAGATCGTGGGCAGCAGGATGGAGCGGCGGATGTGCGCCACCAGCCAGCCGTAGAACGGCACGATGAGGATCGCGAACAGCGCGGTGAACACCCACAGGTTTTGGGTCGCCTCGCGGCCGAGAATCGTGCCGATGGTTTCGCGCACCGGGCGCACGGCAAAATATCCGCCCAGCACGCAGAACAGCAGCATGAAGCCGGCGATGACGATGCCCCGCTCGGCGCCGCCCACCGGCAACCACGGCTGGCTTTTGTTAGCGCCGCCAGCGCCACTGCTTTCGTTCATGTTCGTTCTTGTTCCGTGTTCGCCGGAGGAGCGCGGGGGATTCTAGGGACTGGGTGCGTCGTGGGCCAGCACCGGCAGGCTCGCAAGATCGACTTTCAGGCCGGGGCGAGCGACCGTTGCGTTTGTACCGCGCTCGCGCAGCTCGATCGCCAGCGCCTCGGAAGACGCGACTTCACCGTGCACCAGGTAGACCGGCGGGCGCACCGTGAAGTTGTCATACCAGCGCAATAGATCCGCCTGGTCGCCGTGCGCGGAAAGCCCGCCGAGCGTGTGGACCTGCGCGACGCTCGATACCCGTTGCCCGTGGATCCACACCTCGGGTTTGTGATCGACGAGCGCCCGCCCGAGCGTGCCTGGTGCCTGGAACCCGACGATGAGCACGTGACACTCGGGTCGCGGCAGGTTGTGTTTGAGGTGATGCAACACCCGGCCGCCGTTGGCCATCCCCGAGCCCGCGATGATGATGGCGCCACCGCGCAGCTTGTTGATGGCCCGCGACTCGTCCGCCGATTCCGACAGCACGAGGTTGGGCAGCGGCGGCAGGCCGCGAGAGCGCAGGCGCAGGCGCGTGGCTTCCTGGTCGTAACGTTCCGGATGCTCCCAGTAGACCTTGCTGGCGGCGATGGCCATCGGGCTGTCGAGAAAGATCTTCCAGCGCGCCAGTTGCCATTCGCCATAGTGTTTGGCGAGTAGATAGAGCAACTCCTGGCTGCGGCCGATGGCGAAGGCTGGCACGACCACGTTGCCGCCGTCGCGCGCCGCCTGCGCGAGGATCCCGCCGAGTTCGCGCTCGGTGTCGTCGCGGCCGCGATGACGGCGGTCGCCGTAGGTGCTTTCCATCAACACGAGATCGGCAGTCTCGAATTTCCACGGGTCGTGCAGGATCGGGGTGTCGTATTGGCCGAGGTCGCCCGAGAACACCAGCTTGCGGCGCTCACCACCCTCGCTGACCCAAACCTCGATGCTGGAAGAACCCAGGATGTGTCCGGCCTCGCGCGCGCGCACGGTGATTCCGGGCAACAACTCGCGCGGTATGTCGTACGGAATCGGCACGAGCTGCTGCAATGTCGCCTCGACGTCCGCGAGGTCGTACAACGCGCTCGCCCGCGCGGCGCCGGGCGCGAGATGGCGATTGGTGCGCTCCGCATCGCGCAGCGCGAGATTGGCCGAGTCGCGCAGGAGGATCGGCACCAGGTCGGCGCACGCGTCGTTGGTGTAGATAGGCCCGCGGAAGCCGCGCTTCACGAGCAACGGCAGCCGGCCGCAGTGATCCACGTGCGCGTGGCTCAATGCCACGGCGTCGATGGTCGCAGCCTCGAAGGGAAACGGCAGCCGGTTGCGGGCCGGCGCGTCCGCACCGCCCTGGATCATGCCGCAGTCCAGCAACAACTGCCGGCCCGCCACCCGCAGGATGTGGCAGGACCCGGTGACTTCGCCGGCGGCGCCGAAAAATTCCAATAACATGCGGGGCCTACCTTACCATCGGCGGCCAAGCCATCCGGAGCGTGTCATGAGCGAAAACACTCCAGCCCGACTGGATCGTCGCAATTTCCTCATTGGCGGCGCCGTCATTGGCGGCGGTCTGTACATCGGCATGCGCTTCGCGGAAGGCCGCTTCGACGCGGTCCCGGCCGGGACTGGCAATACCCTCGCACCCAATGCCTTCGTGCGTATCGCGCCCGACGACACGGTCACCGTCGTAATCGGCAAGTCCGAGATGGGCCAGGGCATTTATACCGGGATGGCGATGACGCTGGCCGAGGAACTGGACATCGACCCGAACCGGGTGCAGGTCGAGTTCGCGCCGGTGGATCCGGCTTTCAACGTGCCGTTCGCTCCCGTGCAGTTCACGGGCGGCAGCATGAGCACCAACACCACCTACCAGCAATTGCGCGAAGCCGGCGCCACCGCGCGCGCAATGTTGTTAGCCGCGGCGGCGCGGCACTGGCAGGTCGATGCCGGCGAGCTGCGCACCGGGGACGGCAGTGTTTTCAACGGCGGGAAATCGCTGAGTTATGGCCGGTTGGCGGATGAGGCGTCGCGGCTTCCCGTGCCGGCGGAGGTGCCGCTCAAGGATCCAGCGCAGTTCCGGTATCTCGGCAAGCCGCAGAAGCGGCTCGATGCACCGATGAAGGTGGATGGCAGCGCGAAGTTCGGCATCGACATGCGCGTGACCGGCATGTTGTTCGCGGTGATCGCGCGCCCGCCGGTGATCGGCGCGACGATCGTGAAGATCGATGACAGCGCGGCGCGCGCGGTGCCGGGCGTGGTCGACGTGAAGCAGATCCCGGCGGGTGTCGCCGTTTATGGCACCAATACGTTCGCCGCCAAACGTGGGCGCGACGCGCTGCTGATCGACTGGAACGAAGGCGCCAACAAAACCCTCTCCACCGCGGGTTTACGCCGCGAATACCAACAACTGCTGACGAAACCGGGCGCCGTGGCGCGCACCACGGGTGATCCGGAAAAGGCGCTGAGGTCGGCCGTCAAACGAATCGACGTCGAATACGAGTTGCCGTACCTGTCGCACTCGCCGATGGAGCCGCTCAATTGCCTCGCCGACGTGCGGACCGACAGTTGCGAGCTGTGGCTGGGCACACAGATGCAATCGCCGGATCGCGACGCCGCGGCGGCGGCGCTCGGCATGGATCCCTCGAAGGTCAAGGTGCACACCGCGTTTCTCGGCGGCGGCTTCGGCCGGCGCGCGCAGCGCGAATCCGAAGTCGTGGTCGAAGCGGTGCAGGTGTCGAAAGCCATCGGCAAACCCGTCCTCACAACCTGGACGCGCGAAGACGACGTGAAGGGTCTTTCATACCGGCCGTTCGTCATGTCACGCGTGCGTGCCGGCATCGACGAACAGGGCAACCCGGTGGCTTGGCAGCAATGCATCGTCAGCCAGGGCGTGTTGCGCGGCGGACGTTTCGATTCCTTCATTCCCAAGGGCAGCAAGTTCGATCCTTCGAGTGTCGAGGGTGCATCCGACATGCCGTACGAAATCCCCAACCTGCTGGTCGACACACACGAAGGCAATCGCACGGTGCCGGTGTTGTGGTGGCGCTCGGTGGGCAATTCGCACACCGGCTTCACCGTCAACAGCGCCATCGATGAGCTGGCCGCGCTCGGCGCACAAGACCCGCTCGAATTGCGTCGCAAAATGCTGGCCGGGAAGCCGCGGCATCTCGCCGTACTCAACGCCGTCGCGGAGTCGAGCAAGTGGGCGGATACGCCGGCGGGCCGCGGGCGCGGCATCGCATTGCACGAATCCTTCGGCAGCATCGTCGCCGAGGTCGCGGAGGTTTCAGTCGAGGGCGGGAACGTGCGTGTACACAAGGTGTGGTGCGCCATCGATTGCGGCTTCGCCGCGAATCCGTCGGGCGTGATCGCGCAGATGGAATCGGCGATCAATTACGGCCTGGCCGCCGCGATGTTCGGCGAGATCACCTTTGCTGACGGCAAGGTGCAGCAGAGCAACTTTCACGACTACCAGGTGCTGCGCATCAACGAGGCGCCGGAGATCTTCGTGACCATCGTGACTTCCGGCGAACGTATGGGTGGCGCCGGCGAACCCGGCACTCCGCCGATAGCACCCGCCGTGACCGGGGCTATCTACGCCGCGACCGGCAAACGCATCCGCAAACTGCCGATCGCCAAGAACATCTGAGCGGTGCCGGGTAGGGGTTCTCGGGGTTGGCTTTGCGTTGCGGCCAAGTTGACTCACTACGTAGCCAACCCCGAGAACCCCTACCCGGCACCGCTCAGGTAGTCCACCGTGACGGCTACCAGCGCGCGGGTCGCGAGCGGAATGGCTTTCTCGTCGATGGAGAACAGGGGCGAGTGGTTCTCGGGCACCGTCTTGAGATCCTGCTCCGGCGGTGACACGCCCACCAGGTAGAAAAAGCCAGGCACTTCGTTGGCGAAGTAGGCGAAGTCTTCGGACCCGGTGATCAGCGGGATTTCCTTCACGTTCTTTTCACCGGCCACATTGCGCAGCACGGGCAGCAAACGCGCACTGAGTTTCGGATCGTTCATCACCACCGGATTGTTGTAATCATCCAGCTCGAATTTCGCGGTGGCGCCGCTCGCCTCGGCGGTCTTCTCAGTCATACGCGCGATGTTCTCGACCATCTGCTGCTTCATCGCCGCTGAAAACGTGCGCATCGTGCCGATCATCTCGACGCTGTCGGGGATGATGTTGTTGCGGATGCCGCCCTTGATCGCGCCGACCGTGAACACCGCCGGTTGATCGGTGAGATCCGCCTGGCGGCTGATCACGGTCTGCAGCGCGTTGATGATCTGTGCGGACACCACTATCGGATCGACGCCGCGCCAGGGGCGCGAACCGTGGGTCTGCCGGCCGTTCACCACGATCTTCCAGGCGTTCGAATCGGCCAGGAACGGGCCGACCCGATAACCGATCTCGCCGGTGTGCAAGGTTGCCCACGCATGCCAGGCGATCGTGACGGCGGGTTTGTACCGCTCGAAGATGCCTTCCTTCAGCATGAGCGAGGCGCCGCCCGACTGCCCCGGCGGCACGCCCTCTTCGGCGGGCTGGAAGACGAACAGCACGTTGCCGCGCAGCTGGCCTTTCATGCCGGCCAGGACTTCAGCGACCCCCATCAGCACCGCGGTGTGCGAATCGTGTCCGCAGGCGTGCATCACGCCGACCTCTTCCCCGCGGTAGTTAGACTTGACGGTCGACTTGAACGGCAGATCGACCCGTTCGGTGACCGGCAACGCGTCCATGTCCGCACGCAGCGCGATGGTCGGCCCGGGTTTGCCGGTCTTGAGAAATCCGACGACACCGTTGTGGGCGACACCCGTGGTCACCTCGAGCCCGAGCTTCGTGAGATGTTCGGCGACGATCTTCGCGGTGCGTACTTCGTGGTCCGACAACTCGGGGTGCCGGTGAAAGTCGCGCCGCCAGGCGATCACTTTCGAATCAACGGCCTTGAGGCCGGCGTCGAAATCCGCGGCTTGGGCGAGTGAAACGGGAACGGCTGCCAGTGTTACCCACAGTAGCGGTTTGCAGGCCTTCTTGTAGGTGTGGAGCGACATAGGGAACGGAGCATGCGCTGACTGGTCGCAACACTGCAACGCTCCGATACTGCGACTCGAGCAACTCCCAGCATCCATGCACGTCGTCGACGCCACACTCTTCTTCTCGCCCACCAGTGGTGGCGTGAAGCGTTACCTGCTCGCGAAACACGAGTGGATGCAATTGCACACCAGCTGGCGGCACAGCCTGGTCGTGCCCGGCGAGACCGCGCACCATTCGCCCGGCGATATTTCAATGATCGCGGGCGGGCTCGTGCCCGGTGCGTTCAACTATCGTCTGCCGCTCAATCCGCTGCGTTGGTCGCAAGCGATCGACCGGCTCGAGCCCGACCTCATCGAGGTTGGCGACGTGTTCCATCCCGCGTGGGCCGCGGCCAGCGTCGCAAACCGCCGCGGCATTCCGCTCATCGCCTTCTATCACTCGAATTTTCCGCAGCTGGCCGGCCGGCGCCTGGGGAGCGCGGTGCAGAAGTTCATCGAGTGGTACGTGCGGCTTACCTACGAACGGGCGCAGCTGGTGCTCGCGCCCAGCCGGCACATGTGCGACTACCTGCACGAAATCGGCGTCAAACACGCGCGCGTTCAGCCGCTGGGTGTCGACGTCGAGACCTTCACCCCGGAGCGGCGTGGCCGCGACCTGCGCGCCGAACTCGCGTTGCCGGGCGATACGCGCCTGCTGGTGTTCGCCGGGCGATTCTCCGCCGAGAAAAACATCCCCGTGCTGACCGAGGCATTCCGGAAACTCGGCGAGCCCTATCACCTGCTATTGATAGGCGGAGATGAATCCACGCGCCGCGGCAATGTAACGCGGCTGCCCTATTGCCGGGACAATCGCACGCTGGCGGAATATTTCGCCTCGGCGGATGCGTTCGTCCACGCCGGCGTTCATGAAACCTTCGGCCTCGTCGTTCTCGAAGCACTGGCCTGCGGCCGGCCGGTGGTGGCGCCGCGCGCCGGGGCCATCCCGGAACTGTTCGACGAAAGTGTGGGCCAGCTGGTCGATGCATACGCCGACATCGAACGCGCCGCGGACAGCCTCGCGGCCGGCGTCGCCGCATTGTACGAACGCGATCTCGACGCGCTCGGCCAGGCCGCACGCCGGCACGTGCTGGCTAACTACAGCTGGACGAAGGTATTGCAGGGATTGATGGCGCGGTACCAGGCCGCGGTCAACGTGCGACGCCTGCCGGCGTCGGGCGAATCATTCACTCCAGCCTAGTGGCCTGACCCCAGCCGGACCATTTCTGCAGGTGGTCCTGCGCCCACTTCAAGTCCTCGAGTCCGGTCCCCAGGCGCATCTGGTCGACGTAGTTGGCGAAGGACAGTTGCAGGGCTTCCGCGCCGCCGAAGCGTGACTCGAACTTGGCGATGACCTCGGGGGGTCCACCGAGCACGGAGTAGTTGAGCTGGGTGTCGACCAGCAGGAACACATCGATGGTCGACGCGAGCAGACAGGTGGGGTTGGACACGAGCCGTGTTTTCAACCAGCGGCACAGTTCTTCGTCGAGCTTGCCGGTATGGCGGAAGTGCGGCTTGGGCGCGCTCAGGTTGGCGATGTAGAACTCGCCACCGCAGACGCCGTTGAGAAAGCCGACCAGCCGCGCGGACTCGTTGAAGCTGGTCTCGCCCTCGGGCGGATGAATACCTTCCGGAAATGCGCGGCCATCGAGCGGCGCCTTCGGCCACCACACCTCGAAGCGCGGCCGCTTCGCCGAGGGTGCAAACCGTTTGCCGGCCAGCTCCTCGAAGCGCTGCTGAACCAGCTTGCGCTCGTCAGGGGCGAGGTCGCGCAACTCGACTGTCATCGCGCCACCAGTTCGAAGATTGTCAGGCGGCCCTTTTTTTCCCCTGCAACGACGAATTTGCCATCCGGCGACCAGCGCAACACGCTGTATTCCGAATCGCCCATCTGCACGTCGATCGGCTGCGTCGTCTTTCCGGGGCGCCACAACGTGACGCGCCAGTCGCGCCCGGCGCTGACAAGGTGGTCGCCGCCCGGTTGCCAGGCAAAGCTGTCGACACGTTCGGTGTGGCCGTTCAGCACGATCGGTTTCGTCCCTTCAGGACCCTTGCCGCCGAAATCCCACAGGACGACTTCGTGACCGGCGCTCGAGGCGAGATAACGGCTGTTGTCGCTGAAGCCGGTAAGCTCGAGACGGCCGTCATAGCCACGCATCTGCGAATCCTTGCCCGTCGAACGGTTCCAGAAATGCAGGGATCCATCGGCCATGCCGGTTGCGAGAAAGCGCCCATTGCCGCTGAAGTTTACCGTGAGGCATGCGGCCGGCCACTTGTACCGCCGTGTCTCATAGCGGGATTTTTCGACGCGGTGCACACAAATTTCGCCGTTCAGGGCAACCCCGAGATCGGTACCGGGCTTGTCGAACGACAACGCCACGGCGGTGCTCGTGGTCGGTGCAAAAGCGTGCACCTTCTCTCCCAGCGACGACCACAAAGTGACGCTTTTTCCGCTCGCGCTCGCAAGCGTCGCGCCATCGGGCGCCCAGGCCAGCGCCTGCGTCGGGGTCGCAGCCGGCTTGAGCCGCAACTTTTCGCGGCCATCCCTGCCGTCCCACAATGCGACCGTGCTGTCCTGCCCAGCCGAGGCGAACACGCCGCCATGCGGCTGCCAGGACAGCGCGAGCGTGCCTAACAAATGTTCTCCGATGACCGAAAGCCTGAGCGCGGAGCCATCCAGTCGGGCCAGCGCCACCTTGCCCTCGCCGCCGCCCACGGCCAGCGACTTGCCGTCCGGCGACCAGGCGCATTCGACGACGTAGTCGTCGAAATCGGCGCTGGCGCGCGGCTCGAGCGCGAACGACAGGGATTGTTTGGCCATCGCTGCTATTTCGCGACGGCGGATTCGAAGCCGGCTTCGAACTCGGCGCGATCGAGATTGCGGCCGATGAACACGAGGCTGTTCATGCGCGGGGTGTTGCCCCAGGGTCGCTCCGCCTGCGCATCGAACATCATGTGTACGCCGTGGAATACCTGGCGGCGATCCTCACCCTTGACGTTGAGGACACCCTTCATGCGGAAGATGTCCTGGCCACGCGTCTTGAGTAGATAGTCCAGCCACTGGTTCAGTTTGGCCGGATCGAGCGGGCGCGGATCGCTGATGCCGATCGAGCTGATGTCGTCGTCGTGATGATGCGAGGCGAACTTGCGCTCGGCCGCCGGCCGCTGGCCTGCCAGGTGCAGCCCGAACTCGAGCGGGTGATGTTCGCAGAACAACCCGTACGCACCGGCCGTTTCGATCCTGAGCGTGAAGTTCGCCCCGGCGTGCGAAATGTCGATCGCGTAGTGCGCGGGAATCTGTTCGAGCACGCCGTGGCAGGGGATCACGGTGGCGGGCTCGGCGAAGGCGCGCACCGCGGGTTCGATGGCGGATTGCAGCGCTTGCGCCGAGGCCGCCGTCAGCGGTAACACCACGAGGTCGAGGTCTGCGTGTTTGTGACCGTGATCGCCGTGTTCATGGACATGCCCACGATCATGAGCGTGTTCATGATCGTGATCGTGATCGTGATCGTGGCCGCAGCCGGGACCCTGTTCGTGCGCTTCTTGATCGTGTGCGGCGTGTTCGTGCTCGCCCGCCGTCTTGAGCAGATAGTCTCCCGGCGTGAGCGGGTACACACCGCCCCACTCGAACGGGTACTCCGGCTCCAGGAACGCGCCATCCAGCGCGAGCGCGCGTTGCAGATCGAACGCGCCGACGTTCAACACCTGGTCGATCGACGCATCGGCGTTCTTCGTGCGCAGGACCTTCGCCGTGCCGTTGATGCCGCGGATGCGCCGCTCGATGCGTTCGAGCGCTGCCGCGTCGACCAGGTCGGTCTTGTTCAGCAACACGAGATCGGCGAACGCCACCTGCTCGGCCGGTTCGTTCAGCTCGTCGACGTGTTGTTCGAAGTGTTTCGCATCGACGATCGTGACGATGGCATCGAGCGAGAACTGGTTCTTCAACTCGTCGTCGAGGAAGAACGTCTGCGCTACCGGACCCGGGTCGGCCATGCCGGTGGTCTCGATGATGATGTAGTCGAACTTGTCGCGGCGTTTCATCAACTGGCCGAGGATGCGGATCAGGTCGCCGCGCACCGTGCAGCAGATGCAGCCGTTGTTGGTCTCGAACAGCTCCTCTTCCGCGCCGATGACGAGCTGGTGATCGACCCCGACTTCGCCGAATTCGTTCTCGATGACCGCAATGCGCTTGCCGTGTTTCTCCGACAGGATGCGGTTCAGGAGCGTGGTTTTTCCGGAGCCAAGAAAGCCCGTGAGTACCGTGACCGGTACGCGTGAAGTTGTGACTGACATAGGGGGCGGATTCTAGCCTGTCCGGTAGACCCACTCGATCAGCGCATCGTGCGCACCGGTTCCAAAACGGGCATTGGCGTGGTTGATGATGGCCACCACGACGTAGCGCTTGCCGCTCGCCGCGAGGACATAACCGGCCACCGCCCGGGTGTCCTCGAGCAGCCCGGTTTTCATGTGCGCGGCGCCCACCGGAACGTTGCGGCTTTTCATGGTGCCGTCGACGCCGGAGATGGGCAGCGACGACATCAGTTCCGCCATCCACTGGCTGCTCCAGGCGTCCGCCAGCACGTTGGCGAGCGACCCCGCCGAGATACGTTCGATGCGCGACAGGCCGCAGCCGTTTTCGAGGATCAACTCCGGAGTGTCGATGCCGCGGGCCGCTAACAAGCCGCGCACGGCGGCGGCGCCGCGCGCCGGGCTGCCAGGCTCGCCGCCGGCCGCGCCCATCGTCAGGAACAACTGCTGCGTCATGACGTTGTTGGAGTACTTGTTGATGTCGCGGATCAGCATGGCGAGCGGCGGTGATTCCTGCGCCGCGACCAGTCGCGCGGCCGGGCTGACCTTGCCCTCGCGCACCTTTCCGGTCCACGAGCCACCCTGTCGCTCCCACAAGGCGCGGAACACGGCGCCGAAGTAGTTGGTATGCTCGAGCGCGCCGACGTGGAACAGGCGTTCGCCGCAGGCGAGTGGATAGACGCCGGCGATGCGGATGTTCATCGGGTCGCTGACGTCGGCGCGTAACCGGCCGCGCCAGTCGCCGCAGGCTCCGTCCACGGCCGGCACGGTGCGTGGCGCCTTGAGGCCGGCCACTTCGGGCACGACGATGACGTGCGCCACCTTCGCCGCGGCGTCCGGCACGAACGTGATGGCGATGGATTTGAAATTCAGCAGCAACGCGTCGGGGCCGACGTTGTACGCACGGCCCTCCTCGCCGTCGAACTGGCCGGGATCGTGGACCAGCGGCTCGAAAACATTCTTGTCGAGCACCAGGTCGCCGCGGATGTCGCGGATGCCGAAACCACGCAGGCGATTCACGAGCAGCCAGAGGTTTTCGATGACCATGTGCGGGTCGCCACCGCCGCGGACGTACAGATCGCCGCGCAGCGCCTCGGCGGTTACCGGGCCATCGGCCAGCAACTCGGTATGGAACGTGAACGCCGGGCCTAACAAGTGCAGCGCCGAATACGTGGTCACGAGTTTCATCGTGCTCGCCGGGTTCATCGGCTTGGTGTCGTTGGCCGCCCAGCGCAGCGCGCCATCGTCGAGTGGCTTGATGACCACCGCCGCGGCCCCGGCGGGAATACGAGCCGCGGCCAGTTTGGCTAGGTAGACGCCCGGGCTGAGCGCCGCCGGCGCTGCGACCGGATCGGCGGCCAGCGCGCAGCCGCCCGCGAGCGCGCCAATGAGCGCAAGCGCGGCCCCGTGAAGCATCTTCGGACGCAACCGATTCATGGCTGCTCGGTCAGATCGAAGATCTTCTCGGCCGGCACCCATTTTTGCCCCGGCGCCGCCCACGGCAGCGCCTGCTGGAAAGTCCACATCAGCTTCTCCCAGGCCACCACGTCGGCATCGGCCGCATCCGCAGCCGCCTTCGCGGACGGCGAGAACTGCGGCGTGACCTCCATGATCATGAACAGCCGGTTGCCGCACAGATGGATCTCGAGGCTTTCGATTCCCGCGGTACGGATCGAGCGCGTCACGGCGGCGGGCGGCGCGCCCGGTTCGTGCCACTTCCTGTAGGCCTCCACGAGGCGGGGGTCGTTCTTCAGATCGAGCGCAAAACACAGGCGACGCATGTGGCAAGTGTGCCGCTTCGGCGCCGCGAATTCATGTGCCGGTCCGCAAATGTTTCGGGTAGATTCCCGAGACCTCACGGGGGAGATTCGCACTTGCCCAGCCCTTTGCGCCACACGGCAGTGGCCTGTCTTGCTGTCGCCTTTTTGTCCTGCGTAAGCCACGCCGCGACGGAAGCTGTCGCGCGTCCCGAAGCGTTGCTAAAGAAGATGACGCTCGACGAAAAAATCGGGCAGCTGGTCCAACGCGCCGGCGGCCGCAGCAAGTCGCTCAATTCGCGACTCGACGACGCCGAACTCGAACGCGTTCGCGCCGGTAGCGTCGGTTCCTATCTGCACGTCGCGGGCGCCGAACCGCTGGCGAAGCTGCAGAAGGTCGCGGTCGGGGAATCGCGCCTCGGCATACCGCTGCTGTTCGCGATGGACGTCGTGCACGGCTACCGGACCATCTTCCCGGTGCCGCTGGCGATGGCGGCCACCTGGGCGCCCGAAAGCTCCGAGCGCGCCGCGCGCGTCGCTGCCGAGGAAGCCACTTCCGCCGGCCTGCACTGGACGTTCGCCCCGATGATCGACATCGCGCGCGATCCTCGCTGGGGCCGCATCGTCGAAGGCGCGGGTGAAGACCCGTATCTCGGCGCACGTATGGCCGTCGCGCAGGTCAACGGCTTCCAGGGCGGCAACAGCCTGCGCCCCGGCTCTCTCATGGCGACCGCCAAACATTTCGGCGCCTATGGTGCCCCGATCGGCGGCCGCGACTACAACACCGCCGATCTGTCCGAACGCACGCTGCAGGAAGTCTATCTACCGCCGTTCTACGCCGCCGCCCGGGCGGGTGCCGGCTCGTTCATGGCGGCCTTCAACGACATCGCCGGCGTGCCGACCACCGCCAACAAGGAACTGCTGCGCGGCCTGCTGCGCGAGCGCTGGGGTTGGCAGGGCCTGTTGGTCAGCGACTGGGGCGCGATCGGCGAGTTGCTCAACCACGGCGTCGCGGCGGATCGCCCGGCGGCAGGCCTGCTCGCCCTGGATGCATCCGTCGACATGGACATGGTCGGCGGCGTATACGCCGACGACCTCAAGGCCGCCATCAGCAAGGACAAGGTGCGTCTCAAACTACTCGACGAGGCGGTGCTCCGAATCCTGCGCGTGAAGGAGCAGCTCGGGTTGTTCGACAATCCGCTGCAGTACAACGATGTCGAGCGCGAGGCGCGCGAATTGTTGTCGCCGGAACATCGCGAGGCGGCGCGTGCCGTCGCGCGCCAGTCGATCGTGCTGCTCAAGAACGACGGAAACCTTCTGCCGTTGCGCGCCGGCAAGTTGCGCACTCTTGCGGTCATCGGATCGCTGGCCACCGACGGTCTGTCGTCGCTGGGCTCGTGGCGCGCCCAGGGCAAGGCGGACGAAGTCGTCACCGTTCTCAAGGGCATCACCGCGGCAGCCCCGCGGACGCTCAAGGTCATCACCGCGCCGGGCGCGGATCCACGCACCACCGATTTGTCGGCCGTATCGTGGGCGGTGAAGATCGCGAAGAGCGCAGACGCCACGGTGCTGGTGATCGGCGAGGATTACGATCTGTCGGGCGAAGCCCGCAGCCGTGCGGACCTGGATCTGCCGCCGAGCCAGATCGAACTCGCGCGCCAGGTGCTGGCCACCGGCAAACCCGTGGTGGTCGTACTCGCCAATGGCCGGCCGCTCGCAATGTCGTGGCTCGCGGAAAAGGCGCCGGCCATTCTCGAGACCTGGATGTTAGGCGTCGAAGGCGGCAACGCCGTCGCCGACGTGTTGTTTGGCCAGTATTCGCCCGCGGGCCGGCTGCCCGCGGCGTTCCCGCGCGCCTCGGCGGCGGTGCCGTTCAACTATGCCGGCAACCCGACCGGCCGCCCCGCCGATCCCGATCTCGCCAAGGACACCGTGCGTTTTCACGATCTGCCCATCACGCCGCTGTTTCCGTTCGGGCACGGGCTTTCGTACAGCGAATTCCGCTACAGCGAACTCGCGCAGACCACGCAGACGGTCGGTCCCGGCGAACGCGTCGACATCTCGATCACGGTCGAAAACGTCGGCGCAGTCGCGAGTGACGAGGTCGTGCAGCTCTATATCCGCGATCCGATCGCGAGCGTTGCGCGTCCGGTGCTGGAACTGCGCGGTTTCAAACGCATCGACCTCGCGGCGGGCGCCCGCAAGCGCATAACCTTCAGCCTGACACCCGAACAACTGGCATTCTGGAGCCCGCGCGGCCAGTGGTTGATCGAGGCGGGCCGCATCGATTTCTGGATTGGCGCGTCGTCGGCGGACCTGCGCGCCAATGGGTCGTTCGAGATAACAAAAACACATACGGGCACCGCACCAGCGTCGGCGCTGGCGACGCGAGTCACCGTTTCAAGCAACTGACGAAGGGGGTTTCCATGTTCAAGTTCTCCGGCGGGGCTTCGGCCTTGAGTCTGCTGATCGTCGCGGCCATCGGTGCGGTCGCTTGTGCGGCAACGCCCGCGACGGCGCCGATCAAGATCGCGCCGTCGACCATAGAAGATGGACGCATCGATCGCTGGGATCCGGCGATGGACGCCATCGTGCCGAAAGACTGGAAGATCGAGAAGATCGCCGATGGCTTCGGCTGGGCCGAGGGCCCGATCTGGGTGAAATCCGGCGGCTATCTACTGTTCACGGACGTCCCGGGCAACAAGATGTGGAAATGGTCCGAGAAGGGTGGCCTCGAGAAATTTCTCGACCCGTCCGGCGCAGCGTCTTTCGATCCGGCGATCTGGCGTGAAGCCGGCGCGAACGGCCTCGCGATCGACGGGCCGAACAGCATCCTGCTGGCCGACACGGGCAACCGCGGCATCCAGCGGCTGGATCTCAAGACCCGGAGGAAGACCCCGGTCGCGATGGCATTCGAAGGCAAGAAGTTCTCGAGCCCCAATGACGTGGCGAAGATGAAGAACGGCGTGTTCTTCTTCACCGATCCGCCGTACGGCTTCAAGAAGTTCGACGACGCGCCCGAGAAGGAGATTGCGTTCAACGGCGTGTATCGCGTGGGCGCCGACGGCAAGGTCACCGTCATCGAGAAGGAATTGACGCGTCCGAATGGCGTGGCGCTCTCGCCGGATGAGCGCACCTTGTACGTGGCGCAGTCGGAGGGCAAGAAGGCGATCATCAATGCGTACACGCTCGACGCGAACGGAAATGTGACTGCGAAGAAACTTTTCCACGATGCGACCGACCTGGTCAGTGACGCTGCACCGGGCGCGCCGGACGGTTTGACCGTCGCCGCCGACGGCACCGTCTTCACGAGCGCGCCGGGCGGCGTGCTGGTGTTGTCCAAGGACGGCAAACGCCTGGGACGAATCTGGGACGGCAAACAAACCGCCAACTGCAAGTTCGGCGACGACGGCAGGACGCTTTACATGACCTCGTCCAACATGGTGGCGCGGATTCGCCTCGGCATCAAAGGCCAGGGTTCCTAGGCAGACGCGGTTAGTTAGAGGGGCGCGCCATGGAAATCTGGTACGTATTCGGCTCGATCGTATTGCTCGTGTTGCTGATCAGCTGGGGCAAGGTGCAGCCTTTCCTCGCCTTCCTGATCGCCTCGTCGGTGGCCGCAATCCTGCTCGGATTGCCCATCGACAAGGTGCCGGGCGTGCTCGAAAAGGGCGTCGGCAACATTCTCGGCGGCCTGCTCGGCATCGTCTGCATCGGCGCCATGTTCGGCAAGCTGGTCGCGAACAGCGGCGCCGCGCAGAAGATCGCGATGGTGCTGATGCGGGTGTTCGGCGAGAAACACCTGACCTGGGCCATGATGTTCACGGGTTTCCTGGTCGGCATCCCGTTGTTCTACAACGTCGGGTTCGTGCTGCTGGTGCCGCTGGTGTTCTCGGTGGTCCAGCAGACCAAGGTGCCGCCTATCTATCTCGGCATCCCGATGTTCGCGTCGTTGTCGGTGACCCACGGGTACCTGCCGCCGCACCCGGCCCCGACGGCGATGTTGCCGATGTTCGGCGCCGACATCGGCACGACTATCTTCTACGGAATCATCGTGGGATTACCCGCCATGATCTGCGCCGGCCCGCTGTACGCGCGGCTGTTCCGCAACGTGAAGTCGAACCCGATCACGTTGTTCGTCGCGCCGCTCAAGCCCGAGAACGAACTGCCGAGCGCCTTCAACTGTTTTGGCAGCGCGTTGCTGCCGGTCGCGTTGATCACCTGCTCGATGGCGGTGCCGCTGGCGCCGGAAAACCTGCAGCCGCTGCTCAAGTTCGTCACCAATCCGCTGATCGTGATGTTGCTGGCGCTGGCGGTTGCGACCTGGACGCTCGGCCTGTCACGCGGCATGAAGATCCAGCCGCTGATGGACGACTACGGCAATTCGGTGAAGGACATCGCCGTGATCCTGCTGATCATCGCCGGCGCGGGCACGCTCAAGGAAGTGTTCGTCGCGACCGGCGTCGACAAGAACATCTCCGATCTGCTGACCGGGATTTCGATCGACCCGCTCGTGCTCGGCTGGCTGATTGCCGGCGTGATCCGCGTGTCACTGGGCTCGGCCACCGTGGCGGGCATGACCGCCGCGGGTCTGATGGCGCCCGTGGTGGCAAACAACACCCACGTCGACCCGAACCTCATGGTGCTGGCGGTCGGCGCGGGTAGTTTGATGTTCTCGCACGTCAACGATTCCGGCTTCTGGATGGCGAAGGAATATTTCAACCTGTCGCTCAAGGAAACCATCATGAGCTGGACGCTCATGGAGGGCATCGTCGGCGTCGTGGGAATCATCGGCGTGCTGCTGCTGGAACGGATCATCAGCTGACGGGTGAGTTGGTGTCGGACTCGACATAAATGTTCGACCGCTTCACAGTCGAGGCAAACCCCTAGTCCCGGTTGCGGCGGCTGCGCGGCCGGGCTGCGACCTCCCTCACCGACGGCAGCGGCGGGAATGGTCACCCTGAAAAGGTGTCTGCGCCCCCCGCGAGGAAGAGATCGATTCATCCATTGCGCGATGCGTTTCTCGCGGCGCTGATCACGTTCGTCTGTTCGGCCATCGGCCTGACGATCATCTACGTTCGCGCACGTGACGCGCAGATGGATGGCGTGCGTCGCGAGTTGTTGCAGTTGGCGCGGACCAGTGCTGTGCAGGTGGACGGCGATTTGCACCGCAGCCTCACGTCGCCCGCACTCGCAGGCACGGCTGATCACCTGCGCGCGCTCGCGCCGCTCATCCGTATTCACCGCGCCGCGATCGATATCGTCGATGTCTACACCGGCGTGTTGATCGATGGGCAGATCTACTGGGTGCTGGATTCGCGCTTCGGATCGCCCTCCTCCCAAGAGGATGGCGCGGCGGATCCGATCATGACCGCATACAAGGATCCGGACGCGGTGTTGCAGCAGGTCTTTGAAACGCAAGTGCCGGCCGCGGATATCGAGCCGCGGCGCGACGGACAACACGCGTACATGAGTGCCTTCGCCCCGTTCTTCGATCGCTCCGGCAAGTTCGTCGGCGTCGTCGGTGTCGACATGGTGCTCGATGCAATCGACGCGCGCATGACGTCGATCCGCGCTGCGTTCGCGGCGGCGCTGGCCGCGGTCTCGATCCTGTCGCTGATCGCCGGAGCGGTCGCGCTGCATCTGCGCCGGGTCAGCGCGGGTATCGTGAAGAAGCTGCGCGCCGCGCGCGCTCAGGCGGAGCTGAACGCCGCCGAAGCCCAGGCCGCGGGACGTGCCAAGAGTTCGTTCCTGGCGATGATGAGCCACGAAATCCGCACGCCGATGAACGGCATTCTCGGTGTCGCTGATCTGTTGCGCGGGATGTCGCCGGACCCCAAGCAGCGGAAGCTGCTCGACATTCTCGCGGCCAGCGGCGAGTCGTTGCTGCGCATCATCAACGACATCCTCGACTTCTCGAAGATCGAAGCCGAGCGGCTCGAACTTCGACCGCGGCCTTTCGAATTGCAGGGGCTGCTCGAGGAAATGGAGCATCTGCTGCGCCCGCAGGCGCACGACAAGCAGGTGAAGCTGGTCGTGGAAGCCGCTGACGATCTCCCGGTTGCGGTGGACGGTGACCGGCAGCGGCTCGCGCAGGTACTCATGAATCTCGGCACCAATGCGCTCAAGTTCACGGATCGCGGTGAAGTCCGGATGGGCGTGCGGCTGCTCGAGTCCACCGCTGGCCGTGCACGCCTCGCCTTCAGGGTGCGCGACACCGGCATCGGCATCGAATCCGAGGCGCTCCCCCACTTGTTCATGCCGTTCGTGCAATTGGCCGACGCGGCCCGCCATCGCGGCGGCGGCACCGGGCTTGGCCTGGTCATCTCGCAGAAACTCGTGAATCTCATGGGCGGAACGATCTCGGTCGAGACCGGGAGACACCAGGGGTCGTGTTTCACGTTCATCGTCGATCTGCCGCTGGCGGATACGATCAGCACCACGACGACGAACACCGTGTCGCCTCTCAACGCGTTATCGATCCTGGTGGCCGAGGACAACAGCGTGAATCAGACGATCGTCGAGGCGATGTTGCGCCAGCTCGGTCATCTCCCGACGTTGGTCGCCAACGGCCGCGAGGTGCTCACGGCGCTGGCTCAGGAAGATTTCGATCTCGTGCTCATGGATTGCAACATGCCGGTGATGGACGGACTCGATGCAACCCGCTTGCTGCGCGCCGGCTCATCGGGCGTGCGTAATCCGCGCATCCCGGTGATCGCGTTGACGGCGAATGCGATGGAAGGTGACCGCGAGAGTTGTCTCGCCGCGGGCATGGATGATTTCGTCGCGAAACCCGTCGGCATCGCGGCCCTGCGCGCTGCCATCGGGCGGGTCGGCAAGGGCGGCTCACCCGAAGGGAAGATCGCAGCCGCCAGATAGTGGGTGCCGGGCGAGAGATGTGGGAGTTAGCGGCGGCGGCGGTGAACTCTCCCGCATCACTTGAGCTATTCCCCATATTCCTCACCCGGCACCAACCCGCTAACACACGACCCACAGGGCCACAAGCCCGGGTCCGGGTGTACCGCTCGATGTTTTCCGCTCCCAGACTGCGTCGGGAGGCTGCCGATTGAACCGCTGGCCTCGTCGTTGCGACTCAGTACTGAACGCAGCCCGGGAGCAGCCGTGAAACATCACATCACATACATCGCCAGCATCGTCCTCGTCACCAGCGCGCCACTGGCCGTCGCCAGTAGTTGGGGCGAGGTGCGCCAGCAGCCCAACAAGGCCATCCCCGTCATCGAGGTGTTTTCCTCGGACGGCACACACTGGGACACGGTCGCCAACGAGGGTTCGAGCACCGCGTATTACCTGCAGGTCCGCGGCCAGTGCGCCGAGAAGATGCATCTCGACGAGCTGGAGTTATCGGTTCAGAAGTTCCCCGGTCCGGTCATCGCCACTGTCGACCTGCCCGCCAACAGCGAACATCGCAGCTACGGCGCCGATCACGGACAACAGTGGGTCGACCACAAGCTGACCGGAACCTACCAGGCGCCGCAGGCGCCGGCCAAGGCGCCAGCGCAGATCTGCAACGACTATCTACAGCAGTCGACGCAGGGCTCGTCCGACCCGGCCGCTGCGCGCTTCGCGTTGCTCCAATCCGGTTTCGAGCGGCGGGTGGTCAACGCCTACACCGCGCGGTTTCACATGGTCTGCTTGGCCAACTCGAACGTCGGGTTCCACGAGCCGGCGTTCGCCGGAGCGGAGGCGCCCGTCGACGCGAAGGTTGTTTGCCGCGGCGTGCCCAAGCCGCCTAAACCGCCGAAACCCGCGACGCGCACACCCGTCCAGCCCGGAATCACGGGAATGCGTCTGTTCGACAACCCCACCGGCAGCGCGAATTTCGTCGGCTTCTGCCCGAAAAATCTGCACGTCGGCACCGAGATGATCTACAAGCTGGCCGCAAACGCGCCAGCCCAGGTGAAGTACCGCTACGTCGCGACCGCGGGAGCGAAGGTCATCAAGTCGGACACCTTCACCACGCAGTTCGCAGCCTCCGGCGAGAAATACCTGCATGCATGGACGTTGCCGTTTCCGCTCGCATCGAGCGGGCCGACCTTCACGGGTGCCACGCCCGACAACGAACCCACGACCGTTACGGGCTCCATCGTATTGGAGTTCGACGACAACCCGCCTATCCACGCCAATCTGAAGGCGTTGCCATTCTCGGTGAAGTGCCTCACCAAGGGCACGGTGATCGCGCCGGTCGCCAATACCGATTCGCTCGCCGTCGCGGAAAAACCGCGGGATCCGATCTATCTCCCGAAACCGGACCTCGTCATAACCGGTGCCTCGGTGCTGAAGGGAGACGACCGCCGCGTGATCGTGCGTTTGTCCAACAAGGGGCCTGCCAGCGGCGCCTTCAAGGTACGGCTGATCGCACCCGGCAAGGCAGCGATCGACATGCAGGTGCAGCCGATGCTCGCGAACCAGACCCGGCAGGTCGGCATACACACGTCCTGGGACTTGTCGTCCGTGGTGTCAGTCGAGCTGCGCGCCGATGCGGCGAATCAGGTCGCCGAACAGAACGAGGAGAACAACGCGTTCGTGCTGCGCACCGGTAGTTTGTCTCTCAAGCAGAAATGATGAGGGTTGCTACTTGAGCGCAGCTTCGATCGCCGCGAGTTCGCTGGCTGAAAAGGCGAGGTTGTTGAGCGCGCCCACGCCCTCTTCCACGTGCGCCACCTTGCTGGCGCCGATCAATGCCGAAGTCACCGTCTGGTGCCGCAAAACCCACGCCACGGCCATCTGCGCCAGCGACTGACGGCGGCTCTTCGCGAGTTCGTTGAGCTTCTTGACCTTCTCGACCTTCGCCGGCGTGATCGAGTCCGCATCGAGAGAGGTGTGCCTGGCGGCACGCGAATCCTCCGGAATGCCGTTGAGGTATTTGTGGGTCAGCAAGCCCTGTGCCAGCGGCGAGAACACGATGCAGCCGATCCGTTCCTTGTCGAGTTCGGCGATGAGGCCGTCCTCGATCCAGCGGTTGAACATGCTGTAGCTGGGCTGGTGGATCAGGCACGGCGTGCCGAGGGACTTGAGGATGGCCGCGGCGCGCGCGGTCTGTTCGGCGTTGTAACTCGAGATGCCGGCATACAAGGCGCGGCCCGAGCGCACGATGTAATCGAGCGCGCCCATCGTCTCCTCGAGCGGCGTGTCCGGATCGAATCGATGGCTGTAGAAGATGTCGACGTACTTGAGCCCCATACGCGCCAGTGACTGGTCGCAGCTCGCGACCAGGTACTTGCGCGAGCCCCACTCGCCATATGGGCCCGGCCACATGAGGTAGCCGGCTTTGGACGAGATGATCATCTCGTCGCGGAAGGGCATGAAGTCCTTGCGCATCAGCACGCCGAAGGTCTCTTCGGCCGACCCCGGCGACGGGCCGTAGTTGTTAGCCAGGTCGAAATGCGTGATGCCGAGATCGAAGGCGCGGCGCGCGATGTTGCGGCCGTTCTGGAAGACATCGACGTCGCCGAAGTTGTGCCACAACCCGAGCGAAATGGCCGGCAGGCGTACGCCGCTCGCACCCACGCGGTTGTAACGCATCGACTTGTAACGCGAATCAGCGGGCAGGTAGTCCATCGTGATGCTCTTAGCTGCGGACTTTACGGGCGCGTAACATCGCGAACCCGGCGAGCAAAATCAAGGCCAGGAAGTCGAGTGTGCCGCCACCACCACCACCACCCTGCACCGGCGGCTGCGGGTTCACCACGACCGGCGGAGGCGGCGGTGGCAGGGTCTCGTTCTTGCGCAACAGGAACAATCCGTTTTCGATGTCGCTCACGAGGATCGTGCCCGAGGGCAGGAACGGATACACGCCCCACGCACCATCCGTGCCGGCTGAATTCGCTGCCGGTGTCAGGTACGTGTCGAACGAGCCCACTTCGGTCAGCGCGCGCGGGTTCGAGGAATCGAATATCACGAGCCCACGCTTGTAGTGCGACACGTAGTAGCGATTGCCGATGTTGTAGCCGTTGTGATCGGTCGAGCCCACTGCCCCGATGTACGACGTAACAATGCTGGGCGCGCGCAGGTCCGCGATGTCGAGCGTGTAGATGTGCGTGTTGATTGCGCGGCGCAGCTCATCGAGTTCGTCGTGCACGACGATGAAGAGGTTGCCCGCGGTCGGCCAGCCCGAGTGCGTGTAACTCGCGGTCGGATAACCGGTGGTACTGAGACGCACGGGCGCGGCCTTATCCGTTACGTCCCACAGGTCGACGGTGGTTTCGTTGAAATCGACCAGCACTTCGCAGGGATTGTGAGCCGCGGCGCATTGGGTGGTGCGGTTGTCGGTGATCAACATGGACGTGGAGTCGTGCATGTAACCAGTGCCCGCCGGCGCCGACGTCACGAGCTGCGGGTGCACCGGATCCGTAAGGTCGTAGATGCGGAATGCGCCGCCCGCGATGCTCGAGCCGGCGATATATAGATAGGCCTGCTGGTTGGGCAGCGCCGCCATCGTCCCGTAGTCCACGTTCGAGATGTACAACGTGTGCGAGGTGCTGAAGTCGGTGAGCGTGTTGGCGAGCGAAATGCTGGCGGGCAGATCGCTCAGGTCGATGATCTGCAGGCCGCCACCCGGCGCCTCGGTGGTGATGTAGGCGTACGCGCGATGCGGGCCGCCGTTCGCGCCCGGCGCCTGGTAAACCTTCACCTCGCGCCACAACGATTGATTGCCGGGAATGTTCCCGACCTGCACCGGCGCGCTTGGCAAGGTCACATCGAACACCGCCGTGCCGTTCCGATGACCGACCACCGCATATTCGCGGCCGTCATCCTGGTCGACGAAGCCCCACAGGTTGCTGGCGCTGGTCGGCTGCGTGGCGAATTCCTGCAGCTGCACCTGCGCCAGGTAGTCGATGTTGTGGCAGGGAAACGTGCCCGCGATGTCGTTGGCGCACGCGGTGGGCGCAAGTAGTTTGGCGGCGATGATGCGCGGCAAGGCCACGCCATTCGCGTCGAGTACGATGAAACCGTGCGCGATGAAGTTGTTGCGGAACTGGTCTGGCACACCCGTGACGCGGGTGTGGTTGGTCTCGGCGTCCTGGATGTGGAAGTGATCTTCGGCGGAATATCCGCCGCGCACCCCTTCCTTGCCCAGCAGGAGATTTTCGACGTCGATGCCCGACACGTCGTACGTGCCGGTCGCGATCTTGATCGCATCACCGGGCCCTACCCGCGTCAACGCGTATTGCTGCGTGCGGCAGGGGCGGTGATTGTCGTCGCAGTTGCCGAAGTCGAAGCCCTCGGGTGCAACGAACCGTGTGCCGACGACGTCGTCATGGCTGTAGACCAGGCCCGTGGGCAGAAAGGCCGCGAGCAGCAGGATTCCGGCGGGCAGGTAACGGGTTTTCATGGAGCCTCCTCTATCGAGGTGAGTGGCCCGGAACGCGTCTTGGGTTCAACGCGTAATCAGCCAGACACCCGCGCCGAGCAAGCCTACGCCCGCCAGGCGGATCAGGGTAATGGGGTGTTCCGGCAGGCCGAGCCAGCCGAAATGATCGATGACCAGCGCCGTGGCGAGCTGGCCCAGCAGTGCCAGCGCCAGCAGGCTCGTGGTCCCGAGCTGCGCCGCGACCACCGTGGAGCTTGCAACGTAGAACGCTCCCAGCAGGCCGCCAAACCACGCCCAGAGCGGCACCGTCGCAAAGGTGTCGCGCGATGGTATTTCCGTGCGTGTGACCAGCAGCAGCAGGATCAGGCCCAGGGTGCCGACGAGAAAACTGATGAGCGCGGCGGTGTTGGCGTTCTGCAGCGTGCGCCGCAGCTGCGAATTCATTCCGACCTGCACGCTCAGGCCGAACCCGGCGACGATGCCGAGCAGGTACGGCAGGTACCGGATCATCTATCTACCTCGCAGCCGCTTGAGCAGCTTGAGACCCCAGCGGAACTGGGCGATGAACAACACGAAGCGCCAGAACAGGCGTTTGCCGAGCGATGCGCGCCGTTGCGGCACCACCGCGAAGACCGCGGCACGCTCGTCCTGGTGGCGCGCGTCGCCTTTCACGGCATCGACGGGAAGTGTCTCCGGCATGCGCGCGAGTTTACCGCTCGTGGGTCAGATTGCGGCGGTTTCCATTTCCCAGGTGGTGAGCGGTGCGCCGCGGCGGATCCAGAAGCCGACTCCCGCCGGGCGGAACAACCTGCGCAGCCGCGCCCCGTACCATTCGGCGTCGCGCAGAAAGACATCCGGATCGGTGCGGGTTCGATCGCAGTTCTCGCGCCAGTCGCGCGCGGTGAGCGCCGACAGATACAAGACGCCGCGCGTCAGGCGGCCGAGGTTCGCGATGGCTCGCGCCGCGGTTCGATCGTCCAGGTACTGCAAGACGTCGTAACAGACCACGAGATCGAATGGGTCCGCCTCGAAGCTCGCGAGCGAGCCCTGCGTCCAGCCATACCGTTTGCAGAGATATTCGCTGTATTCGAGCCCGGTGTATTGCGCCCGTGGAAACGCGCGCAGCAGCGGCGCGCGCAGCAGGCCGATGCCGCAGCCGGCGTCGAGCAAGTGCCGCACCGGCAGCCCGATGTGATCCGCGTACGCGCCGATGAGCCGGGCGCGCGCCTTCATCTCCGCGCGCGAAACCACCGCGGTGCGCGTGTTGAAGTAGAACTTCTGGTAGTACGCCTTATCGAAGCGCGCCGTCATGGGCGCGATTTGGCCATTTCACGCCGCGTCTGCTTGCGCACCAGGAAACCACCGGCGAGCCCCAGCAGGCCGATGACCGTCGCGATGCACGGCCCTAACCAGTTGTCGGTGAACATCGCAATACGCGCCTCGGTGGGTTTCGCCACCTTGTAGGTCAGCGGCACCGGATCGCCGATCGAGAAACGTTTGCTGGTGGTCGCGAACTGGCCGTCGATGGTGACTATCTCGCCGGTCGCGGTCTTGTAACGCACGCGGGGCGCGTAACGCGTGGTGGCGCCGTCGGGGATCTCTCGATAACTAACCACTTCGCCGGTGGTGCGCGCCGCGTCGCGCGAGAAGCTCAACGTGAGCCAGGAAAGATAGGCTGCTAACAAAAGACAGCCAACACCCAGCGCCAGCAGCAGGCGGGCGGCGAGGTCGAGGATGCGGAAGGCGAGTTGCATGTTACGGGAGAGATTGGTGTTGCGAGCCGGCGAAGGGATACGTAGGCTCAAGTCTATATTGAGTGGGGAGAACGATGAGCGAGCCGGAGAAGAAGGGATCACCTTGGCCGTGGATTCTGGTGCCCGTTGCGGCCTTTTGCCTGTTCTTTGCGCTGCGCCAGTGTCGCCAGAGCATTCCGCCCGCGGATCACGCGCCCGAGCCGGCCATGAGCGCGCCGGCCGTGCCGGACGCTCCCATGCCGGAACCCGCGCCAGAAACGGCGCCGGCTCCCGCACCGGCGCCGCAATGACCCATTACTGATTCTTGAGCTTGAACACGACGCGTAGCCGGTACCACTGAGGCACCGGCACCCCGTCGCGGGTCGCCGGCACCAGCCGCCAGCGGCGCTTCGCCTCGTCGAGCGTGTTGCGGTCGAAGGCTTCGTAACCGCTGCTCTTGAGAATACGCGCATCACCCACGCGGCCGTCCGGCTGCACGAAGATTTCGACGTCGACTGACCCTTGCGCGTTTTCGCGGATGAGCTGCGCCGGGTAATCCGGCTGCGAGAGCGGACGGCGCGGATCGAGACGTGCGCCAGAGATCTGCGGTTCGACGACTGCCGTACCGGTGCGCTCGGGAATCTTGTCGATCGGAACCAGCGTCGCCGCAATGGTTTCGGCTGGATCATCCGCGGGAAGCGGCGGCAACTCCGGCAGCGGCAATGTCACCGAGCTGGCTTGCTCGGGGACAAATTTCTCCGGCGGTCTGTCGGGCGGTGGCGGTTGACGGTCGTCGATGATCTCGCCGTTCATCAGCGGAATCACAAGCGGCGGCATCAATTTGAAGCCGTGCATGATGGACACCAGCAACGCGGCGTGAATCGCCGCGACCACACCCATTCGACCAAATGCGCCCAGTGGGCGCCGTTCCGCAGTACGCGTTGCCATGACGACCTCCGCTCGGGACCGTTATGGGTCCGTTTGAAAGGTGAACGGTGCAGGCGTGGCGAGCGGGGTTAAGCGGCAACCTGGCACGCGGTGTGAGTTAACAATTTGTTTGCTGTCGCCAGCGATCGGCCAAACTAGTCGGATCTGATCTGCGGCAGATCATCGGCCACCGGTGCGGGCGCGACAGAAATTTCCGGCAATGTCTCAGCCACTACTGGCGCGGCCGTGACGGGCGCGGGCATTTCCGCGGCGCGTTTCCTGCCGATCGACATCCCGATGGCGCCACCGACCGCGGACACGACCGTGCCGTACATCAACAAGGACGTGAACAATCCAGCGTTGTCATAGAACCCGGAGATATCGACCCGGACCCGCGCGAGTCCGAACAGCAGATTGGTCGCGGTGCCGAGCGCGGCCGTGAGCGGCGCCATCGTGAGCCCCTGCAGCAGTCCAAACCTCGTTGCGCGCCGGGCGATCATGAAGGCCGCGACTGCGGCGATGTTCAGGACCACCAGCAGCAGAATCACGACCAGGGGCATGAAACCGTCGACGCGGGCCGCGGCGACGACTACGCCAAACCACGCCAAATGGGCCAAAAACACGGCTGAAACGCCCGAAATCCAGGCGCTGCCCATATTGTTATTTGTTGGTAGCAATACGCCCGTCCTTGCGTACCATAGCGCCCCCTCATGAGCCGCCGCCAGCCAAAAGTCGGGTTTGTCAGCCTCGGGTGCCCCAAGGCCCTGGTCGACTCCGAACGCATCATCACCGCGCTGCGCTCCGAGGGTTACCAGGTCGCGCCGGACTACGAAACTGCGGACGTGGTCGTCGTGAACACCTGCGGCTTCATCGATTCGGCGGTCGACGAATCTCTCGATGCGATCGGCGAGGCGCTCGAGAAGAACGGCAAGGTGATCGTCACGGGTTGCCTGGGCGCGCGGCCCGAACGCATCCTCGAGCGGCATCCGAAAGTGCTGAAGGTCACAGGGCCGCACGCCTATGAAGATGTGATGGGCGCGGTGCACGAGTATCTGCCGCCGAAACACGATCCGTTCCTCGATCTGGTGCCGCCGCAGGGCATACGCCTCACGCCGCGGCACTACGCGTATCTCAAGATCTCCGAGGGCTGCAACAACAAGTGCAGCTTCTGCATCATCCCCTCGATGCGCGGGTTGTTAGTCAGCCGCCCCATCGACGAAGTGCTGCGCGAAGGTGAAAAACTCGCGCGCGCGGGTGTGCGCGAGATCCTCGTGATCTCGCAGGACACGTCGGCGTATGGCGTCGACATCCGTTACCGCGAAGCTGAGTGGCGCGGGCAGAAATACGAGACGCGTTTTCTCGATCTCGCGCGCGGTCTCGGCGAGCTGGGCATCTGGATCCGCATGCACTACGTGTATCCGTATCCGCACGTGGACAACGTGATCCCGCTGATGGCCGAGCGGAAGATCCTGCCGTACCTGGATATCCCGTTTCAGCACGGCAGCCCGGCGGTGTTGAAACGCATGAAACGCCCGGGCTTGGTCGAGAAGACCCTCGATCGCATCCGCGCCTGGCGCGAGACCTGCCCGGACCTCACGCTGCGCAGCACTTTCATCGTGGGTTTTCCGGGCGAGACCGAGGCGGAGTTCAAGGAGTTGCTCGACTGGCTCGACGAGGCTCAGCTCGACCGCGTCGGGGCATTCAAATATTCGCCGGTTGAAGGCGCCGCGGCGAACGACGCCGGCGTGCACATCGCGCCCGAAGTTCAGGAAGAGCGGCTCGCGCGCTTCATGAAGAAATCCGCGCAGATCAGTTCCGAGCGACTCGCGGCCAAGGTCGGCCATCGCATGGAAGTGCTGGTGGATGGTGTGGACAAGAACTTCGCCATCGCGCGCAGCATGGCGGACGCGCCGGAAATCGACGGCGTGGTGCGCATCGTCGGCGGCGGCAAACTACCCGTCGGCGAGTTCGTCGACGTGGAAATCACCGGTTCGAGCGATCACGACCTCGAGGCCAGGGTCGTGCGCGAGGCTGTGGCGACACCGAAGCGCGGTGAGCGAGCTCAGTCCACCAGCGCCAAGGCTGCGGGAACGACCGCGCCGAAGTAGCGCTTCGGCGGCACGTTCAGTTTGCCGGGTGCCGGCAGATGGCCGTACCCAAGTGCGCCGTCCAACGGCGAGGTGGCGGTACCGAAACTCGCTCGCGATCTCGACCGTGCCCGGCAACTTGCAGATCTGCTCGATGGAATGCCGCGCGACGACCTCCGAGTGGTAACTCGTGCCGCAGGCGATGATGTGGATGTGCCCGGTGCGCTTGAAGATTTCCGTCGCGGTCGGACGGAACGCCCATCCTTGTTGAGCACTTTCACCGACGTGCGGCGGATGTCGGCAACAGCGCCTTCCTCGAAGAACATGAAGTGGCGCGTCACCGGCAGCAGCGCGGCCCCGTCGGAGCGACGAATTTCTCGTCGACGCCGAGACCGATGACCCCCTCGGCGCCCACCACCAAGGAATTGAAAAACATTCAAGTTCATGAGGTGAGTGACAACGACGGCAACCAGACGACCGTCGATGCGGCTACGATGCAAACGACAACCTGGCCTCGGTCACCGATCCGCGCACACTCGTGACTACCTACATTTACACCGGCTTCCGCATCTGAAGACCCTGCCGGTCACGGGAAAGAATCTACCGTCGCGAAGCCGCTTGTTGGATCGCGCCCCATGCCATAATTATTTTCGATGCACTTGGAGTTGGAATGGCAGGGCTCGTTGGACTTTTTGCGGCCGAATCTGATCTTCCCGCACAACAGACGTTGGCCGAGTTGGCCCAACCGATGCTTCACAGCGCTCGGCTGTCGCTGTTTTCGGCGATCAACTCGTCTTGGATTGCGGGGGTCATCTCATCCAGCACGAAGGAGCCGGTCTACAGCCTGTCAGAAGGCGCAACGGCGGCACTTGCGGGACTTGTAGTCACAGCGGACGGAGCAGACTCCAAGACTATTGTTGAGCGTGGCTTGGGCGCTCTGCGCGCCTCCGTTCAAGAGGTCGCCGGGTGGATTGACCAACTCGACGGTACATTCGCCCTTTCGATCTACGATCCACAGACGTCTCGGGGGTTGCTGGTCAACGATCATCATGGTGGCGTCCCTATCTATATGGGGCGCCGTGGAAATGATTTTGTCTGGGCGTCGGAAGTCAAATCAGTGCATGCATTTGCCGGGGACCAAGAACCCGATGTCGAGACCTTGAAGTTTTTCCTCAAGAACGGCTATCTCGATAGCGAACGGACTTACTACAAAAACATACGGCAGCTCGGCCGCGAGCAGTTTGTCCTGGTCAACAAGGGACAGATAGATGTGCACAGAGTCCGGGACTTCGTTCCGGCTCCTGAACCAGTGCGCAGCGAGATGAACTATGAAGCGGCCAAGTCCACTTTCAAGCAACTGCTTGGTGAAGCAGTGCAGCGGCGTGTGGAGCAGGCCGGCGTGACGGAAGTCACTGTGACGCTGAGTGGCGGACTTGACTCCCGCATCCTTGCTGCAGAAGCGCACCGACAGGGACTCAAGGTCACTGCGCTCACTTACGGGCAGTTGGATTCTCCGGAGATACGCATCGCTGCCAGCGTCGCCGCAAGGCTTGGAATCCAACACACGATCGTCCCGGTAACTCGCGAAACATGGATGGAAGGCCGCGCCGACGCCGTTTGGGCGACCGACGGCATGATGGACTTCATGCATACGCACATCTTCCACTTGGCGGACCATTTCCCGCAGGACGGATTGGTCCTTGATGGACTGTTCGGCGATGTAGTTCTCGGCCGTGGCCGAATTGTCGTTGACGCCGAGCTTTCTGAAATCGAGAACCGATACCTGCGCGTTAACCGGTTCACGTACTTCGGACCAAGAATAGAAAGCAACTTTACGCTGGTCGCTACTCCACTGATTGACAAGCGCCTGGTGCAATTCATGGATGGCCTGGATCCTGCATTTACCGAGAACTCGCGGCTCTATATCGAGGCCGCCGCAGAACTGTATCCGCAGCTATTCTTGGAAATCCCCTGGCACAAGACGGGCGTTCCACCCGCTCCGTATCGCGAGCACTGGCTTCGGTTGCGTGCCGTGAAGTTTCTCAAGAGGCTTGTGCAGGGTCTTCGATGGCTCAACCTGCCGATCGGAACAAGTTATTTCACCATGGATTACTTTGGCTGGATGCAGCAGGCCAGGTTCAAGTCGGCATTGAAAGAGATTGTCTACAGCGAGGGTGGCCGCTTGCGGACGCTCGTCGAGTTGCCTGAGCTGGAAACACTTTTCTCACGTATTCCAAATGTCCAGCATGCGAAATCAGCTACCAGAATATTGACACTGGAACTTTGGCTTCGCCGAGTAGATGGCCACGCAGGCTGGCGATCATGAACTGTTGAGGTCGGCTCTCGAGCGCTCGGGGATGCCGAAGCTCTTCACGAAGATCCCGTGAAGATCTTTGAAAATCGGTGACGCCTGATTGGCCTGATAATGTCGCTGGCGACCGATCGTGGTCTGGTTAACGAGCCCGCTTTCGACGAGTTTCGCAATTTCGCGCGCTGCACTGCTCATGAGCCAGAAGCCGCCACCGCGCTCAGCTCACTCGCGAAAATCGAGAATATCGGTGAAGCGCGGCACGCGTTCTGCGAACGACGGGCAAACGCTCAGTTTCGCGAGCTTTTCGGCGGCGGCGATTCGGGCTCAGCCAGTTCCACCTCGTCCTCGGCGGGCCGCAGATCCGGGTGCTCGCGCGCAATGCGATCGATGATCTCGCTGTCGAAAGCTCCGATGACCCGGGCCACCCCGCGCTTGTACGCCGCAAACTCCTCGGGCGTGAGCTGCGCCTCGACCGGCGCGAGCGAGGAGATCAACTGATCGATGCAGCTGTTCATCAGCGCCACGATCTGCTCGGCAATCTTGCGATCCATCGGCTCCGGCCCCTTTTGCTAGGAAATGGGGACTGACCCCTTTATTCGACGGTGACGGATTTTGCCAGATTGCGGGGCTGATCGACGTCCGTGCCTTTGAGGATGGCGACGTGGTACGCCAGCAGCTGCAACGGCACGGTATACACCGCGGGCGCCTGAAAGTAGCTCACGTGTTTCGGCATCTGGATCACGGTCACGCCATCCGAAGAGGTGAAGCCCGAATCCGGGTCCGCGAACACGATCAGTTCGCCGCCGCGGGCGCGCACTTCCTGCAGATTGCTCTTGAGCTTCTCGAGCAGGTCGTTGTTAGGCGCCACGGTGATGACGGGCATGTCCGCATCCACCAGCGCCAGCGGTCCATGCTTGAGTTCGCCCGCCGCATACGCCTCGGCGTGGATGTACGAAATTTCCTTGAGCTTGAGCGCGCCTTCCATCGCGATGGCGGACAACGCGCCTCTGCCCAGGAACAACGCGTGATGCTTGTCGGCGAAACGCTTCGCCAGTTCGTAGATGATCGGATCGAGCGTCAGCGTCTTTTCGATCAGCGACGGAATCTCGATCAGGCGCTGCACGAGATTGCGCTCGCGTTCGGCATCGGCGGTGCGGTGTTTGGCGAGCGCGATGACCAGCATGCTGAGCGCGGTCAACTGCGTGGTGAACGCCTTGGTCGAGGCCACGCCGATCTCCGGACCTGCGCGTGTGAGCATCACCAGTTCGGATTCACGCACCAGCGAGCTTTCCGGAACGTTGCAGATGGCGAGCGAGGCGAGATAACCCGCCTGCTTCGCAAGCCGCAGCGCGGCCAACGTGTCGGCTGTCTCGCCCGACTGTGAAATCGTCACAAACAGGGAATTCTTCGGCACCACCGGATTGCGATAACGGTACTCGCTCGCGATCTCGACCGTGCACGGCAGCTTGCAGATCTGCTCGATGAAATAACGAGCCACCGAGCCCGAGTGATAACTCGTGCCGCAGGCGATGATGTGTACGTGTTCCGTGCGCTTGAAGATTTCGGTTGCGGTGGGGCCGAACGCGGCCTCGAGCAAGCGGCCATTCGCGACGCGCTCGGTCAGCGTGTCGGCGACGGCGCGCGGCTGCTCATGGATTTCCTTGAGCATGAAGTGGCGGTACGGGCCCTTCTCGGCGGCGTCCGCGGACAGTTCGCTCTCGCGAATCGGACGTTCGGCGCGAGCGCCGGACTTGTCCAGCACCTTGACCGACGTGCGACGGATGTCGGCGACATCGCCTTCTTCCAGGAACATGAAACGGCGCGTCACCGGCAGCAGCGCGGCGACGTCGGAGGCGACGAAGTTTTCATCGACGCCAAGACCAATGACGACCGGGCAACCTTCGCGCGCCAGGATGATGCGCTCCGGCTCGGTTTCGCTAACTACCGCCAGGGCATAAGCGCCTTCGAGCTCGGAGACGGTGGCGCGCACGGCCTTGAACAGATCCTTGAGCGTCGCGAGATGGTGATGCACGCGATGCGCGATCACTTCGGTGTCGGTTTCCGAGGTGAACGTGTAACCGAGCTTCTTGAGGTCCTCGCGCAGCTCTTCGTAATTCTCGATGATGCCGTTGTGGACGATGGCGAGGCCGTCCTGCGAGATCTGCGGGTGGGCGTTCCGTTCGGACGGCACGCCATGGGTGGCCCAACGCGTGTGCGCAATGCCGACCTGGCCATGGGTCGGATCCGCATCGATCGCGTCCTGCAGGACCTTGACCTTGCCGACGGTCCGGATGCGTTTGAGATGCTGCGTGCCGTTCAACACGGCTATGCCGGCGGAGTCGTAACCGCGATATTCGAGCCGCCGCAGTCCCTCCATCAGGATCGGGACGACGTTCCGCTCAGCGATGGCTCCGACGATGCCGCACATTTAACAGAGTCCGGGGGAATTCAGGGGGGCGCTAGTTTGCCTGACTAACGCCCGGGATCGCAGGGGCAAACCCCCCGCGAAAGCCCCTTCTGATACCTCGCTCACATGAGGTCGCCCCAAGCTCCATGAGGTATTGAAAATCAATACCTTAGCGGCGGCGGTCAGAGGTAGATGAGCCACGCCAGGACCAGGCAGGTGGTCGCAATGGCGGTCCCGAGCACCGGGACCCGGAACCAGTACTTCAGGGCCAGCAGGAGATACATGCCACTGAGCCCGGCCAGGACCAGCAGGACCCAGGGCGACAGGCTGAGCCGGCCGAGACTTGCGGCGATCGAGCACAAGGTGCCGCCGAAAAAGACCGCGCCCACGCTGTGGCTGAAATTGAAACCCACCCAGCCCTGCCACATCGTCGCTGCGCCACGAGTCAGGCGGATTTTCGAATTCTGCATGGCGGTGATGACGGCCGGATCGTCCGGCACGATGCGGCGCGCGTTGCGTGTGTCGAGCCAGGTGTACAGGCCATGCAGGGTCCCGAGCACGACGTAGACCAGGCCGGCGATGGTGATGAGGGTGGCAATGATCATGCTGCCGCGGCGCCGTTCATGGCACGTCCGCGCTGACGTGCGCGCGGAACGCGGGGCGCACCGACAAACGCTGGTAGTAACCGTGCAACGCATCCAGGTGCGGCCGGTCCATCGGTGTATGCAGCCAGCGGTGGGTAGTCAGCCCGAGAACCACATCCGCGAGTGTGAAGAATTCGCCGGTGACGAACTGTCCGCCATGCGCGAAGTGCGCATCGAGCATGGACATGTGGCGGTTCCAGTCGGCGACGCTCTTCGCGATCGCGACGGCGTCGGTATGCGCCGCGCTGCCGCGCACCAGCGCGAGGAAGCTGTAACGCCAGGCCGTGTTGAGATCGGTGGCCTGCCAGTCCATCCACTGCTCGACCCGCGCGCGCGACTGCGGGTCGGCCGGCAACAAGTTCGCGCGCGGATGTTTGCCAGCCAGGTAACGACAGATCGCGTTCGACTCCCACAACACGAACTCGCCGTCCCGGATCACGGGAACCATGGCGTTCGGATTACGCGCCAGCAACTCCGGATCCGAATCCACGCGCTCGAATGGCAGGTCGAGCTCGGCGCACGTCCAGAGCACTTTTCGCACGTTGATGGACGACACGCGTCCGAGTACCCGCAGCATCACGCGTTATCTCTTGCCGTCGATGCTCTTGATGCGGCCGTCCACGACGGTCACGACCATGGCCGCGGCGTGAGCACCGCGATCGTAGATCAAGGTTTCGGTGACGGTTTCACCCACCTTGCTCATTCCACCGATCTGGTTGCGCACCAGCACGTCCTCGGTCTTGCTCTGGCTGGACGTGGGAGCGCCGCATTTGGAGGTCAACTCCCCAACGCTCATGACGCTCGTGACGATCCACTTGCCGCAGCGAAAGGGCTCATCGGCGGAAGCCGCGAGCGGTGCGAGACCGCAACCCATTGCGAGCGCAACTGCAATTCTCATCGCGGGATGGTAGCACTGGGTCAACGACTGAACGGGTGCTTGCACCATTGGCGCTCGCACGGAATGCCGTCGCCCTCGCCGTCCATATTCATGCCCGGACAATGCTCGAGGAACCAGGTGGCCTCTTCACAGGAATGCATCTGCGAGCAGTAGCTGCGCCCATCGCACTTGTAACGCCCGGTAAGCGCGGCCGGACGTTCGCGGTCTACGGGCTCATCCTGCACTGACCGCGCAGTCGGTGGCGGTGCTTGCGGCGGCAAGGTGGTTCCCTGCGCCGCCGCAGCACGCTCTTCGAGACTACGCGCTGGCGCCGTCGGTTCCATCCGGACCACCGATTCGACCGTATCCCGTTGCGTCCGGTCATGCTCCCGGTACTGCACGAAGGCAAAGATGCAGCCCGCGAACACGATCAGGGTGATGAGCAGTGGTTTCATGCATAGACTAGCTACTCCAGTTTTGCGCCTCTTTCAAGCAGCAGGGTGCGAAGTTGTGAACGGTGGCAGAGCTGCTCGTTTTCGCAGTAACAGCCCATCGAAAGGTTGGCGTGGCCTGAGAGGGCCGCTAACACGTCGAGTGACTGGCTAGGGGCAGACTCAGCCATCTCGGCGCGGTATTTCCGGAAGAACGCTGCCCAGTGTTTGTCAGTTTTCGCGGCCTGGCCGATTTTCATGAGCCCGGCGCTCGGAGCGAGGACGGGAAACCAGACATCGTACCAATCCAGTTTCGCGAATTCGGTCCTGGGCACCCCGCGCGGCGGGCGGCGCACGGTGCCGAGGCGGGTACCTTCTCCGGAACTGCGGGGTGTGCCCAGCCGGATGATGCGGATGGTCATCGAAGCTTCTCCATGAACACCAGTGATTGCCGGTGACAGCGGCTTTTCGCGCACCCGGACGTAGCCGGGCCGTTCGTGGAGTCGGATGTTGCCCGCGCCGCGGCTGCCCGTGAACAACTCAAACTTGTGCGTTTACGGAAACTCTCGTTCGATCTGCCGGCGCGGCACTTAGCGTCACTAGCGCTCGCGCGTACCAATCCTGAGAACCGCGCATCCAGCGGATTTCGCACCCCAATGCCATCGTTTACTAACTACTTACCGGCATGCAGAGTTCGCATGCCAATGCGCCACTCTTCGAGTCGTAGTAGGCGCCGCGCGGGTAGTGCTCGAAGGGCAGCCGCTGCCGGTCGACCGCATGGTTCAGGAAACACGCGCTGGCAAAGATCCGCCAGGCCGGGCCAACCTCGGCGCCGACGCCCCTGAAGATGGTGACGGCATAACGCCCGCCAGCGATCGTCGTTTCTTCCGCGTCGGGCAGACTCAACCCCGCGGGCACTTCGACACAGGCATCGTAGCGGCATTTCTCCGGCGCCGTATCCAGCGGGTTGTCGACGGTCACTCCGTAGCGCGGGCAGTCGACCAGCCCGTGCTCGGCCAGCCACGGGGAAACAGTGCCGCACCAGAATTTCCCGAGGGGCTCCCCGAACGGGCCGGTGTATCGCAGGTAGAACACCTTCACCGGCTGCCGCTCGACGATTGCGATCTTCATCGCCCGAGTTTACACGGCGTCCGACTTGTTAGGCATGACCCGCAAGTTCAGTGTCGTTTGAAATATCTGCACGGCGCGCACGTGTTTCTCGGCCGCGGTGTCCTGCGGAAAGTACCTAGATTGCGGCGCCCGACAATCCAGTTGGACTACTTCGGCACCCCGAGCGGGAAAACGTGCATCGGCTCCCAGCGACCGCTCGAATTCTCGATCAAGACAACTTCGGTACAACGTGCCGTCACACCGGCGCCCGGCAGCGCGATGCGCAGCTCCACCTCGATCTCGCACAGCAACGGCTCATCGCCGTGCGCGACGGTGACGTGCGGCACGATGGTCTCGAACTTCCCCTCGAACGGCGGGTAGTCGGGGAATTCGCGAAACACGCTCGACGTCAGCGCGGAAAACGGCGCCTCGGGATCGGGCGCGAGAAACAACGCCACGGGAAAACGTTCGGTGCGCGCCATCCGGTAGTCGAAACGAGGCACCGAATTCACGACGTCGCGCAGTCGCCCGAGCACGTCCGCGTCGATCAGGGTGGGCGCCATGAACGGGTAGAGGATGGTCACGTGCGCCGGCACGTTGCGTCGCGCGGACGGGTCGTAACGATCGCGATACCGGGCAATGAATGGCTCCGCCTCGGGCACCCGGGTGATCAGCGCGGTTTCGGGCATCAGGAAAGCGTCGTGAATTCGCGCTTCACGCCGTTGAAACGATCGAACAACCAGCGATGACTGACCAGCGAGTATTCGTCGTCGCGGTTTTCGTATTCACGCACCCAGCCGATGAGAAAGGCGAGATTGCGGTCCTGCGATTCCTGGTCCGCGTATTTGTGCGGCTCCCACGGGCGCGCGCGGCAGTTCGCGATGCATGCCTCGACTCCCGGGTTCAGGAAGACGAGCTCCGAACATTCGTCGAGCAGCATGGTCAGCAGGTCCGCATACGCACCTTCGATCACCCAGCCGTTATTCGCGGCCGTGAATTTTTCGATCTCGCCACGCGAGCGCGCCAGCGCGCGCCGCGTGGGCGCGTCCGCCTGTTCCCACGCGAGGAGGTCGAGATCCAGGTGCGCGAGCGCGTATACACCCGCGAGCGATTTCGCCAGCGTCGACTTGCCGGCGCCGGAGTTGCCGAAAATGAGGATGCGGTCAGGCAACCCGTTTACCGCAACCTTCGGACTTGAAGACTCGCAACGTCGCGGCCGGATTTTTCAGCAGCTTCGCGGCGCTGCGCGCTGGCCGGCGCACGAGTTCGCCACCGCAATTGGGACACTTTCCCTCGAGCGTATCGTTGGCGCAGCGCGCGCAGAACGTGCATTCGAACGAACAGATGAAAGCCTGCGCGGATTCACCGGGCAGATCGGCGTCGCAACACTCACAGCCAGGACGAAGTTCCAGCATGGCAGTACCTCGGAAACCAGATTATTCCAGCGGCTCGTCGATGAAGTTCTGCACCTCACGCATGAGTCGCAGCCGGTTTTTCCCGATGATCATCGATTGAGTGCCTTCGGACAACACGATGAGCGCGCGACCCCGGGCCCGCCCGTGCATCAGCCACAACCTTCGACGTAGTTGAGGTGTTCCCACGGTCCCGACTGGATCGCGGTCACCTTGCCGTCCGATGTTTCGAACCTCAGACCGTATTCGCCGCTGCCGGCCTTCACCGTGATGGCGTGGCCGTGTTCATCGTACTTGTGTGGCTGGATGTCGAGCCGCGCGCCGTACAGCGCCTTCAGCTCATCCTCACTCGTGCCGATGTGCGCGCCCGAAAACGTGTGCAACTTCGAGTCGCCGCGCAGCTCGATGCGCACCACGGTGTTCCTGATGATCATGAGCCGGAAATTTGCGCCACCGCCTTCGTAGTTCAGATACCAGCACTCCTGCGGCTGTTTTTTCGTTTCCATGCCGGGCCAGTCCGCGAGCCGCAGGACCTCTTCCACTTTCATTCCGGCGCGGATCGGGCCGAGGCCGCCCATCCCCAGGCACCAGGTCGAAGCCGCGGACGCGCTGGCGGCGGCCAACACGAGCGCCGCCAACAGGAACCCGCGGCTAACCACGCGGCACCTCCGCGTCGATCTTGCCTAACAACCATTGGAGGCCCGAGAGGTGTTGCTGGTCGTGGCTGCAGAGGAAGTGGACGAGGCCGCGCAACGTGACGGGTCCGTAACGTTCGAACTCCGCGGGACGGTCCAGCTGGCGGTCGCTCAGGCCGCGCAGCAACTCGAGAGTCGTCGCACGCGCCGCGCGGAAGGCGGCGAAGACCTGCGCTGGATCGGCGCTCGCATAGTCGCGCTGCAGAGTGATCGCTTCGCTGTCGATGAACGGCAGCAGCGGGGTCTCCTCGGCGAGCGTGCGCCGGAAGCGCAGGTGGTAACCCTCGATTTCGATGTCGCGTACGTGGCAGATCTGTTCGATCGCCGTGAACGGCTCACTCGGCACGCCTTCCCAGGACGCGGGCGCCCAGTCGACGCATTGTTTCGGGAAGGCCGCGTAGTGCGCTTCGAGCGCGCGCGGGAATGCTTCGAGAGTGCTGAAAGTCACCGGATTCATGGGTGGCATTGTGCCATCGCGGCGTTGCGCCTGATCAGCCGAACCGCTGCAGCAGCGCGCGATCCGTTTCCCCCAGCGGTTGCGGATGGGAGTCAGGCTGCCAGCAGGCGATGCCGCCGATCTCTTCGTTTTCGAAACCGGCCGGCACCGCATGCACAGCGCCTCGGTAGACGGCGCCAAAGTGGGTGGAACCATCATTCACCGACACCAGGCACAGCCATTCGAGACCGGTCGCGACGCACCCGGCCTCTTCGTTAAGCTCGCGCGCCGCCGCCATTCGCGCGGTCTCGCCCGCGTCGATCAATCCGCCGGGTAGTTCCCAGACCTTGCGGTACCGATTGAACACCAGCACCACGCCAGCCGGCGCGCGTGCGATCACCACCGCAAAGGATGGCGAGGCGATTTTTCCGTGGTGCGCCTCCTCCACGTAGTGGACGTCGAGAAACTTCGCGAGCACCCGGGGCATAGGCAACGGAGTCTAACCAATGAAGTTGCAACCGGCGCGACCCGGCGGCGGTCACAAGCCCATGAATTTTCAAAAACTCTTCGCCGCCCTGATCGCCGCCTGCTTGCTGCTCATGACTCGCCCGGCCTTCGCCCAGGAGGCGCCACTGCGCTTCCGGGCATCCCAGGTGCCGGTGGGCAAGGTGTTCCACTTCATCAAATCCAATCGCGATGGCTCACACGCCGCGCAGATCAGCGTGTTTGTCGCCGCGCAGGACCGGCTCGAAGCGCTGAAGTGGGATCAGGGCGGCGATGAGGCAACGCTGGTGGTTGCCGCCATGGATTGGTCGAAGTTTTCGGTGCGCCACTTCGAAGCTTCACATCTGAGTCGTGACGCCGCGCCGGAACTGCGCGCCACGCTCGAAGTCAGCGGTGACCAGTTATCAATGTCGCTCATGGAAGCGCCGCTCACGCTGCATCACTGGCCCTGGCACAGCTTCGACTTCGATTTCACCAGTCTGAACATGACGCTGCCGCATCTGCGAAACCCGGAGAGTGGCCTCACCTTCTGGCGCACGGATTTCGTCTACAGCGAACCGCCGGCGGTCGCGGAATTGGGCGAAGTGCGGCTGACGTTCGAGGCCAACGAAGTGCGGGATGGCAAACGCGTGCGGCGTTATTCGATCGGTGGCGCGGGACTCGGCAACACGCGCGGAACCTGGTGGGCGGACCGGCGCACCGGTTTGCTGGTGGAGTTCGAGATCCCGATCGGCGATGAACCCGGTTACAACGACGTGCGATTGAAGGCGACGGGCTCGCAGAAGATGTCGGCAGCGGCCTGGGAAACATTCAAGCGGCGTTCGGTCGCGGCGCGCTGATGCGTGCGCCGGCTACGGTCCACCTACCTGGCGACGTTCATCGGGATTTGCCCTTGTCCGACTTCTGTGGCCGCTTCCACCCTTCGATGGTCTGCTGACGTCCGCGTGTCAGCGTGAGCTGGCCATCGGGCGCATCCTTGGTGATGGTGCTGCCCGCACCGGTGGTCGCGTCCGTGCCGATACGCACGGGTGCGACCAGCATGTTGCCCGAGCCGATGAACGCGCCATCTTCGATGGTGGTGGTCGACTTGTTCACGCCGTCGTAATTGCAGGTGATAGTGCCGGCGCCGATGTTCACGTTCTTGCCGATGACGGCATCACCCAGGTAGGTGAGATGGTTGGCCTTGCTGCCATCCGCGATCCGGGTCTTCTTGAGTTCGACGAAATTACCGACATGCACGTCGCGGCCGAGCGTAGACCCGGGGCGCACGCGCGCGTACGGCCCGATGACGCAGCCTTCGCCGAGCACGCTTTGTTCGAGCACGGAATTCGGGTGGATCACGCTGCCCGCGCCGATGGTGACGTCGCGCAACACGACGTTGGGCCCAACTCGCACGCGGTCTCCCAGCGTTACTTTCCCTTCGATCAGTACGTTCGCGTCGATGAACACGTCGCGCCCGACGCTGACTGCGCCGCGGACGTCGATGCGCGCGGGGTCGACCAATGTGGCACCAGCCAACATCAATTCGCGCGCGCACTCCGCGCGATGCAGCGCTTCGAGCTCGGCGAGCTGCACCTTGTCGTTCACGCCGAGCACCTCTGCGACGCTCGGCGCGACCAGGGGTACAACCTTGATCTTGTCCTTGACCGCCATCGCGATGATGTCGGTGAGGTAATACTCGCCCTGCGCATTGACGTTCTTGAGTTTGCCCAGCCACTTGCGCAATAGTTTGGCCGACACGGCCATGATGCCGCTGTTGCCTTCGCGGATCCTGAGCTGGGCTTTGCTCGCGTCTTTCTGTTCGACGATCTTCTGCACGACGCCACGCTTGTCACGCACGATGCGTCCGTAACCCGTGGCGTCGGCGAGCATGATCGTGATGAGGCCCATGGATTTCGGTCCGGCACTCGCAACCAGCTGCGCGAGCGTCGCCGGACGGATCAACGGCACGTCGCCGTACAAAACCAGCACGAGTTCGTCGTCCGCGACGTTGGGCATGGCCTGCATGACCGCGTGCCCGGTGCCGAGCTGCTCGGCCTGCAGCGACCATTCGAGTTTCTCCGCGCCGAGCGCGGCGCGCACCGCATCGCCGCCGTGGCCATACACGACATGTATGGACGAGGGCTCGAGCACACGCGCGCCGCTAACAACGTGCGCCAGCAGCGGGCGGCCGGCGAGCGGCTGCAGAACCTTCGGAAGATCGGATTTCATTCGCTTGCCCTGACCGGCAGCGAGAATGACGACGGCGACTTTCATGTGGCCGCGAGTTTAACGTTTCGCGACGGCGGTTTCCCGCCCTTGGGATCAGCGGCGGAACTGCCTGCCGGTCGCGTTGTAGGGATCGTTGCCACCCGCATCGTGCGCGGCCAGGTCGTTGTCGCCGAGCAGCTTGTCCATGACGTCGTGCCTGGACAATGTGACCGCCGCAGCCTTGTTCTCGGCCGCCTGGTTTGCCAATGACTGAAACCTGGATTTGCGGGACAGGCCAGGGCCGTACTGCTCGCTCTGCGGCGTGGTGGCGGCTGTCCAGTCGATGTTGTTGTCGATGCCCATGGACCGGAAATATACCCGCGAAATCCCCGCATGGGGATGTCTGCGGTCGGATACCACGGGCCGTTCGTCGGGTTGGAAACCGGCCATCGGGCGCTATCTACCGTTCGTCACCACCGGTCATCAGCGCGTGAATCCTGGCGAGGGTCGCCCAGTTGCGCGTGGTGCCCGCATTGTCGAGATTCCTGAGCACCGGCCCGAGCACCTTGCTTTCGAGAATGCCATTCGCGCACCAGACATACGCCGCGTGTTTACCGGCGTGGACTTTTTCCGCGCCCCACTCTGCTTTGGCAACTGTCTCGAGCGCGGCCAGCGCCTTGCCATCGTTCGTCATCGCGACGAGCATTCTGGAATGATCAGTGGCAAGTTTCTCGAGCGCATTGCCGGACATGATCGCCGCCACGTCTTCGGCGGACTTGATGATCACCAGCGCGTCGACGCCGAGCTTTTTCGCGACCGCGTCGCGCAGGCGCGTCGCGAGTTTGTCAGGCGTTTCCCTGGCGCCGGTGAACACCGCGTTGCCGCTGTTGAGCAGCGTCTGTATTTCGCTGAAGCCGAGCCTGGCCAGCAGCGCGCGCAGGTCCGCCATGGCGATGCGTTTGGCCTTGCCGACGTTGATGCCGCGGAACAGGGCGACGTAGCGCGGCATCGATCAGCTCTTGAAGTCCGGAATCATGGCGAGACCTTGCCAGATCGACCGGTTGTTTGTCAGCAGGGCGTCAGCTGCGCCGCCGTGATGAAGGGACCGCGCCGCCCATGCTTATCAACCCCACCCCCATCGCAATCGTGACCCGCCCGTAGTTCAGGACCACGTCGCAGAGAAACAGGAAGAACACGCCGAGGTAGGCGAGATACGCGAATCCCAGGTAGTCACTGTAAATAATCGTCAGCAACCAGTTCTGCTGGAAGACATAACACCAGGCGCAGTAGAGCGTGGCGGCCAGCAGCAGCAGACCCGGCACGAACAGCTGTCTCATGAATTCGGGACGCAGGAACGTCGCAAGCAGCAGCAGCAGGAAACACCCGACGTTGGTCGCGGTGAAGATACGCAGGTCGTGTTTGAGTTCCCCGACGATGCGCAGGTAACGCCCCTGGATGAAATCGGTCAGCCGTTCGTTGACGGCCGAAAGCGAGGATATTTCCTGCAGCGACCCCGCCTCGAGTGCGCGCGCGATACGCGCGCGGGCGCCACTTTCGAGTTCGAGCATCGTCGCGATGCACGCAGCGATCCGCTCGTGGGCGCGCACCTTGAGCCCCTCACGGTAGTCGTCGATCTTCTCCTGGTTCCGCCGGTAGATAGCCGCGGCCACGGCCGACAGCGTCTCCGATGCGCCCTCGAAACTGAGCTTCTCGATGCGCTGATCCACTTCGTTCGCGACTTCGGAGCGGATGAAATCGGCCGCGAAAGTCTCCACCCAGAGCGGTCGCCAGAACGTCAGCATGAAGAAGAATGCGAACAACAACGCACCGGCGGTGCCGAGGATCCGCAGGATCGCCGCGTTGCGCTTCATCAGCCGATGTTCATCGAAAAGTAGTGCGCCTCGATGACCATTCCCTTGCGCAGATAGAAGCGATGCGCGGCGGTGCGTTTGACGCCCGACAACAGCCGCAGTTGGCGGCACGAGCGGCTCGCGGCCTGCGCGGCCAGCCAGTCGAACAGCTAACCGCCGTAGCCCTTCGACCGCGCGCTGCTGGTCGCAACCAGGTCTTCGATCTCCAGGTACCGGCCCGCATGCAGCCACTCCGAGACACGGAATCCGGCGACGGCCTTGATTCCTCCCTCATCCAGGTAGGCGAGTTCGAAGCCCGTGGTGTTCATGAGATGCAGGACTTTCGGGACGAAATCCGCCGCGGCCAGATGCGGCCGCAATTCCGCCATCACCGGATAACACGCGGAGATTTCCGGGCCGCAGGTGGCGAGCGCGATCAACGTGGAATTGCCTTGCACTGCCTGCACCAAAGTCCCCCGCCCGCGGTTGCCCAGTAAACGATATAAAGCCCGGCGGGGATCATGATGAGTGCGGGTAGCCACGACAATGGAATACGAATGAACGGCAGCGGCAGGGTGTGTTCAACGCAACGTCCTGTATAGAAGAGTCAATCCGGCGGCCGGGCAAGGGACGCCATGTGTTTCTTCGCGAGGTGCGCCCCGTAGATAGAGGCGGGAATGGCCGAGAGAATGCCGAGGATGCAGAGCCAGACCGGATCGCTCCACTGAAGAACGCCAAAGAGGACGCCGATCAGCCCGATGCCGAGACCGTTGTAGTACGGGTAGGTCTTCGCGAGCCGGGCCGCCAGATAGCCACCACCGATGGTCGTGACCGTTCCCAGGATCACCCTGCTCATCAGGAATTCGCTGCTGTCGAGTATGGCCGCGGTGGCCTTGCTCAGCGCCTCCTGATCGAGATCCGGCGAAAGCGAGCCATGCGCAAGCACGACCAGCGTCACCGAACTGATGATCAGGTCGGCGACCAGCTCTGCGGCGAATGCGGCACAGATGGCCCAGAGGCGGATGTGCTTCATGCGCCGGCCTGATCGAACGCGCGGCAGGCGCTGACGATCGCCGCCGCATTCTCCGCGTCCGAAGCGGATGGGTGCAGGAACACCTGGTACGCCTTCACGGCGAGTACCGCGATTTCGCTGGGCCGCGAGGGCACGCCGCCACCGGGAAACCTCACGGGATAACGAGCGAGGAAGTTCGCCGCGGCACTGACGGCACGATGTTCCTCACGATCCAGGTCGGAGGGGTATTCGAACCGCCAGCGCGCCACGCGTTCGCTGATGACTGGCCGCCCGTCTCCCGGTGTCGTGCCCGCGGCCGCGAATACGCGACAGTCGTAGGTGCGGCAGGTGTCGGGCCTGTTCTGGTAGATAGAGCAGTTGCCGCCGCGAAACATCGCGCAGTGCCCGTTCTCGTCGTAACCCATGAGCATGGTGCCGGCCGGCGCGTTTGGCGCGGGCTCGAGGCAGTCTTCGCCGACCGCGAGCCGCGTCCCGGCCTCGTGCGGGCGGATCTTGATGAAGTACGACGACGTGCAGCAGCCGCGGCAATCGCCGCAGGCAACGTCCATGCCTTCGGTGCCCGCGAGCGCCCGGCGCATGTCACGCAGCCAGGTTGAAAAGTCGCCCGCTGGCAGAGGCGCGCTCAAGCACCGGCCTCGACGCCGTCCACGATCATGCGACGCTGGATTTCGTCGACGCGCGCCTCGTCACCGATGAAGAAGCCGACAGGGAAATGTTCGGGATATGTGTGGCTGGTCTTCGAACCGGCTTTCATCACCGTCAGGACGAACCCGTCGTCGTCCCGCAGAACGGTCAGGCCGGCGTTACCGCCACTCTTGTTGAGATCAAAATACTTTGCGAAGAATGCGCGGGACGCGGCCACGTCGGGCACGATCAGGTGCAGGTGATTCACTTTCATGGCGCGCATGCTCGCGCGTCGCGCGAACTCGCGCAATCGCCCCGGTGCCGGCGCCGCGGAGTCTGCTACAGGGCGTCGGGTCTGGCGGAAATCGCGCGGTTGTAACGCGACTCGAAGTGCGCGCGGCTGCTGGCCACGGCCCACAGACGCGCAAGGCAGGCGAATTCCTTTTCAAAGTACTCGCGGTAATGCAGGCCTTCCGTCGCATAACGGCAGTTTCGGCACAGCACAGCCAGCCAGACCGGGAAGTTCAGACGCTCATAGAGACTCAGCAATCTGGATTCGATCGTGCGTACCGCTTCCACGTGCCGCATCTGGGCGGCGTTCAACCGAGCGGCAAGTGATGCGGCCGGACGAGCATGTACCAGTCCTGGTGCTCCTGCAGGATCAATGCGACTGCTTTGCGAACCGCCGATTGCAGGCCTTCCGGGCGCCGCTCCAGCGCCTCGGAATTCACCACCCGGCCTATCTCGTCGACCGATTTCTGCAGCTCCATCGCGACTCGCTCGGAGGTGGCTTCCAGTCGATACGCCTCCGACTGCGCGAGCGCGCCGTGCAGCGCGGCCGCGAGCGCCGGAAACACCGTGGTGATCAGCGAGATCCAGCGCGAATGCACGGCCAGATGCGACAACGCGCCGAGCGCGGTCAACGCGAACAGGCCGGCGGTGACACGATGGATGCGATGCTGCAGCACGTGGGTGCGCCGCGCGAGGCGCGCGTGATAGGCCTGCTGCGTCTGCAATGTTCCAATGGCCCACGCGGCGTAGGTCACGACGAAGTGGGGGTCGTCCCAGGCGCCGGCCAGCAACTCGCGCGTGCGCGACTCGCTGGCGCGGCACACCGCGACGACTTCGCCCGGCGCGCTGGGATGCTCTCCCGGCGGCAGCACGCGCGAATACCATTCCGTTTCTTCCTGCGTCTTCGAGAAATCGACCAGTGGCGCGATCAGCGGTAGATAGGACGTGAATTCCGCCACGGTTCGTGCGCGTAACCACTCGGCCTGCCAGTCGTTGCGATGACCACGCCAGTAGATCAGCCAGACCGCGCCGATGACCGCGATCTCCGCGATCACCCAGCCAGCGGCATAGGAGTGCAGGTAACTCGTCAGGTCGTCCCAGCCGAGCGCCAGCGGCATCATGGCGCACAACACGGCCAGCGCGGACAGCAGGTAGATGGACCAGAAGCCGCTGCGGTAACGATGGCCGAAGCGGATCGCCCTCGAGTCGAAATCCCGATGCGACGGCGCGAGGGATTCGATCAGCGGCTGCAACCGTTGCGGCGGTGGCGGGATCGGTGGCGCCGGTGGTGTATCGAGTTGCGCGCCGATCAGCAGCAGTCTCTGGATGGACTGGTGCAGCGCCATGATCAGCCTACGACCTCGTAGGTCTGGTCGAAGACCTTGCTCGAGACCACGCCGAGACTGCCATCGCCGTAGTCGACCAGCCAGTCGCCGGCGCGACCGGTGAGCTTCGAGTCGCCATCGGCCAGCAACACCTCGAATGTTTCCTTCATCGGCACGGCGAAAACCCTGTTAGGCAGGCTGATGTATGCGCCGTCCGTGCCGGCGGTGGTCGCCTCGGCCGGCCGATATTTGTCCCCGAAACGGGCCTGGGACACGCGCCAGTGTTCGCCATTGATGCCAGTGAGGATCGCGTCGCCGGTCCGCGCCTGCACCAGGCCTTCGTTCGTCTGCACCGTGCGCGGAGCCGTGGCGAAGTGCACCTGCACCTCGCGCTCGAGTTTGCGCGCGACGACACGCCGCGGATTCCCGCCGATCTCATTCGTATAACCCGGCTTTCCGCTCGATTTGAACAACGTCAATTCACCTGTCCGCAGTCGGGCCGTGCGGACTATATCGTAGGCTTGATCGGCGGAAATGCGCCGGTGTTCGTGCTGGTGAGATGGCCGTCGAGCCACGCGAGCGCGTCCGCTTCGTTGAGGAACACATCGCCGGACACTCCGCGGTTCTGCGCCATGAGCACGGCGATCTTCTTCGGGTCCATCATCTCCGGGCGCACCACCAGGGCCACGCGCAGCCCACGCCCCGCGCTCTGCGCCCATGAGACGGCGAGGTCGTAGCGCTCGAACACGCTGGGCGACGCGAAGCCGGATAGACCGCAGGCATTGACGAGCAGGTCGGCCAAACCGCGGGCGCGTGCGTTCTTCATGGCCGCACCGGCCATTTCGACTGCCTGCTCAAAGGTCACAGTGCCGACTGGCCGATAGAAGCCGCGCGTGCCGATTTGTTTGAAATGTTCGGCGGTGTTCATGGGAATCCCAAGGCACGAGTCTATGCCCGCCGCTGGCGCAGAGACATCCGTGAACCGTGATGGAGCAATCCCGCAGCCAGGAAGTCGCGGATCGGCCGGACCTCCTCGACTATTTGACCTTGCGCAGCTTCTGAATGAGCTTGATCTGCTCGTTCATGCGCACGAGCTCCTGCAGCGCCGCCGCCTGCTCGAGCTTGTCCGTGGCGCCACGCAGCGCGTCTTCGGCGCGCTGCTTCGCGGCCAGCGCGGCGGCCTCATCCAGATCCTTGGCGCGCAGCGCGGTGTCCGCGAGCACGGTCACCTTGTTGGGCTGGACCTCGAGGGCGCCACCGCCGACGAAGAAATGCTGCTCGGCGCCGTCGGGCGTCTGCACGCGCACTTCACCGGCCTTGAGCAACGTGAGCAGAGGCGCGTGGCGCGGCGCGATGCCGAGCTCGCCCTGCGAACCCGGCGCGAACACCATGGACGCGGCACCGCTGAATATCTCGCCTTCGGCGCTGACGATGTCGACGTGTACGGTGTTTGGCGTGGCCATGCTCTAGCTACCTCAGTTCAGCGTCTTGGCTTTCTCGACCGCTTCTTCGATCGAGCCGACCATGTAGAACGCCTGTTCCGGCAGGTGATCGTAATCACCGGCGAGGATGCCCTTGAAGCCGCGGATCGTGTCGGCCAGCGGGACGATCTTGCCGTCCTGGCCGGTGAACACCTTCGCGACGTTGAACGGCTGCGACAGGAAGTTGCGGATCTTGCGGGCGCGGAACACGGTGAGCTTGTCTTCCTGCGACAGCTCGTCCATGCCGAGGATCGCGATGATGTCCTGCAGTTCCTTGTAACGCTGCAGCACGGCCTGGACGCCGCGCGCGGTGTTGTAGTGTTCTTCACCGACGACCAGCGGATCGAGCTGGCGGCTGGTGGAGTCGAGCGGATCGACCGCCGGATAAATGCCGAGCGCCGCGACCTGGCGCGACAACACCACGGTCGCGTCCAAGTGCGCGAAGGTCGTGGCGGGAGAAGGATCGGTCAAGTCGTCGGCCGGAACGTACACGGCCTGGATCGAGGTGATCGAGCCGGTCTTGGTCGACGTGATGCGTTCCTGCAGAACGCCCATTTCCTCGGCGAGTGTCGGCTGGTAACCCACCGCGGACGGCATGCGGCCCAGCAACGCGGACACTTCGGTGCCGGCGAGCGTGTAGCGGTAGATGTTGTCGACGAAGAACAACACGTCGCGGCCCTTGCCGTTCGGCTGTATCTCGTCGCGGAAGAATTCGGCCATGGTCAGACCGGTGAGCGCTACGCGCAGGCGATTGCCCGGCGGCTCGTTCATCTGGCCGTACACCATCGCGACCTTCGAGTTCTCGAGGTTCTTGAGGTCGATGACGCCCGACTCGGCCATCTCGTGATAGAAATCGTTGCCTTCGCGGGTACGCTCACCGACGCCTGCGAACACGGAAAGACCCGAGTACTGCTTGGCGATGTTGTTGATGAGCTCGAGCATGTTCACGGTCTTGCCGACGCCGGCGCCGCCGAACAGGCCGACCTTGCCGCCCTTGGCGAATGGCACCAGCAAGTCGATGACCTTGATGCCGGTGACGAGCAGATCCTGACCGCCGGCCTGTTCGTCGTACGACGGGGCGGGACGGTGGATCGGCAGCGTGGACTTCGCGGCGACCGGACCCCGGTTGTCCTGCGGCGTGCCCAGCACGTCCATGATTCGGCCGAGCGTCGCCTGGCCGACAGGAACGTTGATCGGCTTGCCGGTGGCTTCCACGGCGAGGCCGCGCTTCAACCCTTCCGAGGCACCCATGGCGATCGTGCGAACGACGCCGTCGCCGAGCTGCTGCTGCACTTCGAGCGTGAGTTCCACGTCTTTGAGCTTGAGCGCTTCGTAGATCTTCGGGATCGAGTCGCGCGGAAATTCCACGTCGATGACGGCGCCGATGATCTGGGTAATTTTGCCTTGAGCCATGTTCACTAACCTCTAACTAATTCTTTGCTTACGCGCCGCGCGCGATCACTTGTCCGTCTTCAAACGGCAGCCGCGCCACCGACGATCTCGGCCAATTCCTTGGTGATCGCAGCCTGGCGGGCCTTGTTGTAGATGAGCTGGAGCTCGCCGATGAGCTTGCCGGCGTTGTCCGATGCCGCGCCCATGGCGATCATGCGGGCCGCCATTTCGCTGGCGACGTTCTCCACCGCGCCGCGATACACCTGCGCTTCGATGTAGCGCATGAGCACGCCATCGAGGATCGCGCTGGCATCGGGTTCGTAGATGTAATCCCAATGTTCCTGCAGATCCGCGCCGTCCATCGGTTCGACCGGCAGCAGCTGCAGGACTTCGGCCTTCTGGGCCATCGTGCTGACGAAATGCGAGTGCACGAGCAGCAGCCGATCGATGCTGCCGTCCTTGTACGCGTCCAGCATGACCTTGACCGTGCCGATCAGATCCTTGATGTGCGGGCGATCGCCCAGCCCCTGCGTGTTCGCAAGGATCGGGTTCGGCAGGCGGCGGAAGAACGCCGACGCCTTGCTGCCAATGAGGCACATCGAGACCTTGGCGCCCTTCGCCTGCCAGTCGCGCATGGCGAGCAGCGCGGCCTTGAAAATGTTGATGTTGAGTGAGCCGCACAGACCGCGATCGGAAGAAATCACGATGACGCCGACGTTTTTCACTTCGCTGCGCTCGACCAGGAACGGCGAGCGGTAGTCAGGGTTTGCCTGCGTGAGGTTGCCGATGACAGCTCGAATCTTCTCGGCGTACGGACGCGCCAGGCGCATGCGGTCCTGGGCGCGACGCATCTTGCTGGTCGCGACCATCTGCATGGCCTTGGTGATCTTCTGCGTCGATTTGACGCTCAGGATCTTGGCGCGGATTTCTTTGGTGCCGGGCATCTAACTTCTTCTCTTAGAACACGCCGTCTTTCTGGAAGCCTTCGCACAGCGCCTTCAACGCCGCTTCGTGCTTCTTGAGCACGGGCTCGGCATTGATCGCGTCGATCGTGGCCTTGTGGCTGCTGCGCGCGTAGTTCTGCAACGCGTTTTCGGCATCCACGACCTTCTTGCGATCGACCTTGTCGAAGTAGCCGTTGTTCACCGCGTAGATCGACAGCGCCATTTCGGCCACCGACTGCGGCGCGTACTGCTTCTGCTTCATCATCTCGGTGACGCGGATGCCGCGCTCGAGCTGGCGGCGGGTCGCTTCGTCGAGGTCCGAGGCGAACTGCGAGAACGCCGCCAATTCGCGGTACTGCGCGAGGGCCAGGCGAATGCCGCCACCCAGACGCTTGATGATGTCGGTCTGCGCGGCGCCACCGACGCGCGACACGGAAATGCCGGCGTTCATGGCCGGGCGGATGCCGGCGTTGAACAAGTCCGTCTCGAGGAAGATCTGACCGTCGGTGATCGAGATGACGTTGGTCGGAACGAACGCGGTCACGTCGCCGGCCTGCGTTTCGATGATGGGCAGACCCGTGAGCGAACCGGTCTTGCCTTTGACGGCGCCCTTGGTCGCGAGCTCGACGTATTCCTCGTTGACGCGCGCGGAACGCTCGAGCAGACGGCTGTGCAAATAGAACACGTCGCCGGGGTACGCTTCGCGGCCCGGGGGACGGCGCAACAGCAGCGAGATCTGGCGATAGGCCACGGCCTGCTTCGACAGATCGTCGTAAATGATCAGGGCGTCTTCACCGTTGTCCATGAAGAACTCGCCCATCGTGCAGCCCGAGTACGCGCTGATGTACTGCATGGCGGCCGGCGTCGAGGCGGAAGCGGCGACAATGATGGTGTGCGCCAGCGCGCCGTGTTCTTCGAGCTTGCGCACTACGTTTGCGATGGTCGACTGCTTCTGGCCGATGGCGACGTAGACGCACTTAATGCCGGAAGACTTCTGGTTGATGATGCAGTCGATCGCCATCGCGGTCTTGCCGGTCTGGCGGTCGCCGATGATGAGTTCGCGCTGGCCTCGGCCGATCGGGACCATCGAGTCGACGGCCTTGTAACCGGTCTGCACCGGCTGGCTCACCGATTTGCGGTAGATGACGCCCGGCGCCACCCGCTCGATGGGGGCGGTCCTGGTGGTCTTGAGCGGGCCCTTGCCGTCGATCGGGTTGCCGAGCGCGTCGACGACGCGGCCTAACAACTCACGGCCTACCGGCACTTCGAGGATGCGGCCGGTGGTCTTCACCGTGTCGCCTTCGCGGATGCCCTTGTAGTCGCCGAGGACGACCGAACCGACCGAATCCTGCTCGAGGTTCAGCGCGAGGCCGAACACGTTGCCCGGGAATTCGATCATTTCGCCGTAGCGAACATCCGCAAGGCCGTGGATGCGGCAGATGCCGTCCGTCACCGTGACGACGGTGCCGACGTTGCGCGCTTCGCTCGCGGACTTGAAGTTCTCGATGCGTGACTTGATGAGGTCACTGATTTCGGATGCTTTTACGGACATGTTCGTAGTACCTGAATTTATGCGGTCAGTTCAGTAGCCAGACGTTCGAGCCGGCCCTTGATCGAGCCGTCGATCACGAGATCGCCGGCCTTGAGGACGGCGCCGCCTAACAACGTGCCGTCGACCTTGGTGTGCAGACGCACGGTGCGTCCCAGTTTCTTCTGCAACGCCGCGGCGTAACGGCTCTCCTGGTCGGAGTTGAGCGCAGTCGCCGAGATCACTTCGACGTCCACTGCGTTCTCCACCTCAGCCTTCATCTGCTCGAACAGCGCCGCGATCTCGGGGAGGAATCCGAGCCTGCGGTTCTGCGCGAGCAACGCGATGAAGTTGCGGCCGTTCTCGTCGAGGCCCGCGCCGGTAATACCGGCAACGAACTCGGCCAATTGCGCCGGCGTCACGTGCGGGCTGCCCAACAAGGCGTGCACACGTGGGTCGACGACGACTTCGGCCGCGCGAATGAGGCTGGCCGACGTTGCCGCCAGGCTGCTCCCCTCGCGCGCCAGCGCGAAGATCGCTTTGGCGTAGGGCCGTGCGGTGGTGGTGCGCTCTGCCATGTCTTAGAGCTTCGCCGCGAGTTGGTCGAGCAATTCGCCGTGCGTCTTCGAGTCGATCTCTCTCTCGAGCACTCGCTTGGCACCGGCAACGGCCAGGCTTACCACCTGGCCACGCAGTGCATCGCGGGCACGATTGCTTTCGAGATCGATCTGCGACTTCGCGCTGGCCAATGCCTTCTCACCCTCGAGGCTCGCGGCCTTGCGCGCTTCGTCGATGATCTGGTTGGCCTGCGTGCGCGCCTGCGATTCGATCGCGAGCGCCCGGGTGCGGGCTTCCTTGATCACGTCGTCGGCGCGGCTGTTCGCTTCGGAGAGACCCTTCTGGCCTTCTTCCGCGGCGGCGAGCCCGGCGGCGATCTTCTTTTCGCGCTCGCTCATCGCGCCGAGAATGATCGGCCAGATGAACTTCATCACCACCCAGACGAAGATCAAGAAGACCAGCATCTGGACGATGAGTGTGGCTTTGATGTTCAACGGCGTCTCCCGCGACTAGCTACTGTTACTGCGCGACCGGGGTGAGCGGGCCCAGGAACGGGTTCGCGAACGTGAAGAACAGCGCGAAGCCGATGCCGATCATCGCGACCGCGTCGAGTAGTCCTGCGACGATGAACATCTTCACCTGCAGAGCCGGGGTCAATTCCGGCTGGCGCGCGGCGCCTTCCAGGAATTTTCCGCCGAGCAGACCGAAGCCGATGGCGGTTCCGAGCGCGCCCATGCCGAAGATGATGCCGACGGCGAGAGCTGTGAGACCTTGAATGTGAGCGTATTCAGCAACGTGTTCCATTTTTCCTCCAACCAGAATCTTGTTAACGACGATCAGTGATGAGTCTCGTGTGCCTGTGCCAGGTACACGATCGTCAACACCATGAAGATGAAAGCCTGCAGCGGGATCACCAGGATGTGGAATACGGCCCACACCGATCCCATGATCAGCTGACCGATCGCGCCGCCAATGCCGCCAAACGTGTTGATGGCGAAACTGCCGCCGAGCACGGCAAGCAGCAAAAAGATCATTTCCCCGGCGAACAGATTTCCGAACAGACGCAGACCGAGCGACATCGGCCGCGCCAGGTGTTCGATGATGTTCAGCAACAGGTTGAACGGCATCATCCACTTGCCGAACGGATGCGTGAGCAGCTCCCAGGCAAAGCCGCGGGCGCCCTTGATCTTCACGCTGTAGAACATCACCAGCAGGAATACGGTGATGGACATGCCGAGCGTGATGTTGAGATCGGTGCTGGGCACGACCTTCAGGTGCTCGAGGCCGACCTGGTGGCCGATCTGCGGCAGCAGGTCGACGGGCACGACGTCCATCAGGTTGAACAGCAAGATCCAGCAGAAGATGGTGAGCGCGAGTGGCGCGATGATCTTGCTGGTGCCGTGGAAAGTGTCACGCACCTGCTGGTCGACGAAATCGACCAGCACTTCGACGAACAGCTGCGCCTTGCCAGGCACCCCGGTGGTGACCTTGCGCGCCACCGAGTACAGGAAGCCGATCAGGATCAGGCCGAGCAATACGGAGAAGAAGATGCTGTCGAGGTTGAAGGTCCAGAACCCTTCGCCATGCTGGAGATTGGCCAGATGGTGACGGATGTATTCGTTCGACGTCTGCGCGTGTTCCGCCATTTCCACTTCTGCTGCCATCTCTTCTCTATTCCTATCGCTTCGCCGCGCTCGCGGTGCCGGCCAGGGGCGGCAACGCATTCGCAAGAGCAATCCAATAAACGAACAAGGTTGCAATGTAAGCGCCGAACAGCGGCGCGAACGCGACCTTGAGGGTCAAAAACACCAACACGAAGAGCGCCACCGTCACGGCGAGCTTCAGGCCTTCGCCGATATAAAAGGCGCGGGCCACTCGTTCCGCCCCGGCACCGGCCGGCGAGCCGAACGCGAAGAAGGCGAGCACCGCGCTCGATGCCGCGGAGATCCCGCCGCCCACGAGAGCCGAAAGGCCGGCAACCCGACCCCAGACCGCGAAGCAAATTGCCGCGGCCACGAGGGTGACGACGACCTGACCGAGCACTACGCTTCCAGCCAGCCGCCTCGCTTGGGGCAACTCAAGGGTGACCACGACACTCCTACTGCAAGTCGACAACTTTCGAGCATGAAACCGGGCCCGCGACGGTCGCAGGCAAAATCAACGATGTTCGAAAATTGTGTGGCTTGGCAACGACTTACGTGTGCCTTGGCCAGGGGCGCGCATTATATACGCCGACCCCCGGAGACTCAACATCAGTTCTGAAGAAAAAGGCCGGAATTCCCAGGGGATTTTTACCTATTCATCCGGCCTGTTCGTCCAGCCCTATTCCTCCAGCTGATAGATGCGCAGGCTCTGGATCCGCAGATGACTCCAGGTGGTACGCAGGCCAAACCAACCGCTCGTGTAGGGCGTGGGGTCGCGCATCCTCAACAGCGGCTGGCCGTCTCGGCGGAATTCGATGTTGTTGCCGTTCGCGATGAGCGTGATGGTCTGGCGCCGGTTCGCCATCAGCAGCGCCGACCGCGCCGACAGATCGTGTTGCGGCAACAGGGGACGCATCTCCGGATCTCCCACGTAGCGGCGGAACCGGGTGGTGGTGTTCCGATTGCCGCCGAGACCCACGTAATACGTGCTCAGGTTGTTGTACTGCGCGAAGGCGCCGCTTCTCGGCGCGGCGTACACAGGTTCAACGCCGTCCGGGTTGTTTGCCATCCAGAAAACGTTGAGATCGCTGACCTTGTCGTTGGGCCCGCCCGCCGCGACCGCCGTCGCCTCGAACTCGATGGCAACGCGACCCGAAAGTTTCGGCTTGAACCACAAGGTGACACCGGCTGGCACGTCGATATCGAGCACGCCGTTGGCGGCTTCGATGCGACCCGGTTTTTCCGCTTCGACCTGCCAGTTCTCGAGGCCCGCGGTGAAATCGTCCGTGAACAGCGCGTCGCCGAATTCCGGCCGCACGGCGCAGCTGCACAAGGCCACGCACGCGAGCGCGGCCAGCGCTTTACTGAATGTGCGCGAGGATCCCGTCGAGCTCATCTAATGAGTGGTAGCTGACGACGACTTTGCCCTTGCCCGAACTGGTGTGCTGAATCGAAACGGAGGCGCCGAGTTTCTCGGACAGTTCGTCCTGCAGCCGCCGCACATTCGGGTCGAGGGGACTTGCATCCTTGGCCGCGCTGCTGCCGCCAGCCGCTTTCGCCAGCATGCTGCGGACCAGCGCTTCGGTCTCGCGCACGGACAGGCCTTTTTTCGCGACCAGCGTGCCGACTTCGATCTGGTGACGCCGCTGCGTGAGCCCGAGCAACGCCCGTGCATGACCCATCTCGAGTTCGCGATTTTCGACGTACGCGGTGATTTCGGGCGCGAGCTCGAGCAGGCGCAGCAGGTTTGAAACCGCCGCGCGCGACCGGCCAACCGCATCGGCGGCTTGCTGATGCGTGATGCCGAATTCGCTGATGAGACGTTCGAGCGCGCGTGCTTCCTCGAGCGGGTTCAGGTCTTCGCGCTGGATGTTCTCGATGAGCGCCATCGCGATGGCAGCTTCGTCCGGCACCTTGCGGATGACCGCGGGTACCGTTGCGAGGCCGGCGATCTGCGCCGCGCGCCAGCGGCGTTCGCCGGCGATGATTTCGTAGCGCTGCGATCCACCCGCCGCGGCCCCATCGACGGCGCGCACGACGATCGGCTGGATGACGCCTTGCGCCCTGATCGATGCGGCGAGCTCTTCGAGCGATTCCTGACGCATATCGACGCGCGGCTGGTATTTACCGCGTTGCAGGAGATCGAGCGGGAGATGGGCGAGTTCGTCGCCGGGGAGCTTGGCGGGAGGAGTGGGCGGAGCACTTGAATCGGAGGTTGCCGGCGCGGGCCCAGGCCGGTTGGACATCTGGCCGAGCAGGGCTTCGAGGCCTCGTCCCATGACCGGTTTCTTCTGGCTCATGAATCAATGATAGGGGGTCTGGCTCAAATTTGGCTCTGCAAATTTGTGCTTGACTCCTTACTTCTTCAGGGGTCGGGGAAGGGGGAATGGGGACAGGCACCAATTTACGGACGTAAATTGGAGCCAGTCCCCGTGGAGCCAGTCCCCGTGGAGCCAGTTCCCGTCAATTCAGCGGGTGCTCGCTTTCGGGGGCGGCGGTTTCGGCGGGCGGCGGGGGCGCTCCGGGCTCGACGGCCGCATCGTCGTCCTTGCGCAGCATCTCGCCGGCGAGTGCCAGGTAAGCCAACGCGCCGCGCGAATCCTTGTCGTGCTGCAGGACCGGTTTGCCGAACGACGGCGCTTCGGCGAGCCGCACGTTGCGCGGCACGATGGTGCGGAAGACCTTGTCGCCGAACACGCTGATGAGCTGGCTCGAGACTTCGTTCGCGAGGTTGTTCCGCGGATCGAACATCGTGCGCAGGATTCCCTCGATCTCGAGCTCCGGACTCACCGACGCCTTGATCTGCTCGATGGTGCCGACCAGCGCCGTCAGGCCTTCGAGCGCGTAATACTCGCATTGCATCGGGATCAACACGCTCTGCGCGGCGACCAGCGCATTCAGCGTGAGCATGTTCAAAGCAGGCGGGCAGTCGATGATGATGACTTCGAACTGATCCTGGATCGGCTTGAGCGCGTTGCGCAGCCGCAGCTCGCGGCCCGCCATGGTAGTTAGGAGGCGGACCTCGGCGGCGGTCAGGTCCTGGTTCGAAGGCATGAGCGACAGGCCGGGCGTCGATTCGAGCGCGATGATGACGGAGGCGGCATCTGCCTCGCCTAACAACACATCGCCGGTGCCGCGCTGGATCTGGGATTTCTCGACACCGCAGCCCATGGTGGCGTTGCCCTGCGGATCGATGTCGATGAGCAGCACGCGGCGGCGCGTGGCGGCGAACGACGCCGCGAGATTCACCGCGGTGGTCGTCTTGCCGACGCCGCCTTTCTGGTTCGCAACCGCGATGATGCGCTTCATGGCGGCGATCTTACCCCGTGTATAAGCGCGGCTGTTCCGCTTATTTTTTCGGCGTCCGCGCCACCGCCTTGAGACGCGTGAGAGCGACAAGGTGGCGTTCCGCGTCGAGCTCGGGGATCCGCAGTGAAAAAACTTCACCGGACCAGCCGCGCGGCACCGCGTTGATTTCTTCCTCGTTCAGCTTGCCCTTCATCGCGAGCAACCGGCCCGCGGGCCCCACCAGGTGTCCGGCGTTATGTAGAACGTCGGCGAGCGAACCCACCGCGCGCACCACCACCAGGTCGAAGTCCTTCTCGCCTTCGTAATTCTCGGCGCGCGCCGCGTGTGCGCGCGCATTGCGGATGTCGAGCGCCGCGATGCCCTCGGCGACGAAGCGGATCTTCTTCTGGGTGCCGTCGATCAGCGTGAATTCGCGCTGCGGCTGGGCGACGGCGAGCGGAATGCCGGGAAAGCCCCCGCCTGTACCGACATCGATGATGCGCCGCGCTGCGCCGAGGTGCGGGACGAGCGTCAGGCTGTCCAGCATGTGGAGCTGCAGGATGCCCTCCGGCGACACGATCGAAGTGAGGTTCACGTGTTCGTTGCGCTCGCGCAGCATCACGCCGTAACGCCACAGGAGGTCGAGCTGCGATTCGTCCAGTTCGACTCCCAGCGTCTTCGCGCCGGAATCCAGTCTGGATTTCCAGGCGGCCTCGTCAAGGTTGTTAGTCATCGGCGGATCAGTTGGCCACGAGTTGCGCCATGAACTCGTTCACCGGCAGCGCGTCCAGATCCGGGCGCGCGAACAGCGCTTTCAGCGCCTCGCTCTGTTTGGGTGGATAGTGCGCAGCCACCGATGCCTCGAACTTCCGCACCAGCAGCGGAATGCCCTCCGCGCGGCGCTTGCGATGACCCACGGGGAAATCGATGCTCACTTCGAGCCCGGGCGAACCATCGGTGAAGGAGATCTGCAGCGCGTTGCCGATGTGGCGTTTGTCGCGCTCGTAGTATTCCTTGGTGAAGTGGGTGTTTTCCTTCACCTGCATCTTCGCACGCAGCATGTCGACGCGCGGGTCAGTGGCGATGTCGTCTTCGTAGTCCGCGGCGGTCAGGCGGCCGAAGATGAGCGGCACGGCCACCATGTATTGAATGCAATGATCGCGATCCGCCGGATTCGAAAGCGGGCCGGTCTTGTCGATGATGCGCACGGCGGGCTCCTGGGTCTCGATCAGGATCTTGTCGATGAGCGCGAGTTTGTCCTTCACCTTCGGATGCAGCGCCATCGCGCATTCCACCGCGGTTTGCGCGTGGAACTCGGCCGGGAAACTGATCTTGAACAGGATGTTTTCCATGACGTAGCTGCCGAGCGGCTGGGCCAGCGTCAGGGGTTTGCCCTTGAACAGGACGTCCTGAAAACCCCAGGTTTTCGCGGACAAAGCGGAGGGGTAACCCATTTCGTTCTTGAGCGCGAACAATGCATGGCGCACCGCGCGGCTGGTCGCGTCTCCCGCGGCCCAGCTCTTGCGCGAACCCGTGTTGGGCGCGTGCCGATAGGTGCGCAGTGCGCCGCCATCGATCCAGGCATTCGAGAGCGCGTTGACGATCTGCTCCATCGAGCCGCCCAACATAGCGGTGGCGACGGCGGTCGACGCGACGCGCACCAGCAGGACGTGATCGAGGCCGACTCGATTGAAGGAGTTTTCAAGCGCGAGCACGCCCTGGATCTCGTGCGCCTTGATCATGGCGGTCAACACGTCGCGCACGGTCAGCGGCTTTTCGCCCAGCAGGATGGCGCGGCGCGATAGATAGTCGGCCACGGCCAGGATGGCGCCGAGATTGTCGGATGGGTGGCCCCACTCCGCCGCGAGCCAGGTGTCGTTGAAGTCGAGCCAGCGCACCATCGCGCCGATGCTGAAGGCGCCCATGACGGGATCGAGTTCGTAACTGGTGCCCGGCACGCGCGCGCCGCCCGGCATGGTGGCGCCAGGCACGACCGGCCCTAGCAACCTCGTGCAGGCCGGATACTTCAACGCCTGAAAGCCGCAGGCCAGCGTGTCCATCAGGCAGTAACGCGCGGTGTCGTATGCCTGTGCGCTATCTACCTGGTAGTTCTTCGTGTAGTCCGCGATCGCGACCAGGAGATCGTCGGGCTGCGGCCGTTGCGCGGATTTGTAATCGTGGGATGACATCTAGCGAAAGCCCCGGGAAATGATGGCGCGCATTCTATTCCTGCTGGCGCACATAGATCGCGCCAAGTCGTGCCGCCACGTCCGTCGCGATGCCGCCGATGGCCTCGATCGAACCGGCGTCGGCGCTCCACACGGCAATGCTGTCGGAGCCATCGGGAGACCAGTCCATCTTTCCAATCGGTTTTCCGGCCTGGACGATGTGAGCCGTGTCGGCCCCCGCGAAAAACATCATCGGCTCACGCGTGAAGGGATTCGTTCCCTGCTTCGGCGGGACGAGGAACAGACCCGCGTGAGTTGGAATCAGTGCGACCCACGCCGTCCGCTCGAGCGGCGGTAGTTCGGGCCCGGATTTGATTACGCCCAGGAAGTCCACGTGCCCAGGCCCTCAGACGCGCTGGTCGAGCGGGACGAATTTCCGGTTGTCAGGTCCGGTGTAGTTTGCCGCCGGGCGGATGATCTTGCCGTCCTCGCGTTGCTCGATGACGTGAGCGCTCCAGCCGGTGATGCGGGCCATCACGAACAACGGCGTGAACATGGCGGTGGGAATCCCCATCAGGTGATAACTCACCGCGCTGTACCAATCGAGATTGGGGAACATCTTCTTGACGTCCATCATCACGGATTCGATCCGTTCCGCCACCTGGTAGAGCTTCATGTCACCGGCCTCCTTGCCCAACTTCTCGGCCACGCGCTTGATGATCACGTTGCGCGGATCGGACACGGTGTACACCGGGTGCCCGAAACCGATCACGATTTCCTTGTTGGCCACGCGCCTGCGGATGTCCGCCTCGGCTTCGTCCGCGTCCTCGTAACGCTCCTGGATCACCAGGGCCACTTCGTTCGCGCCACCGTGTTTCGGGCCGCGCAATGCGCCAATGGCGCCGGTGATCGACGAGTAGATATCGGAACCCGTGCCGGCAATCACCCGCGCGGTGAACGTGGACGAATTGAACTCGTGTTCGGCGTACAGATTCAGCGAGGTGTGCATCGCGCGCACCCAACTACCCGGCGGCGAACGCCGGTGCAGCAGGTGCAGGAAATGCCCGCCGACGGAATCGTCGTCCGTTTCGACGTGTATACGCTGGCCGTTGTGCGAGAAGTGATACCAATAACAGAGCATCGATCCGGAACACGCCACGAGGTGGTCGGCGATCTCGCGCGCGCCGGCCGGATCGTGATCGTCCCTCTCGGGTAACACGCAACCCATGGCGGATGCGCCGGTCCGCATGACATCCATCGGATGCGCTGCGGCCGGCAGCTGTTCGAGCACCGCGCGCACCGGCGCGGGCAGGCCGCGCAGGTTCTTGAGCTTGGTCTGGTACGCGGCGAGCTGCGCCTTGTTGGGCAGCCGGCCGTGTATCAATAGATAGGCGATCTCCTCGAAATCGCAGGTCTCGGCGACTTCGAGGATGTCGTAGCCGCGATAATGCAGATCGTTGCCGCTGCGACCGACGGAACACAACGCGGTATTGCCGGCGGTGACGCCGGACAACGCGACGGATTTCTTCGGCTTGGGTCCGCCCGCGGGGGCTGCGTCGTTCGGAGTCATTTCTTCTCCCCTTTCTCCGCCGAGAACAACACGTCGAGTTTCTGCTCGTACGCGTGATAGTCGAGAAACTTGTACAGGTCGTCGCGCGTCTGCATGGAACCGACGACGTTTTTCTGCGTGCCGTCCCTGCGGATCGCCTCGTACATCTTGAGCGCGGCGAGATTCATCGCGCGATAGGCGGAACAGCAATGCAGCACGATGTCGACACCGACGCTGCCGAGTTCTTCGCGCGTATATAAAGGTGTCTTGCCGAATTCGGTGATGTTGGCGAGCACCGGCACCTTCACCGCGTCGCGGACCTTGCGATACATCGGCAGGTCGGTGATGGCCTCTGGAAAGACCGCGTCCGCACCAGCGGCGACGCAGGCAACCAGCCGTTCGATCATCTTGTCGAGGCCTTCGCTCGCCAACGCGTCGCTGCGCGCCATGATGACGAAACCTGGCTCAGTGCGTGCATCCACCGCGGCTTTCACGCGGTCGGTCATCTCTTCGATGGGCACGACTTCCTTGCCGGGCCGATGGCCGCAACGCTTCGACTGCACCTGGTCTTCGATGTGCATGCCGGCGGCGCCTGCCTTGATGAACGAACGCACGGTGCGCGCGATGTTGAACGCACCACCCCAGCCCGTGTCGGCATCGACCAGCAGCGGCAGCGTCGATGCCTCGGTGATACGCCGGATGTCGATCAGTACGTCGTCCATCGTGCTGATGCCGAGGTCGGGCAAGCCGAGTGAATTGGCCGCAACACCGCCACCCGATAGATAGAGCGCGCGAAAGCCGGTGGCTTCCGCCATACGCGCGGCGTAGGCGTTGATGGCGCCGACCACCTGCAGTGGCTTTTCGGCCTCGATGGCGGCGCGGAGTCTGGCGCCCGCGCTTGCGGGGGCGGATCTGGAAGAATTCATGTTGCCGGCAGTTTACGGCTGCGCGGCGATCTTAACTACGGTGCGACCGGTAACTTTTCCGTCGATGTAGGCCTGGAACGCAGGCGGAAGCGCCGCGAACCCGATGCTCCTGCTAGCGATGCGCGCGAGATGCCGGGGCGCGAGATCGGTCGAGATGCGTTGCCAGACCTCGAGCCGCTCGGCGCGCCGGGTCGCCGAGGAGTTGATGCCCAGCAGGTTGATGCCGCGCAGGATGAACGGCAGCACCGTGGTCTTGAGCTCGAAGCCGCCGGTCAGGCCGATGCTGGCGATATTTCCCCAGAAATCGACCTGCCGCGTCAGCCCCGCCAACATTTCACCGCCGACACTATCGATGGCGCCGGCGAAACGCGCGGCCTCGAGAGGTTTGGTGCCGAGCGCGAATTCGTCGCGCATCACCACTTTGCTAGCGCCTAACGACTTCAGGTACTCGACCGAATCGGCCTTGCCGGTGACCGCGACCACCTCGTAACCCCGCGCGGCCAGCATGTCGATGGCGAGGTTGCCGACACCACCGGTGGCGCCGGTGACGACGATCGGCCCGCGGTCCGGCGCCTGCCCGTTTCGTTCCATCCGGGTGATCGCAAGCGCAGCGGTGAAGCCCGCGGTGCCCAACTGCATTGCGCGCAACCCGTCGAGCCCGGCCGGCATCGGGATCACGCTCTCGGCCTGCACACGCGCGAACTCGGCGTAGCCCCCATCTACTGTTTCCGACAGGCCGCTGCCGGTGACGAGCACCGGATCGCCTGGCCGAAATCGCCCGTCTTCGGACGAGACCACCACGCCCGACAAGTCGATGCCGCCCACGAGTGGATAACGCCGCAGGATCTTCCCCGCTCCGGTCGCGGCCAGCGCGTCCTTGTAGTTGATGTCCGAGTAGGCCACCCGGATCACCACTTCGCCTGGCGACAAGTCATCGAGCGTGATTTCGTCGAAACGCGCGCAGACCTTTCCGCTGACTTCGTGAATCCGGAATGCATTGAATCTGTTCACAGCGGTATTCCCTCTCCCGGACATTTGAAGCCGAACATCCTGAGCCTGATCATCGGCGACAGTTCGCCGGCCAGCGTCCGTTCACCCGACGAAACCAGCCCGCATGCGCGCCGATCGCCACGGCCGATACCCGGCCCGGATTCAATTGAGGCATCTGACAACCTGACAGGATCAGCGCCAATAACGTGAGAACCCGATAGCGCACTTCCGGTCGAGACCTCGATGGGAGTCAGGCTAGTATCGTGCCATGAAATACGACTACGACCTGTTCGTCATCGGCGCGGGCTCGGGCGGCGTGCGCGCGGCGCGTATCGCATCTCAAGCCGGCGCGCGTGTCGCGGTCGCCGAGGAATACCGTATCGGCGGCACCTGTGTCATCCGCGGCTGCGTGCCAAAGAAATTCCTGGTGTATGGCTCGGAGTTCGCCCAGGCCTTCGCGGACGCAGCCGGCTACGGCTGGACCGTCAAGGAGGCGACTTTCGACTGGAAGGCGCTGCGCGACAATGTGCAGAACGAAGTCACGCGCCTGTCCGGCCTCTACACCAGCAATCTCGCCAAGGCTAACGTCACCGCGTTCGAGGAACGCGCCGAGATCGTCGACGCGCACAGGGTGAAGCTCAAGAAATCCGGCAGCGAGCTCTCGGCCGAACGCATTCTCGTCGCGACCGGCGGCCGCCCGCTGGTGCCGGACGACCTGCCAGGCTACGAACTAGGCATCACCTCGAACGAGGCGTTCCTGCTCGAGAAATTTCCGCGGCGCGTGCTCATCGTGGGCGGCGGGTATGTCGCGCTCGAGTTCGCGAACATCTTTCACGGCCTCGGCGCCGAGACGCACGTCGTGCACCGGGGCGATCGCATCCTGCGCGGTTTCGACGATGACCTGCGCGCGCACATGCACATCGAGGCGGAACGCGCCGGCCTGCGCCTCTCGATGAAGACCACGGTCACGAAGATCGAGAAGAGCGAAGCTTTGCGGGTCACGCTCTCGAACGGCGAAACCGTGGACGCGGACGTGGTCATGCATGCGATCGGCCGCCTGCCGCACACCGCCGGGCTCGGGTTGGAAAACGCCGGCGTCAAACTCGATGACGCGGGCGCGGTGATCGTCGATCAATTCTCGCAGACCAACGTGCCGTCTATCTACGCGATCGGCGACGTGACCAACCGGATGAATCTCACGCCGGTGGCGATCCGCGATGGTCACGCGTTCGCCGACACCGTCTACAACAAACGCCCGACGCCGGTGGATCACTCGACCGTGCCGAGCGCGGTGTTCGGCCGTCCGCCGATCGGCACTGTGGGCCTGGCGGAATCCGATGCGCGCCGCAGCCACGGCGAAGTCGACGTCTACCGCACGAATTTCCGCCCGATGCGCAACATGCTGGCGGGCAACCAGGAACGCACGTTGATGAAACTCGTGGTCGACCGCAAAACCGATAAGTTGTTAGGCGTGCACATCGCGGGAGAAGACGCGCCGGAGATGGTGCAACTCGCCGCGGTCGCGGTGAAGGCCGGGCTCACGAAGACGCAGTGGGACAGTACGGTGGCGTTGCATCCCACCGCCGCTGAAGAGCTGGTGTTGATGCGGCAGAAGTTGCCGGACCCTTCCTTGGGCTAACGCGCAAATTGCCGGGCGCGCGCCTGTTGTTCCTCCGCGATCGCCAGCTGGTCGAACGACGCGGCGATGGCCAGGTGATCTCCGTCGCGCAGGCCTCTGGCATAACCGTGCAGAAATCCGCGCCAGTTGCGGGCCGCGCCCAACAGGGACGCGCGGAGGTCCACCAGATCGGGAGCGTCGAGTTCGCGGCTGTCGAGGATGCGGAAGGTCACATTCCACCAGCGCAGTTCCAGCGCTTCAAGATGCTCGGCAAATATGTGGGCCGGCAGTTTTCGTGAGGCCAGTTGATCGCGCTCGACGCGGTATTCGGCCCACAGCGTCGCGGCCTCGGATTCGAAAGTCTTCAGATGCCAGCGCGCGATCCGGTAGGCCGGCGTGCCCTTCTCGAGCGGGATGACGTCCTGCAGTGGCATCACCGGCATTCGAAGCGGCGGCATCGGCACTTCGACGATGAAGGGCTCGGCGCCATCCTTTGCGAGCGTAGAACTGGCGGTGCGCTGTTCGGTTAAGTCATTGGTGAGTACCGGGACGGTCACTGACGGCACGTCGAAGATCGGGCGCTGCGCCACCGGGGCCGCCTGCTGCGTTGCCGGCGTGCGCAAGAGCTGCCAGGCAAGCGTGGCGCCGAGCGCGCAGACGATTGCGGTCATTGCCCACGCGCGCAGGTGTGAACGGAATTTTTTCTGGCGCGGATTGGTACTGTGCTCGAGTTCCACCGTGCGCGTGGTCGGCAGCAGACTGACGATCTGCGCGGCGGTGTCCCGATCGCGGGCCCAGAACAGCAGCGACGCGGGCGCGCTTTCGCCGCTAGTGGTGAACTCGACCCGCAACGATTCGCCTTCGCGGATCACTTCCTTGATATCCGCGGCCGGAATACGTCGCTTGCGATTGCGGGCTAACAAGGACAACAACCCGCGTTTCACCGCGACGCTGACGCCCTGGGCGTCGATGCTCAGGCGGCCGCTTCCGGTCCAGCGAAAACTGTTGGTCGGCGCTTCGAGCAGCGCCGCAAAACCCGCCGAACGGGCGAAGCGGATGTCGAACGTGTGGGCCATGGATTGCGCCTCGGACCCGGAATTCCGTGCCCGCCAACTATCCTCTCTCTACCGGTTTTTAGAAATGGGCGCTTTCGGCAGTGCGGACGCCATCACCGAGTCGGCCTTGCCCCAGGCCTTGCCGTCGCCGCCCCCCGTTCAGCCGGCTTTGCGGCACCACAGCTGGGCGATGCGCGCCGGATTGCCATTCATCGTCATCGCGTCCAGCTCGATGAATTCGCCGATTTCAAAACCCGCGAGCAATTCGGTGAACCACTCGCGCCGGTGATGGCGCAGCAGCGTTCCCTCGGGCAAGCGGAACGAGCCGTAACCGCCCGCCTCATTCGCGAACTTCGCGTAACGTTCCAGGTTGCGCGCATCGGTCTGTAGCGGGTAATCGCTGATCAGCAATAGACCACCGGGACGCAGGGTCCGTTTGAGCTCGGCCAGCAAATTTTTTTGCGCTGCGTCGTCGGGAATGCAGGTCAGCACGGCGAACAGCAACACGGCGTCGAAACTATCCGCGCGGAAGGGCAACCGGCCCCCATCGTTCACCGCGAAAATGAAGTCGGGGCACACCCGGCCTGCGGCCCGGACCATCTCGGGCGAGGAATCGACCCCTACGACGCGCCGGAAGCCGAGCTCCGCGAGCTCGGCGCACAGACGTCCCTGGCCGCAACCGAAGTCGAGGATGTCCGCGTCGCGTGAGAGCGCGTTCGTGAAACGCGCGTGATCGAGCGGGTGCGTGAATTTTTTCGTTCCCGCCGCCTGATTCCAGAATCGGGTTTTATCGGGCGCTGCCATATGCAGCGCATTGTCGCAGGACTTAAGGGCGGGTGGCGGTTCGGCGCGCGTAGTCGCCCGTTCCCTGACAAGCCCAGATGGTCGCGTATCGACAGCCCGAGCGCCTCTTGCCACGCAGCACGAGCTGGCGTGGCTTCACGACGCGACTCGTCTTCAATGTGCAGGGCTCTTTCATATCGTCTTGCCCAGGTACCGCGCCACGCAAACATCGCAGCCGCGAACCGAGATCACGACACCGAGCAAGCCCACCATCATCACGATGATCGACACTGCAGCGAAGAACGAGCCGTCGTTGCGTTCCCAGGCGAAGCGCAGCGCCAGCACCGTGCAGACCGTCAACGCGAGTCCCGCGACCAGCAGCACCGGCCGTTTCCACTTTGTGACCGGCGGCGGATCGCCGAGGCTCACGAACTGGATGAGTCCGCAATACAGGCATTTTTTGCAGCGCGAATGCATGGGGGGACTGTATCCAGCAGTCTGAACAGGCCGGCGGAACCGGCGCACAGTTTCCTGTAGGTGCTGCGGGGCGTCAGCGCAGCTTTGGGATGCCGGCCGCGTCCAGCGTGAAGTCCACGCCTGACCGGCCCAGCAGTTCGGCGATGAACTCGCCCGGATCGGGGACGCCCCGGTCGAGCAGGCGCGCGATGTCGCGCGACAGGTCGGGCTTGCGCGTCGCGCTATCGAGGGCCGCCAGCCACTCTGCCCGCGAGACGATGCCGTCGGCGCGGTTGGCATCGATCAGCGCGCGGACGAACTTGTAGAACGAGCGGCCCGAACCGGCCTCCGCCACCAATCCGAATACCGCTCCACAGGCGTAATAGGCGCGGTGTTCGTTGCGATCGCGAGCGCTCTCGACGCCGTGGCGGCGGGTCAGCGCGATACAGTCCGCGATGGAACGATCGAGCTCGACGCGCGGATCGTAGGTGGGGTCCGCTTCGGCCACCGAACGGATGGCTAACAAGTCGGCGCCCCCTTCCGTGATCCACGCATCGCGTGCGTATTGATAGGACACCGTCTGGCCGAGCCAGAAATGCGCGGCTTCGTGAGCGATGAACCACAGACCCTGCGCCCGTTGCTCGGCAGTCTCCACGAGCATGCCGGTGCCTTCGTAAGTCATGACGATGAGGCCGTGCAATGCGCTGCCGGCGCGCGCCACCAGCATGGGCGTCGGCCCGGCCCAGCTGATCATGATCGTGGGCTTCACGTCGGGCAGCTTGCCGAGCTCCTGCGTGTAACGCGACAACAAGGCCGGCACGGCGGCCGAAACGGAATCCTTTATCCAGCCGGGTAGTTCGGGATCGAGGACGCCGACCATGTAGGGAGTTTCGATCGGCCGGGTGGTGCCGAACAGGACGTAGGTGTCCTTGTCGGTGGTGGCGGCGACGGCCGCGCGTTTTCCCTCCAGCAACACCGGGCCCACACTGTCGACGAACAGGTAGTGCAGCTCGGCGGCCGGCACGACCTGGTTGTTGAGGTCGTCCGGCAACGCCCGCACCTTCGAGATCGAATCCATCGGGAACAGGTCGAATTGCGCGACGTATAACGCGACGGAGCCGTCGGTGAATTGCAGTGCGGGTGGATAGTCCGCCTGCAGGCGTTTGGCGACTGGCTTGAAGCGGACGCGGACGCGCTGCGGGACATCGCCGCGATCCGCCTCGAACACATCGTATGAGCCGCGACGCGTGAGGTTCACGCCGCGCGTTTCAACCGTCCAGCTGTTTTCGCGCCAGGGCTTGCCGCCATCGGCGGTCTGGTCGGAGCGCGGGAACACCCAGGCGGCGACTTCCCGATCGAACTGGAACTCGGCGCTCCACTCGTCGCCACGCCGCGAGACTTCGACGCGGACCTGCGGCATGCCGGGTTTGTCGGCGATGACGGCATGCGCGGCGCTCGTACACAACAACGCGAGAAGCGGCAGGAACCGCAAGTCCGCCTCAGCCGTCGATGAAGATCGTGGCCGGCTGCTCGAGCAGATCCTTCAATGCCTGGATCATCGAGGCCGCATCGAAGCCGTCGACGAAGCGATGATCGAACGACGACGACAGATTCATCATCAGTCGCACGACGATCTGGCCGTCGACGACCACCGCCCGTTCGATGGCCTTGTTGATGCCGATGATCGACACCTCGGGCATGTTGATCATCGGCGTCGAGGCGATACCGCCCAACTTCCCGAGACTCGTGATCGTGATGGTGGAGCCCGTGAGTTCGTCGCGCGGCGACTTGTTGTTGCGCGCGGCTTCGGAGACCCGGCGGATCTCGGCGGCGAGATCATGTAAGGCGCGCGACTCGGCGTTGCGCACCACCGGCACCTTGAGACCCTGCGGGGTCTGCGTGGCGATGCCCACGTGCACGGCCTTGTGTTTGACGAGCACGCCACGCGGGGTGTCGTACAACGCATTGCACTGCGGGAACCGGTCCAGCACGCGCGCGAGCGCGGCCACGATGAACGGCAGGAACGTGAGCGGCGGCGCGGACGCCGGCCGGCGATCGTTCAGATGTTTGCGCAGGCCGTCGAGGCGCGTGAGATCGACCTCTTCCACGTAGGAGTATTGCGGAATGCTCTTGGCGGACTCGGTCAACCGCTCGGCGATCACGCGGCGCAGGCCGATGATCTTCACTTCCTCGGTACCGGCGCGCGGCTCGCGAGTGGCATTGGCGCGCGCACTCATCGAGGGCGTGGCACCACGCGCGGCGCCCGCGGCCAGCGCGGAATCGATGTCGCCCGGCTCGATGCGGCCCGCGGGCCCGGTGCCCGAAACGGTAGTTAGGTCGAGGCCCGCTTCGACGGCGCGGCGGCGCGAAGCCGGCGATACCATGACGCGCCCCGCCTTGTGGGTTCCGGTTCCATTGGAGCCGGCGCCATTGGAATTGGCGCCGTTCGCAGCGGCGGCGATCTGTTGCTTTTCACCAGCGGCCTTTGGAGCCACCGGCGGAGGCGCCGCAACCTTCGCGCTGGGTTCCGCGCCCGCAGCGGCAGAGGTGGCGTCCGTATCGAACACCACCAGTTCCGAACCCACGGCGACCATGTCGCCGGGCTCGCCCTGGATCGAAAGAATGCGGCCCGTGACCGGCGCGGGCATTTCCACCGCGGCCTTTTCGGTCATGACTTCGCACATCACCTGGTCTTCCTGCACCAGGTCCCCCGGCTTCACGTGCCAGGCGACCACTTCGGCGGAGACCATGCCCTCGCCGAGATCCGGCATCTTGAAAACGTAACGGCCCATGGCGTTCCCCTATTCCTGGCCCATGGCTGCGCGCAATGCGAGCGCCACTCGTGCTTGTCCGGGAAAATACTCCCATTCGAACGCGTGCGGGTATGGGGTATCCCAGCCGGCGACGCGCTGGATGGGCGCCTCGAGGTACCAGAAACATTCTTCCTGAATGCTGGCGGACAGTTCCGCGCCGAAGCCCGAAAAACGGGTGGCTTCGTGGGCGACCACGCAACGGCCGGTCTTTTTGACAGAAGAACAGATCGGGTCGATGTCGAGCGGCGACATCGTGCGCACGTCGATGATCTCGGCGTCGATGTTGAGCTTCTTCGCGGCGGCTTCGCAGACATACACCATCGTGCCGTACGTGACGATGGTCACCTGTTCTCCCGGCCGCACGATGTCGCACTTGCCGATCGGCACCTTGTAGTGACCTTCGGGCACGTTGCCTTTTGCGTGCGTGCTCCACGGCACCGCGGGCTTGTTAGGGTCGCCGTCGAAAGGTCCGTTGTAGATGCGTTTGGGCTCGAAGAAGATGATCGGGTCTTCGTCTTCGATGGCCGAGATCAACAATCCCTTGGCGTCGTAAGGATTGCTGGGCATCACGACTTTCACGCCGCAGATATGCGTGAAGATGGCTTCGGGGCTCTGCGAGTGGGTCTGCCCGCCGCGGATGCCGCCGCCGCACGGCGCGCGGATCACCACCGACGAGGAGAAGTCGCCCGCGCTGCGATAACGGATACGCGCAAGTTCGCTCGCGATCTGGTCGACCGCCGGATAGATGTAGTCCGCGAACTGGATTTCCGCGACCGGCTTCAAACCGTTGACCGCCATGCCGATGGCCGTGGCGACGATGCCGCCTTCGGAGATCGGCGAGTCGAGCACGCGCTGATCGCCGTACTTTCTCTGCAAGCCGTCGGTGACGCGGAACACGCCGCCGAAATAACCTACGTCTTCGCCCATCACGACGACGGACGCATCGCGTCCCATCATGACGTCCATGGCGGAATTCAGGGCCTGGATCATGTTCATCTGTGCCACGCCCATCTACTCCTGCGGCGCGGCGAGCCCGAGCTCGACGTTGAGTTTGATTTCTTCGGCCAGCTGCTCGCTCTGCCGGCGCAGATTTTCGGGCAGCTCCTTGTAGACGTCTTCGAACATGAGGTGGCGATCGAGACGCGGGCCTTCGTTCAGCGCGCCGAACTGCACGGCCTCCTTCCAGGCGGTGACCACCTGCGCATCGAGCTCGGCATGCAGCTCCTTGTGTTGTTTCTCGCTCCACTCGCCACGCGCGATCAGGTGATGCTTCAATCTATCTACCGGGTCGCCGAGCGGCCAGTGTTCGTAGTCGTCCTTGGGGCGGTAACGCGTCGGGTCGTCGCTGGTCGAATGCGCCGACGCGCGATAGGTGACGAGCTCGATGAGCGTCGGCCCACCGCCGGTGCGCGCGCGTTGCGCGGCCCACTGCGTGACCGCGTACACCGCGAGGAAATCGTTGCCATCGACACGGATGCCCGCGATGCCGTAACCCGGGCCGCGCGCCGCGAACGATCGCTGTTCGCCGCCCGCCGTGCCCTGGAATGTCGAGATCGCCCACTGATTGTTGACGATGTTCATGATCACCGGCGCCTGGTGGACGGCGGCGAAGATGATGCCGTGATGGAAATCCGCCTCGGCGCTCGAGCCTTCACCGATCCAGGTGCAGGCGATGTGATCTTCGTTGCGGATCGCAGCGGCCATGGCCCAGCCGACCGCCTGTGGGAACTGGGTAGTCAGGTTGCCGGAGATCGAGAAGATGCGGCCGGCGTTCCAGTGATACATGACCGGCAGCTGCCGGCCCTTGCACATGTCGCGCGTGTTCGACAGCAGCTGACACATGAGTTCGACCAGCGGCTTGCCGCGCACCATGTAGATGCCCTGCTGCCGATACGACGGGAACAACATGTCGCCAGGCAGCAGCGCCATGGCCTGGGCAACCGCGACGGCCTCTTCGCCGAACGAACGCATATAGAAGGAGATCTTTCCCTGGCGCTGCGTGCGTTGCATGCGGTCGTCGAAGATGCGCGTCAACAGCATGTGGCGCAGGCCGACCTGCAGATCCTCGGGCTCGAGCCACGGGTTCCATGGACCGACGGCCTCGTGTTTGTCGTCGAGCACGCGAACCAGACCGACCGAACACTCTTCCATGTCGCGCGCGCGGGCATTTACATCGGGTTTGTTGATGGCGCCGGCGGGGGACAACTCGACGTATGAAAAGTCGGGCTTGTCCCCGGGGCGTGTGGGGGGTTGCGGAACGTGAAGTCTTGGCATGGCGGGGATGATACTCGGCTCGACCTTGGTGGCGAATTGGGGTGGTGGGCGCGCGCGGAGGACACGCGACGCCATGCCGGTTCCTCCCTTCAGTCGCTTATTGCTGTTTGAAAAATGTGCCCGCCGCCCGTGCCACAACATTTGGGCAATGGAGTCGGGGATCAAAAATTGTGGAGTGCAATGACAGCGTTGGGGCGGCTTCGTGCCTTGCGTTGTTTGACCGGTGGCAGATCCGGGCGGTGAGGTCGGAGGCCCGGCATGGCATCACGTATCCTCCGCGCGCGTCCTACCGCCGCGGGTTCGCGAGCGCGGTCAAGCCGCGTGGCGGTGTGCCAGGAGCGCCGGGCCCTGGGGCTAGGCAGGTTTGAAGACCATCAGGAAGAGAGCGATCAGCGGGGCGCCGGTGGCGACTGCGCCCCAGATTTCCCAGGAGCGGGAGAGGGATTTGTATTCGGGTTCGTTCCAGGTGCCGGTGAGGCCGGCGCGGGCGTTGGCTAACAACTTTTTCTGCAGGGGCGCGACGAAGACGGAGAAGGCGGCGCCGGAGATTCCGAAGAGGACCAGCGACCAGCCGATCCACTTCGTGCTGAGCAGTGGATAGTGCATGAGCAGCGCCATCGCGACGCCGGTCGCGATGATGAGGATGACGCCGGGCATGGTGAACCAGCGGTCGCTCGCGATGATGCCGTCGAGGGCCTGCGCGCGGGCGCGCAGTTCGCCGCTGCGGTCGGCGTGAAACTTCCAGAAGACGCCGGTGATGATGTTGCCGAGGAACAGCACGACGCTTGTGATGTGCAGCGACTTGAGCAGGAAAAAGAGCACGTCAGTTGGCCTCGCGCCTGAGCCAATGGGCCAGGCCCGCCGCGTTCAGTTCGAAGTCCTTGTTGAGGATGGCGTCGATCGCATCGGGACTCAGCTTGCAGCCGTGTTCGGCCAGCGATTCGTGCGCGTGCTGGCGCAGTTCGAATTTCATGCGCGGCTCGTCGAGCCCTGAGCGGCGGGCGATCGTGACGAAGTCGTCGATGGCGTCGTACATGTCGTTGGCCAGGCGCGAGCAGTCGCCAACTTCGCTGTAGTGAGTCAGATACAACTTGCGCGGCTTGAACTGCATGAGCCGCACGATGGAAGCCTTCAATTGCGCCGGGTCGAACTGCGTGGGCGTGGTGGTCGGCGTGATCCATGGCCCGCGCGCCGTATCGAACTCGCGATATGAGAGACCGAACGTGTCGCCGGTGAAGATGCTGGCGGTGCCGAGATCGACGATCGCCTGGTGATGCAACGCATGGCCTGGCGTGTGCACGCACTCGAACCCGCGGCCGGCGAGTTCAAAACCCTGCCCGTCCCGGGTCACGACCACGCGTTCGCGCGCGATCGGGAGAATGTCGCCGTACAACTTCGCATAAAGCTCGTCGCCGTAGACGGCCCGTGTGCCCACGATGAGCCTGGATGGGTCGATCATGTGCGGCGCGCCGCGCGGATGCACCACGCAGATCGCATTCGGCAGAGCCTGCATGAGCGCACCGGCGCCGCCGGCGTGATCGAGATGCACGTGCGTGAGGAACAGCAGATCCACCGCGTCGGGCGCAACCCCGAGCTGTTCGAGCGCGGCGAGTATCAGCGGGACGGCGGTGTTGGGGCCGGTATCGACGATGGCCGCGCGTGAGCCTGATACCACAACATGCGAGGCATCCATTTGCGGGCGCACGTATTCGGTATCGACGGCGGTGATGCCATCGGCGAAAGAGGTGAGACGTGGCATGACGGCATTCATCACTTGCGGCAACATAGCAGCATGAAAGTGAAAATTCTGCTGACGATCGTCATGTCTATTTTGGCGCAAACCTCGCCGGCCGCGGTTGAAGAACGCGGCGCACTGGTGCTCGACAACATTCCGCCGGTCGAAACACCACTGACCGCCAAACTCGACGACTACATGAACGCTCGTGGCGCCACTTTCGTCGACTGGCTGCCCGATGGCGGCATGTTGATAGCCACGCGTTTCGGCGACGCCGAACAACTTCATCGCGTCGCCATGCCGTTAGGGATGCGCGAACAGCTCACTTTCACTCGCGAGCCCGTGACGTCGGCACGCTCGCCGCAATCGGCGGTGGCACCGGGTTTCGTGTTCCTGCGCGACGTCGGCGGCAACGAGATGGCGCAGGTCTTCTACTACGACGTGAACACCCGCGCTATTCGAATGATCAGCGATGGCAAGGGTCTGCATGGCGGGCTCCACTGGAGCCACGACGGCCGCCGCGTGGCCTTTCACGGTACGGGCCGCGATGGCGTGAGTTACGACCTGTTCGTGGCGGAACCGGCCGTCAATGTGGCGCCGCGGCTGGTGTACAACGGCTTCCAGAAAAACTGGTCGGTGGCGGACTGGTCGCCCGACGACACCAAACTACTCATCAGCAACTTCGTCTCGGCCAACGAGTCGCACCTGTTCGTGATGGATATCGCAACCGCGGCGCTCACGCCGGTGAGCGAGGGCAACGGCGTCGCGAGCGTCTCGGGCGCGCGTTTCACGGCCGACGGCCGCGGCGTCTTCTTGGTGACCAACCGCGACAGCGACTTCGAACAATTGCGACGTGTCGATCTCGCGACCGGCGTGGCCGAAAATCTTACCGCCCACATCCCCTGGGATATCGAGGACTTTGCGCGCAGCGACGACGGCCGCTTCCTCGCCTGGGTCGCCAACGTCGACGGGGTCAGCCGCCTGACGGTGGTCAACATCGCGAACCGCACCGAAAGCCTGCCGCCGCTGCCGGATGGCCGTATCGGCCGCATCGCCTTCGATCGCACCGGCAAACGTCTCGCGCTCTCGCTTGAAAACGCGCAGACGCCGCGCGATGTGTTCGTGCTCGAGGTCGAGCGTAATGCGCTGGTGCGCTTCACCAGGAGCGAGGTCGGACCGAACGATCCGTTGCAGTATTCACCCGCCCAACTGGTCCGTTATCCCACCTTCGACAAGGACCGCGGCAAGTACCGGGAGATTCCCGCCTTCATCGTGCGTCCACGCACTCCGGGCCCGCACCCGGTGCTCATCGACATCCACGGCGGCCCCGAATCGCAGGCCGTACCGGGCTGGAACCCGTTCACGCAGTTCCTGGTGCGCGAAATGGGCTTCGTGGTGATCACCCCGAACGTGCGCGGTTCGACCGGCTACGGCAAGACCTACATGAACCTCGACAACGGCGAGGATCGCGAGGATTCGGTCAAGGACATCGGCGCGTTGCTGGTGTGGATAGGCCTGCAGAAGGACCTGGACGCGAAGCAGGTGTTCGTCTCGGGCGGTTCCTACGGCGGCTACATGTCGCTCGCCACGATGGTCAACTTCGGCGACCGCCTGCGCGGCGGCATCGACGTGGTCGGCATCTCGAGTTTCGTCACCTTTCTCGAAAACACCTCCGCCTACCGGCGCGACCTGCGCCGCGCCGAATACGGCGACGAACGGTTGCCGCGCATGCGCGCCTATCTACAGAGGATTTCGCCGCTGACCAATGCGGCGCGGATGAACAAGCCGATGCTGGTGGTGCAGGGCCTGAACGATCCGCGGGTTCCGGCGACGGAATCGCAGCAGATGGTCGCGAAGATCCGCGCGCGCGGCGGCGAGGTCTGGTATCTCGCAGCCAGGGATGAAGGCCACGGGTTCAAGAAGAAGTCGAACCGCGACTTCTACCAGAAGACGATCGTGACGTTCCTGGAGAAGCAGCTGGCCGCGCCGAAATAGCGGCGAGGGTAGCTAGTTCTTGGGGTTGGTATCGGCCGAGAAGAAGAAACGCTTCTTCGGCAGGGTTTCGAGTCCGGGCGTCTTGCCGGAGTAATACTCCGCCACTTCCTCGATTTCTTCGGGCGTGATCGTCGCTGCCATGCCCATCATGATGGGGTTCTTGCGGCCACCCTTCTGGTAGTCGTGCAACGCGCGCTGGATGTAATCCTTGTGCTGGCCGGCGATCGTCGGGTAGTCGGCCGTGATGCCGACGCCGTTCGTGCCGTGACAGGCGAGACAGGTTTCGGTGGCCTTGGGGCGCTTGTCGGCCGGGACGTCGTTCTCGGACTTCGACAACACTTCGGGGCCGGCCATGTAAACGGCAATGTCGGCCATGTCCTGTTCGGTCATCGACGATGCCTGCGAATGCATTGTGCCGTGCGAACGCTCTCCGCTCTTGTAGGCCTTGAGGGCCGCGAGCAGGTATTCGGGGCGCTGGCCATGCACCTTCGGCACCGAGTACGTCGGATAGACGTTCTTGTAGTTAGGGATGGCATGGCAGCCCTGGCAGGTGTAGGCCAGGTCGTGACCGCGTTTGGCGTCACCGACGGGAGCCTGGGCCTGCGCGAGCGGCGCAAACAGGGCGGCGGCGGTCAGGGTCAGCGATACGACGAGCGGAATGCGCAATGCCATGGCGGTTGTAAGCCTTTGAGCTCCCAAAAACAGGCCGCGATATTAAGGACTTGGGCGCGCAATTGCCACCGGGCACAATCCCTACCGGCAAGGATCCGCGGAGATTCGCAATGATTGCTCTCATTCAACGGGTCAGCGAGGCGGCCGTCACGGTGCAAGAGCGCACCGTGGGCGCCATTGGCCGGGGCGTGCTCGCCCTCATCGGCATCGAACGTGGCGACGACATCGCGCGTGGGGAGCGCCTGCTTGAACGCGTGCTGAGCTATCGCATTTTCGAGGACGACGGCGGGCGCATGAATCTTTCATTGACCGAAATCGGCGGCGGGCTGCTGCTGGTGCCGCAGTTCACGCTGGCGGCGGACACCCACAAAGGAACGCGTCCGGGCTTCAGCACCGCGGAAACTCCGGACCTTGCGCGCGCGCTGTTCGAGCAGGTCCTGACGGCCGCACGCGCTCGCCATCCGCAGGTCGAGGCAGGCCAGTTCGGCGCGCACATGCAAGTCGCGCTGGTGAACGACGGACCGGTCACTTTCTGGCTTCAAACTGCCCAGGAATGACAAAGACTTAACAGTCCTACGGAGTGCGTGATGGGAGTCTCGCCCCCGGCCGAACTTTCTTAGGTTTGGGGCCTCTGTTGACTTATCATTCCGGCAGTTTTCGGCGGGGCCTACGGCCCCCCACAGGAGCGCCTCATGGGCATCGGTTTTAGAGAATTACTCGTCATCCTCGTGATCGTGCTGCTCGTGTTCGGCGCCAAGAAACTGAAGACGATCGGCTCGGATCTGGGCTCCGCGGTACGCGGATTCAAGAAGTCGATGAACGACGGCGACGCTGAAGAATCCGTCAAGCAACTCAAGGCCGACGCCGAGTTCCCCGATTCCGCGAAATCAGAAGCCGCGGAGAAGAGCGAGCACAAGGCGTGATCCGCGGCGCATCGCGCCCGGATATCCATGTTTGAGGTTGGATTTTCAGAACTGCTGCTGATCTTCGCGATCGCGCTGGTGGTGTTGGGCCCGCAGAAGCTGCCCAAACTCGCCCAGCAGGTCGGTCGATGGATTGGCCGTGCGCGCGCGATGGCCCGCCAGTTCCGCGAACAGCTCGAAGAAGAAGCCTCGAATCTCGAGAGCAAGTTCGACATCGATCCGGACATCGATACTTCACTCGAGCCGAAACCGAAGCCCGCAACGCCCGCGACACCGGCAGCGCCCGCAGCCGCTGCACCCGCCCTGCCCGCCACCCCCGTGGCGCCAGCGCCTGAAGCAGAAGAAGAGTTCTATCCACCCGATCACCACATGCATTCCTCGAATCGCACTGCGGATCCGGATCCGTACGCCGGACCTGCCGCGGCGCCTACACCGGCGCCCGCCGAAGAAGGCGGCACGCAGAGCGAGCTCGATCTAACTAGCCCTGATCAGAAATCGCCGTGAGCGACGAAAAGAAAAGCGAGGATCTGGCGGAAGGCACTTTGATGTCGCACCTGCTCGAGCTGCGCGACCGGCTCATGAAGGCGATGCTGGCGATCATCGTGTTGTTCATCCCGTGCGCGATTTACGCGAACCAACTGTTCACGCTGGTCGCGCAGCCGCTGGTCGACAAACTACCCGCGGGCAGCACGCTCATCTCGACCACCGTGGTCGGCCCGTTCATGACGCCGTTCAAGGTGTCTTTCTACGTGGCGCTGTTCGCGGCGATGCCGGTGGTGATCTACCAGATCTGGGCGTTCGTCGCGCCCGGCTTGTACCGCCGCGAAAAGCGCTTCGCTGTCCCATTGCTGGTCTCGTCGGTGCTGCTGTTCTACATCGGCGTCCTGTTCGCCTACTACGCCGTGTTCCCGGTGATGTTCAACTTCTTCGTCGGTACGGTGCCGCTGGCCGTGAAGTACCAGCCCGACATTGCGAGTTATCTCGACTTCGTGCTCATGTTGTTCTTCGCGTTCGGCATCGCGTTCGAGGTGCCGGTGGCCGTGGTGCTGCTGGTGCTCACCGGCATCGTGAAGGTCGAGAAACTCGGCGCGAATCGCGGTTACGTGCTCATCGGCATATTCGTCGTGGCGGCGTTTCTCACGCCGCCCGATGCGATTTCACAATGCACGATGGCCCTCCCGATGTACCTGCTCTACGAACTCGGGGTCGCCGCGGCACGAGTCATGCAGAAGATGCGCCGCGAGGCCGCCGAGGAGACCGAGAAAGAGGAAGCCGGGGCGAGTTGATCACACGCCAGCGCGATGGCGCTGTAAATAAAGCCACCCCGCAATTCACGCGCCTTGCTGGCGCGGCCAGCCATAGGTCAGACTTGGCGCCATCGCGGCGCATGCGCCGATAAAAAAATTCGGGGCACATAAGAATGAACGATCCGACCACGACGACCATCGTGTCGCCCGACTCTGCCAAGTCATTTTTCGGTCACCCGCGGGGACTCGTCACCTGCTTCATGGTCGAGTTCTTCGAGCGTTTTACCTACTACGGCATGCGCTCGATGCTCGTGTTGTTCCTTGCCTCGCCGTTACTGGGCGCGAACCCGGGCTTCGGCGTCGACGGCGCCACGGCCGGCGCGGTGTACGCGCTGTTCACGGGCGGCGCTTACCTGCTCGCGATTCCCGGCGGCTGGCTCGCCGACCGGCTGATCGGCCAGCGCAAGGCGATCTTCGTCGGCGGGCTGCTGATCGCCGCCGGCAATTTCATCCTCGCGATTCCCGCCACACCGACGGTGTTCTACTCCGGCATCTTCGTGATGGTGCTCGGCATCGGCCTGCTGAAGCCAAACGTGTCGTCGGTGGTCGGCGCGTTGTACGAGGGCCAGCCCGGCGCGCGTCGCGACGCCGGCTTCTCCATTTTCTACATGGGCATCAATCTCGGCGCGATGGCGGGCCCGCTGATCGCGAGCGGTCTCGGCGAGAAAGTGAACTGGCATCTCGGCTTCTTCCTGTGCGGAATCGCGACGCTCGCCGGCACGCTCTACTTCATCATTTCGCAACGTTACCTGGGCACTGCGGGCCTGCCGCCAAAGAACGTTCCGGCCGCGGAACGCAAGCGAACCTGGTCGCTGCTGATCGGCATCGGGGTCGCGGCAGCCGTACTCGCGGTGGTGTTGTTCGCGCGCGAGCATCCGCCCTCCGAGCAACAGCTCGCGATGGGCCTGTTCATGGTCCAGGTCGCACTGGCGGTCTTCTTCTTCGGCTACGTGCTCCTCTCCAAGGAGCTCGACGCGGCCGCGAAGAAGAAGATAGGCGTGATCATCGTGTTCTTCTTCTGCGCGATCCTGTTCTGGGGTGGCTTCGAGCAGCAGGGCACCACCTTCAACACCTTCGCGTTCGAATACACGGACCGTTCGCTCGCCGGCGGATTCTTCGCCGACGGCCAACACCCGGCCACGTGGTACCAGTCGGTGAACCCGATCTTCATCATCCTGCTCGCGCCGGTATTCGCGTGGATCTGGGTGACGCTCGGCGCACGCAACCTCGATCCTTCAGCGCCCATGAAAATGGGCATGGGACTCCTGTTTCTCGGTGTCGGCTTCCTCGTGATGATGTGGGCCGCCGAGCTGGTCGTGTCGAGCGGCGGCAAGGTGGGGCCGACCTGGCTCGTGCTCGCCTATCTGTTCCACACCTTCGGCGAGTTGTGCCTGTCGCCCGTCGGACTCTCGAACGTCACCAAGCTCGCGCCTGCCAAGTTGGTGGGCCGCATGATGGGCACGTGGTTCCTCGGCACCGCGATGGGTAACACCATCGCAGGTCTGGTCGGCGGCCAGTTCGCCGAAGCGAAAGCGGACCAGATGCCGCACATCTTCCTCGTCATGACACTGATAGGCGCCGGCGCCGGAGTGTTCATCCTGATAATTTCGCGCGGACTGCGCGGCTGGATCGGAGACGCGAAATGAGCGCTGCAAACTACCTGCGTGGCGCGCTGGCGCTGATCTCGATCTGCACTCTCACCGCCTGCCCCGGCCCCGGCCCGAAGCCGCCGCCGAAAATTGACGGCGACGCGTTTGTCGCCGGGGTGAACGACGAACTGGTCGGCATCAATCGCGAAGGCAATGCCGCGGGCTGGACCATGGCCACCGATATCACGGTGGACACCCAGTTCCTGAATGCGAAGGCCACCGATCGCCTGCTCGAGTTCTTCAGCCGCAAGGCCGGCGAGGCGCACGCCTACGACAAAGACAAACTCAGTCCCGCCACCGAGCGCGCGATCAAGCTCATCAAGATCGCGGTCAGCGCGCCAGCGCCGGCGGATGCCGCGAAGCGTTCGGAGCTCGCGACCCTGTCGACCGAGCTCGATGCGATGTACGGCGAAGGCAAGTATTGTCCGCCGGGAACCAACAAAGACGGCAAGGGCGACGGTTGCAAGAACCTCGACGAGCTCAGCGACATCATCGCGACCAGCCGCAACTACCAGGAATTGACCGACGCCTGGGTGGGCTGGCACACCATCGCAAAACCGATGCGGCCCAAGTACCAGCGCTTCGTGGAGCTTTCGAACGAAGGCGCCAAGGAGCTGGGGTTCACGGATGTCGGCGACATGTGGCGTTCGAAGTACGACATGCCGGCCGCGGATTTCGAGAAGGAAGCCGCGCGCCTGTACGGACAGGTGCAGCCGTTGTACGAAGGCCTGCACTGCTACGCGCGCAAGCGCCTCGCGCAGAAGTACGGCAAGGACAAGGTCCCGGACGGCAAGCCGATCCCCGCCCAGTTGTTAGGCAACATGTGGGCCCAGCAGTGGAACCGCGTGTACGACGATCTGCTCAAGCCGTACCCGGCCGTCAAGATCGAATCGGCCGACCGTTATCTGCAGGCGCAGAAATGGGACGCGGTGCGCATGACGAAGTCCGCGGAGAGTTTCTACACCTCGATCGGATTCCCGGCTCTGCCGCAGACGTTCTGGGAACGCTCGATGCTCGTGCGCCCGCGCGATCGCGAAGTGCAGTGTCACGCCAGCGCCTGGGACATGGATGACAAGGACGACGTACGCATCAAGATGTGCATCAAGCCGATCGAGGAAGACCTGTTCACGGTCTACCACGAGCTCGGTCACGTCTATTACTACATCTGGTACAAGGACCAGCCGCAGCTGTTCCAGGACGGCGCGCATGACGGCTTCCACGAAGCCATCGGCGACACCGTGAATCTCTCGGTGACCCCGGCCTATCTACGCAAGATCGGCCTGGCCGGCGCGGTCCCGCCGTCGCAGGAAGCGATCATCAACCAGCAGATGAAGATGGCGCTCGACAAGGTAGCGTTCCTGCCGTTCGGCAAGTTGATCGACGAGTGGCGCTGGGGCGTGTTCGACGGTCGCATCAAGCCGTCCGAGTACAACAAGGCCTGGTGGGATCTGCGTGAGAAATACCAGGGTGTGTCCCGGCCGGTCGCCGGCACGGAAGAGGATTTCGATCCGGGCGCGAAATATCACGTGCCGGGCAATACCTCGTACACGCGTTATTTCCTGTCGTTCATCGTCCAGTTCCAGTTCCACAAGGCGTTGTGCGAAGCGGCCGGATTCAAAGGTCCGCTGTCGGAGTGTTCGATTTTCGGCAATACCGAGGCCGGCAAGAAATACGCCGCGATGCTCAAGATCGGCGCCAGCCAGCCGTGGCAGGACTCGCTCGAGCAATTGACGGGTACGCGCCAGATGGATGCCTCGGCGATCATGGAATACTTCCAGCCGCTCGAAGGATGGCTGGCGGAGCAGAACAAGGGCGAGACCTGCGGCTGGGAGAAGTAGCCACATGAATACCAGCGCTGCTCCGGCGCCGCAGCTCACTGCGCGCGCCATCATCCTTTCGATCGTGCTCGCGGTCGTGCTGGCCGCCGCCAACACCTATCTAGGGCTCTTTGCCGGCATGACCATCGCTTCGGCGATTCCGGCGGCAGTGGTTTCGATGGCGGTGCTGCGCGCGCTCGGCGGCGGCGGCATCCTCGAGAACAACATCGTGCAGACCGGCGCTTCGGCTGGCACGTCGATCGCGTCCGGCGTGATCTTCACGGTACCGGCGCTCGTGATCATGGGGTACTGGGACACCTTCAAGTTCGGCTGGGTGCTGGCCATCGCCGGGCTCGGCGGTTTGTTAGGTGTGTTGTTTTCGGTGCCGTTGCGCCGTTCCTTGATCGTCGACCAGCAGATGGCCTTTCCCGAAGGCAAGGCCGCGGCCGAGGTGCTGCGCGCCGGTGAGAATCCGTCGCAGGGCGTCAGGATACTCGGCATCTCCGCGCTGGTTGGCGGCATCGCCAAACTGCTCGCTGCCAGCGGCTTGCGCTTCATTCCGGACAGCGCGGTTGCCAGCGGGTTTCTCGGCAAGTACGTCGGCTATTTCGGCACGGCGGTGTCTCCCGCCTTGTTGGGAGTCGGTTATATCGTCGGGCTCAATATCGGAATCGTGGTGGTTTCCGGCAGCATCCTCTCGTTCAACATCGCCATCCCGATCTATAACGCCTACTTTCTCGCGGGAAATCCCGAGCTCGCGGCCACGGTTGCGGGCGCCTGCCAGAGCGTATCGGCTTCCGAGTGCGCTGAAGCCACGGCGCAGATCATCCGCAGCCAGCAGATTCGCTACCTCGGCGTCGGCGCCATGCTGATCGGCGGATTGTGGGCACTGTTCACGTTGCGCAAGTCGATCGTCTCCGGCGTGAAGAGCGGTCTCGCCGCAACCCGCGCCGGTGGCAGCGCGATGCTGGCGCACACCGATCGCGACCTGCCGATGAAATGGGTTCTCGTCGGCATCGTGTTGTTCACGATTCCGCTCGCGTGGCTGTACACCAGCATCGTCGGGACCGTGGCCGTCGGCATGGCGATGTCAGTCATCATGATCGTCGCGGGATTTCTGTTCTGCTCGGTGTCCGCGTACATGGCTGGTCTGGTGGGTTCGTCCAACAATCCGGTATCCGGCATCACCATCGCCACGATTTTATTCGCGGCTGCCGTGTTGCTGATGTTTCTCGGCAAGGACTCCACCGTCGGGCCGGTCGCGGCCGTCATGATTGGCGCGGTGGTGTGCTGCGCTGCGTGCGTCGCGGGCGACAACCTGCAGGATCTGAAAGCCGGGTACATAGTCGGCGCCACACCGTGGCGCCAACAGGTGATGCTCGCGATCGGAGCCGTCTCCTGCGCGCTGGTCATGTCCTGGGTGCTGAACCTGCTCATGAAGGCGTATGGGATGGGTCCGCATACGCCTGAGCATCCGAATTCACTCGAAGCGGCGCAGGCGAATCTCATGGCCTCGGTCGCCAAGGGTTTGTTTGGCGGCGCGTTGCCCTGGACGATGGTGGGCATCGGCGTCGCAATCGGCGCGGCCGTCATCGCACTCGATCAATATCTCAAGAGTCGCGGCTCGAAGTTCCGTGTGCCGGTGCTCGCCGCCGCCATCGGAATCTACCTGCCGCTCGAAACGATGTTGCCGATTTTCCTGGGTGGATTGCTCAATTACCTGGTCACCCGGACTTTCGCACCTGGGCTCTCCGAAGACGAGGTCGAGAAGCGCAACCGCGGCGGCATGTTGTTCTCGGCCGGACTCATCACCGGCGAATCACTCATGGGCATCTTAATGGCCATCCCGATCGTGATCACCGCGCGCGGCGACGTGCTTGCACTGCCGTCGATGATGCAGCTCGGCGGCTCTCTCGGTGAATGGGCCGGGCTCGTGATCCTCGCACTCGTCGGCTACTGGTTGTACAGCGTAGGTAAGCGCGAACCCGCCTGAGGACATTTCAGGAAAGGTTGTGCCGGGTGGGGGTTCTCGGGGTTCGAGCGCTCTGACCGCGATCGAATCCGGGTAGACTTTCGCGCACCCCGAGAACACCTACCCGGCACCGCTTCCATGGTTCCCGAATCCCCGCCTCGGGCGAAGCTCTTCGTGTGCTTCGCCACTGTCTATCTCGTGTGGGGATCCACCTACCTGGTCGCCAGCATCGGGTTGCACACGATGCCGCCGTTCCTGTTCGGTGGCATCCGCTTCGTCGTCGCGGGCGTGTTGCTCGGACTCACGGCGCTGGTGTTAGGCCAGAAATTTCAGCTCGATGCCACCGAGTTGCGGCACATGTTCGTGGTCGCGATCGGCAACGTGGTCATCGCCAATGGCTTCACCAACATTGCCATGCAACACATCGCCTCCAACCAGGCGGCGATTCTCAATGCCTCCGCGGCGCTGTGGATCGCGCTGCTCGCGACGCGCGGGCGGCGCGCGCACGCGATCGATCGACGCACGTTGATCGGCTTGATCATCGGGTTCGCCGGAACGGCGCTCATCATCTGGCCGACCGGTGGCACGCTGCAGACGAACCACATCGGCATGCAGCTGCTGGTGCTCGTCGCGGTGTTCGCGTGGTCGTCATCGACCGTGTACATCCGCAATGTCCACTCGAAGCTCGACGTCCTGCCGTTCACCGCGGTGCAGATGTTGTTGGGCGGCATCATGATGACGGCGATCGGCTTCGCGAAGGGCGAGGCGGCCCTGTGGCAATGGTCGAAGCCGGGGCTCATCGCGATGGCTTACCTGACGTTGCTGAGTTCGTGTCTCGCGTACACCGCGTTCGCCTGGCTCGCGCGCAATACCACGCCGGCGCTGGTGGGGACGTACAGTTACGTGAACCCCGCGATCGCCGCGGTGCTCGGCTGGTGGTTCCTGAAGGAGAAGTTAGGCGCGAACCAACTCGCCGGGATGGCGGTGATGTTCCTGGGCGTGGCGCTGGTGAGCTGGCCGAAGGAGAACGTGAAGCGTCTGGATGAGGACGAGAAGAAAGATCCGTCGACAGCCGGCTGCGGCTGACAACGCGACATTACTGGCAGCGCGAGACCAGCGGCAGCGCACGCAGGGCGGGTAGATCGACGGCGGCCTCGCTGCGATCGACGGTCGGGAAATCGATCTGCGCCGAGAGCATCTCTCCGCCGGCATCCCGGATATTTGTGATGCCGCGATAACGCATCAGGCGCCGATCCCGCTTTCGATAACTCACGTCGATGTCGGAAAGGAACCAGCCGAGCGGACCTGCGACCGAGAGCCGGAACACGTTGGCGGCCTCGCCTTCGATGGTGGCTTCGGACACCTTGCGCACTTTGAATTTCACGCTGTCGAGCCGGCTCGGCACGAGGAACGGCACTTCGGCGGAGGCGCCCGACTCCAGGGAATCCCAGCGCGTACGCACGAACTCATCAAACCCCGCGTCGGCAACCAATGCACCGGCGCGCGACAACATTTCAGTGCGCAGTTCGGCCTTCGCCCCGGCGCGCTCGAACACTTCGAGCCCGCGCGTATCGCGTTTCAGGCCTTCGACAAAGCCGCTGCGGGCATCTTCGAACGCGAAGGCGGGCGCGATGCGATTGGTCGCGTAGTCGAGCTCCTTGCGGGCAAACGGCGCGGAGGCGGCGCTGCAGCGATACAACACGACCCGCGTTTCATCGGCGTTGCCGCCGCGCGAGATCGCGTGCGATTCGACATAGAGCAGGTCGCGGCCATCGAGGCTGCGGGCATAGCCGGTGAACGTGCTGTCGGCGGCCGACGCGGAAGATACAGCCAGGCAGAAGGCCCAAATGGCGAGAAATGGCTTGCGCATGTCAGGTCTTACGCAGCGCGCGCCGGACTGGATGCCGCGGGTTTCCAGGTCTGACCCCTTTTGCTAGGAAATGGGGAGCGTCCCCATTAATCGCGGCGGTGGCGGATGACTTCGACGCGGCCGCGCGAGCCGATGAACCATGAGCCGATCCAGCTCACGAGGCTCACGACCAGCGAGCCGCCGACGGCGGTCCAGAACCCGAAGATGTGGAACCCGGGCAGCATCAGCGCAACCAGGCCGATCATCGCAGCGTTGATCACGAGCAGGAACAGGCCGAGCGTGAACAGCAGCGCCGGCAGCGACAGCAACAATGCGAACGGCCGCACGATGGCGTTGACCAGGCCTAACAACAGGCCGGCGATGATGAGAGTCATCGGAGTGTCTATCTCGAAGCCGTCGAGCAATGCCGTTGCGGCCCAGAGGCCGAGCGCGGCGATGAGCGCACGCAGAATGAAACCCGCCATGTCAGTACCCTTGCTGTGGTTTTTCCTGGTCCAGACCCTTCTCGCAGAACACCTTGAGACGGGTCAGCGCCAACTCCCAATAGCGGCGCTTGGACAGATAGTACGTCACCCACGCCGGGCTCGATGGCACTCCGCTGCTCAGCAGCCGCACCACGGTCGTGGCCTTCGGCGCCCGCTCGAACAGGAAGTCCTCGATGATCACCGCATCGCTGGTCGGCATGCCGCGCGTCGGCAGCAGAATCAAGCGGATGCGCTGCGGGGTGTTCAGAACGTCGATCAGCGCGTCGAGCTCGATTTCGGCGCTGAACACCACGTGCATGCGGCCCTTCTCGCGCGGCGTGATCGTCGCGCCCTGTGCGCTCCAGCGGCCGAGCAGCCGGCTATCCGTGAAAGCGCGCCACACACGTTCGACCGGCACGCCGATGTCGACGCGATGGGCGAAGCTGCGATAGGCGCTGCTCACTTTTTCAGCGCCACCCACGCGACCGGGATCATCGAGATCAGGACGATCCCGATGGCCACCAGGCCAAAATTCTGCTTGATGATGGGAATGTTGCCGAAGAAGTACCCCATCCAGGTCAGCGACAACACCCAGGCCAGACCGCCGGCGATGTTGTAAGCCTGGAAACGCGCATACGGCATACGCGCGATGCCCGCGACGAACGGCGCGCAGGTACGGATGATCGGCGCGAATCGCGACAACACGATCGTCATCGAGCCGTGTTTCACGAAAAACGCTTCGGTACGCTTGAGGTAGTCGACCTTGAGCCAGCGATACTTGCCGCTGAAGGCCGGCGGCCCGATCCACCTGCCTATGTGGTAGTTAGTCGTATTGCCGGACACGGCGGCGATCACCAGCACCAGCGAGACCAGCGGCGCCGACAACGTGCCGGTGGTATCCACCGCGGCCAGCGCGCCGGCGGCGAACAGCAGCGAATCGCCCGGCAGGAACGGCGTCACCACGAAGCCGGTTTCGGCGAACACGATGAGGAACAGGATCGCGTAGACCCACATGCCGTAGTCGCGCAGCAACTCGACCAGGTGCGCATCCAGATGCAGGATGAGATCGATTGCCCAGCTGATCAGCTCCATGAATCCTTTACTTGCGCGATGGTAACGACGTGCTCGCGGTCATGCCGGCTGGCGCGCTCTTGAGTTTGCGTCCCTTGAGCAGTGCGAGCGCTGCGCGTATGCCGTTGTCCCGCGTGGCAAGCTGCTGACGCACGCGTGCATCCTCGAGATCCATCGGCGCGGCATCCACGTTTTCGCACACCTCGTCGGGATCGATGCCACGGCCCTGGATGGAGCGGCCCGACGGCGTGAAATAACGTGAGGTGGTGAGCTTGATGGCGCGCCCGCCGTTGAGCGGCATGACCGTCTGCACGGAACCCTTGCCGAAAGTGCGCCGGCCTAACAACACGGCGCGGCGATGATCCTGCAACGCGCCGGCGAGGATTTCGGCCGCGGAAGCCGTGGTGCCGTTGACCAGCACCACCACGCGCACGCCGGGCAGGATGTCGCCCGGTGTGGCATCCATGCTGAAACGCGACGCGGGCGTGCGGCCCTCGGCCGTGACGATGACGCCCTCTTCCAGCAGTTGATCCGCGACTTCGACTGCGGACTCGAGCACGCCGCCCGGATTGTTGCGCAAGTCGATGATCACGCCACGCGGCTTCGAATCGAGGTCGCGGCGCAGGCGGGTGATGCCGGCCGCGAAATCCTCGGCGGTCGTGTCGCTGAAGGTGGTGATGCGGGCATATAGATAGCCCCCCTCAAACGCGAGCGTCGCGACGCTGTGAACTTCGACCTGGGCGCGTTCCACCGCGAATTCGAGCGGCAGCGTCTGGCCGGCGCGCACCACCACGAGTTTGACGATGGAGCCACGCGGGCCGCGCATACGCACCATGGCGCCGTCGAGATCGCTGCCAACGGATTGACCGTCGATCGCCGCGATCATGTCGCCACTGCGAATGCCGGCCGCGGCGGCCGGTGAATCGCGGAACGGCCGCACGACGCGCAGCGCCCGGTCCGCGGTCGACACTTCGATGCCGATGCCGGCGTACGTGCCGGCGGTGCTGACGCGCAGGTCGGCGTATTCCTCGGCGTCGAGATAGGAAGAATACGGATCGAGTCCGCCGACCAGGCCGCGCAGCGCATCGTCGAGCAGTTCGGGCTGCTTGACCTCGTCGACGTATTCACGTTTGACGCGTTCGAGGACTTCGGAGAGCTGCGCCGTTTCACCGGCGCTCAGCGGCGGCTCGCGCGAGGGCACGACCGGGCGCACCTCGGCTGCCGGAATGACGGCTTCGCGATGTGCGAACACAGCGCCGGCGAGCGCGATGAGGAAGCCGATCACCACCCCTAGAGCCAAAAGCTTCATGGGCGCGGATGTTAACACCGGATCGCAATCAGCCGGTCTGTAGCACCTGTTGTTCGTCGACCAGGAAAGCGCCGGGCGTCGCGGCCGCGAGCACCGGCAACACATCGAGTACTTCGCCCACCGGCACCGGACGCGCGATGGCGAATCCCTGTCCGTAGTCGACACCGAGTGAGCGCACCCGCGTGCGGATCTCCTCGGTTTCGACGTATTCGGCGACCGTCGTGATGTTCATCGCGCGCGCCAGCTGCGCGATCGCGCGCACCATCGATTCGGCGCGTTCGTCGCGCAGGATATCGCGCACGAAGCTGCCGTCGATCTTGAGCATCGAGACCGGCATGGAACGTAGATAGGAGAGCGACGACAACCCGGTGCCGAAGTCATCCAACGCCACGCCGCAGCCCAGTTTGCGCAGGCGCGACATGAGCGCCTCGGCGACTTCCATGCTGGCGACCGCCGCACTCTCTGTGAGTTCGAAGCAGAAAACCGCCGGGTTTATGCGGCTGCTTTCGATGCTGCGAATGACGTAGTCGGGGAATTCGTCGTCGGTCAGCGACTGGCCGGAGAAATTAATGGTGAAGACCACCGGCGCGTTGATCAGCAACTCGCGGCGCGGACGCAGCAGTTCGATGACGGTCGAGATCACCCAGCGATCGATCGTGGGCATCATCTGGTAACGCAGCGCCGCCGACAGGAAACGGTCCGGACCGATCGTGTTGCCTTCGGGATCGAGCATGCGCAGCAGCATCTCGTAGTGCGGTTTCGCATCGGCTGAATCGGTGAAAGGCACGATCATCTGCGCGACCAGCCGCAGGCGGTTTTCCGCCAGCGCGGCGCGCACGTCGGTGGCGACGTTGATGTCGGTGAAACGGCGGATGATGCTGACGTCGTTTTCCTGGAAACTCTCGAGGCGGTTGCGGCCGCGATCCTTGGCCGCCTTGCAGGCCGACTCCGCCTCGGCCAGCGAACGGCCGAGATCGCCATCGCGCCCGCTGAACGGCGTGCAGCCGAGGCTGATCGACAGCCGGAAACGCGCGTCGACGCCCGCGGTAGATAGTCGGGTGACGCCCTCGCGCAAGCCCTCGCCGAACATCGCGGCCTCGTCGATATCCGACGGCATGGCGATCGCGAAGCGGTCACCGGAGATACGCGCGGCAAAAGAGCTGGCCGGCAGGTGTTTGCGCAGCAGCTCCCCGATCTGCGCGATGGCCTGGTCGCCTACGTGCATGCCGAAGTTTTCGTTGATGACGTGCAATTCGTCGATGTCAACGTACAGCAGGCTCCAGCGCTGCCCGCGAGACCCGGCTTCGTTGAACATGAGCTTGACGCGTTGTTCGAGCGCCGCGCGGGTCAGCAGCCCCGACAATGCGTCGTAGCTGGTCTCGATGCTGGCCGCGATCTTGTGCGCCACGAGATCGGCCAGGTGTACGTCGCGGCCCACGAATTCAGGAGCGTCGAGCTTGCGGAACAGCGCGAGTACGCCTGATGTGCGGCCCGAACCCTGCCGCAGCGGGCAGGCGAGGATGCGATACGGAATCGCGACCTGGCCGGCCTGGGTCGCGATCCGGTTGATCACCAGAGGATCGCGCCGGGTCTGCGTGACCGCCAGCAGCTGCCGCTGGGTGCGCGTGAGGATGCTTACGTCGCCGCCTTCGGGATACGTGAGCACCAGTCCCTTGTCGGGAACGACAATGCCGGCGAGCACGCATTTCAGGTGCCCGGCGGCGTTGGCTAACAAGGATTGAAGGTCGTCGGAACCGGAGGAACTCGGGTGCGAACCCGTCACCGACAGCAGCAGCTCGAGATCCTTGTCGCGCGCGGTCAGCGATTCGTGCAACGACTCGATGTCGGCGCGCGCCAGCAGGTCGCGGCGCAGCAGCTCGAGCGCGGGTTTGAGATGGTCGTGGACATACGAGAACGGCAACACGTGTGCGTCGGAGGGCAGGCGGTTGCAGACCACGGCCATGATCGCGGCGACACCGCCGCGCGCGTCGCGCAGCCAGAATAGATAGGCCGGCGCCTCGTCGGGCAACGCGCATTGTTGTCCCACGGTGTCGCGGTCCTGTTCGAAACGCGAGATCCCTTCGAGCACCAGGGCGAACAGGTCCGGATTCGAACTCGCGGCGCTCGACCACAGCAACTTGCCCGCTTCGTCGAACAGGCTGACGGCATTCGCCCGCGGCACGAGCGAGCGCACCAGCTGGGCGTAGGGCTGCATGGAGTTCTCGAAGGACATCAACGGCGGAACATGGCCGATTCCGGGCCGTATGACGTTGATGCAGTTGGCATTTTGGTGCCGGGTGGGGGTTCCGCGGCACCGCTTTTCAGGGGGTCCCGGTCTTGAACCAGGGCCGCGGGTCGATTGGCCGACCGCCCTTGCGGATTTCGAAGTACAGCGCGGGGTTAGCTCGCCCACCGGTGTCGCCCAGGGTGGCGATGGTATCGCCGGCCGTGACGCGCTCTCCGACCTCCTTGTACAGCCGCTCGTTGTGGCCGTAGAGGCTCAGATACCCTTCGCCGTGATCGATGATGGTCAGCAACCCGAGGCCAGACAGCCAGTCGGCATACACCACCCGGCCGTGGTAGACCGCCCGCACCGGCGAGCCCTGGTCCCCCGAAACCAGCACGCCATCCCATTTGACCCCGCCGGCGCGAATCTGCCCGAAGGACGCCGTGAGTTTCCCGGCCACGGGCCAGGCCAGCTTGCCGCGCAGTTTCGCGAAGGCGTCCTTGCTGTCGGTCGGGAATTTGTCGATCCGCTCGAGCGCGCGGCGCAGCTCGCGCACCAGTTTTTCGAGGCCGCCCTGCTGATCCTTGAGGCGGTCCAGCTCCTTGGCGCGGTTCTTGGCCTCCGCATCGAGCGACACCAGCGCGCGGCCGCGGCGCTCGCGCGCGGACTGCAGTTTCGACAACTCGCCCCGGCGCTGGTCCTCGAGCGCCGTCAGGCGCTCTTCTTCCGCCGCGAGTTGCGCGTCGAGGGTGGCGAGATCGGACAGGTGCGAGTTGATCGCGGCTATCTGGCTGGCGCGCGCGCGGCCGAAATACTGGTAATAAACGAGCACGCGGCCGGTCTGCGCCGGATCGCGCTGATTCAGCAGTAGTTTGATCGGCTCTTCCTGGCCGATCATGTGCGCCGCGCGGATCTGCCCGGCCAGAGCGTCGCGGTCCTTCGAGAGCGCGTCTTCTTCGGCGCGACGCTGGCCCGCGAGTTCGCCCCGTTTGGCGGTATGCACCGCGCGTTCGCGTTGCAGTTTCGCAAGCTCGCCGCGCGCGCTGCCGACCACGCGCTCGGACTCCTCGAGATCCCGCGACAACTGCGTGCGTTTGCCGGCGTCGCGTTCCATCTTCTCGCGCACCTTGTCGATCTGCGAGCGAACGGCCTTGAGTTCCGCTTCGGCCCTGGCCGGATTCGGGTCGTCGGCCGCCGCCGCGCCGCCCAGGTATATGAGAAGCAGCCCCGCAGGCCACCACCGGTGAAACGTCATGGTCATATTCTAGGCATCGTCCGGGAAACGAACCCGGAAATGAAAGATACGCCGGAGCGGCGAAAAAACCTTGGGCCGCTATAATGCGCTCCCTTTTTCGTCCGCCCGGATCGACTCGAACCCCATGGAACGCCTCATCGAATATGTGACCCATCATCCGCTGACGGCGGGTGCCCTGGTGCTGGCGCTGGTCATCGTGGTCACCTTCGAATCGCGCCTGCGCGGCCTCGCCCAGACGGCGATCTCGACGCAGGACCTCATCCGGCTCATGAACCAGGGCGCGCTGGTGCTCGATATCCGTAAACCCGAGGCATTCGCCGCCGGCCACGTCAACGGCGCCAAACATCTCGACTCGGACAAGATCCTCACCGCCAGCGATACCTTCAAGCGCTTCAAGGAAAAGCCGGTGGTGGTCTATTGCGAATCCGGGTCGCTGGCCGCAGCCGCGGTGCGGCAGCTCAACGAGCAGGGTTTCACCAAGGCGTTCACCCTGCGCGGCGGCTTCGTCGCCTGGCGCGCCGAGAATCTGCCCTTTGCCAAGGCGGCCTGATGACCCCGGCGGTCGTCATTTACGCCACCGGGTGGTGTCCCTACTGCGAGCGGGCGCGCAAGCTGCTGGCGGCGAAGAGCGTGAGTTTCGAAGAGATCAATGTCGAATCTCAGGCGGAAAAACGCGCCGAAATGCAGACCCGCAGCGGCCGGCGCACCGTGCCGCAGATTTTCATCGGCGACCAACACGTTGGGGGCTGCGATGACCTGTACGCCCTCGAAGAAGCCGGCAAGCTCGATGGCTTGTTAGGCCGCTGAACCCTTTCAACGCAGAAAATTTCAGTCCAAGGAACAACACATGGAAAACCCGACCGCCCCCGCGGCAACCGAAAACCAGACCGGCCCGATGCTCACGGTGCAATCCGTGTACCTCAAGGACTGCTCGTACGAAGCGCCCAAGGGGCCGCGTATCGATGGCAACTGGAGCCCGCAGATTTCGCTCGACATCAACACCACCGCGAACGTGGTCGCGCCCGAGATCAGCGAGGTCGTGTTGACCGTGACGGTCGGCGCCAAGCAAGGCGAAGCGACCGCGTTTCTCGTCGAGGTCAAGCAGGCCGGTCTGTTCGTGATGCGCGGGCTCACCCCCGACGACACGCGCCGCGCCATCGGCACCATCTGTCCGAACGTATTGTTTCCCTACGCGCGGGTCGCGGTATCGCAGCTCGTGACGCAGGGCGGCTTTCCGAACTTCGTGCTGCCGCCGGTCGACTTCGACCAGCTGTTCGCGCGCGGAATGCAGCAGGCGGCGGCCCAGGCCGCCACCGGCCAGGCTAACTAGTTTCGCGGCGCGCGGCGTGGTCGCGCCCGCCGCGCAACGTACGTGACCGGCACCGCCAACGAGGTCGAGCTCGAGCCCGTCGCGGTGCTGGGCGCCGGTTCGTGGGGCACCGCGCTCGCCATCCAGTTCGCGCGCGCGGGGCATCCGACCCGCTTGTGGTGCCGTAGTGCCACCGATGCCGCCGCCATGGGTGTCGAGCGCCACAATCGCCGCTATCTACCCGACGCAAAGTTTCCCGATCGCATCGAGATCCACGTCGACCTCGCGGCGGCGGTCAGGGATTCCGTCGCAGTCATCATCGCCGTCCCAAGTCACTCGTTACGCGCGTTGCTCACGCAGCTCAAGCCGCTGCTGGCGCGCGATGCGCGGCTCGCCTGGGCGACCAAGGGTTTCGAGCTCGACACCGGCAAACTACCCCACCAGGTTGCGCACGACGTGCTGGGCGATCTCTACCCGGTTGCGGTTCTGTCCGGGCCGACGTTTGCGAAGGAAGTCGGCATGGGCCTGCCCACGGCGATGACCATCGCGTCGCCCGATGCCGCCTACGCCAACCAGCTCGCCAAGAGCCTGCACGCTTCCAACTTTCGCGCCTATACATCCACCGACATCATCGGTGTTGAGGTCGGCGGCGCGGTGAAGAACGTGTTGGCGGTGGGTGCTGGCCTGTCGGACGGCCTGGGATTCGGCGCCAACACCCGTATCGCGTTGATCACTCGCGGCCTGACGGAGATCACGCGGCTCGGCGTGGCACTCGGTGCGCAAGCGGAAACGTTCATGGGCCTGGCTGGCCTCGGCGATCTGGTTCTGACCAGCACCGACAATCAGTCGCGTAATCGCCGCTTCGGCCTCGCGCTCGCGGCGGGCAAGAGTGTCGATGCGGCGCTGCGCGAGATTGGCCAGGTGGTCGAGGGTTACAGCGCCGCGCGCGCCGTGCATGCGGTCGCGTCGCGGGAAAAGGTCGACATGCCCATCGTCGACGGCATCTACCGCGTGTTGTACGAACACGAGTCCGCGAAGGACGTGGTCAAGCACCTCATGACGCGGCCGATCCGGTCCGAGGTGGAGTAGCTTCGATCTTCAGGCGGCGTGTGATTGCGCCTCGGGCCTCGCCTTGGCGTCCTTGCCGTTAACCGGCAGACGCAGATGGAAGGTGGTTCCGACACCGACTTCGGTTTCGACCGTCAGCTCGCCGCCATGTTTGTCGACGATGGCCGAGCGGGCGATCGCCAGCCCCTGCCCCGTGCCCTTGCCGACTTCCTTGGTGGTGAAGAACGGATCGAAGATGCGCGCGCGGACATGGTCCGGAATTCCGCCGCCGGTATCGCCGATGGAGATCACCACGCTCTCACCCTCATGGCGCGTGGCAACCAAGATCTTGCCGCGACCGCCGCTGTCGCCGATCACATCGCCGATGGCGTGCGCGGCGTTGACGATGATGTTGAGCACGGCCTGGTTCACTTCACCTGCATGGCACAACACGTTCGGCAACGGGTCGAGCTTCGTCTCCACTTCGGCAACGTACTTGTATTCGTTACTGGCGATGACCAGCGTGCTTTCGATGGCGCGATTGATATCGACGCTGGTCATCTCGGTGGATTCGGGATGAGCGAATTCCTTCATGGAGCGCACGATCGTCGCCACCCGGCGCAGGCCTTCTATACAACCTTGATACGCCTTCGGCATTTCGTCGAGTAGATAGCCAAGCTCGACATCGTGTTCCTGCTTGTCGGCGGCGGCGGCGGCCTCGAGTGACGGCGCTCCGTCGATCACCGCGCGATTGCTGACCCGTAGCGATTCGATGAGCTTGGCGAGGTCCTGCGTGGAGTCGCGCAGGAAATTCACGTTGTCGGTGATGAACTGGACTGGCGTGTTGATTTCATGCGCCACTCCGGAGGCGAGCCGGCCGACGGATTCGAGTTTCTGCGCCTGCTGTAGATCGGATTCGAGCTTGCGTTGCCGCGTGATGTCGAACATCAGGCCGCGCAGGCCGGGTTTCGATTTGAATTTGCCGCGGGTCACGACCCAGCGAAGACGGCGCGTGACGCCCGACTGCGCGAGCAAGCCGCACTCGAATTCGGTTTCGCCCGTCTGGCTGCCGTCGAGATGCTTGCGCACCGCATCGAGATACTCCGGCAGCAACAACGTCTCCAGGAAGCCGGGCTCGTGCCACCTGTCCACCGCGTATCCGAGGCTGTGCAGCACCTGCGGCCCGACATAGGCGAATGACCGCTCCGACGGTAGATAGGCAAACGGGATCGCGTTGGTGCTCTCGACGATCAGACGATACTGTTCGCGGCTTTCTTCGAGCTGCGCCGTGCGCGTGCTGACGATGGCCTCGAGGCGCGCCTGTTCGGTCTCGGCGAGTTGGTGCCGCTCCGCGAACTTGTGCCGCAGTTTTTGCGAAGCGCCCGGCGACGTTGTAGGTAGTCGGCGCATCACGTTGACCCTTGCGTCGGCGGATGCCGGCCGACACCGTGCCGGTCCTCGACCGGCGCGCATCGTAGTAGAGCTTGCGGCCCAGGTCCGCGAGGGATTTGTTGGTCGGGATGGCGGCGACGCCCTGCGGCGTGTTCAGCACCATGACTTCCGAGTCCGGAGATGACGAGCAATTTCACATTGATCCTTTGCCGGAATTGCGGGCGACGTGCGTCCGCGGAAGTGCAAAATCCGACGTAGGGTTAATCGGCCTGGCTGCCCCACCTCTTGAGGGGTAGTTACCGCACCGTTAGGCGGCGCGATTCGCGCACAAAACCCCTAGGGCAATGTGTGCCGCTGAACCATTACGGAATCGCGCCGGGATCAGGAGCCGGCGTAACCCAACTGGCGCCAGGCTTCGTATGCCGCGACCGCGGCGGCGTTGGAGAGATTGAGACTGCGATTGCCCGGGACCATGGGTAACGACAGCACGTTCGCCGGATCGATCTGGGCGAGCACTTCGGCCGGCAGACCGCGCCGCTCCGAACCGAACAACAACACGTCGCCCGCCTCGAACTGCGCATCGACATGCCGCCGCGCGCTGCCCGTTTCGATCGCGAACCAGCGCCCGCGCAACGCGGAGCGCGCCGCCGCGAAGTTGTCGTGCACGTGCACCGTGGCGAGTTCGTCGTAGTCCAGCCCGGCACGGCGCACCGATTTGCGATCGAGACTGAACCCCAACGGCTTGACGAGATGCAGCTGGCAGCCGGTGTTGGCCGCAAGACGGATCAGGTTGCCGGTGTTGGGCGGAATCTCCGGCTCGAACACCACGATGTGGAACATGCGAGCGGTATCAGTTCGATAGTTTGAACGCGATACGAATCGTGCTGAGTCCGTACGCACATTCGTTGGTGAACTTGCCGCTGCGAATCGTCGCCAGCGCCGCGTCGTCGAGCGCCGCACTGCCGCTCGAGGTGGCGATTTCCGCATCACTCGCGACATCGCTGCCCGGCGGCACGAAATAACGCACGACCGCGCTGCCTTCGGTACCGCTGTTGCGCGCCGAGGGTGGATAGAAATTCTCCACGTCGATGCTGCCCTTGAGTTTCGCGCGGCATTTACCCGCGGCGGCGTTTGCGGCGAGATTCGGCAACGGCACGCAGGTCACCGTGAGCGTCTTCTTGTCGGGCTGGTCATTGACGTCGCCGAGCGCGAGCGTGCGCTTCGCCTTCGGGCCGACGAGGAATTCGCGCACCAGGTTCGCTTCGGCTGTTCCACCGAAGGCGCGTCCTTTCAGGTCGATCTTGCAGGACAGAAATTCAGCGCTCTTGCTGGTGAACTCGATGGAGATCAGGCGCTGCGTACCCGCGCAGTTCCCGCGCAGGTTCCACTGGCACTCGTGACGGTAGTCGAGCGTCGACGCCACGTATTCATGGCCCGCCTTGCCGCCCGCGCTGCCGCGCGTGAATTCGACCGGCTGCACGTGCATGAAGCGCTGGTGGCGCTTGAGCATCTGTTCGAGGATCTTCGTCGCCTCGCTGGTGGCGCGCGCGCGATCGGCGGCGGACAAATCCTTTTCCATTGCTTGTAATGCCGCGGCGTCATAGCCGGGCCGCGGCTGCGCGCTGGCGTTGTTCTCGGAGATCGCTTCCGCGTAGCCACCGGCCACCCGCGCGTAGGTATACCGCTGCACGGGATCGCCGCTGGCGTCGCCCGGCGCATAAAGCTCGATGAGCTGCAGCGCCGCGGCGAAGTAATCGAGCGTCACTGCCTTCTTCAACCAACGCTCGATCTGCGCGCGTTCCGGCGTACCACAGCTCCTGTTCTGCGCGAGTTCGGCCATCAGCCACGACGCCTGGTCGCTGCCGAGTTCGTCGGCGCGTACGAGCGCGTCTCGCGCCGTGGCGCAGTCAGAGGCGGTGAGCGCGCGATAGGAGAGATAGCTGCCCACCAGGGCACCGGCGCGGGCCCGCCCGGCTTTGAGCTCTTCCTGCCAGCGGATCACCTGCTGTTCTTCCGAGATCGGCTCGCCGCCGATCCGCACCTCGTAGAGGGCAAAGGCATCGTTGTAGCCAAGTGAGTCCGGCAGGGTATCCGAGGCCGCGAAACTGGGCCCGGCGCTGGCGGGCGCGGGCGGGGCGGCCGTCGTTGGAGTGGATTGGGCGGCGGCGGTCGAGGTGACCACGGCGGCGACAAGCAGCAGAGAGAGGTTTTGCATGGGGGGCGCATCGTACAATGCGGCCCGCCATGAATGCCGCGCCCAAGACACTGGTCAATCCGCTGCAGGTCGATTTCTGCGGCCTTTCGCTGGCCTCCCCCATCGTTCTGCTGTCGGGATGTGTCGGTTTTGGCGAGGAATACACCCGCATCGAGGGGTTCTCCAATCGCGACGTGGGCGCCATCGTGCTCAAGGGCACCACCGGCCAGCCGCGACTCGGCAATCGCCCGCATCGCGTCTATGAAACCCCGTCCGGCATGTTGAATGCGATCGGGCTGCAGAACCCGGGCGCCGAACACGTCGTGAAGAAGATCCTGCCGACACTCGATTTCACCGAGACGCGCTTCTTCGCCAATGTCTCGGGTTCGACCATCGAGGAATACGCCGAGGTCACGGCGCGCTTTGACGATTCGCCCATTGACGCCATCGAGATCAACATCTCGTGCCCCAATGTGAAGGAAGGCGGCGTGGCTTTCGGCAACTATCCGGACATGTCGGCCAAGGTGGTGGAGGCCTGCCGCAAGGTGACCCGCAAGCCGATCATCACCAAGCTCTCGCCGAACCAGACGGATATCAAGGAAAACGCCCGCCGCTGCATCGAGGCGGGTTCAGACGGGCTGGCGGTGATCAACACCATCATGGGAATGGCCATCGACGTGAAGTCGCGGCGGCCCGTGATCGGCAACATCCAGGGCGGCTTGTCGGGACCGGCGATCAAGCCGATCGCGCTGCTGAAAGTGCACCAGGTTTACGAAGTGGCGAAGAAACACAACGTGCCCATCATCGGCCAGGGCGGAATCGCCACGGTCACGGATGCACTCGAATTCATGATTGCCGGCGCCACGACCGTGGGCCTGGGAACTGCGCTTTTCTACGATCCGCTCCTGTGCCGCAAGATCAACGCGGGCGTGGCGGACTATCTGAAACTCCACAACCTGCGAGGTATTGAAGACCTCGTAGGCTCATTGCGCACGGACTGCTGATTAACTCAGTCCGCGCGCAACGAACAGGAACGAATCAATCTTTCACCCGACGTGAAGCCGTGTAGCGCCAGACGATGGCGGCGGCGGCAAGAATTCCCACGACGATCAGTACGACGTCCGACGTGTAATCCACGCGCGAACCCTGGACTACGATCTCTGGGTACTTGGTGCTGGTGACGACGATCTCTTGCATGTTTCCTCTCTACTTCCGGACCAGAAATGTCCGGATCCCTAGTTGGGACAAAGAATGGAACAAGCGCGGGACACTGGAAACAAAGGCGTTTGCGATTCGCGACGGCAATCACGCGATGCTTCGCTTATGTAATCCTTGAGAGGATTTCCTCGGGAAAAAGCGTGAAAACGCCGCCTTGGATAGCGCTAACAATCTCACTATCACGAGCGTACAAAGTGTGATGTCCCTCGCACTCGGGAGTGTCGACCCGCCAGTCGCTTCCTACAAGCGGGGCCAAACCTAGGACCGGTTGGCGAGTGGTGTCAGGCGGGGAAAGTCGGGATAACTCCAAACATCGAGCAGCGCAGCGGCGGGGAGTTGGTGGGAGTTATCCCGACTTTCCCCGCCTGACACCACTACGGTAGTGATTCGTCGTCCGACATTCCGAGCTCTTTGAGCTTGCGGGTCAGCGTATTACGGCCCCAACCGAGCACTCGCGCCGCTTCCTGGCGGTGACCGTGGGTGCGGTTGAGCGCCACGCGGATCAAGACGCGTTCGAATTCCGGCAATGCCTGGTCGAGCCAGGCGACCGTGCCGTCATAGGGCTGGGCCTTGGCCCACAACGTCAAGGCGGCGGCCCAGTCGGTCTGCGCGGCCGGCGTCACGATGTGCATCTCGGACGGCAGGTCCTGGAGCTGAATCTCACTACCCGGTGCCAGCGCCGTCAGCCTGCGGCAGAGGTTCACCAGCTCACGCACGTTGCCCGGCCAGCGATAGGCCTGTAAACGCTCGAGCGTGATCGGCGCCAGCGTCTTAGTTTCGGCGCCGAGCTCGATCGCTGCCTGGCGCAGGTAGTGCATCAGCAGGTCGGGAACGTCTTCGGTGCGCGACCGCAGCGGCGGTAGTTCGATGCGGATGACATTGAGACGGTGATAGAGATCCTCGCGGAAGATGCCGCGCTCGACGCGTTCCTCGAGGTTCTGGTGAGTCGCGGCGATCACGCGCACGTCCACCTTGATGGGCGTCTGGCCGCCGACCCGATAGAACTCGCCTTCCGCCAGCACGCGCAACAAGCGGGTCTGCAGCGGCGTCGACATGTCGCCGATTTCATCGAGGAACAACGTGCCGCCGTTCGACTGCTCGAAGCGGCCGCGCCGCTGGTTATCGGCGCCGGTGAAGGAGCCCTTCTCGTGACCGAACAACTCCGATTCGAGTAGTTCGGCCGGGATTGCGGAAGTATTCAGCGCAACGAAAGGCTTCTGCTGGCGCGGGCTGTGTTCGTGCAACGCGCGCGCAACCAGTTCCTTGCCGGTGCCGGACTCGCCGGTGATCAGCACCGCGACGCTCGACCGCGAGAGGCGGCCGATGGCCCGGAACACCTGCTGCATCGCCGGCGCCTTGCCCAGCAACTCCGGAATCTCGGGCGTCTGCGCGGGCACGTCGTCGCCCTTGCGCGCCGTCTGGCCCGCGCGGCGCACCAGCTCGACCGCCTGGTCGATGTCGAACGGCTTCGGCAGGTATTCGAATGCGCCGCCTTCGTAGGCCGACACCGCGCTCGGCAGATCCGAGTGCGCCGTCATGACGATCACCGGCAGTGCCGGGTGCGTGATGCGGATCTCGCGCAACAGGTCGATGCCCGAACTACCGGGCATGCGGATGTCGGTCAGCAAGACGTCGGGTGCATCGCTTCGCAATGCCACCAGCGCCGGCTCCGCGGAATCGAAAGCCCGCGGGACCATGCCGCTGGCGCGCAACGCACGTTCGAGTACCCAGCGGATCGAGGCGTCGTCTTCCACCAGCCAGACCCGCAGGGCCGGCAGGTTGTTAGGGGGAGGGGGCGTTGTATGCATATAGGTTGGATCGACGCTCATGCGTTCTCCGGTAAGGGCAACAGGATTGTGAACACCGTGCGCCCTGGCTTGCTTTCAAATTCGATGAGGCCGCCGTGACGGGTCACGAGGTCCTGCGATACCGCCAACCCCAGCCCCGTGCCGTTCGCACGGCCGGTGACCAGCGGAAAAAAGATCGTATCGGCGATGTCGGGCGGGACGCCCGGGCCGTTGTCCTCGACTTGCAGACTCGCCGCGAGTTTGTGGCGCGTCGAGCCGATGTTGACGTTGGCCGCCACGCGGGTGCGGATGACGATGCGGCCGCGCTCGCCGATGGCGAGTAATGCGTTGCGTCCGACATTGAGCAGCGCCTGGATGATCTGGTTGGCGTCGACTTCGGCGTTCGGCAGCGAAGGATCGTAGTCGCGTTCCACCAGCACGCCGCCGCGCGCCTCGCTGCGCAGCAGCCGGTAGACGTGTTCGCACAGTTCGTGCACGTTTATCAGCGCCTTCTGCGGCGCACGCGCCGGCCCGATCATCGAATCGACCAGCGCGGTCAGGCGATCCGCCTCGCTGATGATGACGCCGGTGTATTCACGCAGGTGCTCGTGCAACTCGCGCTCCAGCAGCTGCGCGGCGCCGCGCAATCCGCCGAGCGGGTTCTTGATCTCGTGCGCGAGCTGACGAACCATCTGGCGGCTGCTTTCGAGGCGCGAGATCAATTCGTTTTCGCGCGTGATGCGCTGGCGCTGGGTGGCGTCGGAAATTTCCAGCAGCAGGTACTTACGTTCGAATTCGCTGTCGAGCGGCGTCATCGTGATGTCGATGACGCGCCGTTCGCGCCCGAGCGGTCCCGCCTGCACGGCCATTTCGCGTTCCGACAGCGTTTCGCCGGTTTCGAGGGCGCGGCGCATGGGCACGCCGAGTGAATCGGCTTCGAGAACGAGCGACAGAAACGGTTTCCCGCGCGCCTGGTTCACACTGACGGCAAGCAGATCCTGCGCGGCGACGTTCGCGTACACCACACACAGATCCGAATCGAGGACGATGATGCCGGTGGTGAGCGCGCCGATGAGGTCGGCGGGCTCGAAGTGCGCTATCGCGGAAGGGAGAAAACGTTCAACCGCCATGCAGGCCTCCGGCCGTGCATGAGGTAGCTAGACCCGTCAGCGCCGCGCGGGCGAATTCACCGAGGCGCGAAAGACATGAAAGGTCGTGCTGGCATTGCACATGGGTTTGCCGTATCGGTCCTTGATCAACACCGAAGCCGTGTGCGCGCCGCGATTCGGCAGGGGCAGCGCGAACGACGTCGCGTTCGCACCCGGCACCGGGGTGCCGTCGATTCGCAAATCCACCACGTCGCTCGGACGCAACGCGGGTTGCAGGATCACCGCAACATTCACCGCGGTCGGATTCTGAAAGGTCTCTTCGCTCTTCGGCGTGAGTACGCAGCTCGCGTAGCGGAAATCGTTCATTTCCTTCAACAGCTGCTGCTCGCGCGGCAGATCGGAATTCGCGCTGCCGCCGATCGGAGGCGGCGGCGGTACGGAATAGGTTTGTGCCGGCTGGATATCGATCGCTTGTCCGCCTGCCAGCGGCCGGTCCGAATAGGTCTTCGAACCGTCCTTCTCCACACGCACGTACGTCTCGGCCAATGCCGGAACGGCGCACAGCGTAATCAAGAACACGGCGAATAGGCGCTTCATGGGGTGACAGCATAGCGCCTGCACCTGAATCCAGACAAAACGCAGCCCACAAAGTGGAGCGGCGGCGTCTGGATGACGCCGCCGCTCGCATTTCGAGCGATCGCGAGGCCGGAAGGCTGGCGGGCGCGGTCTTCGGGTCCCTGCCCGATTCGTCCGCTTCCGGGGCTATCCTTCGCCTCACGCAGCCTCAGCAGCTGTAGTACATGTCGAACTCGACCGGATGTGTGGACATGCGGAAGCGCGTGACTTCCTGTGTCTTCAATCCGATGTAAGCATCGATCACGTCGTTGGTGAACACTCCACCGCGCGTCAGGAACTCGCGATCCTTGTCGAGGCATTCGAGTGCCATGTCGAGCGAGTGACACACCGTCGGGATGTGCTTCGCTTCTTCCGGCTCGAGATCGTACAGATCCTTGTCGGCCGGATCGCCAGGATGAATCTTGTTCTGAATGCCGTCGAGGCCGGCCATCATCATCGCGGCGAAAGCGAAGTATGGATTCGCGGCCGAATCCGGGAAGCGCACTTCGATGCGTCGCGCCTTCGGGTTCGCAACCCACGGAATACGAATCGACGCCGAGCGGTTGCGCGCGGAGTACGCCAGCATCACTGGCGCTTCGAAGCCGGGGACCAGACGCTTGTAGCTGTTGGTGCCCGGGTTCGTAAACGCGTTGATGGCCTTGGCGTGTTTGATGATTCCGCCGATATAGAACAACGCCGTCTCGGACAGACCGCCGTACTTGTCACCCGCGAACAGCGCAACGCCGGCTTTTTGCAACGACTGGTGTACGTGCATGCCAGAGCCGTTGTCGCCCACGAGTGGCTTAGGCATGAAAGTGGCCGTCTTGCCGTAGCTGTGCGCGACGTTGTGGATTGCGTACTTGAGGATCTGCACTTCGTCGGCCTTCTTCACGAGACCGCCAGGTCCCACGCCGATTTCGCACTGCCCGCCGGTCGCCACTTCGTGGTGATGCACTTCGACCTTGAGGCCCATTTCCTCGAGGGCATCGCACATCGCGCCGCGGATGTCCTGGAAAGCGTCGACGGGTGGAACCGGGAAGTAGCCGCCCTTGAGGCCGGGACGATGTCCCTTGTTGCCTTCGGGGAAGACGGTGTTGCTGTTCCACGCGCCCTGCACGGAATCGATGTGGTACGACGATTCGTTGAGACCGCTGTTCCAGCGAACACTGTCGAAGATGAAGAATTCGTTTTCGGGGCCGAACAGCGCGCCGTCGGCGATGCCGGTCGATTTGAGATACGCCTCGGCGCGTTTGCCGAGCGAGCGCGGATCGCGCTCATAGCCCTGCATCGTGGCCGGTTCGATGATGTCGCAGCGGATGTTTACCGTGGTCTGCTCAAAGAACGGATCGAGCACGGCCGTGGTCGGGTCGAGCGCAAGGATCATGTCCGACTCATTGATTCCCTTCCAGCCAGAGATCGACGAGCCATCGAACATCTTGCCGTCACGAAAAAGATCTTCATCGACGAGGTTCGCGGGAATCGTTACGTGTTGTTCTTTGCCGCGCGTGTCGGTGAAGCGAAGGTCGCAATACTTGACCTCTTTGTCCTTGATCAACTTGATTACATCTGCCGGTTTCATTGTTCGAGATCCTCTGGGAAGGGTTTGAGCCTTGGTCTCAATGCATTCGCTGTGCCAGCCACTGATTGCTTTTGAATCAGCGACTTAGGTGGATTTGAGCCCAGCGACCGCACATTTTTGGTGCGGGCGCGCGGAATTTTGCGTCATTTGGAGTCAGAAAGGGGCCCCAGCATCGGGCTGCGCACTCGCATGAAGCGGAGGAATGTATCTATATGTATTTTTCCTGTGTATAGTTTATTTATGTACTTTAGGAGAACGCCATGAGTCTAACGATCGCGAATTCCGCGAGAGGCACGGACGCCGGACGATCGGGTTCGACTTCGCTCGGCGGCCCCGGCTTGCGCGCCTTCGCGAACATCGCGGAGGCCTGGGATCTGTCGGTTGCCGACCAGCTCAAGTTGTTAGGCATCGCCTCCCGTTCCACCTTTTTCAAGTGGCGCCGGGAAAGCGAACCGCGGCTGCCGCGCGACACGCTCGAACGCCTTTCCTATCTGCTCGGCATCTACAAGTCCCTGCAGATCCTCCTGCCCGACACGCGCGCCGCCGACGAGTGGATCCGCAAGGCCAATAACGCGCCGCTGTTTGGCGGTCGCTCCGCGCTCGAACGCATGTTGACCGGCCAGGTCGCCGACCTGTACGTCGTGCGGCAATACCTCGATGCCGAGCGTGGATAAGGGCTAGACGCCCGACGGAACCACGGACGGTGACCACCATTTCCAACATCACCGCTCGCGCGGTGAGGTTCTCGCCTTGCCATCGCATCGTCGCGAGCCGGCTGCCGACCATTTCCCTGTTCGAGCGCGTCGCCGATCCGGCCGACTGGGACGCCCTTTATGCACTCGAGTCGATGACGAATCCGCGAATCCGCAATGAAATCGGCGAGCTGCGCCTCGTGCCGGTCGCCGATCGCGTCGGCGGACCCAACGCGTCGATCGTCATGGCTCCTTTCACGCATCTGGCGCCGCAGGGCACCCGGTTCACCGATGGCCGGTTCGGCGCGTATTACGCCGCCGAATCGATCGACACCGCGATCTCCGAAACCCGGTTTCATCGCGAGAATTTTCTGCGCGCCACCAGCCAGCCGCCGATCGAACTCGAGATGCGCTGTTATCTCGCGGATGTGGGCTGCGAGCTGCACGACCTGCGCACGCGCCGCAAGGAAATGCCGGATGTGTACGATCCGGCGAGTTACGCCGCCTCGCAGAAGCTAGGTCGCGAAATCCGCGACGCGGGTTCGAATGGGATCGCCTTCGAAAGCGTGCGGCGCGAAGGCGGCGAGTGTGTGGCGATCTTCCGGCCGCGCCTGGTGCAGAACGTTCGTCAGAGCGTGCATCTGCGTTACGTCTGGGACGGCAATTCCATCGCCGATGTCTATGAAATCCGGGTGATGAGCCTGTAAGCGCGCATGCGCCCCCGGGGGCGCGCAAGTGGCTGAAAACCGCGGCTATACTGCGCGCCGGCCAAGAACCCCGTCTCGATATGCCTGCATCAATCGACATCCCGCTCGGCACCCCGCCCCGCACCTTCCAGGACCTGATCTTCGCGCTGCAGAAGTACTGGGCGGATCAAGGCTGCGTGATCCTCCAGCCCTACGACATGGAGATGGGCGCGGGCACATTCCACACCGCAACCTTCCTGCGCTCGATCGGCCCCGAACCGTGGTCGGCGGCCTATGTGCAGCCCTCGCGCCGCCCGACCGACGGCCGCTACGGCGACAATCCGTTCCGGCTGCAGCATTACTATCAATTCCAGGTCGTCATCAAACCCTCGCCGCTACCGATCCTCGATCTATATCTCGGCTCCTTGCGCGCGCTCGGCTTCGACACGCAGGTGCACGACGTGCGTTTCGTCGAAGACAACTGGGAATCTCCGACGCTCGGCGCATGGGGTCTTGGCTGGGAGGTGTGGCTCAACGGCATGGAGGTCACGCAGTTCACCTACTTCCAGCAGGTCGGCGGACTCGACTGCAAACCCGTCACCGGCGAGATCACCTACGGACTCGAGCGCCTCGCGATGTACCTGCAAGGTGTCGAGAGCATCTTCGACATCGTCTGGACGGACGGGCCGCTGGGCCGCGTCACTTATCGCGACGTGTTTCATCAGAACGAAGTCGAACAGTCGACGTACAACTTCGAATACGCGGACACCGCGGTGCTGTTGCGGCACTTCGACGACTACGAAGCCGCCTGCGGCAAGTTGCTGGAGGCCAAACTCGCATTGCCCGCCTACGAACAGGTGATGAAGGCGTCGCACACCTTCAACCTGCTCGATGCGCGCAAGGCCATCTCGGTGACCGAACGCCAGCGCTACATCCTGCGCGTGCGCGCGCTGGCACGCGCGGTTGCTCAGGCCTATTACGAGAGTCGTGAAGCGCTCGGCTTTCCGATGTTGAAAAGCGGGCAGACCCCGTCATGAGCAACGTCACGAAAGATTTCCTGGTCGAACTCGGCACCGAAGAACTGCCGCCGCTCGCGTTGCCCGAGTTGGAGAAAGCGTTCGCGGCCGGCATTCGCGCCGGCCTCGCCGAGGCGTCGCTGCCGCACGCCGGGTTGCGCTCGTTCGCCACGCCGCGCCGCCTGGCGGTACTGGTGCGCGATCTTGCGGCCGTACAACCCGCGCAGACACTCAAGCTCAAGGGGCCGCCCGTGTCGGCCGCCTTCGGCAAGGACGGCAAGCCGGCCATCGCCGCACTCAAGTTCGCCGAGAAGTGCGGCGTGGACGTGAGCGCGCTCGGCCGAATCACCGAGGGCAAGGGCGAGTTCCTGTTTTTCGAGGGCTCGAAACCCGGTCTGACTACCGCCAGCCTGTTGCCGGCCATCGTGCAGAAATCGCTGGATGCGTTGCCCATCCCGAAACGCATGCGCTGGGGTTCCTCCACCGCCGAGTTCGTGCGGCCGGTGCACTGGCTGGTCATGTTGTTCGGTGCCGAGGTCGTCGCGACGCGTATTCTGGATACCGACTCCGGCAACACCACGCGCGGCCATCGTTTCATGGCCCCGGGTGAACTCACGCTCAAACTACCCGCGGAATACGAAGCCACGCTGCGAGACAAGGGCAAGGTGGTGGCGGACTTCGCCGCGCGCCGCGCGCTGATCCGCGAGCAGGCCACCGCCGCTGGCAAGCAACTCGGTGGAGGCGCGTTGCTCGACGACGAGTTGCTCGAGGAAGTCACCGCATTGGTCGAATGGCCGAGTGCCGTCGCCGGCGAATTCGAGCCGCGTTTCCTCGAACTGCCGCGCGAGGTGTTGATCTCGACGCTGCAGGAACACCAGCGGTACTTCCCAGTCGAAAGCGCCGCTGGCAAGTTGCTGCCGCACTTCATCACGGTCAGCAACATCGAAAGCCGCGACGTGGCGAAGGTCCGCGCCGGCAACGAGCGGGTAGTCAGGCCACGGCTTTCGGACGCCGCGTTCTTCTGGAGCCAGGATCGAAAGCAGCCGCTGGCCGCGCGCCAGGCCGGGCTCGATGCGGTCACCTTCCAGGCGAAGCTCGGCTCGGTCGGCGACAAGGTGCGCCGCGTGTCGACGCTGGCTGGCGAGATCGCGTTGTTGATCGACGCCGATCGCGCCCAGACAGTGCGCGCCGCGGAACTCGCCAAGTGCGACCTGTTGTCCGCCATGGTCGGTGAATTCCCCGAACTGCAGGGCATCATGGGCCGTTACTACGCCACCGCCGACGGCGAGCCGGCCGAAGTGGCCGCCGCCATCGACGAACACTATCTACCGCGCGGCGCGGGCGGCGCGTTGCCGAATACCGGCGCGGGCGTTGCCGTCGCGCTGGCCGACAGACTCGACACGCTGGCCGGCATCTTCGCGATCGGGCAGAAACCCAGCGGCACGAAAGATCCCTTTGGCCTGCGGCGCGCCGCGATCGGTTCGCTGCGCATTTTGGTCGAGAAGAAGCTCGGCCTCGATCTGCGCGCCTTGACGGCGCGCGCCGTGCAACTTCAGCCGGTGAGCAATCCTGCGGTCGACGCGGAGTTGTGGGATTACATCGTCGAGCGCCTGCGTGCCTATTTCCTCGACGCGTCGAACGCCGGCGCAGTTGCGGGCGTCAGCACCGAGATGTTCGATGCCGTGCGCGCCAGCAACCCGGTATCGCCGGTGGACTTCGGCGCGCGTCTGACCGCGCTGGTCAGGTTCCTCGGCCTGCCCGAGGCGGCCAGCCTGACGGCGGCCAACAAGCGCATCGCGAATATCCTCAAGAAGGCTGAGGTTGGCGGCAGCGGCACGGTGGATGTCACGCTGCTGACCGAGCCTGCGGAAAAGGCGCTGCACGAAGCGCTCGCCGGCATCGTCGCCGACGTGGATCGTGCGCTCGCGAAACGCGACTATGGCGCGGCTTTGGCGAAGCTCGCAACGCTGCGCTCCCCGGTCGATGGGTTCTTCGACGACGTGATGGTCAACGCGGACGATCTGAACCTCAAGCGCAACCGCCTCGCCATGCTGGCGCAGCTGCGCCAGCAGTTCACGCGTATCGCCGATCTCTCCTGCCTTCCCGGCTAACTACTTCCGCACATGCAGTGGCTCGGCTCCATCGTGTTCTTCGTGTTCCAGATGTCCTGGATGCTGGTGTTCGCCATCGCCTACTGCCTGATCACGCCGTTCCTGTCGTTCAGGGGCCGTTACCGGATGGCGGGCGTGATGTCACACGTCGTGTTTTTCGGGTTGCGCGTGTTCTGCGGCCTGCGTTACACGGTCGAAGGCCGCGAGAATCTGCCGCCCGGCAATCACGTGATCCTCATGAAGCATTCGTCGACCTGGGAGACCTACGCGATCATGTTCCTGTTCGAGCCGCTGGTCTGGGTCATGAAGCGCGAAATCCTCTGGATTCCCTTCGTTGGCTGGGGCTGCCTGCTGGCGCGTTGTATAGCCATCGACCGAAAGGCCGGCGCGAGCGCGGTCAACCAGGTTCTGACGCAGGGCAAGGACCGGCTCGATCGCCTCGGCGCCTGGATCCTCGTGTTTCCCGAGGGCACACGTATGGCCCCGGGCGAAACGCGCCGTTATGGTTCGAGCGGCACCTTGTTAGCCGCGCAGGAGCATCGAAAGATCGTACCGGTGGCGCACAACGCCGGCTACTTCTGGCCACGCCGCGGTTTGCTGAAGCAGCGTGGTGTCATCCGCGTGATCATCGGGCCGCCCATCGAGGCGGCCGGCCGCGATCCGCGCGAACTCAATGAAGAAGTGCAGACCTGGATCGAGGCAAACAGCAAACCTAGCTGACGAACATCACCGACACGCGCCCGCTCGCGAGCTCGCGCTCACCGGCCCGCGCGCTGAACGAGTAGATGCGTCCACCGGCGTTGGCCACGAGCTTCACCGCCTGCACCGCGAGTTCGCCCTCGATGTCGTCTATACGCTCGACGTGTAATTTCAGAGCGCGGATCGCCACCAGCATGCCGCCGCGCGCCGCTTCGCCGGCCGCATGCAACCCTCCATGGACCGCCATCGCCTGCGCACCGTATTCGGCCAGGTGCAGCGCCGCGAGCTTGTCTGCGTGCCGCAGCGGGTTGGTCGGCGAGCGATGCGAAAACGTCGCACAGACGATCTCCGCGTCGCTCGAGGTCACGATGCGTTCCAGCAGGCACATGTCGCCGGCGTGCGGTACCAGCGTGCGGACGTCGACGTTCACGGCGTGTAAGTCAGCGCCACGCAAGAATCTCCCGTGCCGCGCAGGCTGATGGCGCCGGCCCGTTTCGCGGCCAGTAGTTCGAACAACGGCAATACACGCAAGGCGGGATTCGATTCGCGCAGGGCTTCCAGCTCGGGATTCACGCAAGTCGTTTCGGACGCGTCGCCGATATCGATCGCGATGCGCCCGAGCGCCGCCGTCCCCGCCTGCGTACCGAGCACGACCGCGACGCCCGCCGACAGCGCCAGCGGCCGCTTCGCGAGCAAGGGCTGTGGCGCGACCGCGTCGTAAGCCACCAGCAACACATCGCGTTGCGCGTCGACCAGCGCCACGGCTTCCAGCAACCCGATCGTGAAACTTGCGTCGAAGGCCGACAACGTCGTCGTCAATGCCACGCTCTGCACGGCGATGCTCCAGTAGCCGCTGGCGGCGTTGTGCACCGAGTTGTGGAAATCGGTTGGCGAGATCACCCGTGGCGTCTGCGCGAGCGCCGCGCAGATCCGGTGCAACACGGCCATGTCGGCGTCGGAACTCGCGAATACCGAGGCGAGCGTGCCTGCATCGCCGCCGCTGCCATTCACCGCGTCCTCCGCGGCGCGGAAGGCCTGTCGCACCGAGGCGGTTGCCCGGCGCCGCTCATTGGGCGGCAGCAGCGCGGGCGCGTAGGGCGTCTCGGCGATTGCGACATAGGGCGCGGCACCGCGCAGTATGTCGAGCGATGCGTTCCACCCGGCCAGGCCCGGCGCCGCAATCCCGACACCCTTGATGAAACACACGCTCACGGCGCCGCTCCGAACAACACGCTGCAGTTGGTGCCACCGAAGCCGAACGAATTCGACAACACATATTCGACCTTGGCAGACCGTGCTTCCAGCAACACCGCCGCTTGAATTTTCGGATCGAGCTCGCGCGTGTTGAGGCTGCGCGGCATGAAGCCGTGTTCGATGGCCAACAAGGCGATCGCCGCTTCGACGATGCCCGCCGCGCCGAGCGTGTGGCCCGTCCAGCCCTTGGTGGAACTGCACGGCACCCGCGCACCGAACAAACCGCTCACCGCGGCGTCCTCGGCCGCATCGTTGGCGGGCGTGGCCGTACCGTGCAGATTGATGTAACTGATCCGCTCCGGCGGCAAGTCGCCGAGCGCGCCCGCCATCGCCACTCGCGCGATCGAACCGTCCGGGCGCGGCTGCGACATGTGGTGCGCGTCGCTCGATTCGCCCACGCCGAGGCAAGCCGGCGCGCCGCTCGCGGGCACGCGCTCGAGCAGCGCAAATCCGCCGGCCTCGCCAATCGACAGCCCGTGGCGATTCGCATCCGCGGGCCGGCAGATTTCTGACGACACCAGCTGCAGCGCGTTGAAACCGTACAGGGTAGTGAGGCAGAGGCTGTCGACGCCGCCGACGACTGCCGCGTCGCAGAAGCCCGCCTCGATGGCGCGCGCTGCCGAGGCGAACACCTTGGCGCTGGACGCGCACGCTGCGGAGATCGCCGACGCGAGGCCGGTGAGCCCCAGGCGCTGGCGCGTGAATTCCGCAATGGAGTAGGTGCACTGCGTGGTGCGGTAGTCGAACCAGTCAGGCAGGTCTTCGCGGCTTGCGGTCGTCCGTTCGCGATACGCAAGTTCGGTGTGACGCACGCCTGAAGTGCTCGTGCCGATGAAGACGCCGATGCGGCGCGCTCCGTACTTCGCACGCGCCGCGCCGACCGCGTCGAGAAAGCCGTCTTGCGCGAGCGTCTTTTCGGCCAGGCGGTTGTTGCGGCAATCGAAGCGCGCCAGCGCGCCCGGCAACGCGACGGATTCGAGGCCCGCGACGGCGCCTATCCAGCAGGCCAGCGTCGAATCCTCGAAGCGCTGTTCGGTGAGCCCGGTGCGTTCGGCGCGCAGCGCGTCGATGTGCAGGGCGCGCCCCGCACCCACCGCACTGGTGACCGTATAGGAAGTAATCGCGAGTGGTTTCATCGCGCCCAGAAATCGAAGAAGTTGAGCCAATTGTAGGGTGCGCGGCGCACCTGCGTTGCGAGCCGGTCGGCGTACTCCTGCACCAGTCGCGATAGTTCGGCCTCGCGATTTGCCCGGGGCAGCTCGATCTTTTCGGACAGCAGCTGCACGTGAGCCTCGTAACGATCGCCGCCGCGCCAGATGCCGAACACCAGCATCACCGGCACCTTGAGCGCCGCGGCCATCAGCCACGGACCGGCGGGGAACTCGGCCGTGCCGCCCAGAAAATTCACCGTCACGGTGCGATCGCCCGCGCGCGTGCGGTCGACCATGAGGCCGACGATCGAGCGGGCATCGAGCGCTTCGCGAACCTTGAGAATGAGGTCGACGCCGCGGTTCGAGGAATCGATGATGCCGGCCGCGACCTCGGGGTTCAGTTCGGAAAGCGCGGCCATGAAGCGCCGTCCGATGTTCACGTCGAGCACGATGCGCAGCGGCAACTCGTGACGCTTGACCGCGCCGATGCGCATCACCTCGAAGCTGCCGAAGTGGGAAAGAAACAGCAACGCGCCGCGTTGCCGGGCCAGCTCGAGACAACCCGCGTCGTAGTGATCGGTGACCTTGAAGGGATAGCCATTCGTGAGCAGGAACACCCGATCGAGCGAGATGCTGGCGAACGAGAAGATGTGCCGCAGCACGTCGCGGAAACGCGGCGGTTGCGGCAGCACGCGCGCCAGGTACTCGCGGGAGACGCGGCGGGTCGCGCCCGAAGTGAGGGCGAAATACAGGGCGACCGGATAAAGCACCAGCCGTATCACGCGGCGGCCCAGTTTCATGGCCGCGAAGCGCAGCGCGCGCAGCGCGAAAGTGTTGCCGCGTTCGCGATGCTCCTGCCATTGAAAGTGACTGGTCACTTCGCTGCTCCGAATTCGAACGCACCGTCGGCCAGCAATTCGGCACCGCGCATGCAACGAAAACTGGCCTTTGCACCCGCCGATTTCCAGCTGAGCTCGAAGCTCTCGCCTGGCCTGAGCACGCGATGAAATTTTGCGCTGGTGATCGCGTATGGCGCGCCACGCCCGAGCGCCCGAACCACCAGATCGAGGAGCAGGACGCCGGGTACCACGGGGTTGCCTGGAAAGTGACCGGCGTAGCACGGGTGGTCCAATGGTGCCGTCAACGTCGTCTGAAAGCCCACCAGAGGTTCACTCATCGGCTTTCGCAAGCAGTTCGAGCAGGCGCTCGCGCGGCAGTTTGCCGAGCTCGTTGCGAGGCAGCGCCGCCACGATCCTGAGCGGCCGCGGCACGAACACGGCATCGAGCAACGCGCCCAATTCGCGCCGCAGATCGGCGGCGTTGCGGCCGGGCGCGACGATCAATGCCGCGGGCCGCGCAGTCTCCCCGTCGGCCGGCATGAAGACCGCCTGGTCGGTGACCCCGGGCAACGTCGCGATGCGCGCGGCGATGTCCGAAAGCGAGCCCCGTCGCCCGCCGATCTTGATCATGTCGGCGTCGCGACCTAACAAGGTGAAGCGCCCGTCGGGCGCGAGCTCGACGCGGTCACCCACCGCAACCTCGCCCGAAAGATGCCCGGCACGCACGGCGGTTGCGCCGTCGCTCACGCTGAAATTCAGCTCCGGATACGGTGTCCAGATCTCTTCGTGGGCGGTACGCCGCGTGGCCATGCTGCCCGCCTCCGTGCACCCGTAAATCTCGAACACCTCCGCCCCCAGGCGGCGCTCGGCATCGAGGGCGAGCTCGGCCGAGAGCGGCGCGGTGGCCGACAACACCAGATCCACCGGCGGCAACTCGACGCTGCTCGCGAGCAGGTGACGCAGGTGATACGGCGCGGTGATCAGCAGACGCGGCGCGGGCAACTCGCGCAGCGCCGCCGCGATCTCATCCGGATAAAACGCGGTGCCGTCGTGCAGCGCCCAGTCGCCGGCCAGCACAGTGAAGATCGAAGTCTCGAGGCCGTACATGTGTTGCGGCGGCACCGTGACGACGACATTGACCGGCCGGTCGCCGAGGCGCAGCCGGCAGAAGCGGGCGGACATCGCGAGCGCGAGCCAGGGTTTTTCATGCGCCGTGGGTGTGCCGGTGCTGCCCGAGGTGAACACCAGCGCCGCCAGGTGCTGGTCGGAAATCCGCGGCGTCACGTCGGTGCCGGTCTGCGCCGGCGCTGATGTGTCCGATGCGCCTTCGATGGCGCGCTCGACCACGGAGTCTTCCAGCAACCATGCGCCTTCGTACCCGCCTAACAACTCGGCGGTGGCCTGGGGGCCAACGCCCGGCGGCAGCAGGTTGGTCGCGCCGCGCCGGCACACCGCGAGGAACGCCACGGCGAAGTGATAGCGGTTGGCGCAGCGGTTCACGATCCAGCGAGTCTGCGGCAGCGCCCGCGCGGTGAGCTCGACGTGCCGCGCGAAGCTCGAGCGCGTCACGGCAACGCCGCCGCGCCAGGCGGCGATCGCGTCCGGCGCGGGTGTCACGTATTCCATGCTCATGGTTCGCGCATCCGGCGTGGATCGGCGCTCACGACGATCCTGATGTACTCGACGAAGCCGGGATGGTTGTAGTCACGAAAACGCCAGCGGCGGAACAGGTATTCGAGCGTGACCGTCGCGCCGATCACGACGTAGTTGACGCCATTGGCCATGAAACTCCAGGCCTCGCGCGGCGCGAACGCCGCCAGCGACAGGTCCCACAGCGTCATCGCGATGAAGATGCCGGTCCACATTTCGGTCAGGCGCCGCGAATAACGGAGCAGGTAGTCGGGCGTGGCGGGGCGCGCCGCCAGCGCCACGGCGGTGATGAGCGGCTGCCGGCCCGCCACGAGGGTGCGCCCGAAGAACCAGGCGAGCGCAGCCGGTATGAGGACGGATGGTAGATAGAGCAGGGGGCGGCCGCCACCATACTCGACCAGCCACCAGAGGCCGGCGCACAGGGCCGCGAATATCAGCCAGGCGCGCAAGCGTAGCGCGATCAACGGCAGGCTGAACGGCACGAACACGAGCGAGACCAATGCCAGCCATTCGAGCCACGGCGTGTCGCCCATGACGGCGAGGTGGATGAGGACGGAGCTCGCCACGAAAGACAGCGCGACGATGAGGGCGCGCGCGGAAGGTCTCACGACCGGGCTGGCTTCAGACCGCGCGGCGCTCGGCCACGAGGCGCGTCAACGCGCCCAACGAGGCGAACGCCTTCGTCACCGAGGCGTCGTCTGCCTTGAGTTCGACGCCGTATTTCTGCTGGATCGCCAGCACGATCTCCAGTGCATCGATGGAGTCGAGCCCCCAGCCGGGATTACCCTGGCCGAACAACGGCATCGCCGGATCGACCGTGTCGGCCTGGATGTGTTCGAGATTCAACGCCGAGACGATGACCTCGGCCATCTGCCGCTCCTCGGTAGTTAGCGCGCTCACGACGCGGGTCCGGGTTTCACGGCGGAGTATTCGCTGAACATTCCGTTCAGGACGTGCCGCTGGGCGCGCTTGAAGCCGGCGGTCTCGAGCGCGGCCAGTATGTCCGCGGGCGGCACGCAGGCCTCGATCGTGTCCCAGTAGTAACGCATGAGATTTTCGGCTTCGGGCGAGCGGCGAAAGACGCGCGTGACGACTGGCACCACATGCTTCAGGTACAACTTCACCATCTGGTACTGGAAACGCCCTTCGGGCCGGGTTATCTCGAGCAGCAGCACCTTGCCGCCGGGCTTGAGCGCACGCAGATATTCGCGGAACGTGACGACCAGGTCTTCGACGTGGCGCAACGCGTAACCCATGGTGAGGATGTCGAACTCGGCATCGTTCACGGGCAGCTGTTCGCCGCGCCCGACCCGGGTGTCGCGAACGCCGGCTTTTTTCGCTTCCGCCAGCATGCCTTCACTCGGATCGACCGCGACGACCGTGCCGGTCGGCCCGACCATCTCCTGCGCGAGCACCGCGATGACGCCGGTGCCGGAACCAACGTCCAGCAACTTCGTGCCGGTGGTGACACCATGGCGCTTGAGCACGTCGCCGCGATACCAGCGGCCGGTGCCGAACGACATTGCGCCCGTAATCCAGTCGTAGTGAGGCGCCGACACGTCGAACATCTCGTTCACGCGGCGCTTGCGGCCTGGCTCATCCGCGTAATAGCTTTTCAACAGGGGATGAGGGGCGATGCGCGGAGTACCGGACGCGCTGCCGCTGGGCTCGGACATCATCAATTTTCCACCGGATTAGACGGGCGCGAATGATCGCATGAACCTTCCTGACTGTGCAGTTCCGGGACTCTAGACTTTGCTGCACGTACATCATTTCTCCGCTGACGAGCCCGAAACCCGCCACACGCTGGCCGAATTTCATTTCGGCGCCGATAGCAGGCTCGGCCACGATCCGCGTCAGATACCCGTGGCGCTGCCGCTACTCGGTGGCGATCGGCGCATCGAGCGCTGGAGCACCGATACGCCGGTGGAAAGCGGTACCTTCGGCGATTTCGGCTACGCGCACGACGGCGACTACCTGTTCGCGAGCCTGGTCGTGCCCGCGGAGCGCTGCGGCGACGTCGAACGATTGACCCGTTCCAGCTATCTGCGACTCGACCATCTCATTCGCAGTCGCGGCTATCCGTACTGGCTGCGCGCCTGGAATTACCTGGTCGACATCACCGCGGGCGACGGCGAGGACGAGAGGTACCGGCGCTTCAACGCCGGCCGTTACAGCGCCGTTGGCCTCTCGAGTGGCGTCGAACAGAACCTGCCCGCCGCCAGCGCGCTCGGCAGTGAATCGGGTGGTTTCGTGTTGTGTTGCCTGGCGGGCCGCAAGCCCGGGCTGCAGATCGAGAACCCAAGACAGTTGAGCGCCTCGCTCTATCCGCCGCGTTATGGCTTGCGCAGTCCGATGTTCGCGCGCGCGGCGCTGGTGCCAAACGGTCGCGGCGCCCAGTTGCTGGTTTCCGGCACCGCCAGCATCGTGGGGCACGAGAGCCTGCACGCAGGCGACCCCGAGGCTCAGCTCGAGGAAACGGCGCGCAATTTCGAAGCGCTGGTGGGGGCGGCCATGGAAGCCGATTCGGGCGGGCCGCGCGCCTCCCGGGCGCGGCTGGAATCGCTCAAGGTCTACCTGCGCAACCGCGAGGACTACGCGCGATTGATTCCGCGCATCCGCAGCCTGTTCGCGGCTGAAGCGGAGCCGTTGGTGCTGCGTGCCGATATCTGCCGGCGCGAATTGCTGGTGGAAATCGAGGGAACCTACGCACTTGAATGAGCCCGCCCCAGCTCGTTTCGCGCCGAGCGGGGCGGCGAATCGGCTGTGGCGCATCGCAGGGACCGGTCTGTCATTCGTATTTTTCGGCCTCGGCGCGTTGCTGCTGGGGTTCACGATCTGGCCCCTGCTCAGGCTTTTTACGCTCGATCGCCGCCGCGGAATCGCCCGCGTTCAGCGTGCGGTTTCGGTCTCCATGCGTTTGTTCCTGTGGTTCATGGAGACGGTTGGAGTCGTCAGCACCGAGGTCCACGGCCGGGAAAAACTCCGTGAACGGGGTCAGTTCGTAATCGCCAATCACCCGACCCTGATCGACGTCGTGATCCTGGTCGGGTTGATGCCGGAAGTGGACTGCATCGTGAAACAGGCGCTGTGGCACAACGTTTTTCTGCGCTGGCCTGTCTCCTGGGCGGGATACATCAGCAACGCCACGGGTGAAGGACTGATCGCCGCCTGCGTGGCTGCGTTGCGCGCGGGCCGCTCGCTGATGCTTTTTCCCGAGGGAACGCGCACCAAACCCGGCGCAGGTCTCGAATTCCAGCGTGGCGCGGCCCAGATCGCATTGGCCGCCCAGGTGCCACTGCGCCCGGTGACCATCACCTGCGATCCCATCACGTTATTCAAGGGAAACGCGTGGTATCGAGTTCCCGCGCGCCGGGCCCATTTCGTGATCACGGTGGGCGAACCCATCCTGGTGGCCGAATTTCTCGCCAAGAACGAGGCCCCGCCGCTGGCCGCCCGCCATCTCACCAAGGCGCTGACCAGTTGGTTCGATGTCAGCGTTTCTCAACAGCTGCGCGAAATGCGACGGGAAACACGGCCCAAAGGCTGACGCGGCGCGACGATTGGATATAATTTGCGCCGTTCGTAGGGATGGGATCGTGCAGTCAACACAAGAAATATTCGAACAGCTCCGCAAGGTGCTGAGCGAGCTGTTTGAGATCGAGCCTTCGCAGGTCACCCTCGAGGCCCATCTCTATAACGACCTCGAGATCGACAGCATCGACACGATCGATCTGATCCTGCGCCTCAAGGAATTGACGGGCCGCAAGATTCAGCCCGATCAGTTCCGCCATGTGCGCACGGTCGGCGATGCCGTCAACGCCATTCACGCGCTGGTGCAGAACAAGCCCGCCGCGGCGTGACGCCGCTGGCTGCCTTTCTACCGACAATCTCGCGGCGCACTCGCCAGACCGTGGACGGCGGCGAGCGAGTGAACCTCGCCCTCGATATCACCGCCGATCTCGCCGCCTTCAACGGCCACTTTCCCGACACGCCCATCCTGCCTGCGGTCGCGCAAATCGACTGGGCCGTGCGCATCGCGCGCGCCGAATTCACGCTGCCAGCGCGGTTCCAGGCGCTGCGCTCGCTCAAGTTCCTCGCCATCGTCCAGCCACCGGTCGAGCTCACGCTCGATCTCACGCGCGCCGTCGACGGTCGCAGCGTGGCATTCACTTATCTTCGAGCCGGTACTGCCTGCTCGAGCGGACGCATAGAATTCACGGATGATGCGGCTGGCACTGATCGTTCCGTTCTTTAATCACGAGCATGCGATTCGGCAGACCGTTGCGGCCCTCAAGGTGCATGGCTACGAATGCTGGCTCGTCGATGACGGCAGCGACGCGCGCTGCGCGCCGGTGCTCGACGATCTGGCGGCGAACGAAGCTGGCTGGCTCAGACTGATTCGAAATCCCGTGAATCGCGGCAAGGGCATTGCCGTGTTGGCCGGGTTCAAGGCGGCGCACGCGGCCGGCTGCACCCACGCTCTGCAGATCGACGCTGATGGCCAGCACGATTTCGCGGCGATACCACGCATGGCGACGCTGGCGCAGGAAAGCCCGACGGCGGTCGTCACCGGTGTGCCGGTGTTCGACGCAAGCGCGCCTGCCTCGCGCCGCATCGGCCGCAAGTTCACCACGTTGTGGGTACGCATCAATACCCTCTCCACGCGCATCGAAGACGCAATGTGCGGCTTTCGCGTCTATCCACTCGCCCCGATCCTCGATCTCGCGAAACACGCGAGTTTCGGCAGCCGCATGGAATTCGATCCGGAAATCCTGGTGCGCGCTGTGTGGGCCGGCATGCCGGTGGTGTCGATGCCCACGTACGTGGTTTATCCAACCGACGGCGTCTCGCACTTCAAGATGTGGCGCGACAACGTACGCATCTCGTGGATGCATACCCGGCTCTTCTTCGGCATGTTGCGGCGGCTGCCCATGCTGCTGGCGCGTAACATCCGTTCATGACCGTTCCCGCGCTCAAGTCCCACAGCATCACGGTGCAGGTGCCGTTTCACGATCTCGATCCGGTCGGCATCGTCTGGCACGGCAACTACACCAAGTATTTCGAGATCGCGCGTTGCGCCCTGCTCGAAACGTTCAACTACAACTACGACCAGATGGCCCTGTCCGGTTACTCCTGGCCGGTGATCGATCTGCACCTGCGTTACGTGAAAGCAGCGCGGTTCGCGGAAAAACTTGCGGTGAAGGCGTCGTTGCGCGAATGGGAATACCGGCTGCGCATCGACTACCTGGTCACGGATGCCGTCTCTGGTCTGCGCGTCTGCAAGGGCACCAGCATCCAGGTCGCGGTCGACATGAAGACACACGAGATGTGCCTGCGCTCGCCCGAGATCATCTTTCAGCGTCTGGGTGTGGAGTGAAGAACTTCGGCCGCGGGTTGTTGGTCGCGCTGCTGTGTGCCGCCGGGCCCGCGAAGGGCGCCGACGCGGTGTTCGCGCATCCCGCGAGCGCGGCGGAGCTCGCTACGCTTACGCGGCCCACGGCGTTGTCGCTCGAAAAGGCGCGCGCCGTGCGTGGCAAGTTCGTGCAGCGCCGTTACCTGGCCGATCTTGCCCAGCCGTTGCAATCGTCCGGCCAATTCCTGTTCGCGCGCGAAGCCGGCATCGAGTGGCACACCGAACTACCTTTCGACTCGCAGTTCCTGCTGGCCGAATCCGGCATCACGCAGCGCGACGACGGCGGCGTCACCTTGACCATCAAGGCTTCCGAACAGCCGGCGCTGGCGGTGGTGTCGCGCGTGTTCTTCGCCTTGTTCGCGCTCGACATTGGCGCTTTGTCGCACGACTTCGAGTTGTACGGCGAGGCGCGTGGCGCCGGCTGGGTGCTCGGGCTCAAGCCGCGCGCCGAGGCGCTCGGCAGCGTATTCCGACAGGCCATCGTGAGCGGCGGCGCAACCGTCGAACGCGTGGTGCTCGAAGATGGCAACGGCGACCGCTCGGAAATCATCCTTACAGGCGTGTCATACGATCCGGCCGGGATGACGGCGGACGAACGTCGCCGCTTCTGACGCCGTGACCGACGTCACGCCACAATCCGCGCGGACACCGGGTTTCTGGCTGGCGCTGAGCGGCGTCGCCGTCTTGTTAGGCGCGTTCGCGTTCGTGGTCGCACCGAGCCTGCGCATCGAGACCAACCTGCTGGCGCTGTTGCCGGCCACCGCCGAAAACCGGGTGCAGCTCGACGCTGTCAAACGCTTCGCCGACCGCTCGAGCCGCGAATTGGTGTTCGTGGTCGGCATCGCCGATCGCGAGCGGTTACGCACCACCGGGCTTGCGTTCGCAAATACGCTGGCCCGGTCCGGAGCGTTCGCGCGTGTGGATTTCGTCGTCGACGATCGCTACATCAGTGCCGCGCGGGCCGAGCGTCCGATCCGCGGCGCGCTGCTGTCGGCGCGACAGCGCGATCAACTTGAACAGGATGTACCGGCGCTCGAGCGCGACGCGTTGCGCGCGGCCTATACGCCGCTGGGTTTCACGCGCCCGTTCGGCATCTCGGACGATCCGCTGGGGCTCGCGTCAGCGGCGTTCGCCGAAGCGCTGCCGGGTTCGGGAAAGGCGCGGCTCGAAGGAGACATCCTCGCCGTCAGCGGCGAAGGGCGGCACTGGACGGTGGTGCGTGCAACCACCGCTCAGGATCCTTATCGCACCGAGACACAGGAGAAGGTGACCGACGCCATCGCGGCCGCGCGCGCCGCGGCGCTGGGAGTTTCGGCCGATGCCGAGACCGCCGGATCGGGCGTCATCCTGCATGCGGCCGCGGCGGCTTCCAAAGCCCAGGCGGAAGTCACGACCTTCGGCGGCGTCGATCTGCTGGCCGTCGTAGTTCTCATCGTGCTGGTGTTCCGCCAGTTGCGCCCGTTGCTCGTGACACTGCTGACGATCGGCGTCGCGACTCTGGCGGCGATAACCGCGTGCCAATACGCCTTCGGACAGGTTCATATCCTCACGCTCACGTTCGGTACCAGCCTGATCGGTGTGTCGGTCGACTACGCGTTGCACTACTTCGTCAACCGCATGCCATCGCGATCGGGCGAGACTACGCCGCACAACATCGTCCCCGCGCTGATCCTCGGTTGCACGACCACGGTCGCCGGATACATGACCCTGCTGGTCGCACCGATTCCCGGGCTGCGGCAGATCGCGCTGTTCTCCGCGGTCGGCCTCGCGACCGCGTGCGCAATCGTCATCCTGCTTTATCCCGGCGTATTGGCTGCGTTGAGCGTCGTGTTCCGGCGTCTGCGGCTCGAAGGCACGAAACCGCCACGCGCCGTGCCGCACTGGGTGGCGCGCCTCGCGCGGTTTCAGCCCCTGACACTGTTGCCGCGCCCCGCCGTCTGGGCCTTGCTCGCGATGTCGGTGGCGGTCGCGGTCTGGGGTCTCACGATGTTGACGCCGCGCGACGACGTGCGGGCGCTGCAGCGCCCGCCGCCTGAACTCGTCGCAGCCGAAAAGCGCGTGCGCACTTTGTTAGGCGTGGGCTTCGACACGCGTTTCGTGCTGGTTTCCGCCGCGACCCCCGAGCTGGTGTTGCAGAAACTCGAGGCGCTCGAACCCGTGTTCGCGAAGCTCGAACGCGCAGGCAGTATCACGGGACACATGAGCGTGAGCCCGAGCCTGGTCTCGCTCGAGCGGCAGCAGCGCGATCGCCTGCTGCTCGAACAGCAGGTCTACGGCGACGACGGCGCTCTGACCCACGTCATGCGGAAGCTCGGCTTCGCGCCTGCGGTGATCGAGACGCGACGCGCGGCTTTCGATGCGACCCGCGGGAAGGCGCTGACGCCTGCGTTGTGGCTGGCGAGCCCGCTCTCCGCGCCCGTACGCCACCTGTGGTTAGGCACGCTGGGTAAAGACAACGCAGCGGTGGTGCTGCTCGACGGCAATACCGCGCCGCAGTCCGTGCAGCAGGAGGTCGAGTCGGTGCCGGGGGTGCGTTACGTCGACCAGGTGGCGGATATCTCGAGCGTGCTCGGCGAATACCGACGCATCGCGAGCTGGCTGATGCTGGTGGTCATTGGCGTGATGCTCGCCTGCCTGCTCGTGTTCTATCGCAGTGGAGCGGCGGTACGCACCGCGCTGCCGGCGGCCTCAGGGCTCGTGCTCACACTGGCCGCGCTTGGCTTCCTGCACGAGCCCGTGAATCTGTTCCACGTGTTGTCGTTGCTGCTGGTGCTCGGACTCGGCGTCGATTACGCCATCATCTTGCGGGAAGGACGCAGTCAGCAGGCGGTGCTAGCGGTGTTCCTGTCTATGACGACCACGCTGATATCATTCGGCCTGCTCGGGTTTTCCTCGGTGCCCTTCGTGCGCTCCATCGGTATCACAGTCGCGCTCGGCGTCGCGTTCACGTTCCTCATCGCCGTGGCCAGCAAGCCCCGCCATGAATAGGATTTTCCTTTTCCTGGCCGTGTTGCTTACCGGCTGTGCGACCCAGGTACAGCACACAGCGAAAGTCCCGCTCGCGGCGCCCGGCGATTTGAGTCCCCGCACAGCCTCGCAGGTGATCCACGCGGTCTATGGCGCGCGTGCGATGACGCTCTCGACCGCGATCCAGCTCGATGCCACCAGTCTCAAGGTAGTTGGGCTCACCGCAACCGGCCAGCGGCTGTTCACGGTGAGCTGGAACGGTACCGCGGTCAGCGCCCAGAAGAGTACTTTCGTCCCTGACAACGTCGATCCGGAACGCGTGCTCGCCGACGTGCAGCTGGCGTTGTGGCCGCTGCCTGCCGTGCAGAAGTCTTTCGGCAAGGCGGGCCTCGAGGTCACCGAACCCTTCGCGGGAGTGCGGCGCCTGCGGCGCGGGGATGCGCTGATCGCCGAGGTGCATTACACGCACGGTGATCCGTGGAACAGCCGGCTGTGGTTCGTGAACTTCGAGTTCGACTATTCTCTGACGATCGACACCTCGGTCTCGCCTAACTAACAATGCTGCGGCTGGGCGTCTCTTATCGCGTGGAGGAGCTGGTGCCGCATCGTGGCGCGATGAGCCTGCTCGAATCGATCGACGAATACGGCGAGGACTGGCTGCGGGCCAGTCTCACCACGGGCCCGGCGGGCACTTTCGCCGATGCTCACGGCATTCCTGGCTGGGTTGGCATCGAATACATGGCACAGGCGGCGGCGGCGTTCGGCGGTATCGAACAGGCGCAACGCGGCGAACGAGCCTCCATCGGGTTGCTGATCGGCTCGCGCTATTATCGATGCATGCTCGAAACCATCCCGTTCGGCACCCGGCTCATCGTCGAGGCCCGCCTGGCGTTGCGCGACGAAGAAGACTTCGCTGCGTACAACTGCACGCTGAGCGCTCACGGCCAGCGCATCGCCGAGTGCACGCTCAAGGCTTATCGCCCGCGCGACATTCGTCAGTTCCTTCCCAAGCGGGAAAGCACCGGTGGCTGAAACCATCCTCGTCACCGGGTCGAGTCGCGGCATCGGCCGGGCCATCGCGTTGCGTCTCGCCAAGGCCGGGTTCGCGCTGGTGCTACACGGCCGCGCGTCATCGTCGGCGCTCGACGCGACGTTTGCGGATCTGACGTCGGCGGGCGCTTCCGCCCGGGTGCTGCACTTCGATGTCACCGACCGCGCGGCCGCCGCCGCGGTTTTGACCGCGGACATCGGCGCGCATGGCGCGTATTACGGCGTGGTCTGCAACGCCGGAATTGCCCGCGACGGTGCATTCCCGGCACTGACCGGCGAGGACTGGGACCAGGTTCTCGATACCAACCTGAACGGTTTTTACAACGTGATGCAGCCGGTCATCATGCCGATGATTCGCCGTCGGCAGCCGGGCCGCGTCGTTACCCTATCTTCCGTGTCCGGCGTCGCGGGCAATCGCGGCCAGGTGAATTACTCGGCCGCCAAGGCGGGTATCATCGGCGCAACCAAGGCGCTCGCCATCGAGCTGGCGAGCCGCCAGATCACCGTCAACTGCGTAGCCCCCGGACTCATTCGCACCGACATGATTGCAACCGCTCCCATCGAGGAAGCCCTCAAAATGATCCCCGCGGGTCGCGTCGGCGAACCGGAGGAAGTCGCAGGCGTGGTCGCGTTCCTGATGTCGCGCGAGGCGGACTACATCACCCGCCAGGTCATCGGCGTCAACGGTGGGTTGGTCTAGATGAGCGCCATTTCCCTGCGGCGAGTCGTGGTCACCGGCATGTCCGGCGTCACCTCGCTCGGCCAGAGCTGGCCGGAGATCGAAAAGAATCTGCGTGAGGGCGCGAGCGGCGTGCAGCGTATGCCGGAATGGGAGCAGTACAACGACCTGCTCACGCGGCTCGCCGCTCCGGTGACCAACTTCACGCTGCCGCCTCACTACACCCGCAAGACCACGCGCACCATGGGCCGCGTCGCGCAGATGGCGGTGCGCTCGAGCGAAGTCGCGCTCGAAGATGCCGGGCTCAAGGAAGACACGGCGTTCCTGAGATCCGGTCGCGTTGGCGTCGCGTACGGGTCGAGCACCGGCAGCACCGATGCGATCCGCGACTTCGGCGACATGCTGAACACAGGCAAGTCCGGCAACATCAACGCGACCACCTACATCCGCATGATGGGCCACACCACGGCGGTGAATATCGGCGTGTATTTCGGGTTGAAGGGTCGCGTCATTCCCACCTCCAGCGCCTGCACCTCGGGTAGTCAGGGCATCGGCTACGCGTACGAGGCGATCCGTTTCGGATTGCAGGACGCGATGGTCGCGGGTGGCGGCGAAGAGTTGTGCGTGTCGGAAGCTGCGGTGTTCGACACCTTGTACGCCACCTCCACGCGCAACGATGCCCCGAAGACCACGCCGGCGCCGTTCGACCAGGCGCGCGACGGGCTGGTCATCGGCGAGGGCGCCTGTTCACTGGTGCTCGAGGAGCGCGAACGGGCGCTGGCCCGCGGCGCGCGCATCTATGCGGAGATCATCGGCTTCGCCTCCAATTCCGACGGCGACCACGTGACGCATCCGAACACCAACACCATGGAACGCGTCATGCGCATGGCGATGGCGGACGCAGGCATCGACGAATCCGCCGTGAAGTACATCAACGCGCACGGCACCGCGACCGAACATGGCGACATCGCCGAATCGCAGGCCACGTTCCGCGTGTTCGGGCAGAAAGCGCCGGTGAGTTCGCTCAAGGGGCACTTCGGCCACACTCTCGGCGCCTGCGGGGCGCTCGAGAGTTGGGCGACGATCAAGATGATGCACGGCGGATGGTTCGCGCCGACGCGCAACCTGCACACCGTCGATGAACGCTGCGGCGACCTGGACTATCTACAGGGTGATGGGCGCGAGCTCGACATCGGCATTGCAATGAACAACAACTTTGCGTTCGGCGGAATCAACACGTCGTTGATCTTCGCGCGGACCCCATGAGGAGACCTGCGTGAATATTCACAAGATGGCTGACAGGCTTTCCGGCGGCGCCATGGCTACCGCCGTGGCGGTGCTGCTGGCGACCGCGTCGGTGGCCGATGCGCGCGAGACGCTGCAGAAATTCCCGCTCGAGGCGGCGCTCGCCAAGTCGCAGGCCTCAGGCCAGCTCGCCACCGGCATCAAGCTGTTCTTCGGCGCCCAAAAACATCCCAAACCCACGGCGCAGCTCGGCCCGGCGCGCACCAACAAGAAAACCAATTTCTTCAACAAGACCGATCAGGAAGCCTGCGATTGGGCGTTCCAGTCGGCGATGATCCAGCTGACGCAGTACGCGCAGCGGGTCGGCGGCAACGCGATCGTCAACATCCGCAGCAACTACAAAAACCACCCGTTCTCGAGCGAAACCGAATACGAGTGCGGCGCCGGCAACGTGACCGGCGGCGCGGCCTTCGTCGGCGACGTCGTCAAACTACCTTAAATACACGTTCCTGAAAGAAGAAGGCCGCCCTTTCGGGCGGCCTTCTTCTTTATCGCGACTATCAGAACTGCCACTTCACTCCGGCATACGCGAACCGGCCCTTGGCTTCGTAGATGCCACTGCCCGCTCCCGTGCCAGTGAGTCCGTACGGCGGGATCCGGTTGGTCACGTTGTCGATACCGAGGTACGCGTTGATCGAGTCGTTGATGTCGTAACCGGCGCGAATGTCGTGATAGAACACCTCGCCGTAGTAACGCACTTCGGCGTAATCCGCGTTCGTCGGCGGATTTCCCTGCAGGCCGAACGTGTCCTCGTAGAAGTTCAGGACCTGTTTGCCGATGTACCGCAGCTGGTAACCGATCTTGAGCTTGCCCATCGCAAAGTCGGTGTTCAGGTTGAACGCATCCTTCGGATCGCCAAGCTCCAGCAGGATCTGATCCGCATCGCCAGGCGCGGCGGGATTCAGGAAATCGTCCCGCTGCAGCATGTGGGTGTACACCAGCCGCGTGCTGAGCTTGCCCGCTTCACCGATGTCATGGGTGTAACCCGCTTCGATGTCCACGCCACGCGCCTTCGAGCTCGCGTAGTTGAGTGACAACTGCAGCAGGCTGCCCTGCAGGATCTGATTCGGAACCTCACCCAACGGGCCAGTGCCTGCACCATTGCGCGTGAACAAATTGCAGAACTGATTGTTCAGGTCCGGCGCGTCGTAACAGGCGTCCATGATGTCCTGCGCGCTCGGCGCCGTGATCACATCGTCGATCGTTATGTCGAAGTAGTCAGCCGACAACGTGAACCCGGGTGCGAACCCCGGTTGCCACACGAACCCCGCGGTGAAGGAGTCCGAGGTTTCTTCCTTGAGGTCCGGATTTCCGCCGCTGACTATTTCGATCGACGAGGTATAGGTGAAGTTGTAGTCGACCGGAACACCGTCCGCCGCGCAGTTGGCCTCGCGCGTCGGGGAACCATTGCCGCGATTGTCCAACGAGCATGGATCGGATGGAGCCGCGTTGAAATTCTGGCCTTGCGCCGTGTACAGGTCGGCGAGGCTCGGAGCGCGCACCGCACGCGCGAGGCCGGCGCGGAATCGCAGGCCTTCGATCGGTGCGTATTCGATGCCGCCGTTGTACGCCAGGACTCCGCCGGTCGAGCCGTTGTAATCGGCGTAACGTGCGGCCAGGTTCAGCGTGAGTTCCTTGGCTGCAGTTTTGTCGCTGAGCAGCGGCACGCGGAACTCCGTGAACACTTCGTCGACCTTGAACTTCGGCGCCTGCAGCGCGGTGAGCGCGTTGTAGAACGTGAGACCGTTCGCCACGACCGGATCCGCCTGGAATGAGTTCTCTTCGGTGCGGTGCTCGATGCCGAATGCCACGCCGATCGGACCTGCCGGCAGCGAGAACCACTGACTCGAGTCGCCCGTGATCGTGGCGTTCACCACGAACTCGGTGATCTTGCCCGTCGAGGTCGTGTCGGCGAGCAGGTAGTTCTTCATCTGCGGCGTCATGTTGCCTTCACCGAACGGATTGAACGGTATGCAACCCGCGATGTCGCCGGCCAGCCGGTCCTCGGCGAATTGCGCCGCCGGTTCGAGTTCGGGTGTATTCGGATCGTCGAACAGGAATCCGACGCTGTAGGCCGCGTCGGGATCGATCTGCGAACGGCAGACGATCTGCCCGGCACCGTTGCGCACCGAATCCATCGCCAGGGCAAACTTCTGAACGTCCAGGTTGCCGCGCACCTTGGTGTCTTCCTTGAACTGGCCCCAGTTCACGGACGCTTCGTAGTTCCAACCCTCGCCGAACTCACCGCCGACTCCCACCACGAAACGCGTGGTCTCGCGCGTCGCGTCTTCCTCGCGATTGCCGAGATCCAGGAGGTTGCGGCGAAACGGCAGCGGCGTGGCGCCGTCGGCGATGGGCGCGCGGCCTTGCGCCACGTACGCGGCGTTGATGACGTCGCGATTGGCATCAGTGATGAAGGGATTGTCGAAGCGCGGACTCTCACGATCGCCGTCGATCGTGCCGCCGGTGAAGAACGCCGGCTGTCCGAACCGGACCGAATTCGTGCGGATGTATTTCGCCTCGATGAACGGCGCGAACTGCTCCGAAATCTGCAGGTTTCCGAAGACATTGAAACTGTAGCGCTCGAGCTCTGGGTAGATAGCCAGCGCATTCCGCTCACGGTTGTTGCTGCCGTTGCCGCCCGAGTAGTTTCCGTTCGGGGCCAGGCCGATTCGTTCACCCGTCTGGGGGACGAGCGAGCCATCGGGGTTCCATTGAAACGAACATGCGTAGGGTCTGGCCTGCGAATCGAGGCCGCAGGGGGCGGCCGTGCCGCCCATCGGGGTTGCAATCAGGAGATTGCCACCGTTGTAAGTGATGTTGCGGATGTCGCGGTAATACAGACGGTCGGGTACGCCGTCGGAACCATTGACGGCATCCGGCGCGTCAGCGTCGGTAGGGACGAACAGACTCTGCCGGCGCAGGTTGTCGCGATCCGATGCGAAGAACGGATCCTGCTTGGCGTATTCGAAGTTGGCCGCGATGTTGCCGCGGTCATCCATGAAGTTGGTACCGGCGAGCACGCTGGCGTAGTAGTTGCCCCCGTCGTGTTCGCTGGTGGTCTCGCCACCCTGGCCGCGGAACTGCAGTCCCTGGAAATCCTTCTTCAGGATGAAGTTCACGACGCCGGCGATGGCGTCGGAGCCGTACACCGCAGAGTTGCCGCCGGTGACGACATCGATACGTTCGATCAGGTCCGTCGGAAACGTGTTCGTGTCGGGTGACACGGCGTTGCCAAGAATGTCCGAACCCACGTGGCGACGTCCGTTGACCAGCACCAGCGTGCGTTGCGTACCGAGGCCGCGCAGATCGAGCAGGTTGAGGCCGGTGGTGCCGAGGAAGCGGCTCGAGTTCGACTGGCTGAACGTGCTGCGGAGTGCCGGCAGGTCGTTGAGCAGGTCGCCGACGGAGGTGCTGCCGGTTTCATATAACTCGGACGCCGAGACGGTGGTGACCGGGACGGCTGATTCGAGACCGGGCCGCGCGATGCGCGAACCGGTAACGACGACTTCGTCGAGTGCGTCGTCGGCGGGTGCGTTCTGGGCGAACGCGAAGGATGAAGCGGTTGCCGCGGTGAGCCCCAAGGCCAGGGACACCGCGTGGCGTACGCCACGGTTGTGAGAAAAGTTCATGGATGCCTCCTGCAAGACATTTCGTTGCCGAGAACGGGCTCGCCCCGTGCATGGCAGTTGTTGTGAAAATCCCCTGATGCGAAACCGCTGTTGCATGCACGCATCGATAGACGCGGAGGATAACAACCAAGATTGCGAAATAGGTCGGCTGGAATGGGCACCTGAGTGTAAGTCGCTGTAGTTCCACAGTTAGCTGCGACGAACCGAGTGGTAATTGCGGTCTACCCGTTGATGCTTCGGTTCGTCGTCAGACCGAAGAAGGGGCGATTTGTAGCTAAAAACTAACAGACATTTCGCGCTTTCGCCGTCTCCACTAACTGCGCGGCGCCGGACCTGAAAAAAAAGAGGCCGGCAATTGCTTGCCGGCCCCCATTTTCAACATCGTCAGCTCAGCGGATCACAGGCTCCATTTGACTCCCGCGTAGAAGAAGCGTCCCCGCGCTTCGTAGATGCCGCTGCCGCCACCGGTGCCCGTCAGGCCGAGCGGCGGAACTTTGTTCTTCACGTTGTCGACACCAACGTACGCGTTGAGGTCGTCGTTGATGTCATACCCGGCGCGAACGTCGTGGTACATGACCGCCGGGAAGTTACGACGATAGGCCCAGTCTTCGTTCTCCGGCGGATCGCCGTTCACCTTGTAGAAGTCCTCGGCGAAGTTGACCACCATGCGCCCGATGTAACGCATCTGGTAACCGAAGCGGAATTTCGCGACTTCGTAATCCACGTTCAGGTTGAACGCGTCTTTCGGATCGCCCAACTCGAGCAGGACCTGGTCCCTGAGATTCGGGAACGCCGGATCAAGGAAGTCGTCACGCTGCAGCGTGCGCGTGTAGATCAGGCGGCTGCCCAACTTGCCGTATTCGCCCATCGTGTGGTTGTACGACATTTCGAAGTCGATGCCGCGCGACGTGGACTTCGCGTAGTTCAGCACCGTTTGCTGCAACGTGCCCTCGAGAACCTGGAACGCCACTTCGCCGCTCGGTGCACCGCCGGCTCCCGCGCGCTGGAACAAGCCGCAGAACTGGTTGTTGAGATCCGGTGCGTCGTAGCAGGCGTTCAGGATGTCCTGAGCGCCCGGCGCGGTGATCACGCCATCGATGTCGATGTCGAAGTAGTCGGCCGAGAGCGAGAAACCCTCGAGGAAAGTCGGCTGGAACACAAAGCCAACCGTGAGCGAATCCGACGTCTCTTCCTTGAGATCCGGATTACCGCCGCTCAGGAACGATAGTGAAGAGGAGTACAGGAAGTTGTACGTATTCGGGATTCCCGCGGCCGCACAGTTCGCCGCGCGGGTCGTGGAACCCGTGCCGATGAAGTTCTGCGAGCACGGATCATTCACCAGCGCGAAGTTCTGACTCTGCAGCGAGTACAGGTCGACCAGGTTCGGCGCTCGCACTGCGCGGGCGATGCCGGCGCGGAAGCGCAGGCCGTCGATCGGCGCGTAGTCGAGGCCGTAGTTGTACGCGAATACACCACCCGTCGCGCCCTTGTAATCGGCGTAACGGGCAGCGGCATTCAGCGTGAGATCCCGGAATCCCGTGACGTCCTTGAGCAGCGGCACACGAAACTCGGTGAACACTTCATTCACCTCGAATTTCGGCGGATGAAACGGCGGCAAGGCGTTGTAGAACGTGAGGCCACTCGACACGAGTTCTTCCGCTTCGAAGTCGTTCTGCTCGGTGCGATGTTCGATGCCGAACGCAATGCCAATCGGTCCGGCCGGCAAGTCGATCCAACCGGCCGTGCTACCGGTTAAGGTCGCACTCGCGACGAATTCCTTGATCGAAGCGACGGACGTCGTGTCCTGCGTGAGATAGCCATCCATCTCCGGCGTGATGTTGCCTTCGCCGAACGGATTCAGCGGCACGCAGCTCGCAATGTCGTTCGCAAGTGTCGACTGCGCGAATGCCGGATCGCCGACTAGGTCGTCGGGAATGCCGACCGCCGCGGCCGGATCGATCTGCGAACGGCAGCGGATCACGCCACCGCCATCACGCTCGCTGTCCATCGCCAGTAGGAAACGCTGTACGTTCAGGTTGCCTTTGACGATGGTGTCTTCCTTGAATCGGCCATAGTTCAAGGCCACTTCGTAGCCCCAGTTGCTGCCAATGTCGCCGCCGACGCCGAGCACGACACGGGTCGTCTCACGCGTCGCGTCTTCTTCGCGACCGCCGAGATCGAGCAGGTTACGGCGCAAGGTGAGACGGGTCGTGGCGATCGCCGGGGCTTGTCCGACCTGGGCGCGTGCCGCCTGGATCTGCGCCTGGGTGCTTGCACTCAGGTACGGATTGTCGAAACGCGGACGCTCTCGCAGATCGATACCCGCGCCAATCGTGCTGCCCTGGAAGAATGCCGGGCCGCCAAAGCGGTTCGAGTTCGTGCGGATGTACTTTGCCTCGACGAACGGCCTGAACGAGTCGGTGATCTCGAGATTCCCAAAGACGTTGAAGTTGATGCGCTCGAGATCCGGGTAGATAGCGAGAGCCTTGCCTTCGCGGTTGTTCGAACCGTCGCCACCATCGAAGCTGCCGGTCGGACCGATGCCGATACGCGTGCCGGTCTGCGGGGTGAACGACCCATCTGGACGAAAGATGTACGAGCAGCTGAACGGAGTGCCCTGGCCGCCATACGTCGCGTTGGGAACGGTATCGCGACCGCAGGGCGCGAGACCCGATGCCGCCGACGGCGCGAACAGAATGTTGCCGCCGTTATGCAGCGAAGCGAAACGGATGTCGCTGAAATAGAGGCGATCCGGATTGCCGTCGCTGCCGGACGGATCCGTGTCCACCGCGACGAAGTTGCCCTGGTGGATCAGGTTCGTGCGATCCGAAGCGAAGAACGCTTTCTGCTGCGCGTACTCCAGGTTGACCGCGATGTTGCCGCGGTCGTCCCAGAAGTTGGTGCCCGCGAGCACGCTGCCGTAATAGTTGCCACCATCGCCTTCGCCGCTCTGACCACCCTGTCCGCGGAACTGCAGACCCTGGAAGTCCTTCTTCAGGACGAAGTTGACGACACCGGCGATCGCGTCGGAGCCGTACACGGAGGAGTTGCCACCCGTGACGACGTCGATGCGCTCGACCAGGTCCGTCGGAAATGTATTGGTATCGGGCGATACGGCGTTGCTCAAAATGTCCGAACCGACGTGTCGTCGACCGTTGACCAGCACCAGCGTGCGCTGCGTGCCGAGGCCGCGCAGATCAAGGAGGTTCAAACCCGTGGTGCCAAGGAAGCGGCTCGAATTCGACTGGCTGAACGTACTGCGCAATGAGGGCAGATCGTTGAGCAGGTCGCCCACCGAGGTGCTGCCGGTCTCATACAACTCGTCGGCCGACACGGTGGTGACCGGGACCGGCGATTCGAGATTGGGACGCGCGATGCGCGAACCCGTGACGACGACTTCATCGAGATTTTTGTCCTCGGTGGGTGTCGCTTGTTGAGCCGAAACGATTGAACTGGTGGCGGCCGCGGTCAATCCGCATAGCAAAGCCATTGCGCGGCCGTTGCCGCGGTTGCGATGAGAAGACATGGATCCCTCCTGCAAGAGAGTTAGCTGTCGGAGGCGATGTTCGCGACATCGCTGCGGCAGTTGTGGTGCTTTAACCCCTTGACGCGAACCTGCTGTTGCATGCGCGCATCCGTGCGCCGGAGCATATCAATCGCGGGCGAAAAAGAAACCGCACCGTGACGGCCCAAGCGCATAACTACCTGCTGGAAAAGGTCTAGTTAGCGCTAACATGACGGACAAAGGGCGCTCCGCCCGATGCTGGACCAAACTTCCCGGAGCTGCCCGAAACGGTCTATGTAGCAAAAAAGCAAAAGAATTCCGGCGGTTGTCGCGGCTTGCGGTGATTTTTCGCCCACGGCCGGTTCGTTTCGGGCCCCGATTGAGGGCAGTCGCCGTCAGCGAACGCCGAAGTCGTAGGTCACGGACAACGAGTAGCGGCGCCCGAGGAAGTCGTAATTGCCATTGAAGGCATCGACCGAAATCGGGAAAGGCGGTGCGCCGTCGAACACGTTGGTCACCGCGAGGTGGACCACCGTGCTTTCCGCGGGCTGATAACTGAGCGAGAAGTTGTGGACCCAATCGCTGTTCACTTCGAGGATATCGCGGCTCTCGGCATTGAAAGTGCGGTCATAGAGTTGTGCGCCGACGTAGTGGGTCTGCCAGCGGGCGCCGAGGTTGCCACGCTGCCAGCCGAGATCGAGCTGCGCCGTATCCGTCGGGCTGCCTATCTGCTCCTCGCTGTTGGTGGTGAACAGGCCGGTCGCCGAACGCAGTTCTTCGCGCAGGCGGTAATAACTCACTCCCAGATCGAAAGCCCCGACCGTGCCGAAGTCGTGCCGCAGATGGCCCTCGAGAATCACGCCCGCCATCGACTGGAACGCGCCGTTCGCGTATCCCGACTGGAAGAACGTGATCTGGCCGGGTTGTCCCGCGCCGCGCGCGCCGCGCGTGAAGTAGTCGCAGTAGTGATTCGGGTAGTCCGCGTTGTCGAAGCAGGCCGCGGACAGGTCCGCGCCGCTGAGCCGGGTGATCGTGTTGTCGATGCGCACGTCTATCCAGTCGACCGACAGCGTCAGGTCCGGTACCCATCGCGGCCGCAGCACGAAACCTGCGGTCCAGGCATTCGAGGTTTCGTTGCCGAGATCGGGATCGCCCTGGGAGGTTCCCGGCACCGCGGCCGTGGTGGCATTGGAAATCCACGAGCCGTCGTTGGGCAGGCCGTACTCGGCGAAGAACTTCTCGCAATTGGCGCGCCGGATGGGCTTGCGGTTGCCGGCCGTCAGGAAGGCCGAACTGCACGGATCGTTCACCTGGCCGAACAGCGACGACACCGGTAGATAGAGCTCGGTGATCGCCGGGATGCGCAGCGAGCGGGTCACATTGCCGCGCAGCTCGATGTCCTCGACCGGCGCCCACTCGAGGCCGCCGGTCCAGGCCGTGAAATCTCCGTTGATCGACGTGTCGACGCGCCGCGCCTTCGCGACGAGCGTCAACCGCGAGAGCCCCGGCAGCGCGTTCTCGTGCGAGAACAGCGGCATCGTGACTTCGCCGAATACCTCGTTGGTCGAATAGTCGCCGCGAATGCGCGCAATGGGTGCGGAGCGGCCGCGTCCCGCGAACAGATAGTCGTCCGGCTGAAACGCGCCGCTTTCGCGCCGGTGTTCGAGGCCGACGTTGTATTGCACCGGGCCGCCGGCGATGTCGAACAACACGCTGCCGATATTGGCGTTGAACACCTGTTGCTCGAGTTCGGCATCGACGTGCTGAACGCTGGTGACGTAGGCAAGCGCCGCCGCCGACGGACGGCCGTCGCCGAAGATGTCGAGCGGCACGCAGGCCGGATCGGCCACCGGGGCCTCACCGTTGACCAGGATCCTGCCCTGCGCATCCGGCAGCCCCGTGTAGTTAGGCGTGGGAGAGCACTGCAGCGACCCGCCTGCCGAAGCGACATTGAGCGAGTTTACGAAACGCTGGTGATCCAGCTGGGCGCCCGAGTACCGCGATTTGTTGTGGCCGAAATTCAGGTACGTCTCCCATTCGTAGCGGCGGCTCGCCACCTGGAAATTGCCGGTCGCGCCGGCCACCGCCTGGTAGAGGTCGCCGCTGCCAAGGGAATTGTTCACCGCCAGGTCGCGGCTGGCGCGGGACAGGCGGAAAGTCGTGGCGCCGAGCCCAGCCAACGTGTCGCGCGCCTGCTGGGTCAACATCGGATGATTGGCTGGCAGCGTGATCGGCCCGCTCGAGGTGCCCGCGAAACTGATGGTGTTGAACACCGGTTGATCGACGAGCTCGATTGCCTCGTTGTGATAGACGTACACGTCGGCGAACAACTGCACATTGTCGGTGACGTCGAAATGCGCGCCGAGAGTTCCGGTCGTGCGTTCGAGATCGGTCATGAGCGGCACGGTGCTCATCAAGTCGAGACCGTCGCCGCCCGACGCGTCCGACGTGCCGAAGTTGATGCCGCGGTCGTACGGCACGAGGTTGCCGTTGGTCGCGAACTGCAGGCAGGTGTCGTTGCCGGCACCGAAGCAGCGCAGCCGTCCGTCGGGTAGTTTGTCTGCGCCCGGCGGCAACACGACGCCGTTGTAATTGTGATTGACGCTGCGCCGGTTGCCGATCAGCACGGTGTTGGGAATACCGTCCGCCGCACCGGTGTTGAACGGGATGTCGGGATTCACCCGACCGTCGTTGGTTGGCGTGCGAGTGGTTTGCCCCGAGATGGTCGTCGCATTCGGATTTCCGACGTAACCGTAACCGTCGGCATACCGTTTGCTGGATGTGGCAAGCACGCCGTCCATGGTGCTGCGTTGAACGGACGCGGTGACGTTGCCGCGCTCGCCCGCGAAGTTCCAGCCGCCCACGAGGCCAAGACTGTTGCTCTGGCCGCCACCCGAATCGAGCTGACCGTACTGGCCGAAGGCCTGGATCCCGGCGAAGTCTTTCTTCAGCTTTACGTTCACGACGCCCGCGATCGCGTCGGCGCCATAGGTAGGCGCGCCGCCGATAGTCAGCGTTTCGACGCCTTCGAGCAGCACCGTAGGAATGAAGTTGAGATCGACCTGGTTGCCGGGCGCAGCCGGGCCGAACAGCGCCGGCGGATTCGACGTGACGATGCGGCGGCCATTCACCAATGTCAGCGTGCGATTAGAACCCAGCCCGAACAGATTCACGAAGTTCACGCCCGGTGCGTACGGGGACTGCCCCCCTTCGGGGGTGACGCCAACGCCGAACCCGGGCATCTCGTTTAATGCGTCGGCGACGTTCGTCAGGCCGCGGTTGCGCAGGTATTCACCGGTCACGATCAGCGCGGGCTCGAGCGTGTCGAGGCCGGCGCGCTTGATCCGCGATCCGGTGACCAGCACCTCGGCTTCACGGGGGTCGTCCGCCGTGTCGTCGGGCCGATCCTCCTGCGCGTGCACCACTTCACTTGCGACGATGAAACCGCAGAACACGATCAGCGCGCCAACGGCGCTGCAAAAATCACGCGCGGACATCGATCCTCCAGAAGGCAGGTATTTGCGGATCGCGCGATCGGCGTCGGCGCCGCGAGTTCTTTTTCGAGCCGCGGCAGCATATCAATGCCTTGCAGAAAGAGCACCGGTTCAGGGACGCGGCCGCGTGGATAGGCCACGCGATCGAGCTAGTTCGGGCCACTGGCTGACGCCTGCGGCGGTACGATTTTCCACGGGTTGCCCGCAGGGGCTCTGTCGCCGAACGAGAACGGTTGCCGTTGGCTGGCGGGGCGAGGATTATCTTCCGCCGACCGCTGCCGACCCGACGGCGATATGCGCCAAGCCGCGCCGACACCGGAAATAAACCGGCCTCGTCCCGGGTCTGGTATCGGGCTGAGTTTGCAAATCAAGACAACAACTCCGGAGAAGTCTCATGAATCTGAAGTCCATCGCCATTGCCTCCGCTGTCGGAAGCCTCCTCGCCCTCGGCAGCGCCGCCGCTTCGGCTGCCGATGCTCCCGCCAAGGACAAGTGCGCAGGCATCGCCGCGGCTGGCCAGAACGATTGCGCCACCAAAGCCCACTCCTGCGCCGGCCAGTCCAAGGTCGACAAGGGTGCGGACGAGTGGAAGTACGTGCCGAAAGGCGAGTGCGAAAAGATGGGTGGCAAGACCGTGGCCGCCAAAGAAAAAGCGATGTAACGGCCGATGACACGCCTCGATCCACGAGGTGTGCCGCTGGGGCCGATTCCGGCACGCGCCGGGATTGGCCTCAGGTTCGTCCATCACGATGCGCTGCTCGCGGAGCGTCCGGCCATCGGCTGGATCGAAGCGCACACCGAAAATTACTTTCACGATGGCGCGGCGCCGCGCGCGCTCGAGCGCGCGCGGGCTAACTACCCGCTCAGCCTGCACGGCGTGGGCCTGGGGCTCGGTTCGGCCGACGGCATCGATCGTGCGCATCTTGCGCGAGTCAAACACGCCGTCACGCGTTTCCAGCCAGCGCTGGTTTCCGAACATGCCTGCTGGGGCCATGCCGGCGGCGAATTCTTCAACGATCTGCTGCCGCTGCCCTACACCGAGGAGGCGGTCGCGCTCCTGGCCGCGCATGTGCGCGAGGCCCAGGATTTTCTGGGAGTCCAGCTGCTGATCGAAAATGTCTCGGCCTACGTGGCGTTCGAACATTCGCGGCTTGCGGAATGGGAGTTCCTCACCGCGGTCGTCGGCCAGAGCGGCTGCGGCCTGCTGCTCGACATCAACAATATCTACGTCAGCTCGAAGAATCTCGGCCTCGATGCACATGCATTCATCGCCGGTGTTCCGGTCGCGAGCGTGCGCGAGATCCATCTCGCCGGCCATGCACGGAATGGCGAGATTCTCATCGACGATCACGGGTCGGCCGTCTGTGACGAGGTGTGGCAGTTGTACGCGCGCGCGATCGCGCGTTTCGGCTCCCTGCCCACGCTGATCGAGTGGGATACCGATATCCCCGCGCTCGCCACTCTGGTCGCCGAAGCTGCGCGCGCGGATCGCGTGCTCGAGGAGTCACATGGCCTCGCTGCGTGAATTGCAGCGTTCGTTCGCGGCCGCGCTGCGCGATTCTTCGGCCGACTGTCCGGTGACGCCGGCGGCCAACCTCACCATCTATCGGAACAACTCCGCTATCGCATTTCGCAGCGCGCTCGAGGCGACCTTCCCCGTGATTCGCGCGCGCGTCGGTCCCGACTACTTCCGCCAGCTCGCGCATCTCTATCGCGAACGTTTTCCTTCACGCAGCGGCGACCTGCATTTTGTCGGCGGGGATTTCGCCGCCTTCCTGGACGCTCACCTGCGCGATGGCGATTACGCCTGGCTCGCCGATCTCGCGCGCATCGAGTGGTCGCGCGAGGAGGCGCTGATCGCTCCCGAGCATCCCGCCGTTGGGGCAGAGGTGCTCGCGCGCTTCAACCCCGAGCAACTGGAAGAGCTGGTTTTCACCTTCCAGCCGTCGCTGCGCCTCCACACGTCTCCGTATCCGGTTTTTTCGGTGTGGCTCGCCAACCAATCCGAAAATGCCCCACCTGTGGATCAATCATTAGGGTCCGAGTGCGGTCTGATCCGTATTCGCGCTGGATCCCTGCAAATTGAGCCGCTTCCGCCCAGCCTCTTCTCTTATCTATATGCGCTGGCCGATGGCGCGACACTCGGCGGCGCGATGGATCGCTCCGGCCTCGATGAACCGGGATTCCTGAATGCTCTCGGATTTGTCTTCCGCGAAGGCCTGGTCACCGGCGTCGCGTAGATGGGCGGAGGCTGAGGACATCGTCCTGCTATGGAACTGAGATATGTGAGGACGGCCTGCACAGTGTCCGCCGGCGTGAGTCTACACAGCAGCTCCGACTCCACGCCTACGATGTCTGCCTTGGTAGACCTTGCGCAGGGTGAACACCTGGCGGCAACGCGTGTGCAGGGTCGCCACGGTCGCGGTGAGCAGCGCCAACTCCTGGCGTGTGTTGACGACTTCCTCGTCCTGGCCGCGCTCGTCTAACAACTCGAGCGATTGGAGGTCGGCCACCAGTTCGATCGGCACGACCTGCCGGTGGCACGGCCAGCTCAATGCGACATTGCGGCCGATGGTACACATGCTCAGAGGGCACGGGTTCAGGCTTGGTGACAGATGACGGAAGTTTCTTTCACAATGCCGTGCGCTGACCAGACCACTTCAGAACCAGAAGAATACGCATGACCATTCCCGAGGCCCGCCGCCCCCTGGCGAGTCGTTCCACCCGCTGGGCGGGTTTCCTCGCGACCACAGCAGTTCGAACCGGTTTCACCGCCGACGGAATCTCCATCCTGTCGTTGCTGGTAGCCGCCGCCGGCGCCGCCGGCCTGATTTTGTTGCCCAGGCCGTGGAACCTGCTGGCATGCGCGGCCGGCATCCAGCTGCGGCTGCTCTGCAATCTGCTCGACGGCATGGTTGCGATCGAAGGTGGCAAGAAGTCAAAAGTCGGCGTGTTGTACAACGAAGTGCCGGACCGGGTTGCCGACTCGCTGTTCCTCGTCGCGCTCGGTTATGAGATCGGCATGCCCTGGGTGGGTTGGCTGGCGGCGCTGGCCGCGGCGGTCACCGCTTACATTCGCGTGCTCGGCGGCACGTTCGGCCTCGCGCAGGATTTCCGCGGACCGCTGGCCAAACAACATCGGATGTTCGTTCTGACGATGGGCTGCCTGCTTGGATTCTGCGAATTCTTCTACGACGACGGCGAACGAATCCTGATCGCGACGGCGTGGATCATCGCCTTCGGCACCCTCGTCACCTGCGGTACGCGAATCCGCGCCATCGCGCGGCAGTTGAAGGCGCGTTAGATGATGCGTCCGTCGAGCGCGCTGCTGGTCGGCGTGGTCAAACTATTGGTGGGCGCTTACGCGCGCTGGATCGGCACGTCGCCCGGACCCGCGCAACGCATCTACTTCGCCAATCACACCAGCCACATAGACACTCTCGCGATCTGGTCGTCGCTGCCGCGCGGCCTGCGCCGGCGCACGCGTCCGATCGCCGCGCGCGACTACTGGGGGACGGGGATCAGGAAGTACATCGCTACGCGCGGCTTCGGCGCCGTGCTGATCGATCGCGCGCGGGAAAGTGCCGACGTGGATCCACTCGAACCGTTGCGCGCGGCGCTGCGCCAGGGAGATTCATTGATCATCTTTCCCGAAGGCACGCGCGGCGCCACCGCGCTGCCGGCGCGTTTCCGCAGCGGTCTTTACCGGTTGGCGACGGAATTCCCGACCGTTGAGCTGATCCCCGTGTACCTCGACAACCTGCATCGCAGTCTGCCGAAGGGCGCGCTGCTGCCCGTGCCCGTGGTGTGCACCGTGCGCTTCGGCGCGCCCGTCGTTCTCGCCAACGACGAGAGCAAGGAGGTTTTCCTCGAGCGCGCGCGTGCGGCGGTGGTCGCCCTGGCGGACCCGAAGGCGGCAGCATGATCGATCATCTGCGCACGATCCCCGTCGAATTCTTCTGGCTGTTTGGCGCACTGGTTGTGTTGTTAGGCGTCGCGTCGGGTGTGGCCGCGCTGCTGTCGCGCCGGCCGGCGGATGAAAGGAAGGCCGCGAGCCGCGCCAATCTCACCGCCCGCATCAATGCGTGGTGGGTGATGGTCGGCATCCTGGCCGTGGCTTTCCTCGCCGGCTCGACGATGACGCTGATCCTGTTCGGCCTCGCGTCATTCTTCGCCCTGCGCGAATTCATCACGCTGACGCCTAGCCGGCCCGGCGACCGTCTGCCGCTGTCACTGGCGTTTTTTCTGGTATTGCCACTGCAGTTCGTGCTGATCGGCACGGCGCGTTACGGCATCTTCGCGATCTTCATCCCGGTGTACGCCTTCCTGCTGCTGCCTTCGATCGCGGCGCTGCGCTCAGACATCGACGATTTCCTCTCGCGCACCGCCAAACAACAGTGGGGCCTGATGGTCGCTGTGTATTGCCTGAGCCACGCGCCGGCATTGTTGATGCTCGAGATCCCGGGGCAAGCGGGCCGCAGCGCGCTGCTGTTGTTCTATCTGCTGCTGGTCGTGCAGATGAGCGACGTCATGCAATATGTATTCGGCAAGTTGTTCGGCCGGACCAAGATCGCGCCGGTCGTGAGCCCGTCGAAAACGGTCGAGGGTTTCGTCGGCGGCGGTCTTGCCGCCACTGCCATCGGCAGCGCGATGTGGTGGATCACGCCCTTCACCTGGGTCGAGTCGGCCGCCATCTCGGCGGTGATCGTGTTGATGGGGTTTCTCGGCGGCCTGACATTGTCGGCCGTAAAGCGCAGCCTCGGCGCCAAGGACTGGGGCGTGATGATCGAAGGTCACGGCGGCATGCTCGATCGCACCGATTCAATCTGCTTCGCCGCACCCGTGTTTTTCCACATCGTGCGCTTCTTCTACACGTAGCCCAGGACACGTACGCCGGGAGAAACGGCCGAGTCGCTCGCCTATACTCGTCCACCATGAATACGCTGCTTCGATGTTTGTTCGTGGCGTTCGCCGCCCTCGCTCCGGTGCTGGCCTGGAGCGCAAACGCGGCCGGCGAAAAATTCATTCCCTCGCTGGTCATTTTCGACACCGACATCGGTACCGACATCGATGATGCCTACGCGCTCGCGGTGTTGATGCAACGGCCGGAGTTGCAGGTGCTCGGCGTCACTACGGTTTCGAGCGATGCCGTGGCGCGTGCGCGGCTCGCGGCCAAGCTACTGGCGGTTGCCGGTGGCAAGTGGAAGAGCCTGCCGGTGTACGCGGGCATCTCGACGCCGGTCCAGTACATGAAGCAGGTCGAATGGGCGGATGGATTCACCTCGCCCAGTCTGCACACCTCCGGTGCTGTCGATTTCATGCGCCGCGAAATCAACAGTCGCCCCGGTGAGGTCACGCTCATCGCCGTCGGTGAACTCACGAACATCGCCGCGCTGCTGGATTCCGATCCCGGCATCGCCAGGCGGATACGCGCGATCGCGCTGATGGGCGGCTCGATCTACCGCGGTTATGCCGCCGGTTCGAAGCCGGAACCCGAGTGGAACATCAAGTCGAATGCCGCCGCGGCTCGCACGGTATTCACCTCGGGTGTGCCGCTGCTGGTGGCACCCCTCGATTCCACCGCCGACTTGAAGATGACGCCCGGCATGCGGGTGGAGGTTTTCACACGCGGCACCGCGCTCAACGATGCATTGGCCGCACTCAATTCCATCTGGCGCCATACCAATCACTGGAACGGCGAAAACCCCACCTACTTCGATGTCCTGGCCGTGCAGCTGGTGCAGCCGCGCAAGCCCTTTGCGCTCACGCCGCTGCACATCGATGTGACGAGCGACGGCACGACCAAACCCATGCCGGGCGGCAAAGTCAACGCGGAGGTCGCGCTCGAGGTCGATGCCGCGACTTTCATGTCCGACAGCATCGCGCTGCTCAATCGCTCGAACTAACTACCGCGATAGCCAGGCGATCCTCCCGCGAGCGTTGTTCGTATCAGCCTCCCACGCGCGACCAGCCGCTGGAGAGCGGCTTCAACCCTCTCGGGCGCGGGCGGCTCGATGCCTTCGAGCCACCAGCGCGTGATGCCGGTGAGGCTGTCAGACGCATTTGGGTGCAGCGCAAGATAACGCTCGATCACCCCGGCGATCCTTTCCACCTCGGCCGCGAAACTCTCTGGATTCATGAATATTTTCTCCGGGCGGCAGTTTGCCGCGCGGCGCCGTCCCACACCGAACTAAAGGATCCGGTGATTTCCCTGACTTGACACCAAAATGTGTCGCGCGGATAAGTGTCGGCACCGCGAGGTAGCGGTACCACCCGGAGGAAATGGGCCCGGAAACGAACGCGGAACTTCGTTTCGTCACCCGTAATAACTAACTAGTCGAGCAATCTTCGGCGGCGCGAATCTCGTCGTGCCGCTACACATAGAGGGGGAATTTCTATGAGTGCAACATTCAAGAGACTCGCCATGACGCGCACGAAGTTCGCCATGGCAGTGATCCTGGTCGCGGGACTGGGTGCGTCGGCTGCCAATGCCCAGCAGTGCCTGACTTCGAACCAGACCGGCACGAACAACGGCTTCTACTACTCGTTCTGGAAAGACAGCGGCAATGTCACGTTCTGCCTGCAGTCGGGCGGCCGCTACACCTCCCAGTGGAGCAACATCAACAACTGGGTAGGCGGCAAGGGCTGGCAGACGGGTAGCCGTCGAGCCGTGAGTTATTCGGGCACCTTCAACCCGAACGGCAATTCGTACCTGACGCTGTACGGATGGACGACGAATCCGCTGGTCGAGTACTACATCGTGGATAGCTGGGGATCCTGGCGCCCGCCCGGCTCCGGGTTCATGGGCACGGTGACCAGCGATGGCGGGACCTACGATGTCTACCGGACGCAACGAGTGAACCAGCCTTCGATCATCGGCAACGCAACGTTCTATCAGTACTGGAGTGTCCGTCAGCAGAAGCGCGTCGGTGGAACGATCAGCTCCGGCAACCACTTCGATGCCTGGGCTACGTACGGCATGAATCTCGGCACGCACAACTACCAGATCCTCGCGACCGAGGGATACCAGAGCAGTGGCAGCTCCGACATCACGGTGAGCGAAGGCACCAGTGCGCCACCAGGCGGCGGCGGCGGGGGTGGATCCAAGTCGATTGTCGTGCGTGCTCGCGGCGTGGCCGGCGGCGAATCCATCACGCTCAAGGTCAACAATCAGAGCGTGCAGACCTGGACGCTGGGAACCAGCATGCAGAACTACACGGCGACGACCTCATTGAGCGGCGGAATCACGGTCCAGTACACCAACGACGGCAGCAGCAGGGACGTGCAGGTGGACTACATCCAGGTGAACGGCTCGACGCGTCAATCGGAAGCCCAGAGCTACAACACCGGGCTTTATGCCAACGGTCGTTGCGGGGGTGGATCAAACAGCGAATGGATGCATTGCAACGGCGCGATCGGCTACGGGAATACTCCGTAACGGATCGAGGCACGCGAAGGGCGCGCGGCGGCGGATTCGCCGCCGCGCGCCCGAGATCGATCGGGCGTTACCAGATGCGGACGCGATCCTCGGGCTTGATATACATCTTGTCGCCCGGCTTCACGCCGAAGGCGGAATACCAGGCATCCATGTTGCGTTCCGGCAGAGTGCCGCGCGCCGTGTGCGGCGAATGAGGATTCGTCAGCATCATCTGGCGCAGCGCGTCTTCGCGCATTTTTGATTGCCAGAGCCGGGCGAACGCCAGGAAGAACCGCTGGTCGCCCGTGAAGCCGTCGATGACCGGAGCGGGTTGTCCCTTGAGCGAGAGCTGGTAGGCGCTGTACGCCATCTGCAGACCGCCGAGATCTCCGATGTTCTCGCCCATCGTCAGCTCGCCGTTCACACACGCGCCTTCCAGCGGGCAAAACGCGTGATAAAGCGCGCTGAGTTTCTTCGTGGCCTCGACGAACTTCGCATTCGTTTCCGGCGTCCACCAGTTGCGGATTTTACCGTACCCGTCGAACTCGCGACCCTGATCGTCGAACCCGTGGCCGATCTCATGACCGATGACGGCGCCGATCGCCCCGTAGTTGACCGCCGGGTCGGCGTTCGGATCGAACAACGGCGGCTGCAGGATTCCGGCCGGAAAGGTCATCTGGTTCTTGAGCGGGTTGTAGTAAGCGTCAATCGTCTGGGGTGACATGTCCCACTCGGACCTATCCACCGTTTCCTTCAGGCGTTTGGCACGGCGCTCCCAATCAAAGATGTGCGCGTTGCGTGTGTTTTCGAAATGTTTGCCGCGCTCGACCGCCAGGCTCGAGTAGTCGCGCCATTTGTCGGGGTATCCGACCCGCGGCTCGAAGGCGTCCAGTTTTTTGAGCGCTTCGGCGCGCGTTGCATCATCCATCCAGGCGGACGCTCCGAGACGCTGCTTGAGCGCGTCGCGCAGATTCGCCACCAGGTCGTCCATCTTGGCCTTGGTCTCGGGCGAGAAATGCTTACTTACGAAGATCTGGCCCAGCCCCTCGCCGATGGAGTCGTCGAGGATCTGCATGCCACGCTTCCAGCGATCGCGTTGGGTTTCGATTCCCCGCAACGCCTTTCCACGGAAGTCGAACCGCGCGTCATCGAAAGCCTTCGGCAAGTTGCTCGCATTCGAGTCGATGAGGTGGAAGGTCATGTATGCCTTCCAGTCGGCCACAGGCTCGGTGCCGAGCAATCGCGCGCCATCGCGGATCGCCGTCGTCTCGTTGACGATGAAGTTCTTCGCATCCGCGAGACCGACACCGGTGAGCACGACATCCCAATCAACGGCGGGCACGTACTTCTTGAGCGCCGCCAGATCCATCGGATTATTGGTTTCGCTCACCTTGCGTTGACGTTCGTCGGTCCAGGCAACGAGCGCGATCTTGTTCTCGAGGTTGATGACCTTTTTCGCGGCGGCGGCGGGATTCGGATCGCCGACCAGTTCGAACAGCTTGGTCACGTAAACTAGATAGGCAGCGCGATACGCGTCGAACTTGGGTCCTTTGTTCAGGTAATAGTCGCGGTTCGGCATGCCGAGACCGGCTTGAGTCACCCAGACGGTGTATCGCGTCGGTTCGGCGGCATCGGCCTCTTCGTACACATTGAAAGGGGCCTGAAAGTCGATCGTCCCGATGAGTTTCATCAGGTCCGACCTGTTCTTGGCCGCCTCGATCTGCGCAAGGTATGGCTTGATCGGATCGAGGCCGCGCGCTTCGATGCCGGCTTCGTCCATCCAACTCGCGTACATGTCGGCGACCTTCTGATCGACGCTGCCGGTTGGCGGTTTGCTGGCGGCCAGCTCATCGACGATCGCGTGGAGATCGGATTCGGTCTTGTCGAAAACCGCGACGAGCACGCCGTTGAAGGGACGGTCGGCTGGAATCTGCGCGGTCGCCAGCCACTTCCCGTTCACGTAGCCGTAGAAGTCGTCGCCTGGCTTGACGCTCGTGTCCATCTGCGTGAGATCCACACCGAAGGAGCCGTAGGCAGGTTTTGCCGGGACGGGCGCCGGGGCCGGTGGTTCGGTTTTCTTCGCGCATGACGCCATCAGGCAGGTGGCGAGAATGCAGGGCAGCAGGAAAAGACGCATGAGCTTTCTTCCGTAGGCTTCGGATAGACGAAGCGTACTCCCGCTCTAGCTGCATCGCGGCCTGACTCGCTGGAGTGGCCCGATTTCGAGACGAATCGAAGGTTAGGCGTTGACGAAAGGACGTTACCGATTTCCACCCGGACGATTTGCAACGAAGGCCAGAAGTTGCTCGCTCAAAGGTTCTTCCGGACTTTAGACAATGAAAACATTGGCACCATTTACTTCGACTCTGGTCGAACGAACTGTGCCGGAATATTTCCCCGCGAGCACGCGGCGGTAAGCGGCCGCGAACTCCGTCGCATCTGCAGCGCTATCCCAGGACGTCTGCCAGAGCAACAGCAGGGCATCGTCCGCTGTGCCGCCCCTGGCAGCGATCAGTTTTTTCCGGGCGCAATGAAGTCGGCGATCTCGGGTCCGCGATACAGGCCGAGCATCCGCACGATTTTTCCGTAGTGCGCTGACAGAGGCTCCTTTGCGGCCAACTGTGCCAGGATGTCCGCGAAGGCTTCCTCGTGCGTGAGATATCGCACGTTGAGCGGCCTCTTGAAGGGGCGGGCCCGTATCTGCGCCAGCTCTTGCGTGAGGGCAGCCAGGTCTTGGGACTGAGGCTTTGCGACCAGGTGCGCCAGAACGACGACACCAACGAGCGCCGCCAATCCCACCAACCATATGAGCGGACGCCTGCGAAAATCCATGAGTGGGCCAAGACCCCCGCGGTGTTCGCCGGCTCGTCTCCAGCGAAGCGCACTCTACAGTAGTTAGACGTCGAGGTTCGAAACCGCCAGCGCGTTCTTCTCGATGAACTCGCGGCGCGGTTCAACCTGGTCACCCATCAATGTGGTGAAGATTTCATCGGCGGCGACGGCATCTTCGATGCGCACCTGCATCAGCCGGCGCGTTTCGGGGTTGATGGTGGTGTCCCAGAGCTGTTCGGGGTTCATTTCGCCGAGACCCTTGTAGCGCTGGATCGACTGGCCCTTGCGCGCCTGCTCGAGCATCCAGAGCATGGCCTGCTTGAACGAGCCGATCTCTTCACGGACGCCGTCGCGGATGATGTAGGCGCCCTCACCGATCATGTCCGCCAGTGTCTTGCCGAGCTCGACGATGCGGCGATACTCAGCCGACTCGAAGAATTCCTTCGGCAGCGATTTTTCGGTGATCGAGCCGTGTTCGGTCTTGCTCACCATGACGCGCGCCGGATGGCCGTCGACCTTGCGCAGTTCGACGCGGTAGTTACGCGGGCTGTCGGCAAGTCCGCTGAGGTGGCGGGCGAGATCGGCGGTCCAGTCGCGCATCCAGTCGACACGGTCGAATTCGGCCGAGGTGACTTCCGGCATGTAAATGAGCTGGTCGAGCAGCCGTTCATCGTAACGCCGTGCCCAGCGCTTGATGATGGCCTGCACTTCCATGTACTGGCGAACCAGCGTCTCGAGGCCCGGGCCTGACAGCGGTGGCGCTTCGTTGTTCACGTGCAGCGCCGCGTCGTCGAGCGCGGAGCTCAGCAACATGGTGTTGAGCTCGAGGTCGTCCTTGACGTAAACCTCTTGTTTGCCGCGCTTCACTTTGTAGAGCGGCGGCTGCGCGATATAGATGTGCCCGCGCTCGATGAGCAGCGGAACCTGGCGGTAGAAGAACGTGAGCAGCAGCGTGCGGATGTGCGATCCGTCGACGTCCGCGTCCGTCATGATGATGATGCGGTGGTAACGCAGTTTGTCGATGTCGAAATCGTCGCGGCCGATACCGCAGCCGAGCGCGGTGATCAGCGTGCCGACTTCCGCGGACTGCAGCATCTTGTCGAAGCGCGCCTTCTCGACGTTCAGGATCTTGCCCTTCAGCGGCAGAATCGCCTGCGTGCGGCGATCGCGGCCTTGTTTGGCGGATCCACCGGCCGAGTCACCCTCGACGATGAAGATTTCGCACAGCGCCGGATCTTTCTCCTGGCAGTCGGCGAGTTTGCCGGGCAGGCCCGCGATGTCGAGCGCGCCTTTTCGGCGTGTCATCTCGCGCGCCTTGCGCGCAGCCTCGCGCGCGCGCGCGGCGTCGATGATCTTGCCGACGATCGCCTTGGCTTCGGCCGGATGTTCGAGCAGGAATTCGGACAGCTTCGCCGTCACGGCGGATTCCACGACGCCCTTCACTTCCGACGAGACCAGCTTTTCCTTGGTCTGCGAAGAGAATTTCGGATCGGGTAGCTTGACGGAGAGGATCGCGGTGAGACCTTCGCGCGAGTCGTCGCCCGTGGTCGGCACCTTCTCCTTCTTCGCCGCCATCTCTTTTTCGATGTAGTCGTTCAGCGTGCGCGTGAGCGCGGCGCGGAAACCGGAGAGATGGGTGCCGCCGTCTTTCTGCGGAATGTTGTTCGTGTAGCAAAACATCGATTCGGTGTACGAATCGTTCCACTGCATGGCGACTTCGACGCCGATAGAACCTTCCTGGGTGCGGAACCAGAACACCGAGGGATGGATGCCCGTGCGGGAGCGGTTCAGGTGTTTGACGAACTCCTGCAACCCGCCTTCGTGCTGGAACACATCGGACTTGTCTTCCCGCTCGTCGATGAGTTCGATTCGCACGCCGGAGTTGAGAAACGACAACTCCCGCAAACGTTTGGCTAAAATGTCGTAAACGAACGTGATATTCGTGAAAGTCGACGGACTTGGCTTGAAACGGATGACAGTGCCGCGTTCGGTGGTATCCCCGGCAATCGCCAGCGGCGCCACGGGATTGCCCTGACGGAATTCCATCTTGTGGGCTTTGCCATCGCGATTGATGGTTAGCCACAGGTTATCCGACAAGGCATTCACAACTGACACGCCGACGCCGTGCAGACCGCCGGAAACCTTGTACGAGCTGTCGTCGAACTTACCGCCGGCATGGAGCACGGTCATGATGACTTCCGCCGCCGAGCGCCCTTCGTCGGCGTGGATATCGGTGGGGATGCCGCGGCCGTTGTCGGTAACGGTGACCGACTCGTCGGCGTGGATTGTCACGACTATGCGGTCGCAATGACCCGCCAAAGCCTCGTCGATGGCGTTGTCGACGACCTCGAAAACCATGTGATGCAGGCCGGTGCCGTCATCGGTGTCACCGATGTACATGCCGGGTCTTTTTCGAACGGCGTCGAGACCCTTTAAGACCTTGATTTTGCTTGAGTCGTAGACGTCGTCGTTGGCCATGACTGACTCGGAAAAACGGGCCCGAATTATACCCGTTTAACGCGTCCTTGTTCCACGTGAAACGTCGCTTTAGGTGCTTGAAAAAGCGCGGTTTCTGGCGTCAGCGAGGTCGCAATCATCTGGCATCGAAGCGACGCCAATTCGTCAAACAACCGCTGCAGATTTTTCGCGTCCAGCTCAGCTGCTGGATCGTCCAGAAGCAGCACTGCACTCATGCCCAGCTCGTCCTGGAGGAGCTGCAGCTGCGAGATGATCATCGCAACGGCCGTCAGCTTTTGTTGGCCCCGGGAAAGCGTCTCACGCGCAATCTTGTTGCTCCGTCGAAGGGTGACGTCGGCGCGGTGAGGTCCCGAGGTAGTCATGCCTCGCGATCTATCCTTCTCGAGGTGTGAGCTCAGGGATTCTTCGAGCGCGGTGTCGGCGGCCCAACCGGTGAAGAAGCCCACGTTCACCTCGAGCCCACCGAATCGCTCGAACGTTTTAGCCAGGCGCGGAGCGAGGCGCTCCAGCGCCTGCTTCCGGAAAAGCGTCATGGCCTCCCCGTTTCGAATCAGCTCTCCATCCCACGCCTGGGTATCACCTACCCCGGATCTCAGCGCGGCGTTCCGCTGCTTCAGCGCCCGGTTGTATCTCGCCCAATGGAGGCCAAAGCTTGGTTCCACGTGGAACACGAGCCAGTCGAGCCAGCGCCGCCGGCGTTCCGGCCCTTGATCAACGAGCTTGTGAATCTCTGGATCGATCGCTTGAACCGGAAGCACGCCAGACAACTCGAGCAAGGACTGGGCGTTTTCTCCGTTGATCCTGGCGCGTGTCCCACCGTCGGCGGCTATTTCGACTCCCGCTTGCTTGGAAGGCACATCGTCTGTGCGGCCAAATACCGTCAGCGCCGGCGCACCGTGGTGTATGAGCCTCTCACTGCTACGGGTACGAAAAGAACGGCCGCGGCCGAGCAGGAAGATTGCTTCGAGGACGGAGGTCTTGCCGGCACCGTTCTCGCCCGCGATCAGGTTGAGCTGCGGGGAAAACTCGAGCACCGCGGATTCCACGCAGCGCAGGTTTTCGATCCGCAGTTCAGCAAGTGACATCGACTGCGCGGACCAGGCTGCGGCTTAAAGCCGCATCGGCATCACGACGTACTTGGAATTCGTGACACCCACCGCCCGCACCAGGCAGCTGCTGTTCCCGTCCGTAAGACCTAGCACGACCTTCTCGGAATCCACGGCGGCCAACGCGTCGAGCAAGTAGGTCACGTTGAAGCCGATTTCGACCTCGTCTCCCGTGTAAGTAACCTCAACCTGATCTTCGGCTTCTTCCTGCTCGGGGTTATGTGCCTGGATCGTGACGAGATCTGACTTCAAATTGATGCGAACTCCACGATACTTCTCGTTTGAGAGAATGGCGGTCCGCTGCAGCGCCTGGCGCAACGTGTCGCGGTCGGCCTCGACCTGTTTGGTGGGATTCGCCGGGATCACGCGGCCATATTCGGGGAAACGACCGTCAATGAGCTTCGAAGTGAAGCGAATGTCGCCGATCTGTACGCGAACATGGGTGGTTCCTATAGCCAGATCCACATTTCCATCTCCGCCCAAAATGCGCTGAAGCTCCAAAACGCCTTTGCGCGGCAGGATGACCTGCTGGTTCGTCTTGGCCTTCGATTCGAGTTCGGCCTCGCTCAGCGCCAGACGATGGCCATCCGTGGCGACGGCGCGCAGCGTTTTGCCGTCCGTTTCTAACAAAAGGCCGTTCAAATAGTAGCGAACGTCTTGTTGCGCCATCGAAAAGTGGGTCTTGTCGATCAAACGTCTGAAATCTCCCTGGGAAAGGGTCAGTGTTTGCTGCGCATTGATTTCCTCGACCACCGGAAACTCGGTGGCGGGCAGGGTCGATAGCGTGAACTTCGATTTTCCGCCCTTTATCGACACACGATCGCCGTCAGTCGCGATTGTTACCGCCGTTTTCTCTGGCAGGGACCTGAAGATATCGAGCAACTTGCGGCCCGGAACGGTCACATCTCCGGGCTGGTCGACCTTCGCATCGGCCGAAGCGACGAGCTCCACCTCGAGATCGGTACCCGTGACGCTGATCCGGTTGTTACGCGCCGCCAGCAAAACATTGGAGAGCACCGGCATGGTCTGCCGACGTTCGACAACACCAATGACGCTTTGCAGGGGAGCCAGGATTTGTTCGCGGGTCGCGGAGAGCTTCATGCGCTTGCCTTCTGTTCTTAAGATTTAAATCTAGTAGTAGCAGCTATAGAGCCTGTGGACGGTGGGGATAACGCCAAAAGTGTTTTAAGGATCAGCTCTTTGTCGTCGTCTTTGCCACTGAACCAAGTTACTCACACCCTGATCATCCCCTGTGTGTGACCTGTGGACTCTTTTATCCACAAATCTATCCACAGGCATTCCACAGTCATCCGGTCAGGGTTCTCAACAGGTTTTGATAATCCTCACCGACGCGTTGTTCTGCCACGCGCAAATCCCGGATGCGCCCACACGCATGCAACACCGTCGTGTGGTCTCGTCCACCGAATGCATCCCCGATCTCCGGCAGGCTGTGCGTCGTCAATTCTTTCGCGAGCGCCATCGCAACCTGGCGCGGCCGCGCGATGGAACGGCTACGGCGTTTTGAAAGCAGATCCGCCACGCGCAGTTTGTAGTAGTCCGCAACCGTCTTCTGAATATTTTCGATAGTGATCAATTTCGCCTGCAATGTCAGCAGGTCTTTCAACGCGTCCTTCGTGAATTCGAGCGTGATCGGCCGGCCGGTGAAACGCGAATTCGCGATCACACGTTTCAACGCTCCTTCGAGTTCACGAACGTTCGAGCGAATCCGCTTCGCTACGAAGAACGCGACTTCTTCCGGAAGCTGCACGTTCGCCGCCTGCGCTTTGCCGATGAGAATGGCCACACAGGTTTCGAGCTCGGGCGGTTCGATCGCAACCGTGAGGCCCCATCCGAAGCGGGATTTAAGCCTTTCTTCGAGGCCCGAGACCTCTTTCGGATATCGATCGGCGGTGACGATCACCTGCTGCTGGCCTTCGAGCAGCGCATTGAACGTGTGGAAAAATTCTTCCTGCGAGCGATCCTTGTTCGCGAAAAACTGGATGTCGTCGATCAGCAGCGCATCAAGCGAGCGATACGCCGTCTTGAACTCGTTCATCTTGTTGTGCTGAAGCGCGATGACCATGTCACTCACGAATCGCTCGGAGTGGATGTACGCGATACGCGCATCCGGATCGCGCGCCTTGATCGCATGACCCACCGCTTGCATCAGGTGCGTCTTGCCAAGACCGACGCCGCCATAGATGAACAGCGGGTTGTACGCACGGCCGGGATTTTCGGCGACCTGGATCGCCGCGGCCTTCGCGAGCTGATTGCTCTTTCCTTCGACGAAGCCGTTGAAGGTGAAATCCGGATTGAGCCTGACACCGACGACGATGCCTTCGCTGCGCTTGGGTCGCGGAATGCCATTCGTCACGGGCTCGCGGATCTGCACGACCTCGGGTCCACGAGACCCCACTTCCACGGTGACGATGGGTGCGTCGCCTTCCACGAACCGCCGGACGATCTCACCCAGACGCGACAATAAGTGGGTGTTGACCCAGTCCACGGCGAAGCGATTGGGTGCGAGCAGCTTGAGCGCGCCGTTGCTCTCCACCGCCTGCAGCGGCCGGACCCACATGTTGAAATGTTCGCCGGGCAGCTCGTCCTCGAGCGCTCGCACGCAGCGCGACCATAATCCGCTCTCCACCCGCAGGCTTTCGCTCGACGCTGCTGTCACGGGTGAGTTGTCCGGTTGGGGGCTGGGCAAAAACGGGGAGCGAGTCTAGCCGTTCCCACAATCTTTCTGGAGGGGGATTGTTGACACTGGGAGTACCCCCTGCGTACCCTTCCCGCCCTTTTTCCGTAGAGATCAGCGGCTCTGGCCGATCATCATGAAACGCACTTATCAGCCAAGCAAGATCAAGCGCAAACGCGCCACGGGTTTTCGCGCTCGCATGAAAACCACCGGTGGCAAGAAGGTGCTCGCGCGCCGTCGTTCGAAGGGCCGCAAGAAAATCGTTCCCTGACGCGCAAGCGTCGCGGCGCGGGCAGCTATGCCGCCCACCCAACCTCGATTGCGGCTCGGCGCCGAACTGCGTCTGCGCAGCAAGCTGCAGTTCGACGCGTTGTACGCGTCGGGCAAGCGCATTGACGATCGCTTCTTCGGACTGCGCGTGCGTCCCAATGGCCTGGGATTTCCGCGCATCGGTCTGGCCGTCGCGGTGAAAACCGCCGGCAACGCGGTCAAGCGAAATCGACTGCGGCGCCTGGTCCGCGAGACTTTTCGCCTGGTCCAGCACGAACTCCCGGCAGTCGACATCGTGGTCGCCGCAAAATTTCCCTCAGCCGCAGCACCGGCATCAACCCTGCGTGATAGCCTCGCGACCCTTTGGCAACGCGTCGTTCGCACATGCGCTTCGTCCTGAAATTCCTGATCCGCGGGTATCAGCTCGCCATCAGCCCGTTGCTCGGGCCGCGCTGCCGTTTCTATCCGTCCTGCTCGCATTACGCGATGGAAGCCGTAGATACCCACGGCGCCTTGCGCGGCGCATGGCTCACGATCAAACGCATTTCCCGCTGTCACCCATTCCATGAAGGTGGATTCGATCCCGTCCCGGACCGCTGCCTGAAACATTCGCATGACTAACAACATCCGCGTTTTCCTCTGGCTCGCCCTGGCCCTTGCCGTCTACGTCAACTTCAGCCAGTGGCAGATGGACTACGCGCCGAAGCCGACGACGGCCGCCAGCCTCAATGGCGTTCCAGGCGATTCAAAACAGCCAGAACTTTCCGATAACGTACCGCAGGCGGTTCAATCTGCGAGCGCCGCACCGGGAACGACGCAAAGTGCGCCCATAGCGGCGCCGGGAACCGCGCCCGCGGCCGAACTGTCCGCCGGAACCGTCCGCGTCGTCACCGACGTACTGACGCTCCATATCAGCCTGAAGGGCGGCGACCTGGTGCGCGCCGAACTGCCGGGTTACCCGCTGGTCAAGGGTCAGCCGGCGCCGGTGGTGCTCTTCAACACCGACAGCCCGACCACCAACTACGTCCTGCAAACCGGCCTGAGCTCATCTAAGCCGGGCCCGCACCCGACGCATCACGCCATCTACACCAGTCCCGCCGGGAACTACGAGCTCGCGCCCGGCCAGGATGAGCTGCGCGTCCCGCTGACGTGGACCGATGGCAACGGCGTGACCGTCACGAAGACTTTCGTTTTCAAGCGCAGCTTCTTCAGCATCAAGCTGGAGTACTTGATTCAGAACAATTCAGCTGCGGCTTGGGATGGCGCTTCTTACGCGCAGATCTTCCGCGCCGATCCGCCGGTCGAACGATCGATGTTCAAGGTGGACAGCTTCGCCTTCCGCGGACCCGCGATGTGGGACGGCAGGAAGTACTCGAAACTCAAGATCCACGACTCCAAGGATCAGAACCTGTCGGTCGATGTGAAGAACGGCTGGATCGCCGGCATGCAGCATCACTTCGTCACCGCGATGGTGCCGAACCCCGCGAACAACTATCACCTGACGCTCGGCTCGCACGACAACCAGTATCTGCTCGCGGCGGTCGGCCCGTCTGAGCTCGTCGCGCCCGGCGCGAGCAAAACGATCACCGAAGAACTGTTCGTCGGCCCCAAGTTGCAGAAGCAGCTCGACACGTTGCACCCCGAACTCACTCGCGTGGCGGACTACGGAGTCCTCACGATCCTGTCGAAGCCGCTGTTCGCCCTGCTCAATTTCCTGCACGGCCTGGTCAGCAACTGGGGTGTCGCCATCATCCTGGCGACGCTGCTGCTCAAGCTGATGTTCTATCCACTGGCGCAGTACTCGGGCCGCTCGATGGCGCGCATGCGCGCACTCGCTCCGCGCATGAAGGCGCTGCAGGAACTGTACAAGGACGATCGCAGCAAGCTCGGTCAGGAAACCATGGGCTTGTACAAGACGGAGAAGGTGAATCCGCTCTCCGGCTGTCTGCCCATGCTGATCCAGATGCCGGTGTTCCTGGCGTTCTACTGGGTGCTGCTCGAAAGCGTCGAGATGCGCCAGGCGCCGTTCATGGGCTGGATCAACGATCTCTCGGCACGCGATCCGTTCTTCATCCTGCCGGCGCTCAATGGTCTCGCGATGTGGATGCAGTACAAACTGAATCCGCCGCCGCCGGATCCGGTGCAGGCGAAGGCCTTCCAGTTCATGCCGCTGGTGTTCTCGGTGATGTTCGCGTTGTTCCCCGCGGGCCTGGTGCTCTACTGGGTGACGAACACGGGCCTGTCCATCCTGCAGCAGTGGAACATCAACCGTACGATCGAGGCCGAGGACAAGGCGCGCAGGAAATAGCTGCCGCGCTGCAACGTCAGGCAACAGGCGTAGACTCATTTTTCGCGCGTACGTCGCGCGTGAATCCATGAGTCATACCGAAACCATAGTGGCAGCGGCGAGCCCGCCGGGACGCGGCGGCGTTGGTGTCGTGCGGGTCTCGGGACCCAAGACGCCGGAAATCGCCGCGACGCTGGTGGGCGAACTACCCGTCGCGCGCCACGCTACGCTCACCCAGTTCCTCGATGCCGCCGGCGATCCGATCGACGTCGGCATCGCCCTGTTTTTCCCGGCTCCGCAGTCATACACCGGCGAACACGTGTTCGAGCTGCAGGGGCACGGCGGGCCGGTGATCGTCGAGGCCCTGGTCGAACGCTGCATTCAGCTGGGGGCACGCCGCGCGCGGCCCGGGGAATTCACCGAGCGCGCGTTTCACAACGGCAAGATCGATCTCACCCAGGCGGAAGCCGTCGCCGATCTGATCGACGCCGGCTCTCGCGAAGCCGCGCGGGCCGCGATGCGCTCGCTGCAGGGAGAGTTCTCGAGCATGGTCCAGGGATTGACCGACGCGTTGATCGACCTGCGGAGCTACGTGGAAGCCGCCATCGATTTTCCCGAAGAAGAGGTGGATTTTCTCGGCAATGAAGAACTCCACCAGCGGCTAGCTACCGTGCGCGGCCATTTCGACGGCGTCACGGCCGCGGCCGGGCAGGGCCGGCTGCTGCGCGACGGCATGACCGTGGTGCTCGCCGGGCGTCCCAACTCCGGGAAGTCGAGCCTGCTCAACCGGCTTGCCGGTTACGACGCCGCCATCGTCACCGACATCCCGGGCACGACGCGCGACATCCTGCGCGAACGTATCGACATCGATGGCCTGCCGCTGCACGTGCTCGACACCGCCGGCCTGCGCGACTCGGACGACCTCGTCGAACGCGAAGGCGTACGGCGCGCCTCGGCGGAGATGTGCCGCGCCGATCGCGTGTTGTTCGTCATCGACACCTCCAATGACCCCCTCGCCAAGGCATTCAGCGAAGAGCGCGCGCGGCTGCCGGACGATGTGCCCGTCACGCTGGTGTTCAACAAGATCGATCTCGGCGAAGGCGTGCCCGTGGCGGATACCTTGTCCGGGCCACCACGCATCAATGTGTCCGCCGCGAGCGGCGTCGGTCTGGATCTGCTTCGCTCGCACCTCAAGGATTGCGTGAGCTTTCAGACAGCCGGTAACGGAAGTATTTCCGCGCGGCGTCGACATATGGAAGCCCTCGGTCGCGCGCGCGAATGCGTCGAGAGCGCAGCGCGGCAACTCGAACAGTCACGCGCGGGTGAACTGGTGGCGGAGGATCTGCGGGCCGCCCAGCGGGCGCTGGACGAGATCACCGGGATCTTCACCGCCGACGACCTGTTAGGTCGTATCTTCGGCTCGTTCTGCATAGGGAAATGAAGACGTGTGGGTAGGTAATCGCTGTTATCCCCCGAACGACGTACAGCTCGCACTGGAGAGCCTGTTCGGCGAGTCCGTGGCACAGATCAAGGTCATCCAGTACTCGATCTACGTGCGGTTCCACTGGCGCGCGATCGCCACCACGCGTCCCGATCGCATCTACCTGCGCGGCAGCGGCAAGGAATTCTTTTCTGACGGTCCGCTGGTGCTGCACGAGTATTTCCACGTGATCCGCCAGTGGTCCACCGGCGACCTCACGATCCCGCGTTATCTACTGGAATGTTTCCGCCGCGGCTATTGGGACAATCGTTACGAGGTCGAGGCGCGCGAATACACCTCCACCGAAATCTTTCGTTATCGGGCGCTGCTCGCGCAGCACCGCACCGCCACACTGCCCCCGGGTGTTCGCCCCATCCGGCTCAAATCGGCCTGAGCCGGCTCAGCCCAGCAGGCCTTCGCGCCGGTACAAGCGTCCGGCAAGAAACATCAGCAACACGCCGTAGATCAGTGTGCTCGTCACCGAGATCGCCACGTGCATCGGCACGATGGGTTCGGCGCGCACGATCGTCGTCAGCAGCAGGTGCTGACTCAGGAACGGCACGAACATCAGCGACGTCTTCGCCTGCAGACCCAGGATCCCGGCGAACATCAACGGCATCGTCGGGATGGTGATGACCAGACCCAGATAGGTCTGCGCCTCGCGATAACTTTTGGCGAAACCCGAGATGATGCTCAGGTACGAAGCACCGAACAGGATGAGCGGCGCGCAGCAGGCGATCATCTTGCTGGCGGCGGCCGGCCCGAGATTCGCGGTGATGCCCACCTGCTCGAGGCCCACGAAGCTGATCGCGATGGCGAACATGATCACCGTCAGCACCAGCGACACGAACATGTATGCCGCGGCCGCGGCGATCTTGCCGTAGATCAGGTGTTCGCGCGGCACCGGGGCCGTGAGCAGCATCTCGAGCGAGCCGCGCTCGCGTTCGCCCGCGGTGGCGTCGATCGCCAGGTACAGACCGCCGAACAACATCGCCAGCAACACGATGTACGACAACATGTTCAACACCAGCACCGAGCGGCTCGACGGTGTCGAAACGTCTATCTCCTGCACGGCGATCGGCAACACCGACAACGGCTCGATGCCCCGCGCCAGGAACCGAAGTTGAGCGATCTCGATGCCGTATTGAGAAATCAGCGCGCGCACGCGGCCGACACCGCGGCGATCGAAGCCGCGCGAACCGTCCGAATAAAGGATGACCGGCGCCGGCTCGCCGGACTGCAGCCGCGTGCCGAAATCCTCCGGAATATCCAGGATGATCTTGTGAGTCTGGGTCGCAACCGCGTCGCGCATCGCCGCCTCATCGAGCTTGACCGCCTCGATATCGACGCCGCGCGCGCGCAGATGCGCGAGCAGGTTGGGTGCGCGCTCGGAGTGAGTGACGGCCACTTTGATGTTCTCGTCCGACTGCTCCTCGGCATGCGAGATGCCGAACTGCACGATCGCGGCAACGAGAATGGGGCCGAACAACGGCCCGAAGACGAGCGCGGACAACAAGGTGCGCCGGTCGCGCAGGTTCTCGCGAAATTCCTTGCGGAACACCGCCCACACGCCGTACAGGTTCACTTCGCGGCCTCGTCGCCCGTGCCCATCAGGTGCACGAACGCATCTTCGAGCTGGCTTCCGCCGGCGCGCGCGCGGATGTCGGCGAGGGCGCCCGCGGCCACCACCTGGCCACCGGCAATCACCACGACTTCATCGCAGAGCTGTTCCACTTCCTGCATCACGTGGCTCGAAAAAAGCACGCAATGACCGGCATCGCGCAGCTGCAGCAGCAATTTGCGCAAGCCGCGCACCGCCATGACGTCGAGACCGTTGGTCGGTTCATCGAGCAACACGTTGCGCGGCCGGTGGATCAGCGCACGGGCGAGCGCGGTCTTGAGACGCTGCCCCTGGGAGTATCCCTTCGCGTAACGATTCGCGAACGGCTGCATCTCCAGTAGTTCGATCAACTCGTCCGCGCGCGTAGTGCGATCGGTGCGCGACATGCCGTGCAACTCGCCGAAGTAGGCGATGTTCTCGCGCGCGGTGAGGTGGTTGTAGATTCCGGCGCCGTGCGACAACACGCCGATCGCCCGCCGCGCCGCGATCGGATCGGCGATCACGCTCGTGCCGTCGATCAGCGCATCGCCCGAGTCGGGTTTCAGCACCGTGTACAACATGCGCAGCGTGGTCGATTTGCCCGCGCCGTTGGCGCCTAACAAGCCGGTGATCTGCCCGTTGCGCGCGGAGAAGCTCACGCCACGCACCGCGGCGACATCACCGAATGATTTGCTCAAAACCCGTGCTTCTAACATGGCGCTACCGGCATGAATTCACGGGGCAGGGCCCGCCAGCGTAGTGAAAAACGGCATCGGCGCCAGCTTCTCGGTGCACGTGGCGTCCAGGTCCTTCGCGGTGCCCGCCTTGATGAAACTCGCGATCACGCGGTCGACGCAGGGCGCACCCAATTGCCCGTGACCGTGGCCCGCGACGATCACGTGTTTGCTGTCGGCGAACGCGCGTTGCGCAAGCGTCGCGTATTCGGGCGGCGTCACCGGATCGTCCGCGCCCGACAGCAGCAGCACCGCGGCGTCGCTCTTGAAAGGCGCGTGCAGATCCGCGTCGACGACGCCTTTCGGCCACTCGGCGCAGGCCTCCATCAGCTGCTCGATCTGCGCGGCACCCATGTGGGTGGCCGCGAGCGACGCGCGGTCGAGCTTCGCGGGGTCGATCAGCGGCGTGTCTTCACTGCAGGCGACGCTGTTGTGCATGCCATACGCGAAGGCCTCTTCGAGCGAATGCGCGAACACGCGGAACTGATTGGCGAGCGGCGTGTAGTTCTGCTCGTGCACGGCGAGATGCAACGACAGCGGCAGCAGCGCCGCCTGGTCGTCGTTGTAGCTGGCGAATCTCAACACGGCCGAGAGATGCCGCTGCGTGAAATCGAAGTTGATGGGCCGCCCGGTGGCCGCTTCCGCCACGACCGCGCGCACGGGCTTTGCGGTGAGCGAATCGCGCAACGCGTGGTAGTCCGCCTGTGGATCGGTGAATGCTTTCGCACACGACGGGTCGTTCGAGCAACGCTTGAGGATGCGATCGAGCGCGCGTTCGGCATCGATGGCGATCGCCGGACCCAGCACCTGTTCCGGATTGATCACGCCATCGAGGATCAAGGTGCGCGTCGCCTGCGGATACTTGCGAGCGTAGTGCTGCGCCACCCGCGTGCCGTAGGAACCACCATAGAGATTGATCCGGTCGTATCCCAGCGCCACACGTACCGCGTCGAGATCGCGCACCGCGATGCTGGTGGTGTACTGCCGCAGGTCCGAGGTCTTCGACAGGTCATCGCGGCATCTGCGATTGGTCGGGCCGACTTCCACTTCGTTGAACTTCTCGAAGACGTTTTCGGTTTCGTAGTTGCAATCGAGACGATGCGAGCGCCCGGTGCCGCGTTGATCCACCAGGATGATGTCGCGATCGCGGCGCACCCGATCGAACGGCCCGGCAGACGATGTGTACAGGTCCACGGCCGAGGTGCCGGGCCCACCCGCGATCAGAAACAGCGGATCCGGCGCCTTGTTCAGGCTGATCGCCGGTACGCGCGCGACGAACAATTCGATCTGGCGGCCATTGGGTTCGTCGGGATTCTCGGCGACCCTGAACGTCCCACATTCGGCCGACAGCGCCAACATGCGCGCCGGATGTTCGAGCCGGCAGGGCGCGAGCGAAATCTTCGAGGTGCTGACCTCGGCCTGCGCGAGTGCGGTGAATCCTAAAAGTGCAGCCAGGGCGCAAAGTCGCTTCATGCGGCGCGCAGGATACACGAGCGCGAATGCCGGTCCGCGCGCCGCGGTGCACGACGGGTCGAAAAAATTCGCGATCGAAAACGAAAAGGGCGCGCCGATCGCTCGACGCGCCCTTCGACTCCGGCTGTCTGACTAGTTCTGCTTAGCCGCGGTCCTGGGCATCGTGCTTCTGTCGATAGATGCGGCGCGACTGCTGGCTGGCCTCGTGCTGCAGGTGGGCGCGTTCGCGCGCGGTCACCGTGCCGTCGGACTTCGCGCGGGCTTCGGCGCGGCGCAGGTGGACCTGCCCGGCGGCGAGGCGGCGCGTCTCGTGGCGCGTGAGCTCGCCGTTGGCGACGCCGTTGTAGATGCGTCCCGCCTGGTGGTTCTCGCGGCGATCGAGGCGGGGCGTTCCAGCGGACGCGGCACCGGCCATCACGAGTGAAACGGCGAGACCCAGACCTGCCAAAAGGGTCGACTTCTTCATGTGTATCTCTCCTGCAATTCGGGCCGGAAATCGGCGCTCTTGCAACCAACAACGGCCCAGGGGCGGTGGCGTTGACGTGCGGCCGAGCCTACAATGCGCGCCCTTAACTCCTTGATCGCACGGTATTTCCTTGGGTTCAGCGGCAACATTTGACGTAATCGTCGTCGGCGGGGGCCACGCCGGCACCGAGGCTGCGCTGGCCGCTGCCCGCATGGGCGCGCGCACCTTGCTGCTCACGCAGTCCATCGAGACGCTCGGGCAGATGAGCTGCAACCCGGCCATCGGCGGCATCGGCAAGGGGCACCTGGTCAAGGAGATCGACGCACTGGGTGGCGTCATGGCGCGCGCGGCGGATGCCGCGGCGATCCAGTCGCGCACCCTGAACGCGAGCAAGGGCCCCGCGGTGCGCGCCACGCGTACGCAGGCGGATCGCGCGCTGTACAAGGCGTTCGTGCGCCGCGAGCTCGAGAATCAGCCGAACCTCACGCTCTTTCAGCAGGAGTGCGGTGATCTCATCGTCGAACACGCCACCGTTCGCGGCGTCACTACGGTGACGGGCATCGAATTCCGCGCGCCAGCCGTCGTGTTGACGGTTGGCACGTTCCTCGGCGGCCGCATTCATGTCGGGCTCGACAACTACGCGGGTGGCCGCGCCGGCGATCCGCCGTCTAACAAGCTGGCGGAGCGGTTGCGGGCGCTGCCATTTCGTACCGCGCGTCTGAAGACCGGCACGCCGCCGCGTATCGACGGCCGCAGCATCGATTACTCGGCGCTCGCGGCGCAGTACTCCGACGAGCCGCGACCGGTGTTCAGCTACCTTGGCCGCGAAAGCGATCATCCGCGGCAGCTGCCCTGCCACATCACCGCGACCACGGAGCGCACGCACGAGATCATCCGCGCCGCCACCGATCGCTCACCGATGTTCACCGGCAAGATCGAAGGCGTCGGCCCGCGTTATTGTCCGAGCGTCGAAGACAAGGTAGTTAGATTCGCCGACAAGGCGTCGCACCAGATATTCATCGAACCCGAGGGGCTCAACACCCACGAGGTTTATCCGAACGGCATCTCGACCAGCCTGCCCTACGACGTGCAATACGAGTTCGTGCGCACCATCAAGGGATTCGAAAACGCGCACATCACGCGTCCCGGCTACGCCATCGAGTACGATTTCTTCGACCCGCGCGACCTCAAATCCTCGCTCGAGACTCAAGCGCTCGCGGGCCTGTTCTTCGCGGGCCAGATCAACGGCACCACGGGTTATGAAGAAGCCGCCGCGCAGGGCCTCATCGCCGGCATCAACGCGGCACGCCGCGCGCGCGGCGCCGACGCCTTCAAGCCCGCGCGTAATGAGAGTTACGTCGGCGTGTTGATCGACGACCTCGTGACGAGCGGCACACGCGAGCCATATCGCATGTTCACCAGCCGCGCCGAACATCGCCTGCTGTTGCGCGAAGACAATGCCGATCTGCGTCTCACGCCGGCCGGGCGCGAGCTGGGCCTGGTCGACGATGCGCGCTGGGCATTCTTCGAGTCCAAGCGCGACGGCCGGGCGCGCGAACTCACCCGCTTCGAAACCACGCGCATCAAGGCTGCGGATATACCCGCCGGATGGCGTACGCGCGTGTTGGGCGAATCGGCCGTGCGTGACGTGGTCAGCGCCTTCGATCTGCTGCGCCGGCCGGAAGTCGGCTACGACCAGGTGATTGAATTGATCGGCGCGCCGCCCGCGAGCGAAGACGATCGCCTCCAGCCGCAGATCCGTGCCCAGCTCGAAGTCGCGGCGAAGTACTCGGGTTACATCGAGCGTCAGGAAGAAGAGATCGCCCGTCAGCGTCGCAACGAGGAAACGCGCCTGCCCGCCGATCTCGACTACGCGCGCGTGGCGGGTCTGTCGAACGAAGTGCGGCAGAAGCTCACGCAGATACGTCCGGACACGGTCGGGCAAGCGGCTCGCGTCGCGGGCGTCACGCCGGCGGCGGTTTCGATCCTGCTGGTGCACCTCAAGAAAATCAGCCGCGCCGCCTGATGGCCGCCGCATTCATTCGCAACACCGTTCTATGCGCGTTGCTCGCCCTCGGATTGGCGGCCTGCGGACATCGTGACAGCGCAAAAAACGCGGCCGGAGAGAGCCTGGTCGAGCTGCGCCGTGGCAACGGCCCGGATCCCGATTCACTCGACCCGCACAAGGCGCGCGCCATGGAAGCCATGGTGGTGCTGCGCGACCTGTTCGAAGGTCTGACGCGCCTCGATCACGACGCCGCGCCGATCCCGGGCCAGGCCATGAGCTGGACGGCGAGTGATGACGGCCTCGTCTACACCTTCAAACTGCGTCCGAACCTGCAATGGTCGAACGGTGATCCGCTCGTGGCCGAGGATTTCGCTGCGGGGCTGCGCCGCCTGGTCGATCCGCTCACCGCCTCACAGTACGCGCAGGTGGTCGACGTCATCAGGAACGCGCCCGAGATCATCGCCGGCAAGAAACCGGTGGCCGAGCTCGGCGTTGCCGCGCCGGACCGGGACACGGTGGTGATCACGCTCAGCACGCCCGCGCCCTATCTACCTGGCCTCATGGCGCACCCCTCGACCGCACCCCTGCACCGGCCGTCGCTCGAAAAACTCGGCGAACGTTTCACGCGCCCGGGCGAGCAGGTGTCAAACGGCGCCTTCATGCTGAAGGAATGGCTGCAGGGCAGCTACATCCGCGCCGCACGCAACCCGCACTACTGGAACAACGCGGCCAACAAGATCGACGTCGTGAAGTTCCTGCAGATCGCGGATGAAAACGCCGAGTTGCGCGCGTATCGCGCCGGTGAGATGCATTTCACCGCGGTCGTTCCGCGCGGGCAGTTCGGCTGGATCGAGCAGAATCTCTCGAAAGAGCTGCACATCTCGCCCCAGCTCACCATCTACTACTACGGCTTCAATCTCGATCGCGCGCTGTTCAAGGACCCCCGGGTGCGCAAGGCATTGTCGATGGTGATCGACCGCGAGCGGCTGGCGAGCTCCGTACTTCGAGTGGGCGAGTTGCCGGCATACGGCTGGGTGCCGCCGGGCGTCTTCAACTACACCGCGCAGAGCGCCGACTACGCGCGGGTGCCGATTGCAGAACGGATCGCAAGCGCACGGACGTTGCTCGCTGAAGCCGGCTACTCGCGCGACAAGCCACTACGTTTCGAGCTGCGTTACAACACTGGCGAGGTACACGCGAAGGTGGCAGTCGCGGTGGCTTCGATGTGGAAGGAAGCCTTGGGCGTCGAAGCGCAGCTCACCGCAGTGGAGTTCAAATCGCTGTTCCAGGATGTCGACCGGCGCGACGTCGACGTTTTTCGTTTCTCCTGGGTGGGCGATTACAACGATCCGTACACCTTCCTGCAGTACCTGAAGAGCGACTTCGGCATCAACCTGCCGCATTACAAGAGCGCCGCGTACGACGCCTTGCTCGCGCAAGCCTCGCTGCAAACCGACCTGGCGCGCCGCCGCGAGCTGCTCGAACAGGCCGAGCGGACCATGCTCGGCGATCAGCCGCTGATCCCGATTTACTTCTATGTAAACAAGCACCTGGTAAAACCCGAAGTGCAGGGCTGGTACGACAACGTCATGAACGTCATGTACTCGCAGGACCTGTCGCTGCTGAGATAAGTGGTGTCAGGCGGGGAAAGTCGGGATAACTCGCCCCGGCCTCGATTGCGCCCCAGCGCTTACGCTGCGAGTTATCCCGACTTTCCCCGCCTGACACCACTGTCCGGCATCGTCTTACACGGCCGCGGGCGCTCGTCGCTACACGGATCCGTCACGCCACCGACATTCAATCAACATGGCGTGGCGCGATGCTCTCCACACCCGGCCAACAGACGCGCCGAGGTTCAAGGAGCTCTCGTGAGAAACATTTCAGGTTCGTTCGCAGATTCCCGCGGCGCCTTTGTGCCCACGGAGTTCCAGGAAATGGTCGACGTCGCCGATTGCGCGCTCGACGAACAACTCGAGCAGCTGCATCGCCGTTACGCGGCCGCCAGCCGCGCCTCTTCGAAGGCGCGGTTCGAACTCGAATTGCTGGAAGGTCGCGAAGGCGTTCCGGCGCACATGCTCGCGCAGGCCCAGCGCCAGCGCGCCGCGGCAGAGACCCGCAGCAATCAGCTGCTGCGGGCCATCGACGCGCTGGAAGAACGGATGGAGGACGCCTGATGCGCCGCCATACGATCGACGATTACCGGCGGGCGCTCTGCGCCGCGATCCAGGCGCGCGTTTCCGTTTCCATCACCGACAAGGGTAACGGGCCCGTGCCCAGGATCTGGTCGTGGAACGCGCGGATGTCGAAGCGATCGCCCAGCGCCTTCTCGGCCTCGGCGCGCAGCGCCTGGATCTTGAGCTGACCTAACTTGTACGCGAGCGCCTGACCGGGCCAGGAAATGTACCGGTCTATTTCGTTGCTGATGTCGAGTTCGTTCTTGCCGGTGTTCTGCTTGAAGTAGTAGATAGCTTGGTCACGCGTCCAGTGCAGCTCGTGCATGCCGGTGTCGACCACCAGGCGCACGGCACGCCACATGTCGTAGTTCAGCTGACCGAACTTCGAGAATTCGTCCTGGTACAGACCGAGCTCGTAGCCTAGCTTCTCGCTGTACAGCGCCCAACCTTCTATGTACGCGGTGTAACCTGCGTTACGGCGGAAATCCGGCAGACCCGTGATCTCGTATTGCAGCGCGATCTGCAGATGATGTCCCGGCACCGATTCGTGCGCGGTCAGCGCCTCCACTTCCCACGTCGGCCGCGTCTCCGGTTTGTAGAGATTCACGTAGAAATTACCCTTGCGCGAACCGTCCATCGACGGCGGCTGGTAATAGGCCGTCGTGTTCGAAGGTGCGCTGGCGGCGGGAATCGCGCGGATTCCGAAGCTCTGCTTCGGCAGCTTGCCGAACAGCTTCGGCAACTGCGGCTCGATGCCGCGCGCCGTCTTCTCGTACGCCGCCATCAACTCGTCCGACGTCTTGAAGTAGAAACGCGGATCGTTGCGGATGAAGGACAGGAACTGGTCGAGCGTGCCGAGGAAGTTGATTCCCTCGAGCGTCTTTTCCATCTCGGCGCGGATGCGCTTCACTTCCTCCAGGCCCACGTTGTGGATCGCCACCGCGTTCATGTTGTCGATGGTGGTGAAATACTTGATGCGGTTGCGGTAGTACTCGCTACCGGCCGGCGTCGCCCAGATACCGACGTGACCGGCATCACGCGCGGCGGGTAGATAGGTGTTGCGGACGAACGCGTCGAGACGCTGCAGAGCGGGCAACGCCACCGTCTGCACCGCGGTCTTGCCGGCGGCGAGCAGGCGATCCTTGTTGGCGGCGTCGATGCCGGCGGGCATCTTCTTGAACGGCGCGTAGAAGGAGCTGTCTTCCGGGTTCGTGACGAGTTGCGCCTTGATCTGCTCGAGCACCTTCTCGACCACCACCTTCGGCTGCGTCCGGCCCTCCGACACGCCCGTGCCTAACAACACGATCCACTGGTCGAAGTATGGGCCCGACGCGTTGATACGCGCGATCCAGTTGTCATAGTCGTTGACCGTCGAGAACGGCGCGGTCTCGGCGAGTTCGGCCAGCAGCTGCGGTCCGCCGACGTTGCGGAACTCGTACATGTCCGGCTTGAAAACCGAAACGTCGATGCGGCCCTTGATCTCGCGATAGAACAGGTCGTAGTTGAGCTGCTCGGCCTTGGTGAGCTTGTCGCGCTTGATCTTGGTGAGTGCCTGCAGGCGCGGGAAGTTGCGTTTGAGGCGGCGGTCGATCGCCTCTGGCGTCATGTCGGGCAACTTGTCGTCGTAGCGATGGTCGCCGAGCGCGGTCGCCTGGGTGGGATCATCGGCAAGGTCTTCCTGCCAGACCTGTTCGTAGATCTTCTGCAGCGGCGAGGCTTTCGGGCCTTTCGCGGCAAACGCAGAACTGACGGCGAGCAACCCCACGAGGGGGACCGACAAGGCAACTTTGATACGGCGCATAGTGCGCCGATTCTCAGCTACCCAAGCGTTGAGCGGCAAGAGGTTCGCTGCGCACATGCCCCATTGCGGGCCGGAAACGCAAAAGCTGAACGTGGTCGACGTGTGTATCGCTTGAAACCAGCTTCACATTCGTGTCGTTCAGGAATGCGGTCAGGAATGCGATCACGCCGTCGAAGCGTTCGCGCCCACCCGGGCTGTCCTGCACCTGGCCCACCACCTTTGCCTGCCAGTGCTGAGCGCGCGGCTCCACTTTGCGCAGCTCCGAAAAGCAGCGATCGAGCAGCAGCAGATCGGTGGACAGGGTCGTGTCGGTGAGTTCGGGATCCTGGACACGGCCCGGGGGGCCGACACGCAGATGCACCAGCGCACCCGATTCGAGCACCGCGTCGTACAGGCATAACGCGAACGTGGATTCGAGCTGCGCGACCAACACGACATCCTTGGTGACGACGTCGAAATGATCGGGCTCGACTACGATTTCCGGAACGGGAGCTTCTGACACGGCGACCTAATACTAGAGGCTGTTTACGCCCGGCGTGCGTCAGCTTCTGGTGGCTGGCGTCGCGCTGGCTTCCCCGGTCGGCGGATCATCGCAGAGTCGGCGTGGCATTCCCATGTCGCAGCGCGGCTACGTACGTATTTGGCGTCATTGGAATTCGCGCCGGATTGGGGCCCGGGCGTATGATTCCGGGCGTTCGACCGAGCGCGCTTTCAGGGGAAAAAACATGTTCGAGTTCGGCAGTACCACCGCCGTCTTGTTGATCGTCATCGGAATCATCATCCTGGCGATCAAGACCCTGATCATCGTGCCCCAGGGTTTCGAGTACACGCGCGAGCGGCTCGGCAAATTCTCCGAAAGCATGCCCCCGGGCCCGCACTGGCTGATCCCGTTCCTCGACAACGTCGGTCAGAAGATCAACATGATGGAGCAGGTGCTCGACGTTCCGCGGCAGGAAGTCATCACCAAGGACAACGCGATGGTCGCCATCGACGCCGTGGTGTTCTACCAGGTGCTCGATGCCCCGAAAGCGGCCTACGAAGTGGCCAACCTGCGCCTGGCCATGGTGAACCTCACCATGACCAATATCCGCACCGTCGTCGGCTCCATGGATCTCGACGAAACGCTGTCCAAGCGCGACGAAATCAATCATCGCCTGCTCAAAGTGGTCGACGATGCCACCACCCCCTGGGGCGTGAAGTGCACCCGCATCGAGATCAAGGACATCACGCCGCCCGCCAATCTCATCGAGGCCATGGGCCGGCAGATGAAGGCCGAGCGCGAAAAACGCGCCAACATCCTCGATGCCGAAGGCTTCCGCCAGGCCGCCATCCTCAAGGCCGAAGGCGAGAAGCAGGCTGTCGTGCTCGCGGCTGAAGGCAACAAGGAAGCCGCGTTCCGCGAGGCCGAAGCGCGCGAGCGCCTGGCGCAGGCCGAGGCGCGTGCCACGCAGATGGTGTCTCAGGCCATCGCGGCGGGCGACGTACAGGCGATCAACTACTTCGTCGCGCAGAAATACGTCGAGGCGCTCAAAGAATTCGCGAATTCGCCGAACCAGAAAGTGTTCATGATGCCGATGGAATCTTCCGGTTTGTTAGGGGCGCTCGGCGGAATCGTCGAGCTCGCCAAGGATGCCATGCAGCGTCAGCCCAGCAACCTGCCGCCTGGCACCCCGGGCGCCGCGCGCCAGCCGCCGCCGCGTGTTTCACAATCATGAGATCGGCAGCATGATCAACTCCCTCATGCATCTGCAGTGGTGGCACTGGATGGTTTTCGCCGTTCTGCTGGCGGCCGCCGAGGCGTTCCTGCCCGGCGCGGTGGCCATCTGGTTCGGCGCATCCGCCGCGGTCATCGGGCTGCTGCTGATCGTCATCCCCATTCCCTGGCAATACCAGCTCATCGGTTTCGCCGTGCTCGGCGTGGTCGCAATGCTCCTGTACCGCACCTGGCGCAAGGGACATCCGGACGTCGACGAACAACCGAACTTGAACCTCCGCGGCCAGCAATATGTGGGCAGCGAGCTGGTACTCGTCGAACCCATCGAGCAGGGTTCGGGCAAGGCCCGCGTCGGTGATGGCGTCTGGAAAGTCGCCGGTCCCGAGTTGCCTGCCGGCGCGCGGGTACGCGTGACCGGCGCACATGGCACCATCCTGACGGTGGTCGCAGTTTGAATCCTGGAACGATTCGCTAGTTAGACGGCGCACCGGCGCCGCCGGAGGTAACCATGCTTTCCGTGCAGCAGTTGCTGGATCAGAAACCCAGGGCGATCTACTCGGTGGCGCCCGAAGACGCCGTGCTCACCGCCATCAAGAAGATGGCCGAACACCACGTCGGTGCGTTGCTGGTGATGTCGGGCGAGCGGCTGGCCGGCATCATCTCGGAGCGGGATTACGCACGCAAAGTCGTGTTGCTGGGCCGCTCGGCCGAGGAGACCCGCGTCGAAGCCATCATGACCGCCAAGGTCGTCACCGTGACCGCGCGGCAGGATGCCCACGATTGCATGCGGCTGATGACCGACATGCGCATCCGGCATCTGCCGGTGGTGAACGGCGACCGCGTCGTTGGCGTCCTGTCGATCGGCGACCTGGTGCGCGCCGTGATCGAGGAGCAGGAGCGGACGATCGCGGATCTCGAGACCTACATACGTAGTTAGATCGGCCGGTCAGAAATGCCGGGCGTTGATCAGCAGATGCGCGAAGATGGAGGCGGCGTACCCGAGCGCGATCGCCCAGATCCATTTCAGGTGCGCAAAGAAGGTGTAAATCCCGCGTGCCTGCCCCATGAGCGCGACCCCGGCGGCGGAACCGATCGATAACAACGAACCGCCCACGCCGGCGGTCAGGGTGACCAGCAACCACTGACCTTTCGACATTTCAGGTTCTATGCTGAGGACCGCGAACATGATCGGGATGTTGTCGACGATCGAGGAGGCGACACCCACCAGCACGTTGGCGGTAGTGTCGCCAAGCGTCGCATAGGAAGCCTGCGACAAAAGCGTCAGGTAGCCGAAAGCACCCAGCGCTCCGACACTTAGAACCACGCCGTAGAAAAACAGCAGCGTGTCCCACTCGGCGCGCTTGAGGCTGATGAAGATGTCGAACGGCTTGTGCGCCGGCTTGAAGCCCGGCGGTGCCGTCACCGCTTCGAACTCGCGCAATTCCCGGTGCCTGATGAGATAGCCAAAAAGGCTGAGCAGCCCGAGCCCGGTCATCATCCCGAGAAACGGCGGCAGGTGCAGAAACTGGTGCATGCCGACGGTCAAACCCACGGTGAGTGCGAACAGCACGATCACGACCCCGGCACCCGGCTTCATCGCCACAATCGCATCGTGAGAAACCGGGACTTCCTTGCCGATCGAGAAATGCATGCAGGCTGCCGGCACCAGCCAGTTGATCAGCGAGGGCACGAACAACGCAAAGAACTCGAAGAAGCCCAGCAATCCCTTCTGCCACACCATCAACGTGGTGATGTCGCCGAACGGGCTGAACGCGCCGCCAGCGTTGGCCGCAACCACGATGTTGATGCAGGCCGGGGCAATGAACTTGTGATTGCTGGCGCCGATCGCAACCACCACAGCTCCCATGACCAGGGCGGTGGTCAGATTGTCGAGCACGGGGGAAAGGCAGAACGCCATCGCGCCGGTCAGCCAGAACATGGCTCTCAACGAGAAGCCTTTGCCAAGCAGCCAGCCCCGCAGCGCCGCGAACACCTGCCGCTCGTCGAGCGTGTTCACGAAGGTCATCGCCGCGAGCAGGAACAGCAGCAGTTCGCTGTATTCGAGCAAGTTGTGCATCAGCGCCTCGTGCGCGCCTTCGATGCCGCTCGATTCCCACGCGAGCCCGACCAGCGCCCAGAGGATGCCGGCAGCCACGATCATCGGCTTTGACTTGCGTAGTTCGGTGAACTCCTCCGCGATCACCAATGCGTACGCCAGCACGAAGATCGCAAGCGCCGCGATCGCAAAATGACTGCCGGTCAGGTCGTGATGCATGCGGCTACTTCCTCCAGAAGGTCGGCGTGAACAGCACCAGTACGCTGAAGATCTCGAGCCGGCCCAACAACATCGCCAGCGTGCAAATCCAGGTCTGGGCGTCGCTCAGCACGGAGAAATTGTGCGACGGCCCGATCGCGCCCATGCCAGGGCCCATGTTGTTGATGGAGGCAACGACGGCTGAAAACGACGCCACCAGATCGAGCCCGGTGACCAGCAGAGCGAACGTCAGTACGACGACGGTCATGAAATACAGGAAGATGAAGGCCAGCACCGCATACATGATGCGATCGGCCACCGCGTGCCCGCCGATGCGGATCGGAATGATGGCGCTCGGGTGGACGAGTTGTTTGAGCTCGCGCCGCGCGTGCCGCGCCAGCAGCAACGTGCGGAACATCTTGATGCCGCCGCCGGTCGACCCGGTACTGCAGGTGATGCAACTCAGCAGCAGCAGCAGCGGCGCGATGAAGCCCGCCCACTTCTCATAGTCTTCGGTGACGAAGCCCGTCGTCGTTGCGATCGAGACCACGGCGAACGCGCCATGGCGCAGCGCCGCAGCGAACCCGGAGTACTGATGCCCGAACCACAAGGTTGCCGTGACGACGCACACCGAAATCCCCAGCGTGACGAAGATCGCCTTGCCTTCCGAATCCCGGTAATAAGGCCTGAGCGAGAGCGTGCGAAACGCCGAAAAATGCCGCGCGAAATTCAGCGAGGCGAGCAGCATGATGAGAATCAGGACGAACTCGACACCGGCCGAATCGAAATAATTGATGCTGTTGTCGTGCGTGCCGAAACCGCCAAGGCCGATGGCCGAGAAGCAGTGGCAGATCGCATCGAACCAGCTCATGCCGGCGATGCGCAGTCCGATGATGCCGGCCACCGTGATCGCGAGGTACGCGAACCACAGTGCCTTGGCGGTCTCCGTGATGCGCGGCGTCAGCTTCTCGTCTTTCACCGGACCGGGCGTCTCCGCCTTGTACAACTGCATGCCGCCGACACCCAACAACGGCAATACGGCGACCGCCAGCACGATGATGCCGATGCCGCCGATCCAGTGCAGCGTGCAGCGCCAGAGGTTGATCGACTCGGGCAGTGAATCGAGGTGATTGAGCACCGTCGAGCCGGTCGTGGTCAGGCCCGACATCGATTCGAAATACGCGTCGGTGAACGACAGGTCCGGAATCGCCAGCATCAACGGAATCGTCGCCGACGCCGACATCAGCACCCACGACAACGTGACCAGCAGGAAGCCGTCGCGCGGCTTGAGCTCGCGCCGGAATCGACGGGTGAGGGTGGCGACCAGCAAGCCCACACAGGCATTGATGAACGCGGCCAGCAGGAAGTCGACCACGGCTCCATCGCGCACGCCGAGCGACCACGCCACGGGCAAGGCGTACAGAACGCTGAAGAACGCCATCATCAGCCCGAGGACGTGCGCAACGGCTAACAAGTAGGCTGCTCCGCTGGCTTCAGCGGCCGCCGGGGCCGGAGAACAGGCGCTCGACCTGCTCGACGTGGCGCCGGTCGGAAAGGAACACGATCACATGATCGTCGTTCTGGATCATCGTGTCGTGGTGCGCGATCAACACCTGTTCTCCGCGGACGATCGCGCCGATCGCGGCGCCATCGGGTAGCGGAATGTTGCCCACCAGCCGCCCGACCACACGCGAGGTCTTGTCGGTGCCGTGCACCACGGCCTCGAGCGCTTCGGCCGCGCCACGCCGCAGCGAATGCACGCGCACCACATCACCGCGCCGCACGTGCGCGAGCAGCGAACCGATGGTGATGGTCTGCGGCGAAATCGCGATATCGATGCTGCCGCTCTCCATGAGCTCGGCGTACGAAGGCTTGTTGATCAAGGCCATCACCTTGCGCGCGCCCAGGCGTTTCGCCAGCATCGCGGAAAGAATGTTGGCTTCCTCCGAATTGGTGAGCGCGGCGAACACATCGCAGCTGTCGATGTTCTCCTCGATCAACAGCTCTTCGTCGGCGGCATCGCCGTTCAGCACGATGGTGTTGAGCAGCAGCTCCGACACGCGGCGCGCGCGCTTCGGATCGCGCTCGATGAGCTTCACCTGGTTCGTTTCCTCGAGACTGCGCGCGAGCGCCAGACCGATGTTGCCGCCGCCCGCGATGACCACGCGCCGCGCCGGCGCCTCCTCCTTGCGGATCTCGCTCATGAACTTGCGGATGTCGTCGCGCGCGGCGATGAAGAACACCTCGTCGCCTTCTTCGATGACGCTGTCGCCCGTGGCGATCATGCTGCGCCCGGCGCGGTAGATAGCCACCACGCGCGCCTCGGTGTTCGGATGGTGTTCCTTGAGCTTCGACAGTTTCTGGCTGACCAGCAAACCGCCCTTGCGCGCTCGGATGCCGACCAGGCGCACGCGGCCGTCGGCGAAGTCGAGCACCTGCAGCGCGCCCGGGTACTTGATGAGCTGCGCCACGTATTCGGTGACCAGCTGCTCGGGGCTGATCCAGACGTCGACCGACAAGGCTTCGTCGGCGAACAGCTTCGGATGCTTCGTGTATTCGGACGAGCGAATGCGGGCGATCTTGGTACGCGTGCGATAGAGCGTGTACGCAACTTCGCAGGCCATCATGTTGACCTCGTCGCTCGAGGTCAGGGCGACGATGATGTCCGCGGAGGCGCAACCGGCGGCTTCGAGCACGGAGGGGTAGGCGGCGTTGCCGGCGACCGTGCGGATGTCGAGGCGATCCTGCAGGTCGCGCAACACCTCTTCGTTGATGTCGACGACCGTGACCTCGTTCGATTCCTCCCGCGACAGGTGGTATGCCGCGGTGCGCCCGACCTGGCCGGCGCCGAGTATCACGATCTTCATGGGGCCGGTATTGTATTGGTGCCGGGCCGGAAATACGGAAATTCGTGGTGTCAGGCGGGGAATGTCGGGATAAAAGTCGTACCGCGTAGGGATTGCTGAGGCGATTGCGCAACCTCGAACGGTCAGTCAATCCCTACGCGGTACGACTTTTATCCCGACATTCCCCGCCTGACACCACTGCGCCCCCGAAACTATCCGCGCCTGCTTCGGTCGCAACCTTTACTGGAGGCGCGTCATGAAACATGGCTTGGGAATAGGCTTCGCCCTGCTGCTGAGCGCGGCAGCGGCCGCCGCAGATCCGCCAAAACCCGCCCTGACCAAGCCGTTGGTCGCCAAGCCGCTCGATCTCAGGATCGGCGACGTGCGCAAGTACATGACCCCGAAAGAATATCTCGCGGCGATCAGCGCACCTGACGCCGACAAGAGCGAAGTCGTGGTCGAAGGCGCGCGCGGAGCGCAGAAGCTGCGCTCGGAGCTGCCGGTGCCCGGCGGCCTGGGCTCGCTCTGGTTCGCCGCCACCAACCCCCTGCAAAGCTGGCGGATCTTCCTGCCGAACGTGAATGCGCCGCCCGCAGGCCCGGTCTACGACCCGGTGCCCCCGCCTATCTTTCGCTGGGGGCCATAACCGACCCTGTCTAGCTACCGCTGCGCGTTGATGGCATCGCGCAGCTCCATCGCGGCCTTGCGCGCGGCAGCGGCGAAGTTCTCGCCCGAGCTGGCGTAGAGAATCGCGCGTGACGAGCTGATCACGAGGCCCGTGCCCGCGGCGGTTTTGCCGGCCGCCATCACCTTCGCCACATCACCACCCTGCGCGCCGACACCCGGCACCAGGAACGGCAGGTCGCCGACGCGACCGCGGATATCCGCCAGCTCTTCCGGGTAGGTAGCCCCGACCACCAGCATGCAATTGCCGTCGCTGTTCCATTCCTTCGCCACGGTCTCCGCGACGTGCTGGAAGAGCTTCTTGTCGGCGCCGACCATCAGATCCTGAAAATCCTTCGCGCCCGGATTACTGGTGCGACAGAGGATGATCACGCCCTTGTCATGGTGCTTGAGGAAGGGCTCGACCGAATCGCGGCCGAGATAGGGATTCACCGTCACCGCATCCGCGCCGTAACGTTCGAAAGCCTCGTGCGCATACTGCTCGGCCGTGCTGCCGATGTCGCCGCGTTTGCTGTCGAGGATCACGATCGCATTCGGGCAGGTCGACTTGATGTAGTCGATCGTGTGCTCGAGCTGGTTCTCCGCCGACAACGCGGCGTAGTGCGCGAACTGCGGTTTGTACGCGCACACCAGATCGCGCGTGGCGTCGATGATCGCCTTGTTGAACTGGTAGATGCCGCCCGGCGCATCGCGAAACGCATCCGGGAATTTGCGTGGCTCCGGGTCGAGTCCCACGCACACCAGAGAATTGGTCGCTTTCCAGGAGGCCTGCAGCTTTTCCGCGAAACTCACCGAACTACCTCCAGATACTCCAGCATCATGATCTTGACTCCAAGCGAGGTGAAGTTCACCTGGATGTTCGCCTGCGGCCCGTGGCCCTCCACCTTGAGGATCACGCCTTCACCGAACTTCTTGTGCCGTACGCGTGCGCCGAGCCGCACGCCGGGCGCCAACTCTTCCACCGGCGCCTTGAACCTGCCGGCGGCCACGGGCCGCGAAATCTGGATCCGCGGCCGGATCTCCTCGACCAGATCGTCGGGGATCTCGGCGATGAACCGCGACGGCGTGCCGAAGTTGTCCATGCCATGCAGGCGGCGCTGTTCGGCGTAGGTAAGGAACAGCTGCTTCATCGCGCGCGTCGCGCCGACGTAGCAAAGCCGGCGTTCCTCTTCCAGGCCTTCCGGGTCGTTCAACGAGCGCTGGTGCGGAAACAAGCCGTCTTCCAGGCCGCTCAGGAACACGATCGGGAATTCGAGGCCCTTCGCCGTGTGCAGCGTCATCATCTGGATGCAGTCTTCCCAGGCTTCCGCCTGGCCTTCGCCGGATTCCAGCACCGCGTGGGACAGAAACGCCTCGAGCGGCGGCAGTTTCTCTTCATCTGAATTTGCGCCGTCCGGCTCGAAGCCGCGCGCCGCCGACACCAGTTCGTTCAAGTTCTCGATACGCGCTTCGCCGCGATCGGACGCCTTCTCTTTCTTGTGGTGTTCGACCAGACCGGAGTTGTTGATCACGTGATCGACCTGCTCGTGCAGCTCGAGCCCGGCGATGTCGCGGCCCAGCTGCTCAACGAGCTGCAGGAAACCATTCACGGCCGCTTCGGCCTTCGGCCCGAGCGCGCCATTCGCGATACAGGTCGCCGCGGCATCCCACAACGAGGTGGGGCCCACCTTGGCCTGCTCGCGCACGATATCCAGCGAGCGCGCGCCGATCCCGCGCGTCGGAAGATTGACCACGCGCTCGAAAGAAGCGTCGTCGGCGTGATTCGTGATCACGCGTAGATAGGCGAGGGCGTCCTTGATTTCCGCGCGTTCGAAGAACCGCAGGCCGCCATAAACCTTGTAGGGCATGCGCGCGTTCATGAACACTTCTTCGAACACGCGCGATTGCGCGTTGGAGCGATACAGGATCGCCACGTCCCGCCGCAATCCGCCCTGGTTCACCCATTCGCGGATCCGGTTCATCACGAACTCGGCTTCATCACGCTCGTTGAACGCGGCGTACAGCTTGATGCGCTCGCCGTCGGTGCCTTCGGTCCACAGGTTCTTGCCGAGGCGGCCCGTGTTGTTAGAAATGAGCTGGTTCGCCGCCTTCAGGATGTTGCCGGACGAGCGGTAGTTCTGCTCGAGCCGGAACAACTTGGCCGCCGGGTAATCCTTCGAGAAACGCGTCAGGTTTTCGACCCTGGCACCACGCCAGCGGTAGATAGACTGGTCGTCGTCGCCGACCACGAACGGCGCCCCGTCCTGGCCCGCGATCAGCAGCGCCCAGGCGTATTGAATGGCGTTGGTATCCTGGAACTCGTCGATCAGCACGTGCCGGAAACGATGCTGGTAGTGCTTGAGAATCCCCGGATTCTTGAGCCACAACTCGTACGCTCGCAGCAGCAATTCCGCGAAATCGACCACGCCCGTGCGCTGGCACTGGGCTTCGTATTCCGCGTAAATCTTGATCAGCTGCTTGCGGGTCGGATCGCCCGCGTCTTTCATGACCTGTGGCCGGATGCCTTCATCCTTGTTGTGATTGATGAACCACTGGATTTCCCGCGGCACCCAGCGGGCCTCGTCGAGTTCCATCGCGCGCACGATCTTCTTGATCAGCCGCAGCTGGTCTTCGCCATCCAGGATCTGGAAACTCTGCGGCAGGCCCGCGTCGCGCCAGTGCAGGCGCAGCAGGCGGTGCGCGATGCCATGGAACGTGCCCACCCACATCGAGTTGCCCGGGATGCCTAACAACTTCTCGATGCGCTGGCGCATCTCGAGCGCCGCTTTGTTGGTGAAGGTCACCGCGAGGATCGAATGCGGCGATGCGCCCTCGTTCTGGATGACCCACGCGATGCGATGGATGAGCACTCGCGTCTTGCCCGAGCCGGCGCCGGCCAGCACGAGCACCGGGCCTACGGGCGCGGAAACCGCGGCGCGTTGTGCGTCGTTGAGCGACGCGAGAATGGGTGAGAGTTCCATGGGGCCGCGAATTATAGAAGATCGGGGACTGCCCCCATTTATTTTTGTCCTCAAAAATAAATGGGGGCAGTCCCCCTTCCACCCTTCCACCCCAACGGCAAAATCCAAGACGAACTTCCCTATCCGATTTCCCCACCCACCCTATGATCCATACCTACTCTCCACGCCAGCGATCCCAACAGCCCTCGATATGACCCCATTCACGCAGCGCGGCCGCGGAATCCTTCGTCGTCGGGATATCTCCTGGCCGTTCGCGCACATCCGCGTCGAGCCCCGCCTGATCACCGTGAACGTCTTCGCGATCGAGACCTTCACCCCCGAAGAGGCGCCCGCCATCGAGCCGATGGGCCGGTTCATTTTCGGACGCGGAGTTCGAATCCACTATCGGAAGGCAAACAGCGCAGTCGCCGAGAGTGTTGCCTTTTACACCGTGTTCAGTGCACGGAAGTTGATCGCCGCCATCGCGGCTGCCGGCTTTCACATCGGCAAACCAGCCCCTGAACTTTGAGCGGCCTCACGTCCGGCCTCGCGCGCTCGTTGCGCTTACTATGACAGTAGTAGTAGAGTCAGCCACAGCTGTAGGAGAATGACATGTCTGGACGGCCGGTCGCGAAAATCTCGATCCTCCTGACACTGCTGATCTCGATGCCGGCATTTTCCGCCGGGAGACATCTGCTCCTCGGGACCTGGAGCGTCGACGTTTCCAGGTTGAGCCAGCCCAGCCCTCCCGCAAGCGTCACCATGGTGCTGGCCGAAGCGGGCGGCGGTGAATATTCGCTGACCATCGATATCGTCGGTCGCGACGGCTCGAAGAGGCACGCGGGAGGCAGCTTCCTGCCGGGCGGCCCGATGGTCTCGGTTTCCGGCAGTGACGAGGTCGACACGGTGATCTTCACCATGCCGAGCCTGCGTATTCTCGTGATGGCCGGCGCGTTTCAGGGGCATCCGAGCCACACCCGGATCTGGGCGCTGTCCGACGACGGCAAGCACATGACGGAGACCATCGTCGGACACATCGATGGCAAGACGCCGCACATCCGCACCAACATCTGGAACCGGAAATAGAAGCCGGCGGCCCGGCTGTCAGGCCTTCGGCGGGGTCTCCGCCTGCGCGTCCAGCTTTTTCTTGTTAGGCGCGATGATCTTCTCGTCGAAGTATTCGAGGATCGCGGCAACCAGCGCGAGGAACACCGGGCCTACGACAACACCGATGGCGCCAAAGGCGCCGATACCGCCTACCACACCCACGAACACCATGAACGCCGATACCGGCGCGTAACGCGCCACGAGGATCGGCCGCAGGATGTTGTCCGACGTCGAGACGACCATTCCCCAGATCAGCATGAAGATCGCCATGCCCCAGCGGCCCGACGCCGCGAGAAACAGCAGGCCCGGAATCCAGACGATCGCCGCGCCACCCGCGGGCAGCAACGCGAGCATGGCCGCCAACACGCCGAATACGACCGGGGATGGCAGCCTCGCGATTGCGAAACCGATCGTCACCAGGATGCCTTGCACGATCGCGGTCAGGCCGATGCCGTAGAAAACCCCGCGCGTGACACTCGCCAGGTGACCGAACAACTGTTCACGATGTTCTTCAGGCACCGGGATCAGCCGCTGGAAGCGCCGGAACATCCCGGGGCCGTCGCGGAACATGAAAAAGAGCAGGAACAACATCAGGAAAAAGCCGATCAGCGCGCCGAGCGCCGACAACGCCACGCCACCGCTGATCGCCGCCACGTTCTTCAGCACAGTTTGGGTTGCGTTGGCCAGCCACTGCTGCAGATCGGCACCACTGACCGACATCTCTTCGTTGGCGTATTTCGCGACGGGGCCGATAACCGGGTAGGTTTCGAGTCTCTCCAGCAGCGAGGCGTCGAAGTGGACGTCCTTTTCCTGGACGAAAGTGATCAACGCACGCGCCTGATTTGCAAATACCACGCCGAGAAACGCTAGCGGGGTGAGAATTGCGAATGGCGTGATGCCGGTCAGGATGCCGGCGGACCAGCTCGCGCGGCCTTTGAGTTTGCGTGTCAGCCAGACGTGCACGGGATAGAGGATGAAAGCCAGGAACATCGCCCACGCCAGCGCGCCAGATATCGGCTCGATGACCAGGAGCAGGAAGTAGCCGACGAAACCCGCCAGCACGACGAAAAAGGCTTTTGTGTAGAACTCCACGGGCACCTTTGAGAGCGAGATTTGTAGGGATACTTATATATGTGCGGGGAAGGCGGGGTCTATAGCCGGGGTATCGGGCTTGGACGACCCGGGTTGGTGCTGCGAAAATGTCGCGCGCGGAGCGGTCACCAGGCAGTCCATCCGGCGAATCGGAGTAGTTTGATCCACGTATGCGGAAAGGCCGGGATATGAGCGCGCGTGTTGCGGCGGAATTGTCCGCAATCCGGCCGTGGGACGATATCGAACGCGCGCATCTCGAAGATGCAATCGCCTGGGCGAATTCCGGGGCTCAGCTGTGCCGGCTGGAAAAGCCCGCGACTCCCGCGAAGCATCTCGTCGCCTATTTTGCGGTGATCGACGGCGACCGGATGCTCCTGGTGGACCATCGAGCCGCGCAGCTGTGGCTGCCGACCGGCGGGCACGTCGAGCCGGACGAAGACCCGCGGGTTACCGTCGTGCGCGAGTTGCAAGAGGAATTGGGCCTCGATATCCCGCTGGAACGAATCGGCCCTCCGTTGATGGTGACAGTCACCAACACTGTCGGGCTGACCCCCGGCCACACGGATGTTTCACTCTGGTACACGGTCAACGCGAATCAGCATCAGCCGCTGTCATTCTCGCGTGAAGAATTTCACGAGGTTCGCTGGTTCGACCTGTCCGCAGCGCCACTGGGACGATCCGATCCACACCTGAGCCGCTTCATCGCGAAACTTCGGACTGTCTGACTAACTATCGGGGTGCGCAAGATGAGTTCATCGTTCATCATCGTGAAAAGCGCGGTTGCACCGCAGGGTCTGAAAAACCCGCTCGATCTCGTGCCCGACCCGGACTTCGACACTCCTGCATACCGCGCGCTGGCTGAAACGCTCTTCAAAGCGGTTGCCTGGCGAGACGAGGTAGGCCTGGCGGAATCCGACGTCGGTGAAGTGGAACTCGAACCCACCGAAGCGGCCCTGCTGGTGAACTTCGTGGCGCCGATCACGAGCAGAAGCGCACAAATTCTCGCGGCGCTCGCGTTGAGCGAAGGCGCAGTGCTCATCAACGGAACAACCGCCGACATCGTCTCGCCGACCTGAATCGGGGATCGCCTATACCGACGGATCCTTGGTGCGAGTGCGCGAGACGGCCATCATGATGCCGATGCCAGCGACGATCAGGCAGGTGATGGCGATGTATGTCGTCGCCACGCCCGCGGTGACGAGGCCCCAGGCGATGCCGCCGATAAGCACGGCCAGGCCGGCAATATAGATAACGAACGACATGACGAGACCTCCGATCGCCGAACGGCTCGGCTCGGCTGCGAGACTATTCGTGATCCGCCACTCGACCGATCGGATATCTGTGCGCTCTAATGTAGGTAGAAGCCTACTATTCCACGGTCCGATGCCGAAAACGACCACACCAATCGCGTCGACCCTTCTGCTGGCCGCGCTCTGCATTGCGTTTGCAGTGGAGATCACACTCGACGCGCCCGGGAACGATGTCGCGTTGCTTCGACTCGGCGCATTGCCCGACAGCGGCGCGTCGACTCGTGGAAGCCCGTGATCTTGTGCGGCGCTCATCCTCGTGAGGCGCAAACCTCCGGCGAGGAGCGCGGCGGCGAAATGGCTCGCGCTCGTCTCGGCAGTGGCGTTTGGTGATCTCGTTCGTCCCGGGCGTCAGCCTGGTCGGCCACCTCGCAGGGCTCATCATCGGCGTACTCTTCGGCTGCTTCGCGCGAACGAAGCCAGCTCCGCGGTCCGTCTGACAGGCCACGATCCATGACCGACATGCTCCTTACAACCCTGCCCAAGGTGCTGCTGCCCGCCTTCGCGATCGCGCTGATGATTTTCGTCGCGAAGCGCAGAGGGCTTTCACTCCCCGAGGATCTGGGGCTGCGCAAGCCGGTGTGGAAATACGCCGCCATCTTCCTGGCCCTCTGGTTCTGCCTGATCGCACTCGAGGAATTCGTCTCGAAGGGCATGGCGGGCGCGGAGATCAAGCTCTGGCCTTCCTACCCGCCCTTGATCCTCTTCCTGCGCATACTGGCCATCGGCCTGCTCGGCCCCATCGCTGAAGAACTGGTCTTCCGCGGTTTTCTGCTGCGCATCCTCGGCCGCACGCGGCTCGGCATCTACGGCGCGATTGTCGTCACGGCCGCCATCTGGTCGCTCATCCACCTTCAATACGCGCCCATCCTCCTGGGGATCATCTTCATCGACGGCATTACGCTCGGCCTGGCGCGCCACTTCACCAGGTCCCTCTATGTCCCGATCACCATGCACGTGCTTGGCAACCTCTTCTCGATCTATCAATCTCTCTCGCCATGACACGCGATGAAGCGCAGCGCTTCGCAATGTCGTGGGCGGATACTGGAACGAGGGTGACGTCGAAAGAGTGCTCGCGCACTTCAGCGACGACACCGTATTTACGAGTCCAACCGCCGCGGACGTCGTCGGCACCGCAACCGTGCGTGGCAAAGACGCGCTGCGCGCTTACTGGGCGACCGCCCTGAAACGCATCGGCTCGGTCCACTTTTCGGTGGATCATGTGTTGTGGGACGAAACCCGCCACGAGCTCGCGATCATCTACACGGCCACAATGGCCGGCAAGAGCCGGCGCGTTTCGGAGAATCTACGTCTTGGCGACGACGACAAAATCGTCGCCGCGGAAGTTTTTCACGGTGCCGTTGGTCCGGTGTGAGACGCTTCGTGCCAACCCGATTCGACTCGAGGAGAGAACTCATGAAACCCGCCCTGCTTGCGCTCGCCGCCTTCGGCCTGACGACGACCGTCGCACTCGCCGCCGACAAACCTGAATCCCACGCCGCCGAATACCTGAGCTCCGAACAGAACCTCAAAGCGAACCTGCCGTTCTCGGAAGTGGTTCGCCTCGGCAACACTCTCTATCTATCGGGCGTCATCGGCTTCGCTCCGGGAACACGCACACTGGTTCCCGGCGGCATCGAAGGCCAGACCAGACAGGTGATGGAATCGATCAAGTCAGTGCTCGAACGCAACGGCTCGTCGCTGGATCACGTCGTCAAATGCACGGTGATGCTCGCGGACATGTCCGAGTGGGCGAAGATGAACGCGATCTACGTCACCTACTTCACCAAGCATTTCCCGGCGCGCAGCGCACTCGGCGTCAACGGCCTCGCGCTCGGCGCACAGGTCGAGATCGAGTGCATCGCAACCGTCGGTGACGCCGGCTGACGCGAGCGCGAGAGATGAACGCACCGCTGCCAATCCCCGCGCTGCTCGAAGAATGGCTGGTCTGGTGCGCATGGATCGCCGATCCCGCGAACCAGGGCCGTACCAACGATCCAATCGGTCATTCCGAATTCGTCTGGACCGCCGAGGAACACCCCGAGCACGCGTGGGAAGCGATACTCAAGGTCATCGCCGAGCCGCGTGCGCAAGCGTATCTGGGGCATCTGGCCGCCGGACCCGTTGAAGACCTGCTCAACCATCACGGCGCGGAGTTCATCGAGCGCGTCGAGACCGCCGCGCGCGAAAACCCGACGTTTGCGCGCATGCTCTCCGCCGTGAACAAATTCATGATGCCGGACGACGTGTGGCAACGCGTCCAGAAGGCGAAGGAGTAGCGATGTTCGATCTGCGCGGCAAAGTAGCGGTGGTCACGGGTGGCAATGGCGGCATCGGCCTCGGAATGGCGCGTGGACTCGCGAAAGCCGGCGCCCGCATCGTGGTCGCCGCGCGCAACGCCGAAAAATCCGCGGCCGCCGTGGCCGAGCTGAATATGCTCGGCTCCGATGCGCTCGCCATGAGCGTCGACGTAACCGACAAGGCCTCCGTGGATACGCTGTTCAGCCAGGTGCGCGAACGCTGCGGACGTCTCGACATCCTCATCAACAACGCCGGCGTGAACATTCGCAAGCCCGTGCAGGATCTCGCGCTCGACGAATGGCACCAGGTGCTCGACACAAACCTGACCAGCGCCTACCTGTGCTGCGCTGCGGCCTATCCACTGATGAAGCCGTCGAAATCCGGCAAGGTCATCAACATCGGTTCGATGTTGTCGATCTTCGGCGCGGGCTTCGCGCCGGCGTATGGCGCCAGCAAGGGCGGCATCGTGCAGCTCACCAAGTCTCTGGCTGCCGGCTGGGCGGCGGACAACATCCAGGTGAACGCCATCCTGCCTGGGTGGATCAACACCGACCTGACGCGCAAGTCGCGTGCCGAGATCGCAGGCCTGCACGAACGTGTGCTGGCACGCACTCCGGCGGGGCGCTGGGGCGACGACGCCGATTTCGAGGGCATCGCGGTTTTCCTCGCCAGCCGCGAGTCCGGCTTCATCACCGGGACGGCAATCCCGGTGGATGGTGGATATTCCTCCGCAGCCTAGCGACGCCGACCAGGCCATTCTTCTCTCGTCAACGCCTGTTAGCCGGTGCAATATCGGGCATGGATTTTCCAACACTCCAGGACGTCATCGGCCGGTTGCGCGAGGCCGGTGGCTTCGGCGACGGTGTCGACGTGGGCCCGCCGTGGGAAGGTGTCGAGAAACTCGGCGCTGACGGCACGAGTGCCGACCAGAAACTCGCCGCATCACTCGCGGTGTTGTCCTCTCTGGCTGAAGCGGTCGATAACACCTCCTGGAAAGATGCCTCGGTGTGGCAACTCGCCAAACGCGTCGAAACCTTGAAAGGCACCGGTGCGTTTGCGCCCGAGTGCGAAGCGTCCGTTATCGCGTTCTTCGAGAACGAATCCCGCTTCTGGACCGAGCTCGGCGCGCTCTACAAGAAGATCGTGCTTTCGGGTAGCTAGTTCAGGCGCTTCGATCTGTGGCATGCGGGTTTCATCACCCGTGACCCGAATCGCTTCTGGATAACCTTCGCGGAATCTATCAAGCCTTGAGCGGCGCCGGCGCCGGCGCGGCCGGCCTTGCGCGCATCGTCCCGAGGAACGACCCCGCGATCACCAGCGGAAATCCAATCAACATGCCCATGGTCAGCGGCTCGTTGAGCACCAACGCGCCCAGCACGATGGCCACGGCCGGGTTGACGTACGTGATCACCGTCGCGCGCGAAGGGCCGACTTCCGCAATCAACGCGAAAAACACCATGAACGCGCCGGCAGTACAGAACACGCCGAGTCCGACCACCGACCACACGGCCGTCGCGGAAACCTTTTCCGGCCACAGGAACGGGGCAAACGGCACATATATAAGAGTGGCCACGATCAGCGAGCCGGTGATCACCCCGATGGCCGGCACGTCTTTGAGCTTGCGGTCGATGATGATCGGCCCGATCGCGTAGCAAAGCGAAACGACGATGGTCGCGGCGACAGCCAGGTAATCCGAGAAGTGGATATCGAGGCCGACCAGCAACGCGACACCGGTGAAACCGAGCGCCAATCCAAAGATCCGGCGCGGCTCGAGTTTCTCGTGCCCGAGCCTGGTGACGATCAATGCCGCGAACAGCGGCACGACGGCGATCAGCAATCCCGCGGTCGAGCTGTTCAATCGCGTTTCCGCGTGACCCAACAGCAGCCACGGCACGCTGATCTCGATGACGGTGAATGCGAGCAGCCATTTCCACCTGGCGAACGCGGGCGCGAGCGCATTGCGATGCCAGGCGATGGGCAGCAGCAACAACGCGCCCATCAAGGTGCGGGTGCCGGCCATCACGAGCGGATCGATCTCCTGCACCGCGATGCGGATCAGCAGATAGGGCATGCCCCACAGCAGGCCCAAAGTGAGAAACAGCAACCAACCGCGTTTTGACATCGCGCAATTGTAGGGAAGCCTGCCGCCGCTCGTAACGCGCAATGACTAAGGAGTTCTTGTGCTGGCAAAAGCATCGCTAACCTCTGTGGCCCGCACCGGCAACCCAAGTCTGAAATGGCGGGTCCTGGTGTGCTCCGACCAAGAACCGGCCGCCGGTGACTGACATGTCCGACAGCGGCACGACGACCTCGGCCGGTAAGTTGGCGGCAAGGAGACCGCCATGCCACAAGATTCCATTTCCATCGTTCGCGCCAGTTACGAAGCCTTCGCCCGCAAGGATCGCGCGGTGATCGAAGCGCTGATCGCCGACGATTTCCACTTCACCAGTCCGCTCGATAACCGCATTGACCGCGCTACCTACTTCGAGCGCTGCTGGCCAAACAGCGAGCGTATCGAGAGCTTCAAATTCATCCACCTGGTCGCGGATGGCGACCGCGTATTCGTGACGTACGAAGGCCGCTCGAAAGACGGACACATGTTTCGTAACACCGAGATTGCCTTGGTACACGGCAAGCAGATCTACGAAGTCGAGGTGTATTTCGGCTGGTCGATTCCTCACAAGGCGGCGCCGGGAAAGTTCTCAGGCGAATGAAGCGCGGGTGCGGCCACATTAAGTCCGTCAGCTCTTCACCCGAATTGGCGGCGGATGTGACGGAAGTTACCTTCTGGTGCTTCTCCACCCGCGACCTTGCCCGGTACCATCGCTTCCTCAATGCTCGCTGACGTCACCGTTCGTCTCGCCCGACTCGCCGATGCCGCGGAAATCGCTGCGATGTCGCGCGACTACATCGAGCGCGGCCTGCCGTGGACCTGGACCGAAGACCGCGTCGCGCGCGCCATCGTCGATCTGGAAACGAACGTGGCGGTGGTCGGCGGCGCACGCGCGGTCACTGCGTTCGGCATCATGTTTCACACCGCCGAAGACGCCCACCTGCTTTTGTTCGCGGTGCGCCAGCCGCATCAACGCAAGGGCGTCGGCAGTGCACTGCTGAGCTGGCTCGAAGAAGTGGCGCGAAACGCCGGTGCAAAGAAGATCCGCGTCGAGTGCCTGAGCAAGAACAGGCCGGCGCGGCTGTTCTACTCCGATCACGGCTATCACGAGCTCACGATCACCAAGCAGATGTACCGCGGCGTGGCCGATGGTATTCACCTGGAAAAGTGGCTGCGGGTCGAGCAAGCCTGACGATTGCACGGGATTTCGCACCAATGAATTCGCCCGGGTGATATTGAAGATCACCCGCCGGTCGGCGATGCTCGTCGGCCTATGACCTTCGAATACCTGAGTGTCGATGAAGCGATAACGCGGCCAGGGCTGCGCATGGTGGTCGTCAAGAATGTGCCCAGCCCCTGGGGTGAAGCTGCCAAGGGCATCTTCCACATCAAACAGATCGAATGGGCCGCGGTGCCCCTGGTCTATGACAACGTCGCCCTGAAGCAGTGGGCCGGCCAGTTGAGCGGTCCGGTCGCAATCTACAATGACGAGCTGCCGCGCTCCGGCTGGGAAGAGATCCTCACTCTCGCCGAGCGCCTGTCATCGACGCCGCCATTGTTGCCGGTCAACGAAACCGAGCGGGAACGAGTGCTGATGCTCTCCGGGAAATTCTGCGGTCAGGGCGGCCTCGGATGGTTTCGTCGGCTGCAGATGATTCACGCCGGGATGTCGAAGACCGGCGGCTTTTCGGAACGTGTCGCGGGATTTCTCGGTGGCAAATACGGTTACGACCCCGCGCAGGCGCCGCAGAACACGGCCCGTGTCGCGCAATTGTTGGGCGAATTCGCGGCCTTGCTGAAGACACAGCAAGAGGCCGGCCAGCACTACTATTTCGGCGGCACTCTGACCGCGGTCGACATCTACAGCGCGACCTTCATGGCGCTGTTCCGCCCGTTACCCGAAACGCAGGGCGCGATGCACGCCGGCACCCGCGCCGCGTTCGAATGGCACGATGCGCAGACCGAAGCGGCGCTCGACCCGATCCTCTTCGCCCACCGCGACATGATGTACGCGCGGCATCTCGAGTTGCCGCTGTCGCTCTAGCCGCCGCGCGCCTCGCCCAGTGCCCAATCGACGAAGGTGCGGACCACCGGCCGCCGGAAATGCGCGGGTGGCGCGGTCAGGTAGTAACTCCACGGCGCCATCCAGTTTTCCTGCGTGACACGCACCAACTGGCCGCGCGCCAGCAGCGGGCCGACATGTGGCGCGCGCCCGATGGCGATTCCCAACCCTGCCACCGCCGCGCCGATCAGCACGATCGAATCGCTGAACTGCGGCCCGCGGCCGACCGACGCGGTCGGCAGTCCGGAACGTTCGAACCAGCCGCGCCAGCCCAGCCACGGCTGCTCCGCGTTCGCGTCGGTGTCGTGCAGGAGTGGGTAGTCGGCGAGTGCGGCCAACGTGTCCGGCATACGCCCGCCGCCAAACAACTGCGGGCTGGCCACGGGAAACAGCTCCTCGCGGCACAACACTTCACCCTGCAATCCGCGCCCCGGCGCCGGCGCGAAACGGATGGCGAGATCGATGGCGTCGCGGCGGAAGTCCATCACCTGGCGCGAAGTACGCAACACGATGTCGACGCGCGGCGCGCAGGCACGGAAGCGATGCAGGCGCGGCAGCAGCCAGCCGTTGGCAAAACCCGCGAGTGTCGTGATCGTCAATACGCCATCCGCGCGTTTGGCGCGCAGGCGGGTGGTGGATTCGCCGAGCAGGTCGAAGCCCGCCGACAGCTCTGGTAGATAGTCGCGGCCCTGGTCGGTGAGTGTTAGTCCGCGCGCCAGCCGCTGGAAGAGCTCGGTGTCGAGATATTGCTCGAGCCTGCGCACCTGCTGGCTCACGGCCGCGGCGGACACGCGCAGTTCCGCGGCCGCGGCCACGAAGCTGCCGAGGCGGGCGGAGGCCTCGAAAGAACGCAAGGCATTGAGGGGCGGCAGGCGGCGCATCGAGCGCGAGAATAACTTGGCCTCAGGGAAAAACCTTGGTCTCTCGCGCCTTTCGCACTGAAGCCGGATACTGCGAAGCCGAACAACTCGCAGGACGGCGCATGCACCTCTTCGACTATCTCGATTCAGGCAACGGCTACAAGGTGCGCCTGCTGTTCGCGCAGCTCGGCCAGAAATACGACTGGACCGACGTGGACATCGACAAGGGCCTCACGCGCACGCCCGAATTCCTCAAGCGCAATCCGAACGGTCGCATCCCCACCCTGGAACTCGACGACGGCACCAATCTGGCCGAGTCCAACGCCATCATGTGGTACCTCGCCGAAGGTTCGCGTTTCGTGCCGGCGACGCAGCTCGGCCGCGCGCAGGTGTTGCAGTGGATGTTCTTCGAGCAGTACAGCCATGAACCGTACGTCGCGACGCCTCGTTACCTGATGCGGCATCTGCCGGCCGACCATCCGCGCCGCGCCGAAATTCCCGCGCGCCTGGAGAAGGGCCGCGCGGCATTCGCCGTGATGGAGCAGCACCTCGCCACCCGCGAGTTCTTCGTCAACGACCGTTACACCATCGCCGACATTGCGTTGTACGCGTATTCGCACGTCGCGACCGACGGCGGTCACGACCTCGCGCCCTATCCACACGTACGCCAGTGGCTGGAGCGCGTCGCGGCGCAGCCCGGCTACATCTCCCTGTTCCAGAAACCGAAATGAGGGATGGTTTCACGACGACTCCGGCGCGCGTATAGCCGAGCTCGCGGCGCAGCAGCCCGGGTTCCTGGGAGTCGAGCGCACGCGCGGGGTGGATGGACTCGGCATCACGGTTTCGTACTGGTCGTCGCTCGAGATGATCGCGGCCTGGCGCGCGCACGGCGTGCACCGTATTGCCCGGAGCAACGGCCGCAAGAAGTGGTACTCGCACTTCGAGACCCGGGTGGCGAAGGTGGAACGGGCCAACGGCGGTCCGTAGACCTCGAACCGGAGTCGCCACGCTGCGACGGGTCAGATTGCGCCGCGATGCGGTTACTATCGCGTTGTCGCGCCCCACAGACCGCAGCTACTCTTGTGGGCCCGATAAACACCCGGGCTCGAGAGGGAATACATGCGGAAACTCCTGTTACTGAACTCCGCGCAGCGCTTTGCCGACTTTGCGCTGTTGTTGCTGCGCGTGTTCGTGGGGATTTTCCTCATCTGGAGTGTCTGGGATAAGGTCACCGGTACCGGCCAGATGCACGAATTCGCGGAATTCCTGCGCAAACATCACTTTCCCAGCCCCGAGATCGCGGCGCCGGTCTCCGCCTACCTGCAGATGGCCATCGGCGTCGGGTTCATCCTGGGGATGTTCACGCGCTGGGCGGGCATCTTCTGCGCCCTCAACTTCGCCATCGCCATCGCAATGGTCGATCGCTTCGAAGGCATGCGCGGCATCTTCCCGTCGGGTTGCCTGGTCTTCATCGGCCTCTACCTCGCCACCCATGGCGCCGGCCGCATCTCGGTCGATGCCGGGCTGCGCGCCAACGAAAAGCCGCGCTCGAATGGCGGAGTGCGTCTCAAGATGTAGGCTCCCGAAACGGACGCAGGAAACAGCCACGGATGGCCCGCAACATCGAAATCAAGGCACGCATCGAAAACGTCGCCCTCCTCAAACCCATCGTGGCCGGGATCGCCTCGGAAGGTCCGCTCGAGATCGCGCAGGACGACACGTTCTTCACTTGCGCCACCGGTCGGCTCAAGTTGCGTGCCTTCTCCAACGACTCGGGCGAACTTATTTTCTATCGGCGGGTGAACCAGACGGGACCCAAAGAGTCGTTCTATCTACGGTCCCCAACTTCTTCACCAGAGACACTTCGTGAATCGCTTTCGCTGGCCTACGGACAAATCGGTCGCATCCGCAAATACCGCACTCTCTTCCTGGTCGGGCGCACCCGCGTTCACCTGGACCGCGTCGAGGGTCTCGGCCATTTTCTCGAGCTCGAAGTCATGCTGGTGGACGATGAACCCACCGAACAGGGAGTTCGCGAAGCAGGCGAGCTCATGGATCGCCTCGGAATTCAGCCCGGGCAGCTGATCGAAGGCGCCTATCTCGATTTGCTGCTGGCGCAGCAACCTTAGGTCCAGCTCCGGGACTTCTCTTGCCGGCCCTTCATGGGGACAATTGCCGCCGCAACGGAACCGGCCGGGCATCCGCCGGTCATCTGTCGTGGCAGGCAAGGGAGCAACTCCAATGAAAGCATCGGTGCTGGGTCTGGTGGTGGCCACGGCCGCCTTAGGCGGCAGTTCTATCTATCTGTGGAATCAGCTGCAGAACGAGCGGGAACGCGCGGCCGAGCTTGTGGCGCAAAGCGCCGACCTCAACGCCCGACTCGCGCAGTTCGAAAAGTCGCGCGGGGAATTCGGGCAGCGACGTTTCGCGGGCGCCAACACCTTCGGCGCCCAGGGCATGAGCGGCCCCGGCAAACCGCCACCCCCGGTGGCCGGCGCGATCGTGAACGAGACCGAAGCGCCCCAGACGACCCCGTGGACGCACCGGCCGATGCCGCAACGTTCCGAGGCCATGCAGAAAATGATGCGTGCGCAGATGCGGGCTCACAACAAGCGTCTGTACGCGGATGTCGGCTCGACGCTCGCACTGAACAAGGAGCAAGCTAACAAACTCGTCGATCTGCTCACCGACCAGCAGTCGGGTGAGATCGAGCCGTTCCGCGACGGCACGGATGCGGGCGACTATCAGAAGGCCTGGGCCGACAGGCAGCAGAAGATTCAGGGCGATATCGCCGAGCTCCTGGGCGACGACAAGGTCGCGGCGCTGCAGGAATACCAGAAGTCGTTGCCGGCCCGCATGGAGCTTGAAATGCTCACGCGCCAGCTCGAAGGTTACGACGCCGCGATCAACGACGATCAACGCGAACGTTTGCTGAAAGTCATGGTGGAGGAACGCGATCGTGTCCCGGAACCCCCCTACGTCGACGGCGTGGACATGCAGGAATTCCAGAAGACACGCATCGGCTGGGAAGAGGACTACAACGAACGCGTCGCGTCACAGGCACGCAGCATCCTCAACACCGAACAGATCACCGCGTACACCGAGTATCAGCAGGCGCAGAAGGACATGCGCGCACAGTTCGGCACGCTGGTGCAGGCCGGACCGGCGCGCCCCTTGCTGCGCGGCATGAGCGGCGGCAACGTGACGTTCAGCAGCACGGCGCCGGCGGGCGCGGCCATCGTCGCCACCGAAGCCGTGTTCATCAACGCGCCCCTCGAACCCGAACAGAAGAAGTAGGCGCGGTGTCGGGCGGGGCGTGAAAACGTTTGCCTTCACCGCGATTGCGGCCTTTGCGGTATTTCTCCTGACCGCGGTCTATCTGCTGCGGGGCGCAGTCAGTCCACATGTCGTGCAAACGGCAAGGCCGCCGGATCGGCCGACGACTGCCGTCGAATCGCGGCCCCGCGGGAAGGCGGTGCACCTCGCGAGCACTCCGCACACGACACAGCCGGCTGATATCGGCGCGGTCGTGGACGTTGCGGAAAATGCAGCCGTTGGGATGCCAGGGCCAACACGCCGCGCGCGCAGCGCAGTCGCGAAAGCGATGGAACTTCGATATGCCGATCTGCGCAGTGAAGCCGGATTCACCGACAGCGAGTTCGAGCAATTCATCGATCTCAAGGTGAGCCAGGAATTGAATCCACTGGCGCCGAACAACGACCGCATCGAAGCAGACGAGGAGGCGGCCGGGCGGGAAGCCGAGGAACGCGACGAACTCCTGGCTCGATTCGGCGCCGAAAAAACCGCCAGGTTGCGCCAGTTCGAGAAGACGCTGCCGGCGCGCGCGGAAGTCGGGGAACTGCGCGACCTGCTCGAGCGCGAGGCTCTTGGCGTAACGGCCGCCCAACGCAGCGCGATGATCAAAGCGGCGATCGCGAGTGGGGCCGGAATGCCGCTGCGGAAGATCTCCGATGCGGAGTCGAACACGGCCGTCTACCAGGAAATACTGGCGCTGCAGGAACTCAGCGATCAGCGCATGAGAAGCAGTGCCCGCGGCATCCTGAGCGGCGCCCAGATGCAGGCCTACGAAGCTTTCCTGATGGACCGGCGGGATTCGCTTGAGGATACGATCCGGAACGTAGCCGAAGAGGAGCGCAGCGACAAATGACTTCCAGCGACGAACAACAGATTCGCAACCTGGTGGCGACCTGGATGTCGGCCACCAGGGCAGGCGACACGGTGAAAGTGCTCACACTCATGACCGATGATGTGGTGTTCCTGGTTGCCGGCCAGCCGCCGTCCGGAAAAGAAAAGTTCGCCGAGACGATGAGTGGCCCGCCCGGCGCCGCTAAGCCGCAGGTCGACGGCCGCAGCGAAATCCAGGAAATCCAGGTGTCCGGAGACCTGGCCTTCCTGTGGTCGCGGCTGACGGTGGAGGTCACTCCGCCGAACGGGGCCAAGCCAATGAAACGCGCCGGGCATACACTCACGGTGTTCAGAAAGTCGGGCGACAAATGGCTGCTGGCGCGCGACGCCAACCTGTTGACGCCCGTAATCAGCTAACTACAACGATTGGAGATCGGCATGATTCATCGCGGCGGCTGTCATTGCGGCAAGGTCACCATTGAAGTCGAAGGCGAGATCGGCGGCGTGATCTCCTGCAATTGTTCCATCTGCCAGAAACGTGGCTCGTTACTGTGGTTCGCGCCGCGCGACAAGATGAAGGTGACGGGTGAGGAGGAGCTGACCACCTACACGTTCAACAAACACGTCATCAAACACCGCTTTTGCAAGATCTGCGGAGTTCTGCCCTTCGGCGAAGGCGTCGATCCCAAGGGCAACAAGATGGCGGCGATCAACATCCGCGTACTCGACGGCATCGAAATCGAGAAGATTCCCGTGCAGCACTACAACGGCCGGGCGATGTAACCGCGCTTGGATCGCCTGCTCTACATATGCGCCGGCGTTGCCGGTTTCGTGGGCGTGGCGCTCGGAGCCTTCGCGGCGCATGCGCTCAAGGCGAAGCTGGCGCCCGACCTGCTCGCGGTTTTCGAAACCGCCGTGCGTTACCAGATGTATCACGTGTTCGCGTTGTGCGCGGCGGCCTGGGCCTGGGCACGCTGGCAGCACAAGGCTTTTGCGGTCGCCGGCTGGTTGTTCGTCGCCGGAATCGCGATCTTCTCCGGTTCGCTCTATCTACTGGCGTTGACTGGCACGCGCTGGCTGGGCGCCATCACGCCGTTTGGCGGGCTCGCGCTTCTGACCGGCTGGCTGTGTTTGGCGGTGGGGGCGTGGCGCGCGCAGCGCTGAAAGGGTCCGCCAACGGGAAACCTTGTTCGCCTGACAGTCGAGCGACTTTGGTGACGGCTGGCCCTGTATCGCGCCGCGGCACCTCACTAGAATCTCCGCATGATCTTCTACGACTATTACGCCGACGTTCCCGACGATGTGCTGCGCGAATTCGTCTCCAGACAAGAACTGGGACGTTTCGTCACCGCCAACGCCGATGGTCAGCCGCACATCGGGCTGTATCCGTTCCTGCTCCAGGGCGAGAGGATCGAGATCCACCTGCATCGCAACGACGAACAGCTCGCGGACCTGCTCTCCAACAAAAAGTGCACGTTCGAGGTGGACGAGATCCACGGCGCCATTCCCTCCCATTGGATCCACGCGACCAATGCCATGTTCGCGACCGCCTATCACCGCGTGGTGATCTTCGAGTGCGACGCGGAAGTTTCCGCGGACGCGGTGGTACTCGCGGCGCAACAGCAACGCCTCATGGCGCACTACCAGCCGGAAGGTGGACACGCTCCCGTGAGCGCAGAACAGGCTATGTACCGCGGACCCTTCAAGGAAATCCGTGCGTTGACGCTGTCGGTCCGTGCGCGCAAGGTAAAGTGGAAGCTCGCGCAGAATCGAACCCGCGAGCAGCGGGAGAACCTCATCGCCGAACTTCGTAAACGCGGCCGGCCGAGCGACGCCGGTGCGGCGGATGCCTTGCAATGGACACTGGATCACGAAGCGCATCGCAGTCCGCGGTAGCCTGGTCCCGCGCCGTCATGGTGTGGATGGGTTTCATGCTGGTCGAGACCGCACACGGTGTGGTTCGCGAGCTGTTCATCGCGCCGGAAATCGGCGCCCTGCGCGCCCGGCAGATCGGCATTCCGGTGGGCTGCGTCATCGTGTTCGTCGTGGCCTGGTTCACCGCCCGGTGGATGGGCGCCGTCACGCGCAAACAGCAGCTTATTGTGGGCGGGCTGTGGGTTGCGCTGACACTCGCCTTTGAAATTTTCATCGGCTTCGCGGTCGGCGCTCCATGGGAGCAGATAGCGGCCGACCTGGATCCCACGAAGGGCGGCCTGATGTTGTTGGGGTTGGCATTCATGTTCGCGACACCCATGCTGGTGGCCCGGCCCGACTCACGAGTTCGATCGAAATGATCAAGCACCAGGGTGGCTGTCATTGCGGCCGCGTCCGATTCGAAGTGGACGCCCCGGCCGATCTCATCATCGACGACTGCAATTGCTCGATGTGCAAGCGCACCGGATTTCTGCATCTCATCGTGCCCGCCGACCGTTTCCGCCTGCTGCAGGGCCAGGACGCCCTGACGAACTACACGTTCAACACCGGCACCGCCAAACATCTTTTCTGCTCGACCTGCGGCATCAAGTCGTTCTACGTGCCACGCTCGCATCCGGACGGCTTCAGCGTGAACGCGCGCTGCATCGATTCCGATACGATCAAGAGCATGAAGATCAACGCGGTCGACGGGCGCAACTGGGAAAAGCACTACCCCGCGGGGCGCGGCGAATTCGTCGCGTAGACATGAACGGGTTCGCCGACAACATCCGCCCGTACGTCGACGCCGAACTGCGTGCGGCGCGGGCCGACGCCGCTCATGAATTTCACCACCTGGAGCGCGCGCACGTGCTGGCACAAGCCTCCACGCGCGAACACGTGCGTGTGCACTGGAGCATGCTTCGTTACGCACTGCGCACGCGTGACGCGCGTGAATTCGCCGGGCAGCTGTTGAGAATCACGGCGGCGGCGACCAAGACCTTCATTGGCTTCGTGCCCACGGGAAACACCGGTGGCACCAATGTGAGCGCGCTGCGGCCGATGCCGCTGGATCCCGAACTTGCCGCCATCATCGCGCGGGCGCGCGAAAAACCCTGACTACCACTTGTTGCGCAACTCGCGCAGCTTCACGAAGACGGTGCGCGCATCCGGTTTGTCGCCGATGCCGGGAAATCTCTCGCGCAGCCGCGCCATCACTTCCGGATTCTGCAGACGCAGGAAAGTATTGATGCGTTTCTCCTCCCCGAGAGTAGTGACTCGCGCCGCCGCCGGGTCCTGCGCGCGCGCTTCGGCGTGCGCCCTGGCAGCGTCCGCGTTCCCGGGCTCGCGATCGAGCGTGAACGCGAGGTTGCGGGCCATGTATTCGTGGCCGGGATAGACGCGGGTCGCGTCGGGAAGTCTGGCGAGCTGATTCACGAAGGTCTCGTACAACAACCCTGGGTCGCCGCCGTTGTGGCAATTGCCCGCGCCGGCATTGAACAAGGTGTCGCCACAAAACAGCGCCGGCGCATCGCCGTGCGCCAGCAGGCAAACATGCGCGCGGGTGTGCCCCGGGGTGTCGAGCGCCTCGAGCTCAACGGTTTTGCCGACCTTGATGACGTCGCCACGTACCAGCCCTCTATCTACCCCGCCGATGACGCCGGCGGCGCCGGCGTGCGCCAGCACTTTCGCGCCGGTGGCCCGCACGACCTCCGCGTTGCCCGCGGTGTGATCGAGATGCTCGTGGGTGTTGAGGATCTGCGTGATCGTGAAATTGTGGACGCGGGCCGCATCCAGGCATTGCCGTGCATTCAGCGGGTCGACAATGAGCGCTTCACCGGTCTGCGAGCAGGCGATGAGATATTCGAAGTTGCGTAGCTGGTTCGCCGCCCAGATTCTTTCGATCAGCATTTCGCGTCATGCCCTCAAAGCTTCGTCGAACAATCCGTGCTGCGGCTTCAAGGGTACGCGGATTCGCACCGTGGTGCCTTCACCGACGACGGAATGAATGTCGATGCTGCCACCCATGAGCTTGAGCCGCTCGCGGATGCTGAACAGGCCAAAGCCGCCATGGCGCGTCGGCAGGCGGTTGATCGAGTGCACTTCGAAACCCACGCCCGGATCGAGTACATCGAGCGTGAGCAGGTCGTCGGCCACACTGCAACGCACCGTCGCGCGCTTCGAACGGGCATGCTTCACCACGTTCTGCAGCAGCTCGCGTACCGTCTGGAACAACAGCACCGTGATCTGATCTTCCAGCGGCTTGAGCGAACCGTCGTCCTCGATCGTGACCGCGATGCGCTGTTGTTTTGCGACGCGATCCGCGAGCCAACGCAACGCTTCGATGAGGCCGGTGTCATGCAATCCGGGTGGCGCAAGTTCCAGCATGAGCGTGCGGGTCTGGGTCGTCGCATCCGCCAGCACCTGCTCGGCCTCGATCAGCAGTTGCAGCTGATCGCGATCATCCATGCCGCGTTTGAGCGCTGCGAGTTGCATGGCCATGCCGGCAAGGTTTTGCGCGGGGCCGTCGTGCAGTTCGCTCGCGAGTTTGCGGCGGGCCCGTTCCTCGGCCAGCGTGATTTCCGTGGCCAGCGCCCGCAGCTGCGAATCATGTTGAGCGAGCGCGTGTTCGGCCTCGCGCATCGCCGTTACGTCGCGGCCGCTGCCCCAGAACCTGAGCACGTGACCGTTGTCGACGATGCCGATCATGGAGATCAGCAGTACACGATCGAGGCCATACGGTCCGTGCACCACATGCTCGATGTTGCGCACCTGGTAACCGTTGCGGATCGCTTCGCGGATGCGCTCGATGTAGACGCGTGACCAGGTCGGATGATCGCCGAGGCGCGTTCCGACGATCGGGCTCGGCGCATCCTTCACGCCGAGCGCGACCATGAACGCGGTGTTGCATTCGGCGACGAAGCCGTGTTTTCGCACCCAGGCAATCTGATCGTCGGGCGACAAAGTGATTGGCATCGGCTCGGCCAGTTCGGTGCGGAAGATGGCCTCGGAGCTGTTGGCGATGAAAGCGCGATAACGCTCGTCGCTGCCGCGCGCCTTTTCGATGGCGAAATCGCGTTCGGCCATCACCGCCTGCAGCAGCAACACGGGCAACACGCATAACGCCAGGAAAGTCTGCAGTTGATAGGGGCTCTCGAACGGGCCGAGTCCGCGCGTGGTGGCGAGCGAGGCGATCGCCACCGCGATGCCGGCCGCGAGCGCCGTGCGGCGCGGGCCGCCGAGCAGCGCGATCCAGACCAGCACCGGGTAGACGATGTACGGCACGTCGAGCGGTGTCATGACGGTAGCGCCGTGGCGCAGGAACACGGCGCCCAGCAACAGCAGTAACACGCCGAAAGCCGAGTAGGTAGCCGTGCGGCCGCCTCGGGCCGTCGACAATGCGATGCCGTGGAAACCGATCGTCAGCAACAATGGCGTTATGACCAGGGCGCCGAGGAAGTCGCCTATCCACCAGTTCTGCGCGGCCAGCCAGAAATCGGGGCCGGTCGGGAAGTCGCCCGCGCGCAGTGCGACGCTGGCCACCGCGCAGGCGAGGGTCGACACCAGTGCCGCGACCGAGAAACACAACACGTGGCGCAGACGCGCGAAGGAGATCGGGCCGCGTACTCCGACCTGCATCAGTCCCACGCCCAGCAGGGCGGCGGCGAACTTGACGAAGTAGAGCAGTCCGGAGACGGTGTACGGTATCTGCGGCGCGAACAGTTCGTGCGCCGACATCTCGGCCGCGAATCCGAAAGCCAGCAGCGCTGGCCAGAAGCGCGCCGGATACAACAGGAGAAAGGCAAACAAAGTGCCGGTGGCCGGCCAGAACACCCCCACTCCCTGGGGAGCGATCAACAGAGTGAGGCCGATACCTACGGCAAAAAAATGCAACGGGAAATAGACTGCCCCTGCGGTCAGGGGACCTAACTTCAGTCCGAACGGTCGAAGATGACGATTCATGACTGCCGCGATAATAGAACGAGACCTGGACCGTAGCTTGGCGGCGACGATATGTTGTTTGCTTCCACGGGTGCATAGTGCTGCATAACGCGGCTTTGAATGGGTTGGAGAGGGATTCCGGGTGAAAAGAGACCATAAATTCAGGATGTTGCTGCTGCCACTGTTCGTTTCCCTCGCCTCCTGCGGCGGTGGAGGGGGCGGCGGGAGCGGTAACGGCGGTAATGGCGGTGGAAATGGTGGCTTTCCGGGCGGAACGACCTGGCAATCGGGAGTGTTCCAGCCCTCCAGCAATTTCGAAGCCAAATGCGCGAATCCGCGCCCGGGAACAACGGATCGCCTGGGAACAGTCACGGACCAGAACAACTGGCTGCGTTCCTGGACCAACGAGCTGTACCTCTGGTACGGCGAAGTCACCGATCGTGACCCGGCGCTGTACACCACCGACGCCTACTTCAAGTTGCTGAAGACCAACGCGATCACGGCCTCCAACGCGCCCAAGGACAAATTCCATTTCGTGTATCCCACCGACGTGTGGCAGGCGCTCTCGCAGGGCGGAATCGAGGCCGGCTTCGGCGCGGAGTTCGCCGTGCTCGCGCCGCTGCCGCCGCGCCGGATCGTAGTCGCGTACACCGACCCCAACACCACCGCGGCCACCAATCTCGCGCGCGGCGATGAGATCCTCACCGTCGATGGTGTCGATGCCGTCAACGGTGGCACCCAGGCAAACGTCGATGTCATCAATGCCGGCCTGTTCCCGGATTCGACCGGCGAGAGCCACGTGTTCATGGTTCGAAATACCGCCGGCGTCACGCGCAGCGTCACGATGGTCTCGGCCAGCATCACGCACTCACCGGTGCCCATCTACACCACGTTCCCCTCCGCGTCGGGCGATGTCGGTTACATCCAGTTCAACGATCACATCGCGACCGCGGAGACACCGCTGATCACCGCCATCAACGCGCTCAAGACGGCCAACGTCACCGATCTCATCCTCGACGTGCGGTACAACGGTGGCGGCTATCTCGACATGGCGAGCGAGCTTGCCTTCATGGTCGGCAACACCACGCTGCTCACCGGCAAGACGTTCGAGAAGATAGTCTTCAACGACAAGAACCCGAGCCAGAACCCGGTGACGGGCGAGATCCTCGCGCCCACTCCGTTCTGGACCAAGACCCAGGGCTTCGCGGGCGCGGGCACCGCCGGGGTCAACCTGCCGACGCTGAACCTGACCCGGGTGTACATCATCACCGGCCCCGGCACGTGTTCGGCCAGCGAGTCGATCATCAACTCGCTGCGCGGCGCGGGCGTCGAAGTTTTCCTGATCGGCTCCACCACCTGCGGCAAGCCGTACGGTTTCTACCCGGAGGACAACTGCTCAACTACCTACTTCACGATCCAGTTCCGCGGCGAGAACGCCGCGAACTTCGGCGACTACACCGATGGCTTTTCACCGCTCAACACGACGAACAACGCCGGCACGACCGTCGCCGGTTGTTCGGTGGCCGATGACTTCACGCATCCGATGGGCGACATGACCGAAGGCCGCATTGCCGCGGCGCTGGCATACCGCGCCAGCAACAACCAGACGTGTCCGACGGCATCCGGAGTTTCACCGCCACCGCAACTCGGCAAGGCGTCGATGTTCGGCGAGCTGGAAGGACGAGGTCTGTGGGTGTCGAAACCCGCGGCACGGCAGAACCGCATCATTCGCCGCATGTAATAACCGCCGCAGAATCGGCCGCGTCGCCGATTCGACGAAAATGGTTCCCGGAAAAGGCCCCTCGCGGGCCTTTTTCTTTTCCCCAAAACGTGAAACCCGCGTCACGCGCCTGGCCACTCATCACCGACAAGAGCCACCACTGTGATGTCGGGAGAAGCGCATGCGAACAAGGACGTACTCATTTTCAGCCCTGCTGCTGCAGGCGGCGAGCACCGCACTGCTCGTTGCCTGCGGCGGTGGCGGTTACGGCAATGATGGCGGCAACGATCCGCCGGTCGTGAATCCGCCAGCCGCGGTGATCCGCGATGCGCAGTTCATCGACGACACGATCTCGGGCCTGGGTTTCACCGTCGCCAATGTCGGCGACGGCCGCACCGGCGACACGGGCAAGTTCCAGTTCGCCGAAGGCCGCAAGGTCGACTTCTTCGTCGGCAGCAACGCCAACCACATCACCGTCGGCAGCGCGACACCGGTCGCGAATGGCACCACTGCCATCTCCTTCAGTCTGCAGGAACTCACCGAAGTGCAGGCCGCGAACGGCGACGTCTATCTAGGCAACCTGCTGCGCCTGCTGGCCCTGCTGGATGCCAACGACGACACCACCGACGGCTTCCAGCTCGACGCGGTCGCCAACAACGCCGTCGCAGCCGCGGTCACCGGCATCAAGACATTGGACTTCAACGCGAATCCCGCCACCTTCAAGGCCGACGCGGTCGTCACCGCGCTGGCTGCCGCGAAGGCGCGCACGCTGATCGACGCGGACGAAGCGCTGATGCGGTACCAGCTGCTGTTTCGCCAGACGCGTTCGAGCTCCATCGCGCTGACCGGCGACGACACCCGCGCGGTGGTCGTGAATCGCCAGAAATCCACGGTATCCGTGATCAAGGTGCGCAACGCCGACGGCAGCGACGCCTCGCAGTTGTTAGCCGAGGTTCCGGTCGGCAAAGAGCCGCGCTTCGTTGCGATTTCGCCCAACGACCGCCGCGCCTACGTCACGAGCGCCGTCGACGGCAACATGACTGTCATCGATCTGACCGCCAACACACCGGTCGCGCTTGGCGGCGCAATAGATGTCGGCGTCGAGCCGCGCGGCATCGCGATCACGCCGAACGGCAGCTACGCGTTCATCGCCGGCAACACGACCGCCGATGTCGCGGTCGTGCGCCTCACGGACAATGTCGTCGTCGGCCGCGTGCACACCGGCGGCAATCCGTATGCGGTCGCCATCAGCAACGACGGTGACAAGAACGACAACGACGAACGCGTGTATGTCACGCAGCTGTTTGGCGAGATCATCAACCCCGCGCGGCCGGACGGCTTCGACGACGCCAAGCAGGGCGTGGTCAACTCGTTCCGCGTCGGTGACGCGGTGACGAACGCCAACACCGCTGCGGTGTCTCGCCTGGTGCTCGCGCCGCTGGCGTCCGGCTTCAACGCCGACCGCCGCAACTTCTGCAAATTGACGCGCGATGCGTTGCAGACCGCGGGCACGGTGAAGTATTTCAACAGTCTCGCCGATGGCACGGGCAACGGCGCCGCGGCACTCGTCAAGGAAACGTTCTGCCCGGACACTGCGTCCGTGAACATCGATCCGGCGGGCCCCATCGGCAAAGTCGGACAGAAGGTGTACCCCAACATGCTGTTCGGCGCGCTGCTGCGCGGCCCCTTTCTCTACGTCCCGAATGTCGGCGCCCAGCCGGAGCCGCCGGTGACCTTCAACTCCAATGTGCAGGCGCTGGTCGGCGTGTTGAGCACGGTCGTGAATGTGGAGACGCCGTTCTCGGTGAATCTCAACACGTACGTGCCGAAGGAGATCGCTCCCGCGTCGCCAACCACTTCGCTCGACAAGTTGTTCCTCAACGACATTGTTGCGATGGATGCGGACCGCAGGGGCAAGGACTTCCTCGTGGTCAGCCGCGGGGGCAACTACGTCATCCGCGCCTCGATCGGCGCGGACTTCAAGCTGACCACCCTCGATGCCAACAACGTCGCGAAACGTTTCCAGACCGGCAACCTGCCGAGCGGCGTGGTGATGTCGCGCGACACCAAGCGTGCCTACACCAACAACGAGCTGAACACCTCCGTCACCGCGATGAATCTCACCGACAACACGGTGATTGCGCGTGACATCGAGTCGAGCGCTCCGCCGGCGCCCGGCACCCAGGCGCATCGCAACCTGGTTGGCAAACTCGCGTTCTTCACCGCGCTCGGAATTCCCGACAAACTCGACAACACTGGCGACGGCCAGTTCGACGTCGCGCTGCGCGACATCAACCCGCTCACGAATCGCGGCAAGGCGTCGAACAACGCCTGGTCGAGCTGCGCCTCGTGCCACGATGACGGTCATGCCGACAACGTGACCTGGATCTTCGCGACCGGTCCGCGCCAGACGATTCCGCTCGAAGGCACGTTCGCGCGCAACAACCTGGACGATCAGCGCATCCTCAACTGGAACGCGATCGCCGGCTCGGTCAGCGATTTCAACGGCAACGCGCGCGGCGTCCAGGGTGGCACCGGCTTCGCCGCCAGTGTCGACGGCGTCGACAAGACCGCGCTGTCGTACAACCACGGTCCGACCAGGGGCATCAGCGATTCGCTGGATGCGATGAGCGAGTGGGTGACGACGGTGCGCGCACCGATCATGCCGGCGATTTCCGCGAATGCCGAAACGCACGGCCGCGCCTTGTTCCTGACGAACTGCGCGAGTTGCCACGGTGGCGTGAAGTGGACCAAGAGCCGTACGAAAGGCCTGTATCAGGACAATCCGCTGCTGGCGCAGGATCCGCTCGGCCCCGCGTTCTTCTCGGGCGTGACGGTGAACGATGCCGGGGTGGCGGTTGCCGGTCCCCAGGTCGTGAAAGTGACGCGCGCCGGCAAGGGCGAGCTCAAGATCCAGGACAACGTCGGCACGTTCGATGTGACCAGCACCATCGAGCTGCGCGGTACTGGCGCGATCGCCGGGCAGACGACCCAGGGCTTCCCGTCCTTCGGACTGGCCGGCTTCAACAGCCCGTCGTTGTTAGGAGTCGCGTACTCGGGTCCGTATCTGCACGATGGCTCGGCCAACACGCTCGAAGCAGTCATCGCACGCCACACCGTGGGCGCCGCGAATACCACCATCACCAACTCGCTCAGCGCGACGGAAATCGCGGACCTGCTGGAGTTCGTGCGCGGTATCGACGACGCCACCGCCCCGCTGCCGAACGCCACCGATGCGTTCATCGCGCCATGAACCGAAATGGGGACACTCCCCATTTCCTAGCAAAAGGGGCCAGACCTCAATCGGGAGGCTGGCCCCTGTTCGGTGGCGGTGTCCGTTCCTGGCTGCGCATACCGTCTGAAGATCTACGATGGGCCAATCATCCGCCAACCTGCTCGAGTTCCTTGCCACCGTCTTCAGCGCCGACATGGATGTCTGGAGTGCGAGCAGCACTGATGAGGAAGCGATTCGCGCCATCGCGCGTGACTTTCCGCCGCGCGCCCAGCAAACCCTTCTGAATGAACTCGACGCGCTGCTCGACGGCGGCGCTCGCGACGCGGTCCTGCTAGCGCTCGCACACGACGCCCGCGTCAACTATCTGCTCGAAGAATCGACCGTCCGCGAGTGGTTCAGGATGATCCGCGAACAGGTACGCCTGGTCGTTGCGGCGAGTTAGGGTTGGTGCCGGATTCTCTCACCCGGCACCCACTCCCCCAAGCGGCGCGAACGTCACCGTCACCAGCAGGCCGGTTCCCGCGGCAGGCGCGTCGAGCAACACCGTCGCGTGATGCACTTCGGCCACCGCGCGCACGATCGCGAGGCCCAAACCGCTGCCCGACTGTGTCTGCTGGGGCGCGCGATAGAACCGCTCGAAAACCCGTTCGCGCAGTGCTTCGGGAATTCCCGGCCCCGCATCCGCAACCGACAATTGCGCCCCGCCAGCATCCGCGATGACCCGCATCACCACCGAACTACCCGGCGGCGAATACTTGATGGCATTTTCGATCAGGTTGTCGATCAGCGTGATCAGACTCTGCCGCTCGCCGGCGATCGTCACCGCCGCCGGAGCGTCCAGCTCGAGTTCGATCTCGCGTTGTTGCGCGATACCGCCGAGCGCGGCCAGGCGCTCCTGCGCCAATTCGTCCAGTCGCAGCGCCTGCCGGTCGGCTTTCGCCGGGTCTGCGTCGCTGCGCATCAACGCCAGGCGAACGACGCAGGGTACAAACGACCACGCCGTTCGTGATCGAGCATTCCGTGCAGGATGGACGGCGCTTCCGCACCTATTCGCAGTCGTCCGTCACTTCGAACGCGCGCGTAATCCTGTTGTTGCCCGCCGATCCGGAAGCGGTGTTCATCGCGCTGTGGTCGCGCGGTTTCCTGTTGCTGCCCATCGTCATCACGTCGCCGATCCTGCTGCTGCCCGCTTGGATTTCAGTGTGGCTCGCATTGAGCCCGTTTCGCAGGGTCGCGGAGGAAGTGGCCGCGAAGGGGCCCGAAGACCTCGCGCCGCTGACATACAAACCAAAGCACCGCGAGCTACTGCAGATGGGTAAGTCGGTCGACGGACTACTGAGCGCATACGCGACGGAGTCGAGCGCGAACGGCGCTTCATCGCGGATGCGGCCCACGAATTGCGGACGCCACTCGCGGCCATGCGTATCAACGTCGAAGCGTTGCGGCAGCGGCGGCGCGATGCCGCGGACCAGCCGTTAACTTTCAGTCCGGTTGATTCCTCTTCGCGATGCTCGTTGCGCTGGAACTCATCGATGCGTGCCAGGGCCGTGTGCTGCTCGATGGGGCGATCTTGCAGGGCTTCGGTCACCGCGAGAATCATCGTGGCGCGATTGTTCATCAGTCGCGGCTGGTACCACTGATCGGTGTAGGCGATGTCGCGGATGATGAGGAACACCAGCACCGACCATATGACAACCATCAGCCCGAGCTGCGACGCGCAGTACCGTTTGTCGCCGCGCACCGAGCTGACGTTGAACTTCGATCACCTCGCCGAAATCTCTGAAGAGGGTGACTCTTCGGACATCGTGACCGCCGGCTTCGTGATGCGCTTCTGATGGCCGATTGGTGGGTGCCGGGTGAGAGAAATGGGAGTTAGCCCTCTCCACCCGGCACCGACCTGCTACTTCTTCTTGCTCTTGAGCACGAACGTGACCTTCAGCGTCACGCGGTACTCGACGATTTTACCGTTCTCGACGACCACGTTCTGATCCTGCACCCACGCCGCCGTGATGTCGTTGACCGACTCGGACGCACGCGTCACGCCCTTCTTCACCGCGTCTTCGAAACTCGATTTGCTGCCCGAGATGATCTCGATGACCTTTGCGACCGACATGAGCGACTCCTTCTGATTTGGACGGGCATCTTGGACCTTGCCCCGGATTTCGCCAACTTCGGAATTGCTGCGGGTGCGCCGCTTGCCGCTTAAACTCCGCCCCATGACTCTCAATCGCGAAGACTTTCAATTGCTGACGGCCATCCGCGGCGACGACGACGAAGAGACCCAATTGCTGCGTGACATGGGCAAAGAGGCGAAAACCTTCATCACCGAACACGAATGGTGTCCGCCGATCCGCGGCTTTTACCTGGCCTATGGCATCGGTGGTGTCGTTGCCCTGTTCCTGGTCGATTTCTCCGAGGCTATTGCCGATTCGCCCGACGACTCCTTGTGGGTGGTCGTCGGTGATCTGCCGTCCGCCTACTTCGTGTCCGAGAGCGCGGATACCCCGCGCGCCGCGCTCGAGTGTTACTGCTACATCATGGATGACTGGATTGCCGCCGCGGTCGATGACACCGATATGGACGAGGTCTATCCCCTCGAAATCGAGCCCACCGAAAAGAACGCGCGCGAGCTGCAGTCGCGGCTGGATTTCCTGCGCACCGAGATCATCCCGGGGATGTAGAGAGTGGTGTCAGGCGGGGAAAGTCGGGATAACTCCAAATCTGTCGCCGCGCAGTGGCTATTTCGAGTTATCCCGACTTTCCCCGCCTGACACCGCTAATCGTCGAACTTGAGGTTGACCTCTAGTTCGGGCAGCAGCGGCGACGGGTCGAAATACGACGCGTCATCACTCGAGGCGAACACCCCACCTGCGATGATGTAGTGAGGCGTGCGATCGATATCCACCCTATACACCTTGCGCGACTCCGCCTTGCCGCGATGACTCGGCGGAATGTATTCGAGCACCTCATCGAGCAGGCACTGCTCGACGGTGAAATCGCCGAACCACGACGGGATCGACATCCACACCACGCCGCGAAACAGCAATTCGATGCGTTTCGGCCCGCAGTCATCCCGATCGCCGGAACGCAGCAGCAGCAACCCGTGATGCTGGTAATACAGCACCAGGCCGAACTGGCCGTTGAACCGCGCGGGAAGATTGAGTGGCGTCGTCAAGCTCAAACGGAAATCAGTTTGATCCCCTGCGTCGTCGGTAGATAGTGATCCACCAGCAACGCGGCGAACAGCCACATCAGATACGTGATCGAAAACCGGAACACCTTCATCGGCAGGTGCGCGCGTTCGGTGAGCTTCATCTGCAGCGCGTAGTAGATGAACATGCCATTGAGCACCAGCGCCGCCGCCAGGTAGAGCAGCCCGCTCATGCCGGTGACGAACGGCAGCAGCGTCACGGCCGTCAACAACACCGTGTACAAAAGCACCTGCAGCCGCGTGAATGCGACGCCGTGCGTGACCGGCAACATCGGTATGCCGACCTTCGCGTATTCGTCCTTGCGCGCGATGGCCAGCGCCCAGAAATGCGGCGGCGTCCAGATGAACACGATCAGGAACAGCAGCAACGCATCCGAATCGATCGAGTTGGTCACCGCGGCCCAGCCGAGCACCGGCGGCGCGGCGCCGGCGGCGCCACCGATCACGATGTTCTGCGAGGTGGCGCGTTTCAGCCACACGGTGTAGACCACGGCGTAACCGATCAACGATGCAAACGTGAGCAACGCGGTCAGCGCGTTGACCAACAACACGAGAATGGTCATCGACAACACACACAACACGCCGGCGAAGGTCAACGCCGAACGCGCAGTCATCTTGCCGCTGGGCAACGGCCGGCGCTTGGTGCGCGACATCTGGGCATCGATGCGTTCGTCGAGCACGTGGTTGATCACGGCGGCACTCGCAGCCGCGAGGCCAACGCCGAGATTGCCGAAGATCAACGCATCCCAGGGCGGCAAACCGGATGACGCCAGCAACGTGCCCACGATGGACGTGAAAACGATCAGCATGACGACGCGCGGCTTGGTCAGCTCGTAATAGCTGCGCCAGCTCGCGCTGACCGCGGTTGCGACGATGGGTTCGGGGGTGGCCAAACGCCTGGGCTCCGTTTGAAGGGGCGGCAGTTTAGCCCAATCGATCAGCGAAAATCCGCCACCGGCCGGAGCCTCCGGTTCAGAAGCACCGTGGCTCCTACGAGCAAGGCAGCGCCCGCGTTATGTGCGGCGGCGAGCTCGAGCGGAAAGGCCCGCAACACCATGAAAACCCCGATCGAAACCTGCAAAGCCAGCGCGCCGATCACGGCCACCGCCGCCCAGCGCGGTGCCCTGCCCAAACCCGCCAAGGCCGCAAATGCGGCGAGTAGTAGCAGGATCGTCGCCACGGCGGCGCCCACCCGGTGCAAGAAATGGATGGCCACGCGCGCGGGGTGGTCGAGCACGCCGCCGGCGTAGTTGATCCCCAAGCCCCGCCACAACACGAAGGCGTCTTGATAATTCGCCGCGGGAATCCACTGGTTCTGGCAGCGCGGCAGGTCCGGGCAGGCGAGCGCGGCGTAGTTGCTGCTGGTCCAGCCGCCGAGGAACACCTGGATCGCCAGCGCCGCCAGTGCGAGCCCGGCCCACAGGCGCGCCCGGCCGCCGAACTCCACCAGCCGGTTGCCCGCCAGCACGGTCGTGCCGTCGACTGCGCGCGACTGCGCGCGCATCGAAAGATACAGCCACAACAACATCGCGAAAGTAGTTAGTCCACCGACCAGGTGGCCGGTGACGATCAGGGGTTTGAGCAGCCACGTGACGGTGAGCATGCCGAGCAACGCCTGAAAAACGATGAGGACCAGCAACGTCAGTGCGAACCACACTCTCACGCCGCGCGCGCGGCGCGCCACGATCGACAACACGGCGATGGCGAGGACGATGAGTCCGAGCGTGCCTGCGAAGTAGCGGTGAGTCATTTCCACCCATGCCTTGCGCACGTCGGCATCGGTGGCGTAGTGCTCCGCGCTGCCGGTGGGCGTGAGGTGGCCGAAACATCCCGGCCAGTCCGGGCAGCCAAGCCCGGAATTCGACAGCCGCGTATAACCGCCCAGCACCACGACCCCAAAACACAGCAATGCGCCGATGAGCGCCAGCCGCCTTATCCACACAACCAGGTGCATGTGGTCGGGATTGCTCACCCGATGTGGGACAGCTTGAGCAGCTTCTTGAGGTCGGTCAGCAGATCCTTGCTGGTCTGGACGGCGGCGCCCGCATCGTGCCGCATCATGAGATTGCCGAGCGGATCGACGATGAACAACGACTGCGCCCGGTCCGCCGGGAACTGGCCTAACAACTTCTCGGCCGCAGGCGAGGAGGCATCGAGCGCGATCATGCCGGCATGCTCGGCGGCGAAGTAAGCATTCGCGCAGCAGTGGCCGGTGGCCAGGAACACGCGTTGCACCCGCGTCATTTCATTGTTGAGCGAGAGCCGCGACTGGCGCCCGAACACCAGCGCGTTGCGGCAGTCCGCGTCGCAGGCGCCGTCACCTATATAGATGAGTGTCCATTTGTCCGCGAACACGCCGGGCGCCGCCGGCGTGCCGTCGATGTTGCGCAACCCCGCGATTTGAAGCGGCCGGGCGGGGGTGATGAGTTCGCCCTTGCTCGACGAACCCGACGGCCGCCACAACTGGCCGTAGTACAGCGCAAATGCCGCGATCACGGGCAGGAAAAAAATCGCTGCGACGATCAACAGAGTGCGACGGCCACGCGCGCGTGGGTCTTGCATCAGGACACCTTGCGAAAATTGAGGCCGAAGTAGATCACGAGCAGCACCACCACAAAACCCCACCATTGGATGGCATACGAGAGGTGGCGGATCGGCGGCAGGCCCGGCGGTTTCCACTCGCGCACGTACCCATGCGGGTTGTTCGCGTCGAGCAGCAGGATGCGATGCTGCAGCTTCGCACCGAGCGCCGTCTCGAGTTCCGCCTGCGCCGGAAAACTTGTGAGTTTGGGCCAGTTCGGCCCGGGCTCAGGCGCCGCGCGCCCGCTCGCGAGTCCGCTACTCGGCAGGTCGTCGATACGCGCGGTGAGGGTGACCTCGCCGGGATCGCGCAGGCTCACATCCGGCAGGCGATCCCGATAACCGCTGAACGGCACCCAGCCTCGGTTTACGAGCGTGATGCGGCCGTCGACCAGCACGAAAGGCGTCAGCACCTCGTAGCCGGGCTGACCTTCGTGCGAGATGTTGTCGAGCAGGAACTGGTGCCAGGGCTGGAAGTGCCCGGTGACTTCGATGCGCGCGAACCGATTGACGTCTTCGAAGGCGCGCTGCCCCAGCTTTTCGGCGCCACCGTCACGTTCGTACTCGGCCCAGACCGCCTGTTTGGCCTCGCCGCGCTGCCATTGCCAACGCCCGAGGCCGATGAACGCGATCACCAGAACGAGGGTCAGCAGTGTCATCGGCCAGGACGGCGAGAACACCCTCCCGGACGCGGAAAATCGGATCGGCATGGGGGCGGAGTGTAAAGTGCGGCCTCATGGACGTGATCAAGATTCTCATCATCGTGGTGCTGTTCGCGATCGTCGGCAGCCTGGGCAGTGCACTGTTTCACCTGTCCAAAGGCAAGGGCGATTCGAAGAAGATGGCCAAAGCGCTGACCGTGCGGGTCGGCTTGTCGGTCATCCTCTTCATTCTGTTAATGCTGGCCTACTACAACGGCCTGATTGAGCCCAACAAGATCGGCCCGCACTAGGTAGGAATGGGGACACTCCCCATTTGCTAGAAAAAAGGGTCAGACCTCAGCCCAATCGTCTTTACGCCGGCCCGCCGCTCCGCTACATTTCGCCCCCCATGATGCGCGCCACCCCGAAAACGACGATCAAGACCAAGCCCACTGGGGCCTTGAGGTCTTGCGCGCGCTGATTCGACAGCAACCAAGAATCCCAAGGCCCCGCGCAGGAAACTTCGCGGGGCCTTTTTCATTTCCGGAGCCACAAAAATGTCCCTGTCCGAACTTCGAAACAAGAAGACCGTCGTCGCCATCGCGGGCGCCACCGGCGCCGTGGGCGTCGAGTTGATGCAATGCCTCGAGCAGCGAAAATTCCCGCTGACGGAGCTGCGCCTGCTGGCCTCCGCGCGCTCCGCGGGCAAGACGATGAAGTTTCGCGGCGGCGACCTGGCCGTGCAGGAACTGACCGACCAGAGCCTCGAGGGCGTGGACATCGCCTTGTTCTCGGCAGGCGGCGCGCAGTCTAAGCGCTTTGCGCCCATCGCGGTGAAGGCCGGCGCGATCGTCGTCGACAACTCCTCCGCGTTCCGGATGGACGCGAACACGCCGCTGGTCGTGCCCGAGATCAACGCGGCCGCGCTCGCGAATCACAACGGCATCATCGCGAATCCGAACTGCGTGGCGATCGTCGCGGCGACGCCGCTGTGGCCGCTGCACCAGAAACGCCGGATCAACCGCATCACGATGTCTACCTACCAGGCCGCTTCGGGCGCCGGCGCCGCCGCGATGGAGGAGCTCAGCGAATCGACCCGCGCGCACCTCGAAGGCCGCCCGTTCACGCCCAAGGTGTTGCCGCATCCCTACGCGTTCAACGTGTTCTCGCACAACACCCGGGTCGATCCGGAAACCGGGTACAACGAGGAAGAGACCAAGGTGATGCAGGAAACCCGCAAGATCTTCGGCGAGCCGAATCTGCGTATTACCGCGACCTGCGTGCGGGTCCCCGTGTTACGCGCTCATTGCATCGCGTTGAACATCGAACTAGAAGCGCCGCTGTCGGTCGCCGAAGCGCGCGAGATCCTGAGCCACGCCCCGGGCGTGCGGGTGGTGGACGAGTTGGAAAGAAACTACTTCCCGATGCCGGTGGATGCCAGTGGCAAGGACGAGGTGTTGGTTGGCCGCATCCGCAAGGATGTGAGCGATCCCACGGGCTGCACGCTCGCGCTGTTTGTCGCCGGAGACCAACTGCGCAAAGGTGCTGCATTAAATGCAGTTCAGATTGCGGAACGTTTGCTGGCTTGATGTACTCACACCGGTATTGATTTGAAGCGAGGCCGCCGTGATGAAGCATGAGCTTTCGAAAAGCGATCGGGAATTTCGTACGGCATTCGAAGCGGGCGCATATGCGCCCGCCGATTTTTCCCACCGTGCGCACATTCGCCTGGCGTACGTGTATCTCGCCGAAAGCGACGTGGAGCGCGCCGCCGAGCTCATGCGCGCCGCGTTGATGAACTTCCTCAAAGTCCACGGCATCACGCCGACCAAGTATCACGAGACCCTGACGCGCGGCTGGATCCTCGCCGTGCATCACTTCATGCATCGCTGCCCGACGGCGCTCTCGGCCGACGATTTCATCGCGCGCGAGCCGATGCTGCTCGACAGCCGCATCATGCTCACGCACTACAGCACCGAGGTGTTGTTCTCGGACAAGGCGCGCGCCAGATTCGTAGAGCCGGATCGAGATCCCATCCCGCGTTACGCGGCCTAGCAGGCTTTTGAAAAGCTACTGCGATCTCCACCACGGGGATCGCGCATACTCCGCCGGTGGCATTTCCCTACCTGACTGACGTATTACACGCGCTCGGCATCAACATGCCGCTGCCGATTCCGACCTTCGGCCTGATGGTCGGCATCGCCTTTTTCCTCGGCCTGAATGTCGCAACGCGCGAGGCGCAGCGGCTGGTGCCCGATCAATCGCCCGACTTCATGGCGAATGTCGGCATGATCGGCTTCTTCACCGGGCTCATCGGCGCGCGCATTTTTCACATCCTCGAGCACCCGCGCGAGTTCCTCGAGCACCCGATGGAAATGCTGCTGTCGCGCGGCGGCTTCACGATCTACGGCGGTCTCATCGTCGGTCTTCTGTGCGGGCTGGTTTACGTGCGCAAAAAAAACGCGCCGCCGCTGACGATGCTCGATGCGGTCTCCCCGGCGTTGATGCTGGCCTACGGCATCGGGCGCATCGGCTGCGAGATTTCGGGCGACGGCGACTGGGGAATTCCCGCGGACCTTGCGGCCAAGCCAGATTGGCTGCCTACCTGGTTATGGGCCCAGACCTACGACGGCAACATCGCCCGTGTGCTCATCGATCCGCCCGGCGTATATCCCACGCCTATCTACGAGACGATGATGGCCTTCATCGCGTTCGCAATCTTGTGGAAACTGCGCAAGCAGGGACATCAATCGGGCTGGCTATTCGGGCTCTACGTGTTGCTGGTCGGGCTCGAGCGTTTCGCGATCGAACCCATCCGCGTGAACACGACTTACGACATCGCCGGAATGGCAATAACGCAGGCGCAGATCATCTCCGTGCTCTGCATCATCGCCGGTTGCGCGTTACTGATCTTTCGCCGCCGAGTCGCGCGGCCCGCAGCCGCGGCCTAACGGCCCGCCTGCAGATCCTTCGCGCTGACGCCCAACCGCCGTGCGGCGCTGAGCACGGCCATCACCGAAGCGGTAGCGATATTCGCGTGGCGCCCCGCGCCATAACGAATGCCGGCCACCCCATCACGCGCTGCCTCGACGATTGCAAGCGCCGACGCATCGGCGCCGGAACGCAACGCGCGCTCCTCGTAATTGTCGATGCGGATCGGCAGCGCCAGCGCATTCACCGTGGCCGCGATCGGGCCCGAACCCACGCCGCGCAACTTGCGGCGATTGCCGGCGACCGTCATCTCGAGCTCGATGCCCTGCTTGTCGCCCTCTTCGAACAGGTGATGCCCGTGGTACGACACATCCAGATCGATGGCTAGATAGGTCGACTCGAACAATGCCCATAACTGCTGCGACGTCATCTCGGATTCGGATGAATCCACATGTTTCTGCACGAGCGCGCTGAACTCGACCTGCATGCGCCGCGGCATCACGACTCCGTAGTCGCGTTCGA
>JBDTSP010000004.1:0-249607 GCA_039931065.1 Pseudomonadota bacterium | reverse complement strand
CGATGTAGATCCACGAGCCCGCGGTCATCTGGCCGTACATCATGAGGCCCTTGCGATCGAGCTCGTTGAAATGCTCCCAGGTGCTCCAGCGTGGCACGAGGTTGCTGTTGGCGAGCAGCACGCGCGGCGCATCGGCGTGCGTGGTGAACACACCCACCGGTTTGCCGGACTGGATCAGCAGCGTCTGATCCGCTTCGAGGCGTTTGAGTGTTTCCACGATTCGATCGAAGGATTCCCAATCGCGCGCGGCGCGGCCGATGCCGCCGTAGACCACGAGCGCCGCCGGATTTTCCGCCACCGCCGGGTCGAGGTTGTTCATCAACATGCGCAGCGGCGCTTCGGTCAGCCAGCTCTTCGCCGAGAGAGTCGTGCCGGTGGGTGCACGGATGATCCGCGTCCTGTCGAGGCGTGTTTGATTCATGGGGATTTACCAGTCGCGAATGCAATGCAAACGTCGAGAATGTCGCGTAGCGCAATCCGCAACAGTGAGGCGTGGCAGTCATCGAGCGGCGCCGGCCATTTGTCCTCGGTGAATTCCTCCGGCTCATGCAGGTAACCGCGCATGGCAAGCTCCATTTGCAGCGCATGGATGCCGCTGCGCGGGTTGCCATAGTGGCGCGTGATCCAGCCACCGCGGAAGCGGCCATTTGTCACGCGCGACATTCCCGAGGCATCGCAGACGCGCTCGATGGCATTCGTGAGCGCGGGGTCGCAGGTCGTGCCGTTGTCGGTGCCGATGTTGAACTGCGGCAATTCGCCTTCGAACATGCGCTCGACCCGCGAGCGGATCGAATGCGCGTCGTACAACACCATGCTGCCGTGCCGGCCGCCGAGCCGTTGCGTCTCGTCCACCAGCGCCTGGTGGTAGGGCCAGAAATATTGCTGCTCGCGGCGCTTGATCTCGGCGGCGTCGGGTTCACGGCCGCGCTGATACAGCGACTCGCCGTCGAAGGTTGTCAGCGGGCACAAACCGGTGGTCGCGTAGCCCGGGTACAGTGACGCGCCGGTGGGGTCGCGGTTCATATCGATCACGGTGCGCGAAATCGAAGTGCGTATGGTGGTCGCGCCGAGCTCGCGCGCGAAATCATAGAGGACGTCGACCCAGTAGTCGGCATCCTTGCGCGCCAGCCAGGGTGAGACCAGCTGGTCTTCCATGTCCGGCGGCAGATGCGTGCCCGTGTGCGGAAAGCTGATCACCAGCGGCAGATCGCCGCGATGCACGGCCAGCCATTCGTGGTGCGGCCCGCTCACGCACCTCTCCACACGCGCATGTGCAACGGGTTCGAACCCATGCGATAGACCAGCTCGGCTGGGCGATCGATGTTCCAGATCGCAAGGTCGCATTGTTTGCCGGCTTCGAGTGTGCCGATGCGATCGGTCATTCCCAGCGCCTGCGCGGCGGCGCGGGTAACCCCCAAGATGCATTCATCCACCCTCATGCGAAACATCGTCGCGGCCATGTTCATGGCGAGCAGCAGGGAGGTGAGCGGCGACGTGCCGGGATTGCAGTCGGTCGCGATGGCCATCGGTACGTTGTGGGCGCGCAGCAGGTCGAGCGGCGGTAATCGGGTTTCGCGCAGGAAGTAGAACGCGCCGGGCAGCAACACGGCCACGGTGCCGGCCGCGGCCATCGCCTGCACGTCTTCCTCATCGGCAAATTCCAGGTGATCGGCTGACAACGCGTTGAATTGCGCGGCCAGATGCGCGCCGCCGCTGTTGGAGATCTGCTCGGCATGCAGCTTGACGCGCAGGTTGTTGGCCCGCGCGGCTTCGAACACGCGCCGCGTCTGCTGCGGGGTGAAGGCGATGCGCTCGCAGAACGCGTCGACCGCGTCTATCAACCCTTCCTGCGCGAGGGTCGGGATGATCACATCGCAGACCTCCGTGATGTAGTCGTCCGGCCGGCCGGTGAACGCGGGCGGCGTCGCGTGGGCGGCAAGACAGGTCGTGGTCACCGTGACGGATCGTTGCACCGCCAATGCGCGCGCGGCTCGAAGCTGGCGGCGCTCGTGCTCGAGCGACAGGCCATAACCGGATTTCACTTCGAGAGTAGTGAGGCCTTCGGCGAGCAGGGCATCGAGCCGCGGCAACGATTCGGCCACCAGCTGTGACTCGCTCGCCGCGCGGGTGGCATTGACGGTGGCGAGAATGCCGCCACCGCTGCGCGCAATCGCCTCGTACGAAACGCCGTTCAATCGCTGTTCGAATTCGTTGGCGCGATTGCCGGCGTAGACCAGGTGGGTGTGGCAGTCGATGAGGCCGGGTGTGATCCAGCGGCCCTGGCAATCTTCCACCTGCAGGGCTTCGAGCCCCGCCGGTGCTTCGGCGGCCGGGCCTGCATAGATCAGGAGTCCGTCGCGGCAGGCGAGCAGGCCGTCGTCGACCGTTCCCAGTCCTGCGCGGCCGGGCGCGAGCGTCGCGAGTCGGGCGTTTCGCCAAATGCGGTCACAGCGCATGGCGGCACCTTATAGATGAGTCGTCCGGGCCGCCAGAGCGCCAGGTGCAATAATGCCGCCCCATGACCCAGTCGTTGCAGCCTGCATCTCGCGCGCTTTTCTTCACCGCAGCCTTGTTGCCGGATGGCTGGGCCGCGAACGTCCGTGTCGAAATCGCCCACGGACGGTTCGTCAGCGTGCAACGCGATGCGCGCTCGCAGCCCGGCGATGAGCCCGTGTCGCTGGCTTTGCCCGGCATGTCGAACGTCCATAGCCACGGGTTCCAGCGCGGGATGGCCGGCCTCACGGAATACCGCGGGCCCGACGCCGATAACTTCTGGAGCTGGCGCGAGCTCATGTATCGCTTCGTGCAGCGCATGACGCCGGACGATCTCGAAGCAATCACGGCGCAGGCGTATGTGGAGATGCTCGAGAGCGGCTTCACGCGGGTGGGTGAATTTCATTACGTGCATCACGATCCGGCCGGCAAGCCGTATGTGAATGTGGCGGAGATGGCGGGGCGCATGGCGGCGGCGGCGGTGACGAGCGGCATCGGGCTCACGCTGCTGCCGGTGTTTTACGCGCAGGGCGGGTTTGGCGGCGTGCCGCCGACCGCCGGGCAACGCCGCTTCGTGAACAATGCCGACGGCTTCGCCTGTTTGCTGGATGCGACGGTCGCGGTGGTTGCGCCATTGACCGACGCCGTCGTCGGGATCGCTCCGCACAGCCTGCGCGCCGTCACGCCGGAACAATTGGCAGCCGTGATCGAACTAGTACCGGCTGGCCCGATCCACATTCACGCCGCGGAACAGGTGCGCGAGGTCGAAGACTGCCTGGCCTGGTCGGGTGCGCGGCCGGTGCAATGGCTGCTGGACAATGCGCAGGTAGATAGTCGCTGGTGCCTGATCCACGCCACGCACCAGACGGCGGAGGAGATCGCGGGGCTGGCGCGCAGCGGCGCGGTTGCGGGGTTCTGCCCGATCACCGAGGCGAACCTCGGGGACGGAATTTCACCCGCGTCGCAGTACATCCGTGCCGGCGGCGAGTTCGGCATCGGCACCGATTCGAACGTGCGCATCGATGTGAGCGAGGAGTTGCGCTTGCTGGAGTACAGCCAGCGTTTACGCGATCGCGCGCGCAATGTCGTGGCGGCCGACGGTCTGCCTTCGACCGGCCGCGCGTTGTTCGATGGCGGGGTTCGCGGTGGCGCGCAGGCGCTGGGAGTGCAGGGCGCAGGGTTGGTTGCGGGCGCCAGTGCGGACTTCATTTCGCTCGACGTGCATTCACCCATGCTCGTCGAGCGGCGGGGTGATGCGTTGCTGGACAGTTTCATCTTTGCCGGTGGCAGCAGCATTGACGGCGTATGGCGCGCAGGCAGGAAGGTGGTCGCGAACGGCGCACACATGGCCCGCGAGGCCATTGCCCAAAGATTCCGCGCCGCGATCTCGAAAGTGCTCCAAAACAACTAAAGGGGACATTCCGAGTTAACGGGAAAGTTGATGCGTCCGCGCATCAACTTTCCCGTTAACTCGGAATGTCCCCTTTTGAACCGGTGTGACGACGGCTCCGACTGAGGTTCACAACCAACCTCAAGGAGATCGTCGTGAACAAAGCATTCAGCAACCTTGCCGGCCACGCTGCCGTGGTCATCTCGTTTGCCGCACTATCCGCCTGTGGTGGCGGCGGTGGATCCGCGCAGAGCGCCGCGCCTGCGCCCGCACCCATCACGCCGCCGGCGGCCCCCGCGGTCACTCAGGAGTTTTTCACCAAGCGCCTGCACCTGCAGTGGGACGCCGTACCGGGCGCAACTTCCTACCGCGTGATGCGCGCGTCAACCGCGTTCTCGCTCTTCTCGCCGTGGGGCGACAACATCCCGGCGGCGCAGACAACGGCGGACATGCCGCTTTCCGCGCATCTCATCGACTGGATGAATCTCAACTACCGCGTCGAGGCCTGCAACGCGGCGGGCTGCACCGCCTCGAAAGTGCTCGGCCCGGTCCTCGGGTCTCAGCACGATTCCACCGGCTACTTCAAGGCGACCAACACGGAGGCCGCGGATTTCTTCAGTTACCGGGTCGCGTTGAGCGGCGATGGCCAGACGATGGCGATCTCGGCGCCGTTCGAAGACGGCAATGGCGTAGTCGTCACCGACAACTCGGTGGATCGGGCCGGCGCCGTCTATCTCTTCTCGCGTGAGGTCGCCAACCAGTGGACTTTCCGCACCTACCTCAAGGCTCCCGCTATCGATGCCGACGACCGATTCGGCTGGTCGCTTTCCTTGAGCCAGGACGGCAACACGCTCGCGGTCGGCATGCCCTACGAAGACAGTGCCGCCACCGGCATCAACGGAGACCTCGACGACAACTCCGCGACCCGCGCGGGTGCGGTGTTCATCTACACGCGTACGACAGGCGAGTGGACGCGGCAGGCTTACCTCAAGGCCTCGAACGCGGAAGCGTCCGATGACTTCGGTTACGCAGTCTCATTGAGCGGCGACGGCAACGTCCTGGCGGTCGGCGCCCCGCGCGAGGACAGCTCGGTGAATGGCATCGACGGGTTCCAGAACACGAACCTCGCCGACGACGCCGGCGCCGCCTATCTATTCAACCGCAGCGGCGCCGCGTGGACGCAGAAGGCCTACGTGAAATCTTCATGGTCGGGGGCCGGCCACAACTTCGGGGTCGCGCTGGCACTGAGCCGCGATGGGCACTCCCTCGCCGTCACCGCGCCCGGGGAGAGCAGCGGTGCCACCGGTGTGGACGGAGCGCAGACCAACAACAACCGCCCGCAATCCGGCGCCGCCTACATCTTCGCCGAAGAAAAGGGCGTCTGGGCGCAGAGTGCGTTCCTCAAAGCCTCGCAGGCGATCGCAAACCTGCGAATCGGCAACGCGGTGGCAATCAACGCCGACGGCACGACGGTTGCGATCGGCGCGCCGCTCGAAGGCAGCGCCGCCACGGGCATAGACGGCGACGATGCGGATACCAACGCGGCGACTGCCGGGGCCGTGTTCGTATTCCAGCGGGCAAAGGCCGGCTGGTCGCAGCAGGCCTATATCAAGGCGTCCAATGCGCAGGCCAACGACTTCTTTGGCTTCGATCTGGCGTTCAGCGACAGCGGCGATGTGCTGGCGGTCGGTGCGCCGGCCGAAGCCAGCGGGGCGGCCGGTATCGGCGGCAATCAGCTCGACGACAGCGTGCTGCAGGCGGGCGCGGTGTATGTCTTCACCCGCAGCCATGACGAGTGGAGCCAGCGCAACTATCTAAAGGGTGACCCGAGTGGCCCGAGCGACTTCTATGGCGGCAGTGTCAGCTTGAGCGCCGATGGTGGAACTCTCGCAGTGGGCACGACGGATGACAGCAGCGCGCAAGGGGCCGGCACGGACGCCAACATCGGCAACCGCCCGAACGACGACAGCGCGCCGCAGGCGGGGTCGGTTTACCTCTACTAGTTAGGCGAAGCGATGGACACGGCGCCGGTTCGCGACCGGCGCCGTTTTCCGTTGGTCAAATGCGCCTGGATCCGGGCAACCGCCCACGCCCGGTCTTGTGTAGCATCGCCGGCTTGGACGCCACGACCCAAACGCAACTTACCCCCGCCCCGGCGCCAGGCCGATTGCGGCATGGCCGGCTGGTGTTCTGGTTGGCCGCCTTGTTCGCGCCGGTGTTGCTCATCGTCCCGCTCGACCGGGCATTCGAGTCGCGCGGTCAGCCACCGGTTGCGCGCATCGCCGCGGCTGAGTATTTCACCTCGACCGTAACGCTGCCGATTGACCTCCCCGCCACGGGCTGGCAACCGGTCGAGCTCGGCTACTCCGGGCCCGCGCCCGCGGGGAATGCGGCCGCGAGCGGCTGGTTCCGCCTCAGGTTCGACGCCGGCGCCGCGCCCGCCGGACTCTGGTCTGTCTATCTACCGAAGCCGTTCGCGAACGTCGCGATGTTCGTGAACGGCGAGTTCGTCGGCGATGGTGGGCCGATGGTCGAACCGATCCCGCGCCACCGCCGCCCGTTGAACTTCACCTTTCCCGCGCGTTTGCTGCATCAGGGCGAGAACCTGCTCGAAGTACATGTGGTCACCAAGACCTGGGGCCCGAGGATCGGCCAGATCTATGTGGCGCCGGCGCAGCAGATAGAGCCCGCCTACAAATTCACGCGCGCCATGCTGGTCACGGTCAAGCAGGTCCTGTCGATGGCGATGTTCGTGGTCGCGTTGATCATGGCCGTGATGTTCGCGCTACGCCGCCGCGAAGGCGCCTTCGGCTGGTTTTCGCTCATGCTCATCTTCTGGGGCATCCACATCCAGATGCTGGAAATGCCGCGCGCCTGGTTCGATCCGCCGCCGCGCTGGGAGAGCGTCCAGGGCAGCGCCATCGGTCTGTACGCGATCTGCGCGGCGATGTTCATTCTTCGTTATCTCGGCATCAGCAGGCCGAAGTTCGAAAAACTCCTGCTGGCATGGACGGTGTTCGGCGTCGGCACGCTTGCGTTGCTCATGGGCGTTCTCGGACAACCCGAGCCGTGGTTTTACGGCTTCGTCTGGATGCCGGTCTCGGTTGCCATCGGCTTCTATCAACTCGGGCTGCTGCTGTGGGCAAACTACCGCAATCCGGATACTGAGGTAAAAGTAGTCGCGCTGGTTTCATGGCTCGGAAGCGTGGTCGCGCTGCGCGATGCGCTGGTTGATGTGGGTATCCTGCGCGGGAACCTGTATTTCACCTATGTCGCGGCGCCGGTGTTGCTGGTTTTCGCGGCCATCCTGCTGCGCCGTTTCGTGAACGCGCTGGAAGAGAGCGAACGCGCGAAGGACGCGCTCGAGCTGCGCGTGACCGAAAAATCGCGCGAGCTCGAATTGAATCTCGGCCGCGTCAAGGACCTCGAACGCGAGCAGGCGTTGTCGGCCGAACGCGAACGCATCATGCAGGACATGCACGACGGCATCGGCGGCCAGCTGGTGCAGGCACTGGCCATCGCGTCGTCGCGCCCCGAACTTGCGCCGATCGAAGAATCGCTGCGCACCTGTCTCGACGAGCTGCGGATCATGATCGACTCGATCGAGCCGGTGGATGGCGATCTGGCGAGCGTGCTCGGCACACTGCGCGTTCGCATGTCGCGGCGCCTGGCGCAGGCCGGTGTCGAGATGCGCTGGCAGGTCGGCGACATGCCGATGTTGCCGCAGCTCGGTCCGAAACACGTGCTCGAGATCACGCGCATCGTTCAGGAAGCCATCGCGAATACGCTCAAACACTCCGGCACGAAACGTATTGGCGTGGCCGCGCGCACCGAGCAGGGCGCACGAGGCGCCCAGGTCGTGGTCGAGGTCAGCGATGAGGGCGGTGGCTTCGGGGCGGAGCGCGGCGAGGGCACCGGCCGCGGCATCGCCGGCATGCATCGGCGCGCGGCGTTGCTCGGCGGCAGTCTGCACATCGCCTCCGATCCAAAAGGGACGACCGTGCGGCTCGAACTGCCGCTGGAACTGCCTAGCAAACAGGCGGCGCCGGAACAAGCCCGTGAACACGGGAGCGCACCGGGCTTTGGGCAGGCGCACAGTAGTCTCGTGGAATGAAGCCCGGAGACGTTCGTTTGCGCACGGTCTATATCGTCGAGGACGACGCGGTGACGCGGCAGTCGCTGTGCGAACGCATGCGGGCGCACGGCGGCTTCAAGGTCGAGGTCGCCGTGGGCAGTTGCGCCGAGATCCGGGCGGCGCTGCGCCAGGGCCGGCCCGACGTGTTGCTGGCGGATCTCGGCTTGCCGGACGGCAGTGGCCTCGACGTGATTGCCGAGGCCGCCACGCGCCATGCCGGTCTGCCCATCATGGTGATCACCTTGTTCGGCGACGAACGCCGCGTGGTCCGCGCCATCAAGGCCGGCGCCACCGGCTATCTATTGAAGGACGATCCGACACACGAGATCGGGGCGGCGATCCAGATGTTGCTCGACGGCGGATCGCCGATTTCACCGGCGATCGCCCGTCACCTGATTCGGCTGTTCCAGCCGCTGCCGGCGCAGACTCCCGCCGCCGACAACCGGCTGACCGCGCGCGAGCAGGAGGTGCTGAGCCTCGCCGCGAAAGGTTTCAGCTACGCGGAAATCGCGCAGATGCTCACGCTTTCCGCCAACACCATCGCCTCGTACACCAAACACATCTACGAGAAGCTCGCGGTCAACTCGCGCAGCGAAGCCATCTACGAAGCTTCGCGCCTGGGTCTCATCGACCGCGGCTGATTCCGGCCGCCCGCTAACACAGCTTTTCGTCACGGGCAACCCATGCCCGGGTGTGCAGCCGCGCACCCGCACGCTTCCACACTCCCGCCGCGCCGATTGAACCGTTGGGCAGGAGGTTCCGACAGACCTCTGACCGACGACATCGGAATGGAGGTTTACATGGACAGCAATCAAACCAGGCAGCCGCATATCGCATTTATCGCGTCCGCGCTGCTGGTACTCCCGGCTGCCGCATACGCGGCACGTCCCGGCATCCTCATCAGCCAGAAGTTCACCGGCGACGTGAAGGTCGTGAGCTCGGATGGGCAGAGCTACGACGCCATCTCAGGCAAGACCTATCCACTCAGCATGCAGGCCTCCGGCTACTGCAAGGGTGATGAGACGGTTCACGACGCGACGATGCGGGCGCTCAATTGGCCCGGATCGGATTCGCCGATCGACGTCAGCGAACTACGCGACTACGAAAAGCATTTCTCCCTGCGGCCGGTGCTGGTGCCGTATTCGCTGACCCCGATTGCGTGGCACGCGAACTGGAAGAAGGTGGTGGTCGACGCCTGCAACGCGAACCTCGCCCAACAGATGAATGCGCATCATTGGACCGCCAGCAAGGTGATGTCGCGCGACTGGAAACTGAATGGCGTGGTGCTGGGCCAGGTCGAAGGCATCCTGCGCTGCAACGATGACGGGCGCTCCCACGGTGCCGGGTTCGATTCGTCCGGCCAACCGAGCTACTCGATGCAGGCGCCGGGGAAGGTGAACATCACCTGCGGCAAGAAAATGGTGAATGACCTGGCGGCGCCGCAAAAACCCAAGACGCCGGTGGACGACCTCACCTACGGAGTGCACGTCGTGCAGGCGAATCTGGCGATCCTGCCGAAGACCGGCGGCAGCGGGCCCTGCGGCGTCACGCTTTCGGGCGTGATCGAAACCGACGCGATCAACACGAACGTCACCTTCTTCTATCGCAACAACAAGGGTGGAACTACGCCCTGGCGCAGCGTGAAGACGGACCAGTCGAAGACTGCCTTTTTCAGCGACTTCATCGATTTTGGCAAGCCCTCGAGCGGCGGCTTCACTCAGCCGACACCGGCGCCGAGCGGGCCGGCCAGCGGCACTTTCGCCGCGCCGCAATCCAACAAGGATTTTCACGGCACCTACCAGATCGTGGGCAAGAACATCAAGTTCGAATCAAACGTGCAGAACTTCAGTTTCAACTGCACGCAACCCGCGCCTAACCAGATGAAGGTGCTGCCGGCGAAGCCGCCGACCGTGCCGCCGGTCCGAACGAAGAAGAAGCCGTGAGAACACGTCACAACAGCGGCATGGTCGGTTCGTGGGTGATGTGCGCGGTGACGGGAATGTCCGTCACCAGCCTCGCCGCGACGAGCGACGAAAGCGCCGTATTCACACTGCCGGCAATGGCGGAGCCCGCGCCGCTGATCGTCGAGCTCGACGGCTACGACGTGACCGCCGTCATTCACATCGAAGGCAGCGTGCTGACGGTGCCAACGCGTGGCCTCGCGCTCGAAGCCGGTGAACACCCGCTGCGGGTACTCGTATCCCGCGCCAATGGCGACATCGACACGTTGCTCGAAACGTCGTTGCGTGTTGCCGGCAGCCGGGAATCGACCGGCACCCAAACCTGGGATGTGTTGCTGGGCAGCGCCTGGCGCGTCGCCGAACATACCGGCGAGGATTTCGCCGGGGCCGGCCGTTCGCAGCAACGCGCCACGTTGCAGTGGAACGCGGAACTCGATTCGCAGCGCTGGATCGCGGCGGGCGCTGCAAATGTGCTGTACGACAGCGTCACCACCAACTCGCCGGATGGCAGCGTCTGGCAGGCGCCTGGCTATCTACTGCAGGCGGGCCGCAAATTCAGCGGCGGCAGCGCGGCGCTGGCGCTGGGCGACGATTCGATCGCGCTCGGCAACCTGCTGTTCGGCAGCTACAGCCGCCGCGGCCTGAGCTTCTCGCTGAACGCGCTCGACGAGCGGGTGTCGTTTCAGGCATTCACGCTCAACAGTGAAGCCGAAACGCGGCTCGACGCCGCTGTCGTACCGACAGGAGACACCGGCAGCGTGCAGGGCGGATATGCCGTGGCCGCTCCGTTCCCGCATCATCCCGAGTGGCTGCGAATAACGTCGGGCTTCGTGAGTGGTGACACCACGCTGGGCGGCGTGGCGACCAGCAGTGTCGACCCCGTGACTCGTTACGGCGGACAGGCCTGGAACACCGCACTCGACAGCTGGGCACTGGGTTCCGCGTTGTGGCTGCACGCCGAATACGCCCAATCCAGTTTCGACAGTGACGGCTTGTCGGCGGGCACGCGCAGCGCCAGCGACGAGGCCACCCATTTCGCCGCGCAGCTGTCCGCCGGCGGCGCGCTCACGCTTCCGATGCTCGACAGCTGGGCAATCGGTTTCGAGCACCAGCTCATCGGCCCGCATTTCTACAGCCTGGGCAATCTCATGGTTCCCGGGGATCTGTCTCTCGAGCGCGCCTACCTGCGCGCCGGCACCCACGGCTTCGATTTCAGCGCCGACGAAACGCGCCATCGCACCGACGTCGACGACGATCCGCTGCGCCCGCGGCGTCTTGGGGCCACCCGCGCGATCACCGCCAGTTACACGCCACCGACGGCCGATCCGTCGACTGGAATCTGGCGGGTGCTGGGCATCCCCACGGTGAGCGCCGAATGGCAGGACGTCGCGTGGCGCCAGCGTCCCGAGGATGCGCAGCTCGCCGGTTTCGACCTCGACAGCCGCAATCGCACGCGCACATGGGGCCTGGACCTCACGCGCGAGCGCACCTCGATCTCGCTGCGACAGAGCGAAATCGATTTCGACGACCGTTCGGAAGCGTTGATCGTCGACGATTTCGAGATCTACACCCCGCAACCGGATACCCGCGAGAGCACGTTCACCCTGCAGTTCACCTGGATGGCGAGCGATCGCTTCTCGCTGTCGCCGCAACTGCAGTCGACCACGTTACGTGACCGCACGTCGGGCGCGCGCAGCCGCAACGAACTCTGGGGCCTGCAGGCGCAGGCTGAGTTGAAGCCGGAGCGTCTGTGGCTGCAGGCTAACTACAGCGAGACCCGCGACCGTCCGGCGCCGTTCGACCCGCTCGTGCCGGTGGACACGATGGCGAGCGGCGGCGGCAGCGCCAGCCTCGTTTATCGCGCGCTGGCCGCCGGCGGCTACCAACCCAACCTCGATCTGCAACTGACCGGGCAATACGGCAGCGCGTTCGAACACGACACCTGGCAGGTGATGCTGGGATTCACGGTGAACTGGAACAAGGAGTCGCTGTGATGCGCAAACTCATGCTGATCGCGGTGCTGTCGGGACTCGCGCAAGTGGCGCAGGCCGACATCCTGTCGGTGCGCGCCCAGCCGGCGCGTTCGACCGCGAATGCCGGCCAGGACTTCGCGCTGGCGCTCACCTGGCAGGTGACTCTCGATGTCGCGGATAGCGGCGGGGCACGCTCGGCCGGTGGCGCATTCTTCAACGCCACGACCGGGGCTGCGCTGGGGCTTGCCGTTCCCGTCATTACCAACTTCGGCGGGGGTGGCGTACATACCGTGACCGACCTCATCGCGATCGATGGCGCGACGCTCGCCGACTGGCGGCGGCAGGGTATACGGCGGGTGGGATACCGGCGTCCATTCACGTCCGCGACCACGGGGCGGGTGGTCACCGGTCAGTCGTTGATCGACGTCGCGGGCTCCGCCCTCGAGGGGCTGCGCGACGCGGCGCCCGGAGAATTGCGCGTCCTGCGCATGGAGCTCGCATTCGAAAGCGGCCGCCGCATCGAAGTCGTCGAGCGGGGCGCGGCGCTCGAGGCACGGCTCACCTTGTCGTACTCCGGCGGCGGTACCTTGCGCGGCCGCTGGCAGGTCGCCGATCCGGGTGGCGGTGAGCGGCCGTTTTTCCGCACGGTGTCGCTGGTGCGCGAAAATCTCTCGCCCACGCAGCGTGCCACCCTCGAAAGTCCGAAGCTGCCCACCAATCTGAGCGGCCGCTACGCATTGCGGTTCTGTCTCGAGACAGCAGCGGCCAATCAACCGGAGGAATGCGCGGACTCGAGCGCCGGCGTGCAGAGCCTGTACGAAGTGCGCGTGCCGGATCACACGGTTGCGATCACAGGTCTATTCCCGGCTGGTGGCGATGCCGGTCCTGGCAGCGTGTTCCGCTGGTCCGGGGTGCCGGGCGCCTCTATCTACCAGCTGCAGATAATGCGCGCGGGTGCCGGTGGCAACGTCGAGTTCGTGACCGGCGTATTGGTACCGGGCGCCGCTCCGAACAGCATCCTGTCGCAGCTCGCGTTGTCGAAGCTCGAACCCGGCCAGAGATACCGCTGGCGGATCACCGCGCACGACGTCGACGGCGGGCTGCTCGCAAAAAGCGACGGCGCCGAATTCGTGTATCGGCCATGAGTGGCGAGCCGTGAACGACGCAACCCTTGCCAGTGCCGAGGCCGCGGAGGCGGCGGCACGCGGTCTGCTCGGCGACATCGCCACGGGCAACCAGCGCGCACTCGAAACCTTCTACCGCGACTATCACGGCGCCGTGTACCAATTCGCGTTGCGGCTGGTGCGTAACCCCGCCGACGCCGCCGAGCTGGTGAACGAGTCGATGCTCGAGGTGTGGAAGGCGGCGAACACCTTTCGCGGCGGATCGCGCGTGCGCACCTGGCTGCTCAGCATCGTGAATCATCGCGCCGTCGATCTGTTGCGGCGCAAGCGGCGGCATGGCGGCGGCGTCGAGCTGGATGACGACCTCGTGGACGAGGGCGTCTGCCCGATGCCCGACGTGCTGGCCGGCGCGCAGAACGCGCAGCAGGTGCGCGCCTGCATCGATCGTTTGCCGGAGCGGCAGCGGCAGGTGGTGCACCTGACCTTCTTCGAGCAGCTCGCGTATCCGGAAATTGCGCAGGTGCTCGAAGTGCCGGCCGGCACCGTCAAGACGCGCATGATGCACGCCAAGTCGAAGCTCATGCATTGCCTGGCCGGGTTCTTCGGCCGTGGGGTCACGCCATGAGCGCCGAACTACCCGGACCGCGCGAATTGTTGCCGTGGTACGTGAATGGCACGTTGTCCGCGCGGGAACGAGCCGCGGTCGAAGGCGAACTGGCCGCATCCGGAATCGCGCGCGACGAACTGCGGCTGTGGCGCGAAGTGGCGCGTGAAGTGGCCAACGAATACGTCACGGTGCCGCAGGCATCGGACCTGGGTTGGCGGCGGCTGTCGAGGCAGCTGAACGTGGCGCCGCGCGCGGCCCGGACCTGGCGCATCGCCGCGGGAGTGCTCGTCGCGGTGCTCGGCGCGCAGACCGTGTTCCTCGTGCAGCGCGAGCAGGCGTATCGCGATCAGATCCACCAGCTCGGTTCGGCGCCCGCGGGCGTGCGCGACGACGAGTGGCGCGTGCAGGTGCGGTTCCGCGCCACGGCGACAGCCGCGGACATCAATCGGGTGTTGTCGGATGCGCAGGCGCGCCTGGTCGACGGGCCTTCGGCGCTCGGCGTCTACGAGGTGGCGATGCCGCGTGCGCGCTTCGCCGATGCGCAGTCCGCCGCCGTTTGGCTCGGTGAGCAGGCCATCGTCGAGCAGAGCGTCGCACCGCCATGAAGGGCCGTCATGTGATGAGTGGTTGTCTCTGCGTTTTGCTGGCGCAGTCGGCATTGACGCAGAACTCATCGTCGATTCCGGTGAAGCCGGCCGGCAGCGGCACGCTCGTGGTCAAGCCGAAAAATCCGCAGCCGCCGGCGCCGGATCCGGACTGCGTTCCTGGCGCGGTGTGCCCGCCGAAGCCCGATCCCGCCAGGCCCACGCGGCCGCGGTCCCGGTCGCGTTCCGAGGCAGACGTGCCCGCGGGCCGCGACGATCCACAAACTCCATCGCCAGCGGCGGATCCGGCGGCGGCACCCACGGCGGGTACCGCAACCGCGCCGGCGGCGCCGACGGCATCCGTCGCCAGCGCGGGCCTCGCAACCCGCGAATTGTTGGTTACTTCAACCGACATCGCCGAGGGTGACGCGCAGCGACAGTGGTTCGCACAGCAGGGCATCGGTGTCTTGCGTCGGCGGACTCTCGCGAATCTCGGCTGGGTGCTCACCGTGTATCGCATCCCACCGGGGACGGATCTGCCGACCGTGCTCGCGGCGTTCGCGGGCCAGTGGCCGCACAGCGAGCCCGAAGAAAATCAGCGCTACCTGCCGCAATCGGCGACTCCGAACGATGCCGCCGCAACACACATCGACTACGCCGCGGCGCTGATCGGCATGCCGTCTGGATGCGCTCGCATGATCGAAGTGGCGATGCTCGACGGCCCGGTCAACGTGTCGCTGCCGGCATTGGCGGCGCGTGGCATCCGCACGCTCGACATCGCCGAACGCGGCGCACGCCCCGAATATGCACATGCGACCGGCATCGCCGCGATCTTGTTAGGCACGGGCGACCTGCAAGGCACGGGCGACCTGCAAGGCCTGGTGCCGAATGCCGCGTTGCTCGCGGTCAATGTATTCGGCACGCAGCGCGGCAAACCCTTCACGACCACCGAATGGATCTTGCGCGGGCTCGATGCGGTGCTCGGTCAGAAGCCCATGCCTGCCGTCGTGAACCTGAGTTTCGGTGGCGGGCGCAGCGAGCAACTGGGGCGGGCGATAACGCGGGTACTCGAACATGCGCGCGTTGTGGCCGCAGCCGGCAATGACGGCGCCACGCAGCCGGTTTTTCCAGCCGCCTATCCGGGCGTCGTCGCCGTGACGGCGGTGGACGCTCGCCAGCGCCGCTGGCCGCGTGCGAACGCCGGTGAGTTCATCGCGATCGCGGCTCCCGGCGTCGATGTCTGGACGATCGACGGGGAGGGGCGCGGCTACTACGCGAGCGGCACGTCCTTCGCCGCGGCCTATGTGACCGCCGCGCTTGCGCTTGGCGCGCCGCAACAATCGGCGGTTCCGACGTGGTTGCGGCTGCACGCCGGCGATCTTGGCAGCCCGGGCCGCGACCGGCTGTTCGGCTTCGGCCTGATCAAGGCAAACGGCCTGTGCAAATGATTGAACCGCCGGGCGCGGGCATCCGACAGATCCAATGTCATCAATAACCGGATCCACGCGATCCACCCCAAGGAGAGTGAAATGAACAAGTTAGTCATCGCAAGTCTCGCCGCCAGCGTGATGCTGGTGTCGTTCAGCGCGAGTCAGGCCGCGAACCCGGCCGGTCCCACAGAAATGGCATCCGCCGCGCCGGCCGCGTTGTGTGGACCCGGATACACCGTGAAGAGCATTGGCTACACCGGTCCGAACGGTGGCGTCGTCAAGAGCTACCACTGCGAGCGAACCATTCCCGATGCGCGCCCCTGCAATAAGGGCATGCAGATAAAGAACGACGATCTCAAGTTCGCCGGCAACAACCTGAAGCTCGGCTACGGCTGCTCCCTGCCGGAAGGTTGATCCGCGCTGCCAGGTGGGGGAAAGCGGGAACAGGTGTCCCGCTTTCCCCACCCGGTGAGCCGCAGCGCTGCGCGCCGCAGCGGACGGCTGCTTTCGCGATTCGAGTGCCTGCTGCACGGCTAACTATCAATGTAAGCGGTTTCATCAGGGAGTCGTGACCCGCGGCACGGACCTGTGGCTTGTCTCGTGGCGCGACGAGACATGAGACGCAGCCGACAGATTCGAAACCGAAATGCCATGGAACTGTCACCGGCGCCGATAGCGGTTCTCGAGGCGTGCGAGACTTTCGCCCGCATCAGTGCTTCGCGACGCAGCGCCACGGTGACTTCCAGGGAGGATTGCGGTGACAGATTCAGGCAATACGACGACGTCACAGATGTCGCAGCACGCTTTGGGTCTGCGCTTCCTGACACGGGCACAAACCGAACTCGCGCAGATGCGCGCCTGCATGCCGACCGATCCGATCGCACTGGAGCCCGTCGCCGTCGCGCAAGTCGAACGTGTGGCGCACAAAATGTCGGGTGAGGCGGAGGCCTTCGGATTCGCCGAGATCAGTGCAATTGCCGCGGCGATCGAGTTGATGGCGAGCGGTGGCAACGCGCGCACTTTCCGCGAACGACTCGAGTTGTTCAGCCGGTTGATAGAGCAGATGTCGGCGCTAGAGATCTACGTCGAATACGAGCTGGCCGAAAAAACCGTACAGGATGCGGCCAAAGGATTGCCGATGTCGTCGCAACTACCCGGCTTCCGCGCCCGCCAGAAATAACAGGGGCATGCCTATTTATTGGCTGCGTCATCGTGCGCTCGACGACATCAAGCAATAAATAGGCATGTCCTCTTTTACCTGACGCCCCAGACGTCAGGCGCCGGCGGCGTGGTCACGTACAAAGCCGCCGCCGACTTCGACGATTTCAGAGAGGTCCAGCCGTAGCCGGACCGGCCCGCCTCAGGCTGCAACAGCCGGCGGTTGCTTGGTCTGCGCTCCGAGGAAGTCACGCTTGCCGACGCCGACACCGTTGTGACGCAGGATCGCGTACGCGGTGGTCAGGTGGAAGTAGAAGTTAGGCATGGCGTGCTGGAGGAAATAGTCCGCGCCGGTCATCCATTCGCCTTTCCAGCGCGGCTGGCTGACGACGCGCGTCGCGGCGCCTTCGAAATCCTTCGCGCTGAAGCTGTCCAGGTAACCGATGGTCCAGCGGACGCGGGCCTGCAGTTCCGCGATCGTCTTTTCTTCGTCGGGCTGCGAGTCGGCCGGTTTACCGGTCAGGTATGACGCGGCAAGTTTTACCGTGTCGCAACAGATCTGAACCTGGCGCGCGAGCGGGAATTGGTCGGCCGCGAGGCGCAGGGTGGGGAACACGGACGGATCGATCTTCTTCGACTCGGCGTATTCGGCGGCGCTGCCCAACCACTTGTCGAGCTGGCCCAACTGCTTCTTGAACTGTGCGAATGTTTCGGTGTACATGGCGCGCGAGACTACGCGGTTTGTCCGGCATTCGATATCTCTCCAACGGCAGAGGCCAGTTTGAAACTCTATTCGGGTCCGTTGAGCATGTTCGGCGCCAAGGCCGAGATTGCATTGCGCGAGAAGGGCGTGAGTTTCGACCTTGTAATGGTCGCCTTCAGCCAGGCGCAGGGCTATTCACCGAGGCATCCCGAGGTGTTGCGCGTCAATCCGAAGCGGCAGGTGCCGGTGTTGATAGACGATGACGTCGAGATCTACGACTCCACCCAGATCTTCGAATACGCGGAACATCGCTGGCCCAGCCCAGCACTATGGCCAGCATCTGCGGCCGAGCGCGCCCGCGCGCGGCAGCTCGAGCACTCATCGGATGAAGTGTTCTTCCCGCATGTCATTCGCCTGATGGGGTTGCGCGCCAAGCCCGACCCGGTCGATTCGCCCGCGTGGATCCAGGCTCGCCAGGGTCTCGAGAGTTACTACGCGAAGCAGGAACTGTTGTTAGCTGGCCGGGAGTACCTGGCGGGCGAATACAGCTACGCCGATATCGCCTTCTACATTGCGCAGTTCTTCGCGGCACGTCATACGGTGCCGATAAGCGCCGACCAGCCGCACCTGCTCGCATGGCGGCGGCGCATGGCGGCGCGTCCGGCCGTCAGGGTCGTTATCGGGCAAATGGCCGCTTATCTGCACAGCATCGACTACCCGGTACCCGATTACGGGGTTTGATGACATTGCAATCGGACTTCCACCCGACAGCAGCCGGTGAAAACCCTTGTTGCGAGCGCCATTTTCAGACGATTCCTGCAAATCCGTTGTACAAGCGGTGCTGCCACTGCCATCCTGAAGTCAATGAACACACAAACGGATGATTCGAATACGTTATTGCGGGCGCGCAATCTTTTGCAGGCGGTTCTGCGCGAACAGGAAAGCAACGATCCGCGCGGGGTCGATACCGGCACGCTGGCGCGAATGCTGGTGCACATGGACAACATCGCCAAGTCGGTCAGCGCTTCGCGCGACGATCACGTGAATGCGTCAAAGCGTCTCAACGATTTCGCCAACACCATCGAGCGAATGGAGCGGATCGCCACGCAACCGGGCGCCGCGCGTGCGGACACGCCGATGAGCATGCTGGTCGCGACTTTGCGCGCCGCCGGCCGGGAACTGAGCAATGCCGGTGATCCGCCGAGTTGGGCGGGTGGCGGCGCGGGTGCTACTGGCTAAATCCTGTAAGCCGCCAGTTTGCGGCGGCTGCGGATGGCTTACCTTGCGCGCCGCGAAACTGCGGAAACCGCGTAAAGAGAAAGCCCACATCCGCATGCACGGCTGCGCGGGGGTACCGCGGCACCGGGCCCTGCAAATGCGGGCTTTCGTGGGCGTCAGAAGTTGAACTCGACGGTGGCAAACCAGTTGCGCGGACGTGAATAGATAGCTTCCGCGTACCCGGCCGCCGTGCTGAATGAAGAATTGCCCGCCACGCGGTATTGCTCGTCGGTCGCGTTGTTCAGCCCCGCCTTGATCGTCCAGGTGTCGGTCGACCAGGTGATGGATGCGTTGACCAGCGTCACTGCGTCGTTCTGTGCGACTTCCACGGAATTGGCGGCATCGAAGAATTGCGAACCGGTGTACGAAACATTCACGCGCGGCGTGAGTTTCGAGCCGCCGAGATCGAAGTCATACCCGATACCCACGTTTCCGGTCCATTCGGGCGTAAAAGGCAGGCTGTTGGCGGGCGTCACGGTCGCCGTCACCGCGGTGCCCGGCACCACGATCGGAGTAACTGTGTCGTAGGAATCGTCGAGGAACCCGACGCTGCCTTCCACGATGAGTTTCCCCGGTGCGTAAGTGAATTCGATCTCGCCGCCGTCGATCGACGCCTTGCCGGCGTTGAACAGGATCGGCACCACACCCACGCGATACGTGAGCTGCATGTCGTCGTAATCGGTGGTGAACAGCGCCGCGTTCAGGCGAAACACGCCGCCGAATTCGGTCTTGATTCCGAACTCGATGGTTTCGGCCACTTCGTCCTCGAAATTCAGCGGCACGTAGTTGGGCGCGACACTGTTGAAACGCTGGTTGTAGCCACCGCTCTTGAAACCCTGCGACCAGCTCAGGTACGTCATCACTGTTTCGTTCCAGCGATACTGGGCGCTGGCCGATCCGGTCGTGGAGCTGAAGATGCGCGAGAACGGCTCGTTGCTCACGTGCAGGCCGGGCGAGGTCTGTCCGGCCGGAATCACGTTCGACTGCACGATCAATCCGGTCATCGGGTTGATGGTGTACGGACGTAGATAGGTCGGGACGATTACCGCGCCGTTGAGAGGATAGGTCGTGAAGCCGACGATCTCGATCGCCTTCTTCTCTTCTGTGTGGCGGGCGCCGGCCGTGAAGCTCAACGCGTCGTTCACCTCGAATGTCCACTGCGTGAACAGCGCCCAGTTGTCGTTGTCGACCTGCGCGCGCTGATAGTCGCGCGAGCCGGCGAGGGTCTGCGGCGGTGAGCCGGCACCGGCTGCAATCGGTACCCGCAGGAAGTCGAGTACGCTTTCATCGAAGTAGAACGCACCGACGACACCCTTCAGGCGCCCGGCAGTGACGATACCCTGCAACTCCTGGCTGACCTGGTCGCCGTCGCTCGAATAGTCGGTGTGCAGGATGGTCAGCGGCGTGTTGTCAGCGTCTCGCTGACCGACCCATTGCAGTTCGCGATAGGCGCTGATCGACTTGAGTGCAAAGGTGTCGCTGAGTTTCCATTCGGCAACGGCCGAGGCTCCCCAATTCTTGAGCGAACTGGAGGCCGGCGCGGTGCCGCCATTTTTGTACTTGCCGAGATTCCAGCTGGCATCGTTGGCGCAGCGTGGATCGACCAGGTTCTGTGGCACGGCCACCGGTGGCGGAAAACTCGGGCCGGAAGGACTGGTGCAACCGGCCGCGACGCTCGCGAAGATCGGGAACACCTGCGACTCGTTGATGGCGGCGAACACGAACGGCGAGCCGTTTTCGTCGGACTTGGTGTAGTCGCCGCGAATGGTGAGTTTGAATGCGTCGCTCGGCGTCCAACGCAGCGTCGACTGCGCGGTGTACGTGTCCTCGTTGCCGAGATCCATGCCGTCGAAGATGCGTGTGACGTAACCGTCACGCTTGCGTGCACCGATGGAGACGCGTGCGCCAAGAGTGTCGTTGATGGGCAGGTCGAGTGCCGCGAAACCCTCGCGCAGATTGTCGTCGCCGAAGCCCACGCGCGCTGTGCCGCCGAACTCATCGCCCGGTAACGTGGTGCTCATGAGCACCGCGCCGCCGATGGTGTTGCGGCCGAACAGCGTACCTTGCGGGCCGCGCAGCACCTGCACGCCTGAAATGTCACGGAAGTCCATGACGCCGCCGACCGCGCGTCCCATGTACACCTCGTCGATGTACAGACCGACGCCCGGATCGACCCCCGAGGAGCCATCCGTCTGCCCGATGCCGCGAATGAATACCTGCGCCGCCGCATTGTTGCCTGTGAGCGGGCCGTAGGCGGCGAACTGGAGATTGGGCGTGACGGAATCGAGATCCTCGGTGCTCGAGATGCCCTGACGCTCGAGTGCTGCCGCCGTGAAGGCGGTTACGGCGATAGGAGTGTTCTGCAGCGACTCCTCGCGTTTGCGCGCGGTCACGGTGATCTCTTCGAGTTGCGTGGCCGGGTCGTCGTCCGCAGCCAGTGCTGCCCCGCCCGGTGCGAGGGCGATCGCGGTGGCCGTGGCCATCGATGCGACGCTGGACCGCGCCCAGCTGCGAATATTCCCGTTACGCATGAAATGCCCCCTCAATAGATAGTTGTGGATAGTAACAAAACTAGGTCGGGTTCCGATGGCGGCGTGCCGCATCCCAGGCAGCGATGCTTTGGCCGCTGCGCGCGAGTTCGAGGAGCAGTGCGGCAGGCTGCCAGTGCATGGGCCCGAAGATGCGCTGAAATTTCAGGATTCCATCGAGCAACACGGTCAGACCGAGCTGGTCGGCGTAGAACAGCGGCCCGCCGCGATGACGCGGGAAGCCGTAACCGGCGGTCCAGACGACGTCGATGTCGGAAGCGCGCAGCGCGATCCCTTCCTCGAGAATCCGGATGCCTTCGTTGAGCAGCGGAAAAATGCAACGTTCGACGATTTCCTCGCGGCTGTGCCGGCGCTGTTCGACGCCGAGTTGCGCGGCGCGCGCGGCCAGGATGTCGAGCGCTTCCGGATCATCGAGGCGAGTGCGATTTCCCTGCTCGTAGCGGTAATAACCCTTGCCGTTTTTTTGACCCAGCCGGCCGGCGGCGTGCAGTGCCGCGTCCGCCTGGTAGTAAGTCGGATCCGGCGGATAACGCGCGGCGTTGGCTGCGTGCACATTGACGCCGACATCGATGCCGGCCATGTCGAACACGGCCAGTATGCCCATCGCCATGCCGAATTCTTCGAGCGCCGAGTCGACCTCTCGCGGCGTTGCGCCTTCGAGCACGATACGTTCGGCTTCGCGTGCATAACCTTCCATCATCCGGTTGCCGATGAAGCCGTAACAGACCCTGGAGAGCACGGGCGTCTTGCGCAGCGGCTTCGCCAGCTCGATCACGCTTCGGATCGTTGAGTCGGAGGTGGCGTCAGTGCGGATCACCTCGAGCAGCGGCATCACATTGGCGGGCGAGAAAAAATGCGTACCGATGACGTCCTGCGGACGCCGGGTGGCCAGTGAAATCGAGGCGACATCCAGCGTCGAGGTATTGGTGGCGAGGATTGCGCCTGGTTTTGCCACCGCGTCGAGTGCCGAGAATATCTGGCGCTTGAGGGCGAGATCTTCGAACACCGCTTCGATGACGATGTCGGCGTCGCGCAGATCATCGTAGGACAGCGAGCCGCGAATGAGCGCCAGACGGGCGGCTTTTTCCGGGTCTGTTATGCGGCCACGGTTCACCATCGATTGGTAGGTAGCTTCGACGTGTTTGAGCCCGCGTTGCAGCGCATCAGCCGATTGATCGAGCAGCGTCACCGGGATGCCGGCATTTGCGAACGCAATCGCGATGCCGCCGCCCATGGTGCCGGCGCCGACGACTCCCGCCGCGGCAATTGCTTTCGCGCGGGCATCCGCCGCCAAGCCGGGAATTCGCCGCGTCTCGCGTTCCGCGAAAAAGGCATGAACGGCGCCGAGCGATTCGGGCAGCCGTTTGCATTCGTTGACACGAGTGGTTTCGTATTCGAGCCCTTCGGCCAACGGCATTCGTGCCGCGGCGCTCACAACGTCGATGGCGACCAACGGAGCCTCGCGGTGGGGGTAGATCTTTTTCGCCTGCGCGCGCGCGTTGTCGAGCACCGCGGCGGTGGCGCTGAGCGGATCGACTCGCAAGTCGCCCGTGCGACGCGGGCCTTGTCCGCTCGAGGCCAGATTTCGTGCGTAGCCGATGGCCGCGCAGCGCAGCTCTCCGGTCACCACGGTATCGAGCAGGCCGAGCGAAACGGCCTGGACGGCATCGATCGGCCGCGCGGACAGGATGAAATCGAGTGCCTTCGCGATGCCGATGAGCCGCGGCAGTCGCTGCGTTCCGCCCGCGCCGGGGATGATGCCCAAGGTGACTTCCGGCAGGCCAAAGCGGCTGCCGGGCGAGGCGATGCGGTAGTGGCAGGCCAGGGCGATTTCGAGGCCACCGCCCATGACGGTGCCGTGCATCGCCGCGACGACCGGCATTGGCAATTGCTCCAGGGAGTTGAAGATCTCGCGGTATTCAACCTCGCGCGGCGGGCCGGCAAACTCACCAATGTCGGCGCCGGAGAAAAACGTGCTGCCTTCGCACAACACTACTACGGCGCGGATACCCTGCAACGCCGCGAGGCGCGCCAGCGCCGCGCGCAATCCAGCGCGAACCGCGGCGTTGATCGTGTTGACCGGGGGGTGATTGGTGATGATCAGTGCGACATCACCCTCACACTCGAGACGAACGAGGGGTATCGATGTCATCTAACAAAGGCTCCCGAGGCCTGGAGCGCCATTCATGCAAGTCCCCCGGCTAACTTTCTTGCCGGGATTTAGCCGTCACAGCTCTCATTTGAAAAGAGGGGGTAGTCGTATATAGGATATAAGTCGAATGGATATCAGAAAACTGGATCTGAACCTGCTCGTCGTGTTCGACGCCCTGCTGCGAACGCGCAGCGTCACGCGTGCGGCCGCGGAACTCGGCATGAGTCAGCCCGCGACCAGCTTCGCGCTCAACCGGCTGCGCTCGATGCTCGGCGACCCGCTGTTCGTCCGTACGGCGCGCGGTATTCACCCGACGCCGCACGCGGAGCACCTGGCGGCGCCGTTGACGGCCATCATCGAACGCATCGGGGCGGATCTGCTGCAGCAACCCACCTTTTCACCCGGCGCCGCCGAACGCGCGGTCACCTTGAACACGCCAGACATCGGCGAGCTCGTTTTTCTGCCGCGATTCCTCAAACGGCTCGCGGCCGACGCACCCGGTATCTCGGTCCGAACGGTAAATCTGCCGCTTGCCGAGGTGGAGCCGGCGCTGCGCGCGGGAACCGTGGACCTGGCGGTGGGGGTGTTCCCGCAACTGCAGAGCGCCGCGCTCTTTCAGCAGACGCTGTTCACCCATTCGTTCGTGTGCATCGTGCGCAGCGCTCATCCGCTCATCGGCGAGCGCATGACCCGCAAACAATTTCTGGAGGCCGATCACGCCGTGGTGGCCGCAGGCACCCATTACGATGCGCTGGAAGGTGAGTTGCGCGCGCAAGGTATCGAGCGGCGAGTGGTGTTACGCGTCGAGCACTTCCTCGCGATCCCGACCATCCTCATCGAGACCGACTTCATCTTCACGGTTCCTTATGCAATAGGCGCCGGCCTCGCGAAACTGGCGGCCATCAAGCTGGTCACGCCGCCGTTCAAGGCCACGCCGCGCGCCGTCAAGCAGCATTGGCATTCGCGCTTTCATCACGATCCCGCCAATCGCTGGCTGCGCGGCGTCGTGGCGGAGCTGTTCGTGCAAAAGCGGCGACGCTCGGGCGCCGACTCGTGATGTAAAGGGAAGCTGCGCTCAGTATGATCGGGCCACAGCCAGTTGTTTTTCCCGGAGAATTTCATGGCGGAAGATTCGAAGGTCTCCGACCGTATTCGCGAACGGCTGCAGCTGGCGCAGCAGCGATTTCATGCCAACGACAACATCTCCGCACACATCGAGCCGGGTGAGCTCGAAGAGCTGCAGAAAGAAGTGGCGGCGAAGATGTCAGGCGTGTTGCAGAGCCTCGTTATCGACGTCGAGCACGATCACAACACGCGCGAGACCGCGCGCCGCGTCGCCAAGATGTTCGTGAACGAAGTGTTCCGCGGGCGGTATGTGGCGGCGCCGCACATCACCGAATTTCCGAACGCCTCGCATCTCAACGAATTGATGATCGTCGGGCCGATCACCGTGCGCAGCGCCTGCAGTCATCATCTGTGCCCGATCATGGGCCGGCTGTGGGTGGGTGTGATGCCGAACGAAGACTCGGATCTGATTGGCCTGTCGAAATATTCGCGCGTTGCGGACTGGATCATGTCGCGGCCGCAAATCCAGGAAGAAGCCATCATCCAGTTGTCGGACCTGCTGGTGACCATGGTGAAGCCGGACGGCCTCGCCGTGGTGATGGAGGCGGATCACTTCTGCATGCAATGGCGCGGGGTCAAGGACAACGCGTCGAAGATGATCAACAGCGTGATGAAGGGCGTGTTCCTCAAAGACGGAGCGCTGCGGCGGGAATTCCTCTCGCTCATCAACCTCAGGGAATGAGTGGTGTCAGGCGGGGAAAGTCGGGATAACTCCCCACTGACTCCCTGCGATGACACCTCGTCGCTAGCGGGAGTTATCCCGACTTTCCCCGCCTGACACCACTAAGCGAAGCGGCCGGTCGAGTCGCCGTGTTTCTCGATGCCTTGCGCGCCCATGGCATCGGCCATGGTGAGGTAGAAGTTCGTGATCGGCGTGGACTCGGCCTTCACGTAGCGGCCGGTCTTGAGTTTGCCACCGCCCGAACCCGCAACGACCACCGGCAGATTGGAGTGTGTGTGGTGATTGCCATCGGCGTTGCCCGATCCGTACAGGATCATCGAATGATGCAGCAATGACTGGCCGTCGAATTCCTTGGTCGCTTCCATCTTCTCGAGGAACGCGGCGAGGCGCTGCACGTACCAGTGATCAATCTGCCGCACCTTCTCCATCATCTCGGGTTTGTTCTGGTGATGCGTGAGGTTGTGATGCCCCTCGGCGATGCCGATTTCGTCGAAGCTGCGATTGCTGCCTTCGCGGGCGATCAGCAGCGTCGCGACCCGGGTCGAATCCGTCTGGAACGCGAGCAGCAACATGTCGAACATCAGCGCGATGTGTTCCTGGTAACTCGCCGGCACACCTGCCGGCGCGTCGACGCTCGGGTTCTTCACGACCAGCCGTTCTGAATTCTCGATGCGCTGCTCGATCTCGCGCACGCTGGTCAGATACTGATCGAGCTTCTGGCGATCGCGACCGTCGAGGCTGGCATCCAGTTTGTGCGCATCCTGCATGACGTAGTCGAGGATGGAGTGCTGCTCCTGCTGCCGCCGCTTGAGGTTGGCGACGCGCTCAGCGGGCGCGCCAACACCAAACAACCTTTCGAAGACGAAGCGCGGATTGTGCTCCGGCGACAACGGCTGCATCGCCGAACGCCAGGCGAGGTTGTAGACGTACGCACAGGCGTAACCGGAATCGCAGTCACCCGCCTTGCGCACCGCGTCGCAGGTCAACTCGAGCGACGAGAAGCGGGTCAGGTGACCGATCTGGTTCGCGACCACCTGATCGATCGAAATCCCGGCGTGAATATCAGAGCCGGCGGTTTTCTTGACGCGCACACCGGTGAGAAACGTGCCGCCGGCGCGCGCATGATCGCCCGCGCCATCGGGGCCGGCTTCCGCGCTGTCATCCGCCAGGCCCGAAATGATCTGCACCTGATTTCGAACCTTGGCGAGCGGCGCGAGCGTCGGGGACAACTCGAAATTCGTACCGGCATCGCCGGTGGGCCACCAGGCGCCGGGGATGGTGCCGTTCGGCACGTACAGGAAGGCCATGCGTGTCGGCGCGATCTTCGTGGCTTTCGCCGCGAGCGCGATCGAGGGATACATCGATTCGAGCGCGGGTAGCGCGATGCACGCGCCCATGCCGCGGAAGAAGCCGCGCCGGCTCAGGCTCTCATGCCGCTCCGCCGCGAGGTTTCGATTGTTCACGGGGGGATTGTTCCACTTCGTTGGGATCATGTCAGTTGGCCGCCGTGACAGTTGCCTGGGTTCGCATCTTCTGGAAAGGCGCGGATTCGATCACGCCCATCAGCATCGCCGAAAATCTGCCATCGTTCTGATCGAGGCGATTTACGATCTGGTCGATGGTTTCCACGTCGTAATACTCGGGCCCGCGACCGGTGGCGTAGGTGAGCAGCTTCGTGCTGAGAGTACGGTAAAAATCCTCGCGATGGGCGGTGGCGAGGATTTTCTTGAGTTCGCTCACGCTTCCGAACTTCTCGCCGGTGATCAGTTGGCCGGGCGCGAGGATGTTCTGTTTGCGCTCGGTGTCGCGCCACATGCCGAGGGCGTTGAAATTCTCGAACGCGAGGCCGATGGGATCCATCCGGTTGTGGCACGACGAACAGGCCGGATTTTCGCGATGCTTCGTCAGCGATTCACGCAGCGTCGGTTCGTGGCCTTCATGCGCGATCTCGCTGGCCTCGAGCGCGGGCACGTTGGCCGGGGGCGGTGGCGGCGGCGTGCCGAGGAAATTCGCCAGCACGAACAGGCCGCGTTTCACCGGCGAGGTGCGATCCGGATTCGAAGTGACCACCAGCGACGAGCCTTGCGTGAGCACGCCACCGCGCGGACTGCCGGGCGGCAACGTGACGAGGCGCAGATCATCTCCGGTGACTCCGGGAATGCCGTAGTGCTTCGCCAGCGCTTCATTGAGAAAGGCGTAGTTGCTGTCGATGAGTTCGGTTACCGGCCGATCCTCCTTCACGATGTGCCTGAAATAGAGCTCGGTTTCCTCGCGCATCGCCTTGCGCATGTCGCCGTCGAGACTGATCTTTGCGGGCACGACGCTGTCGATGTGGGCGGCCAGTTTTTTCGCAGTCGATTCGTCCTGGGCGCGGAAGGCCTGGCGCAGCAGCCGCAGGTTCTCCTCTTCTCCGGCATCGCGGATCAGGATCTCGCGCGCGTTGCTCGAGATGCCTTCGAGGTCGCGCGCCTCCAGCCACTGACCGGTGAAGTTCTGCGACAACGATTTTGCGCGTTCGTCGCCGAGCATGCGTTGGACCTGCGCCGACAGATTCGCGCGCAGCTCTCCGCGCGCGGCGAGCGCGAGCAATTCGTCGTCGGGCATCGTCGACCACAGGAAATACGACAGGCGTGAGGCGAGGGAGTATTCATCGACCGGCGCGGAATGTGCCTCAAGCGCGTGTGGCGCCGGTTGCTCGAGGCGGAACAGGAAGTGCGGCGACGCCAGCACCGCCGCCATCGCCTGCGCGACACCCTGTTCGAAAGTCTTGCCCTTTTGCCGATAGGTGTCTTCGGCGAGCCTGGCCAGGCGATCGGCGGTGTCATCGGATTTGTCTGCGCCCAAAGGCCGGCGGTACGCCTTCGAAGCGAACGCCCCTAACAACTCACGCGCGTAGGCGAGCCGTTCGGCGCGGCCCGCCGGAATCGTCCGCGGGAAAAAGCGGTCGTAGTTCGCGGGCTTGATCCACTTGTCCTGCTCGAGCGGGCCTTCGATGGTGAGCGAGTTGATCGTGAGCCGCGAGGATTTCGGTCCCTTGGCCTTTTCGCCGCTGCCCGCCTTGCCGTCATCGAGCGAGGTGAACTCGAGGCTCAGGGAATGATCGGCCGCGCTCCATTTGTGATCGGACTCGAACGTGAAGGATTTCTCGTAGAAGTAAGCGAACTCCTTGTTGAGCACTTCCTTGCCGTCGATCTTGAACACCAGGCGGCCGCGATCGGGAACGAACACGAAGTCGCCACGCACGTCGAGCGCGAGCGTCACCTTGTAAGTGCCGGCGCCCGGGGTCTTCACCGCCGCGGCGACACTCTTCGACGTGTTGTAGGGGAAACGTACGCGCCAGCTCTGCTTTTCACCGTCGGCTGTCGCGAAGGCATCCGCGGGGACCTCCTGCTCGACGACCTTGCGATCGACGGTCGGCACCGCTTCGCCGACGATGACCGTGGCTGCCGCGACATATTTCTCGACCAGCATGGGTGAAATCGAGAGAGCGTCGCCGATGTTGTCGAAGCCGAAGCCCGTGTCGTCGGGCGGAAACTCGACCTCGGAATTGAAGTCGACGCCGAGCAGGTCGCGCACCGTGTTGCGATATTCCACCCGATTGAGCCGGCGCACCGTGACCCGGCCCGGATCGGGATTCCGCGGATCGAGATGGAAGACGTCGCTCTTGATCCAGCGTTCGAGCTTCTGCTGGTCGGCGGCCGACAGCCGCGGCTTCTGTTCGGCGGGCATGAGGCCTGCGCGGGTGTTGACCAGAACGCGCAGCCAGAGATCCTTGTCGAGAATCTCGGCGTTGGATTCGAGCTCGTCGAAGGCGACCTTGCCCTTGTTGTACCCGTCTCCATGACACTCGTAGCAGTGGTCTTCGAGAATGGGGTTGATGGCTTTCTTATAGACGGCGACGGCCGAATTTTCCGTCACTGCAGCGGCCGATTCCGTGTGGTTGGCGGACGACGCCGACAAAGCGACCGCCCCGGTCAGAAAGACCACGATTCCAGCGCCCAGAATGGGCTTCATCGACCACATCGGCCCCCGCTCATACAAATGAAAGCGCTCGCATTTTGCGTGTTTTGGACGTGCAGGTCACGGCCAATGTTCCCGAAAAATCGTTTATAAATACCGCCTTCCAGAAGTCAGCAAGGGGTCAGCTCATGTCCAGTTTTTTCAATCGCCGCAATTCACTGCTCGCCATTTCGGCCGTCATCGTCTGCGCGTCGGTGTACGCGGCCACGCCGGTCGAGATGCAGAAGGCGCGTCACGAACACTACGAAGAGCTGGGCGATGCATTCAAAGCGGTGCGCGACCAGAGCAAGGCATCGCCCCCTGATTTCGTCGCAATGCTGAAAGCCGCCGAGACCGTGCAGAAGGCGTCGCTCGATCAGCAACAGTGGTTTACGAAGGGCACGGGCCCGGAAGCCGGAAAGACGCGCGCGCTGCCTGAGATCTGGAGCAAGCCGGACGACTTCACGGCGGCGCAGAAGTTGTTTGCCGAGCGTGCGCCGGCGCTGGTCGCCGCGGTGAAAGCCAAGGATGTCGACGCCGTGAGCGCGGCATTCAAGCAACTCGGCGGCGCCTGCAAGAACTGCCACGACACCTTCCGCTCGCCCGAGGAATGAACAACGTCCGGGTCTGGGATGTCCCCACCCGTCTCGTTCATTGGTTGATCGTGCTGCTGGTCGCCGCGTCCTGGTGGAGCGGCGAGACCGGCCGCATGGAATATCACCGCTACAGCGGCTACCTGTTGCTGGGGCTCGTGGCCTTCCGTCTCTATTGGGGTCTGTTCGGCGCATCGACCGCGCGGTTCCGCCAGTTCGTGCGCGGGCCGCGCGTCATCCTGAGTTATCTGCGCGGCCGGTGGGAGACGTCGCCCGGCCACAATCCACTGGGAGCGTTGAGCGCCGTGGTGTTGCTGGTGCTGCTGTGCGCGCAGATCGTGCTCGGGTTGTTCGCCGTCGATGTGGATGGCATCGAGTCGGGTCCGCTGTCCGCCCACGTGAGCTTCGCCGTGGGCCGAGCGTGCGCCAAGCTGCACCACCAGGTGTTCGATGTCCTGCTGCTGGTGATCGGCGTGCACATCGCAGCCGTGTTGTTCTACGTGCTCGTGAAAAAGCAGAATCTGATCGCGGCCATGTTTCATGGCAAGCGCGAGTACCCGCAGGATCTGCCGCCGGTCGTGAACGCATCAAAGATCCGCTTGATCGTGGGCTCGCTTGTGATCGCGGCGCTCACCTGGTTCATCACGCGCGATTAATCCAACGGCGGGTTTGCATCGTCCCAGTCTGGTCGCTGCCGCTGCAACAGCGGTGGCGGGGCGTTCTTGGCGACAATACGGCCGGTTTTGGTCTATAAACGACGTCCATGACGCCGCACACCCAGCTCTATGACCGGCACTCGCTTGCGTTGAGGGTCATGCACTGGATCAACGTCATCGCCTTGCTCGCGTTGCTGATGAGCGGGCTGCAGATCTTCAATGCCCATCCGACGCTGAACTGGGGCCGCCAGTCGTATGACGGCAGTGCGCCATTCCTCGAACTGCCCAACGGCTTTCCCGGCTGGGCGACGTTGCCGGGGATGCGTTGGCTCTCCATGGGCAGGAACTGGCATTTCTTCTTTGCGTGGGTCCTGGTCATCAACGGGCTCACGTACATCCTCCATTCGGTGGTTAGCCGTCACCTGCAACGTGATCTCGCGCCCACGCGTACCGATTGGCGCTCGATCGGCCAGTCCATCCTGGACCACTTGCGATTCCGGCACCCGACAGGTGAGGCGGCGCGGCGGTACAACGTGCTGCAGAAACTCACTTATCTCATCGTGATTTTCGGCCTGATCCCGTTCATCGTCCTGATGGGCCTCGCGATGTCGCCGCGCATCGATGCGCTCATTCCGGGCTGGATCGACCTGGTCGGTGGACGGCAGTCCGCGCGTACCCTGCATTTCATTGCGGCGTTCCTGCTGGTGCTGTTCGTGCTGGTGCACGTGTTCGAAGTCATCATCACCGGCTTCTGGAACAACGTTCGCTCGATGATCACCGGCAAGTACGCGGTCGAAATATCCCCGGTCATCGAATCGAAGCCGCCTGACGAGAACCTGCAACCATGAACCCCATCGACGCACCACGACGCTCCATCCTGCGGCGGCTGCTGGCGACCGTGGTCGCCTCGACCCTCGCGGGTTGCGACGCGGCATCGCGCAGCGCATGGTTTCCAAAGGTTCTCAAGTCGGGTGAACACCTGAATCGCGGCGTGCAACGCGCCGTTGCCGGGCGTAAATCGATGGCCCAGGAATTCAGCAGGGCGGATCTCTCGCCGGACTTTCGGGGCAATGGAACGCTGCGTCCGGCCTCCGACGAATACGCGCGGCTCGCGGCTAACAACTTCACGGATTGGGTGCTCGAGGTCGATGGCCTGGTGAAGACTCCGCTCAAGTTCTCGCTGGCGGAATTGCGCGCCATGTCGGGGCGCACCCAGATCACGCGGCACGACTGCGTCGAGGGGTGGAGTGCGATCGGGCAATGGACCGGCGTGCCCTTGAAGGCGGTGCTCGACAAAGTGATGCCCACCGAGGCGGCGCAATACGTCGTGTTCCACTGTGCCGATCAGATGGGCGACGGCGCGAAGTATTACGAAAGCATCGACTTCGATGACGCCTATCACCCGCAGACAATCCTGGCTTACGGTCTCAATGGCAAGGATCTGCCCATCAAGAACGGCGCGCCGTTACGCGTTCGCATCGAGCGCCAGCTCGGTTACAAGATGGCCAAATACATCATGCGCATCGAACTGGTGGAGAGCCTCGACCGGATCGGCCGTGGCAATGGCGGATATTGGGAAGATCGCGGCTACGAGTGGTACGCCGGCATCTGATCGAATCGGCTGCCAGCCGTCCGACACGGCGTCGGGCGACGAACATTTTGTAGGCGGATACATCGGATTCGAACCGGCCGGTTTCAGTGTCCGAACCAGACTACACCGATGGGAGCGCAACCACGGCGGAGGTCTAATGATCTCAAGATGAATTCAAGCAATGCGCAGGGTTGGGCCCACCGGATTGTCCGGCCGCTCGAACTACACGAAGAGCCCGCATTGGGCGCTCACCTCGTAACTCCCTGGATGGGTTACGCGCACCACGGCATCTACGTCGGCGATGGCAACGTCGTGCACTACGGCGCGTTGATGTACGACATCATTCGCAAGCCGGTCGAAGAGGTGACGCTGCAATGCTTCGCCGGTGGCCGCCCGGTATTTGTCATCGCGCATGCGGAGGCCTGCCTCGAGGCGGGCGAAGTCGTCAGCCGCGCCCGATCGCGTCTCGGCGAGAAGAAGTACCGCCTGCTCACGAACAACTGCGAACATTTCTGCGAGTGGGCCCTCCATGACGTTGCGCGCAGCTTCCAGGTGGAACTCTCGCTGGCATTTCCGCGACTGCTGGGTGAAAGGCTGCAGGCTGCGATGGCCCGCCTCGTGCGGCGCCTCCTCACCGTCCGCCGTCCGGCGCCGATTCGCATCCCGAAGTAGGTCGTTTGCAACCAACTGGCCGGCTCGAGCGTCTCATCTGTCAGACGTCGAGCAGGGAGTGCCTATGAATGGGTTGCAGCGCAGCGCGGCCGCCGCTTTGCTCATTTTCCCCGTCCTGGGTGATGCACAGACCGTGCGCCGCCCCGACTGGAAGTTATACGGACAGGAGCGGGAGTTGACCCGCGGCGACGTCTGGGCGGACAACAAGTCCATTTTCTTCTCCTATCTGAATTCCAGGATCGCGCGGCTCGAGGACGGCCATCTGCTGGTGGTTACCCAGGATGTGAGCGCCGGTGCCCTCAAGCCGATCGATGCCGAGAGCAAGGCGGCGATCCGGCGACGCGCGGAGCTGCGGATCGCCAGCGGGTACGAACCACCACTCGCGCACCACATCGCCTCGATCGAGGAGAACAAGGCATTTGTCGCGATGAACGAAAAGCTGGCGAACTCCGAACTGCCGGGAGCACCGTCGCAAACGACATATGAGATCGACTGCGAGTGCCGGATGCTGAGATCGCGCCGCCTCGATCTCTCGCAGTCCTGGGAGCGCGCGCCACCGGATACGAGCCGTGGTGCCCTGGTGACCATCGCCTGTGCGTCCGTCAACCGCAGCTAGAGGAGGAAAGGCTGCCAAAACAGCGCGTTCCGCGGCCGGCCAGAGCGCGCGCATAAAATAGAAGTGAATCCCTGATCGAAATGTCGATCGGCGGGATGGCCAATCGTCAACTTCACGAACAATCCAACCGGGCGCCCGGCGCCGCAAGACAGGAGAGAGTAATGAAAGTCATGGTGATCGTGAAAGCGACGAAGACCAGCGAAGCCGGGCTGTTGCCAAGCAAGAAGATGGAAGAGATGTTTGTCGAGATGGGAAAATACAACGAAGAACTGGTCAAGGCCGGAATCATGCAGTCGGGTGATGGGCTCAAGCCGAGCTCGTTCGGCAAACGCATCCAGTTCGCGGGCGGCAAGGCCAGCGTCGTCGTCGATGGCCCGTTCGCCGAAACCAAGGAACTGGTGGCGGGCTACTGGGTATGGCAGGTCAAATCGATCGAAGAGGCCGTGGCCTGGGCGAAACGTTGCCCCGATCCGATGCCCGGGGAAGAGGCCGTGCTCGAGATCCGTCCGTTCTACGAGGCGGAGGATTTTGGCGAAGCACTCACACCCGAACTGCGCGCGCAGGAAGAACAACTGCGCTCACAAATCGAGCGCCAGAAGTAACGGGCAGGAAAAAGCCGCGGTAAGGGGATACCGCGGCTTTTCCCCCAGGCGAAGGCCGCGGGTCGAATTGCAGTTCGACTGCTCCGCCGCCCGGGGAATTGCTAACTACTTGCCGGCCGAGCGCAGGTAGATGTTGCCGGTGAACGAGCGCAGCTCGAAATCCGGCCCGCCGCCATTGATCGTCGCGGACAACACCTTGTTCACTTCGATGCGGTACCGCCCGCCCGACTGGCGGGTGTCCTCGATCTTGGGCGCCGAACTGTCGGGCAAAACCGCAAGGGCGAAGTCCGTGAGGATTTCGCCTCGTTCGCTGCGCAGCTTGAGGTTTGCCTTGGTCGCCGCAGGGAAAGTGACGTCGACGTCGCCGTTGAGCGTGGTGAAAGCCATGGGTTTTTGCGCCGTCACGCGGGACAGCGTCACCTTGACGTCGCCATTCGTGGTGTGCGCGACGACCGAGCCGCTGACCCGGGTCAGCGTGATGCCGCCGTTGACGTTGCCGACTTCGAGTTCTCCGTCGACTCCGTCAACCAGGATATCTCCACCGTTGACCGCCGAGATTTCGAGATTGGTCTTTGCGGGCACCTCGATGGTCAAGTTGTAGAACTCGTCAGGCATACCGGAGGAAATCCGGACCTTGTTGTTCTCTTCCTCGACCGACAGGGAGGCGGGCTGTTGAATGCGCCGCAGCCCTGAGCCTTCGACTTTATTCCTGCGTGGCCCTTCTTCGCTGGCGCGTACCTCGACCAGGACATCCTTGCGATCGGTGCCGCGAATCGTGACGCCACCTTGCATGAGCGGCACGTGTACGGTCGCCGGGCGGGAAGGATCGCTCAGCGGTACGGTGATGCGATCACCCGCGGTTTGCGCCGCCGCCGCGCCACACAGGGCGAGTGCGGCCAAACCCGTTGCTAGTTTCAGTCGGTTCATCGAGGTCTCCTGGATCATCGGGCGCCGCGCAGGATTCGCACGTCGCCGTTAAGTGTTTCGAGCGTGAGCAGTGGTCCGCCGTTCCCGGCACGGACCGATGCGTAGGGATTGGCTTCGTAAACGAACTTGCCGTCATGGCGCTGCGTCGTCGCCACGGTCTGCATGGCGCGCGGCACGGTGTCGAAATCCGTGAACAGGCCGCCGTTGAAGGTTTTCATGTTCATGTCCGCCGAAAAGGTGGCGGGCATTTTCAATACGAGATCGCCGTTGATCGTGCGAAACACCGAGTCGGCGCGCGGCGCGGCGGTGAAAGACCCCGTGATGCCGCCGTTGACCGTCGTGGCTTCACCCGAGCCGCCCATGTCGGCAAGGTCGATGCGCCCGTTGACGCTGCGGACCATGAAATCACCGCGTGTGCCTTTCACCGAAACGTCGCCGCGGTTGATCGTGCAGACGGTCACCTGCGTGTTTCGCGGCACACGGACCTTGAAGTCGTAGCGCACTTCGTAGGTGGGCCCGTGATCGCTGCTGTGATTCAGGTGCTCGCCACAGGTCATTCCATCGCGGTAACGCGCGATTGCGCCGACGGTGCCGGCGTTGTCCGCGGTGTCGAGCCTGACTTCTTGTAGCGCCATTTCCATGTCATTGGTATTACGCGCGCTGATGGATTTGGTTACCGTCATTTCCACGACGTCGCCGTCGTAGGCCTCGACGTCGATGTCGCCGTGAACGGTGCGGATTTCGAGTGTGCGCGGCCCGGGACCCGCGAAGTGCAGGATGTTGTGCGTCGTCTCGTTCTTTGTCAGCGATTCTGCCGACACGCTGGTGGCAAACCCGGCCAGCGCCATTGCGGCGGCGGCTGCGTGCAAAATGTTCATGACTCGACTCCCAGGTGTTCGATGCCCCACGCGGCGCGTGTGCGCACGGTTTCATTCGATGAGGGGTCCGCGGAAATCCGGCGCAACGTGCCGATGGCCGCGCGATCCTTCGTTTCGACCACGAAGTCGATCAGCGCCATCTGCACCAGCGGCGAGTTCTGCGTGTCCAGCGCGTCGACGGCCGCGCGGCGCACGACGTCGCGTTCGGCGAAACGTTTCAACGCATCCACGCTTGCGAGGCGTACGTTCACGTTGGCGTCGTGTTTGAGCGTGTCCAGCAAGGCCACCACGATCTCGTCGCCGGGCCCATCCACGTTGCTGCTGAAGCCGACGCCGCGCAGCCGCTCGCTGGCGGATTGCTGCTGCATGAGCGACAGGGTCACCATCTGCCGCAGATCGCGCAGTTCCTGGTGAAGCGCCGCGACGTCGGGGGATGCGGCGGGCACGGTTTCAGTCGAGCGGCCGAGCAGCACGCCGATGGCCAGCACCAGCGATGCGGCGAGGCCGGCGACCAGCGGATGATTCCACTGGAAGCGGCGCGCTGCCGGCGCGCGTGAGGCCGCGAACCGTTCGCGCTCGATCGATGCATCGATTCGGGTGCGCAGCGCCGCGGAATCCGGCGCGGGCAGCGGGATGTCGCCTAACAACCGCCAGGTCGAGGCCAGGCCCTCGGTTTCCGACAGGCAGGCCGGGCAACCTTCGAGATGTTTCTCGATGGTAACGCGCTCGGCCGGGTCGGACTTTCCGGCTAGATAGTCCGGGAGCTTGAGAGAGATGTCTTCGCAGCGCATGTCGGCCTCGATTCCAGGATCAGAAAAATGTCGCGCAGTTCTTTCAGGGCGCGATGCACGCGCACTTTTAGCGTCCCGACGTCGACGCCTAGCAATTCGGCGATCGCCTCGTATTTCATTTCGCGATAACGCGCCAGCACGATCAGTTCGCGTTTGTCCTCGCGCAACATCAGCAGCGCTCGTTGCAGGCGAGCCGCCTCGCTCTCGTCCTCGAGCTGGCGCTCGGGAGTGGCGGCGGGGTCCTCGCCATCCATCGCGTCCGTGTAGGTCGTCGTGAGCGGGCGCCGGCGGTAGTAGTCCGCGCGTGCGTTGCGCGCGATTCGGAACAGCCAGGCCGGGAAGGGCGCATCGCCGCGCCAGGTCGCGCGGTTTGAGGATGCGCTCGAACACGTCCTGCACCAGGTCCTCCGCGACCGCGCGGCTGCCAGTCATCCGCGCCAGAAAGTCGAACACGGCGAGATGATGGCGCTCGAACAGGCTCCCCAGCTTCGCCAGGTCCCCCCGTTGAACGGCTTGCATCAAAGCCTCGTCGGTCATCGTCATTACAGTGATTACCGGGCCCGGCAGAAAAGGTTACGTAACAACGCTGAGTGGTGTCAGGCGGGGAAAGTCGGGAAAACTTTAAAGGGGACATGCCTATTTATTGGCCGCTCCCCTCAGCTTTTCGCTGGGCGCATTCAATAAATAGGCATGTCCCCTTTAAAGTTTTCCCGACTTTCCCCGCCTGACACCACTACTTGTAGCCGCGCCACACCCACTCGAGTGCCTGCGGCAACGTCTGCTCGCGCACCTTGCTGTCGCAATGGCCTGAATCCAGCGCATAGCTGTACTGGTAGTGATATCCCTTGCTCTTGAGCACCGCCGCCATCTGGTGGTTAGCCACCACCCAGTCGTGCATGTCGTCGCGCATCACGTTCGGGTTGTAGAGATCGCGATCGCCGACATGCATCCAGATGCGGATCGGTTTCGGCTCGCTCGCGGCGATCAACTTCGCGTGATAGTCCCACGCGCCGCCCGGGGTCTGGGCGTTGAACGGCCACTGCTGATTCACGAACGTGCCGGAATAACTGACGACCCGGTGGTACCACTCGGGGTGATACCACGCCATCGTGAACGCCGCGGCCGCGCCCGAGCTGCAGCCCATCGCCGCGCGGCCATCGGGATCATGGGTCAGCTTCACGCCGTAGTTCTTCTCGACCGCCGGCAACACTTCGGTCTGGATGAACTCCGCGAAGCGGCCTGACAAGGTGTCGTATTCGAGCCCGCGCTGGTGGCCTTGCGCATCGCCGCCGCCGTTCTGGATGAAAATCGCGATCATCGCCGGCACGCGTTTCTGCGCGATGAGATTGTCGAGAATGGCCGGCATTGCCTTGACCGGCTCGCCCATCTTCGGACCATCGTGAACCACGATGAACGGCGCGCGCTGGCCGCGTTTGTACTGCGCCGGAACGAAAACGGTGATCGCACGGGTCCAGGGCTGTTCGTGGGTCTCAACGATCAGCGTCTTCGGGTTGTCGGGGTCGACCGTGCCGAACACTTCGCGAGCGATGGCGACTGGATAGATCTTGCTGTCTTTAGACTCCATCGAGAACTGGCGCACCGATCCTTGCGGCACACCCTCGACGACGGTGAGCTCCCGCGGCGGGAAATACGCCGGTCCGATGACGTAGTCGCCTTCGGTATCCACGGGCGCATTGCGGCCAACCACGGTGAACTTCGGCGCGCCGGGTCCGTCGGCGGGACGCGTCGGTGGCGTGGGGCGCGCGGTCTGCGCGCCGGCGAGGAATGCGCCAAACAACCCAACGGCGGCAAGGCTAATGCGAAGCGATAACGTGTGCATGGATCCCCCGATCGTGAGGCTCGATCGTATCGCGCCGTCACCGATCGAGCCATGTCACTTCACGTCGCAGTAGTTGGCGGCAACTTGTCCAGCAGCTTGTCGAGAGTGTGCCGCCCGCCTGATCGCCCGCCAGCATTCGTGGCCCATGGCGGTGATCTTGCCGTTCTGGTCCGCGCCGATGTTGTTCATCCACGTCCATCGAAGTGATGCGGCCCTTGGCGATCGACGCAGCCACGATGTGGCTTTGAGGCGCTTCAGCGAAGCATCGGCGACGGCACGAACGTGTTAGGGCCGGCCGTTGAGGCCGGTCTGTTTGCCGTCGGCCTCGATGCCGAAACCGAATTTGGTGTCGATCTTCCCCGGGCCGGATCCGGAGCTCATGCCCATTCATCCAAGGCCGACGGCCGAGACTTGCAGATTGCTGCTGCCGATGGTTCGCTGCTTCATGGACACTCCTTCCAATGGAGTGACACTAAGTCCGGTCAGAATCCGGTCAAGAGGAAATCCATTGCGCCGATGATCTCCTTCCGGTGTTCGGCGAGGGTTCCCGCCTCGGCACCGAGATCACCTCGGGCGATGCCAGCCAAAAGCGGGGTCATCAATAGGTAAAGAGATCCTTCGTGTTCGATGGCCGGCGTCAATTGACTCATCGGCTTCCTGGTGAGCGTTGCCGCTTTGGTCAGCGGAATCACAACGCGCGTTTGAAGGTCTTCGAGAAGATCAGTCTGGACGTCGAGTAGCAGCGGGAACGTGGATTTGGTGCGCGAATTCTTGTTCCGGTACACGGAAAACTGCGGCATCAGAAGCTGCGCACGTCGTCGGAAAATGCGCCGTTCTTCTCGATGTGGCTGTTGTATGCGTCGATAGCCTTTCGATTCTCTTCGCGCCACTTCTTGCGCTTGTCCGCTGCGAGCTCCTCCGTGAGCGCGCGCTCGAGCGTTGCGGACAGGTTCACTCCCGCTTCTCGCGCGGCAACCAGGAGATCGGCGCGAACCGTCACGTTGGTGGCTCGCTTGAGAACCTTGCCGGCGGCATTTCGGGGTGGCATCTGAACCTCTGTACGTCTGCGCACAGGCTAGCACAAAGCCATGCGCATCTGCCATGCGCATATTCCTGCCGCCGGCAGCGAGGGTGAACGGCGTCGCGCCGATAGCCGAGTTTGAACCCAGCGAGTGAACCATCGTCGAGCCGGGCCTCGACCAGGCAGGGATCGGCGATCTTGTCGATGCGCTCGGTGAGATAAGTGGGCGAGAAGGTGTCGAAAGCTTCCTGGCAGAAGGCGGCCAGTTCGTTGCCGCGGCGCGCGTCTTGGCCCGTGAGGATCCGGCATTCGAATGTCATGCAGGATGATCGCTGCGACCAGCAAGCCCGGACAAGTCCGCGAGTCGTGTTCCTGCGGTATTGCATCTATGCTCGCGAGGCAACTGCGTTCATGGGGGTTTCGTCATGCAGAAGATCGGAAAAGTCCTGGGCGCCAGTTGCGCGCTGGCGCTTTTGTTCGTCGGGCCGGTTTTCGCCGACACACAGCCATGGTCCACGGAGAAAGCGCAGGCGTGGTACAGCAAACAGCGCTGGCTCGTCGGCAGCAACTACGTGCCCATGGACGCCATCAACCAGCTCGAGATGTGGCAGGCGGGGACCTGGAACCCCGCGCAGATAGACAAGGAGTTGGGCTGGGCGGAGGGCATCGGCATGAACACCATGCGTGTGTATCTGCACGACCAGCTTTGGATCCAGGACCCGGTCGGGTTCAGGAAACGTATCGACGAGTTCCTGACCATCGCCGCGAGGCACAGGATCAAACCGTTGCTGGTGTTGTTCGATTCGTGCTGGGAGCCTTACCCCAAGTTGGGGCCGCAGCACCCGCCGATTCCCGGCGTGCACAATTCCGGCTGGGTGCAGGGGCCGGGGCTCGCGGGCCTGGCGGACACCGCTAACTACCCGAAGCTGAAAGCGTACGTCGTGGGCGTGATCGGCGCGTTCGCCAGGGACGAGCGCATTCTCGGGTGGGATCTCTGGAACGAACCCGACAATGGCTCGAATGGTTCAGACGACAAGTTCAGGCAGGTCGCGGCGTTGTTGCCGCAGGTGTTTGCCTGGGCGCGCGAGGCGGATCCGAGCCAGCCGCTGACATCCGGTGTGTGGCACAACGACGACTGGTCGAAGGGCGCCAGACTCAACGCGGTCGAGACCGTGCAGATCGAGCAGTCGGATGTCGTGAGCTTTCATTCCTACGACTGGCCGGAAGTCTACGAACGCAAGGTGAAGCAGCTGCAGACCTATGGCCGGCCGCTGCTATGTACGGAGTTTCTGGCGCGCGGCGCCGGTTCGACGTTCGATACGGCGTTGCCGCTGGCGCGCAAGTACAACGTGGGCATGATCAACTGGGGCTTCGTGTTGGGGAAGACGCAGACGAACTTGCCCTGGGATTCGTGGCAGCGGCCATACACGCGCGATCAGCCCACGACCTGGCATCACGATGTGTTCCATGCGGATGGCAAGCCGTACCGGCAGGCCGAGATGGATCAGATCAAAAGTTACGCGGAGGCCGCCGAGAAGGACTTCGCGAGGAGATCGAAATGAGTGCCAGCAAGTTGCTCAACATCGGCAAGACCGTGTCGGTGCCATTGAGTTCGAAGCAACCGTGAGCGTGCCGACTCTCTTTGAATGGCTCGGCGGCCTCGACGCACTGAATCGCCTGACCGCGCGCTTCTACGAGCGTGTGCGCGAGAACGCGGTGCTGGCGCCGATCTTTGCCCACATGAACGCCGACCATCCACAACACGTCGCGGCGTTTCTGGCGGAAGTGTTGGGCGGGCCGGCGGACTATTCGGCCAGGCATGGCGGCCATCCGCACATGATCCAGCAGCATCTGAATCGGCATCTCACGCAGACGCAACGCCAGGAATGGGTCGCGTTGCTGCTCGACACCGCGGATGAATTGAAGATGCCCGACGATCCGGAGTTCCGCTCCGCGCTCGTGGGTTACCTCGAGTGGGGTTCGCGTCTCGCGGTGATCAACTCGCAGGCGGGCGCGACCGTGGATGCGCACGCGCCGATGCCGAAGTGGGGCTGGGGCGAAGTGAAGGGCCCCTACATTCCTTAGTACTGGTGTGAAAACCGCAGCTGCGTGAAGTTCTCGCCCGGGTTCGGGGCGTCGATACCGCCATTCGAGAAGTGCTGGTAACGCAACGCGACCGAGGAACGGCCTGCGTTGTCCAGGATGCGGCCAAACGCCGCATGATCGCCGAAGTTGAACTTGGTGCTGAAGTGTTTGCGGTCGGTCAGGTACAGCGGCGCAATGTAGTTAGCGCCGATGCCGACCTCCGTGAACCAGCGGCCGTCGCCGGCCTCGGGGTAGAGGCGTAACACCGGGGTGGCGCCAATCTGCGTGAACCACTGCGAATCGTTGTTGGTGGCGATCTCGTGCTGCCAGCGTCCCACCGCGACTTCGGTGTAACCCGTCACCCGGCCGATCGAAAGCTGGCGATGCCATCGCCAATTCCAGGTGGCGCCGACGGTGTATGCGTAAGTGTCAGTGTCGCCCGAACCCGTTTGAACGAAGAAAGAAGAAGGGGCCCAGTGGTTCTTGTGATCGCGGTCCCAGGGGGTCGCGAAGGCTGCGCTCGAGACCAGTATCAGCAGGATGAAAGTCAGGCCGGCGAGACTGCGTTTGGGGGTGGAAGACATGAGCGAAACCTTTGAACCGTGTGCAAACAAGAATGCCGATTTCGGCGAAAAACCTCATCCGCCATTAGAGGTAGACAGGGGTAGTCCAAAGGATGAGATTTCTTCACCCATCTTAAGCTGCGCTTTATCGTCGATCGGTCAACGCCCGGAATGGCAGCAACGGACGGGCCGTAGAGCCGTAGTTCGGCTGGAACGAGACATGGGTGACGCCGGGAACGCGGGCCCACTGCGCCACCTCCGCCTCGCTGCGGCTGACTACCAACACCCGCCGGTGGCCGAGGTTGCTGAAAGGCCGATTGGCGTACTTGATGTGCCAGTCATTCAGCGCCGAGCGCTCCAGTACGACGCCGTCGACGTATTGCTCGCCAGCGTCGCCGGCCGAATCGCCGCGATGCCACACGTTGTTAGTGACCACGATGAATGCGGGGTTGATCCGCCGCCGGGCCGCATCGATGCGGCGCACAAGATCCACGTTGCCTTCCGTCCATGCGTCCTGTTCCGCCTTGCTCCAGCTGTTCCAGTCCGCGAGTTTCGACCAGAGTCGGGCCCCGATATTGTCGAGGAACACGCCGTCCACCTTGCGTTCGCGCATCAGGTTTTCGACGTACGCGACGATGCGGTTGGACCAGTCCGAACCGGCGCGCATGTCGGCCATGTGTGTCTTGGGCCAATTGATGCGTTTGCCCGGTTGCGGGTAAGGCCACAGCGGCACCCGCTCTCGAGCGCCGTTGTAGAACCCTTCGTTCAACTTGCAGGGAATACGGTCGTAGACCTCGATCGGATTCAGGTAGGCGAGCACTTCGGCGCCCGCCGCGCGGGCCGCGGCGAACTGCGGGTCGTAGCGGTTGCAATTGCCGGCAACGACCAAGGCGCCAGGTTTTGCATAAACGTCGAGGTTCTCGAGGCTCTTGCCCCAGAAGAACGCCAGGGGATTGGCCTCGTGTGTATCGGGTGGTTGCGCCGCCGCATGGGCGGCAAGGCCGCCGAACAAGGCAAGCAGCACCAGACTCGATCGGCCCAAACCGCGCATGCGCATCTCCATTTGATAGGGAGGATGCTAAGGACCGGAAAAGTCGCGCGAAGCGGCGCGCGTTGCGGATCGCCGTAGGAGCCGTCTGAGCTTGGGGGAGTGGTGTCAGGCGGGGAAAGTCGGGATAACGCGGTGGCGGAGTCATGTCTCCAGCGAATACCTCCGCGCGTTATCCCGACTTTCCCCGCCTGACACCACTCAGGAGAACAGCTCGCGGTCGCGTTTCTTCACCGCAACGGTGTAGTGCTCCTCCCACCAGGCTTTCTCGCCTGCGGCGCGCGGCGGAAGCTGCAGCGTCAGTGTCTTGCGTCCGGACTCCTGCTGCGACACGCGGAAGTGGTAGTGATCGAAAATGCGCAGCGCCTCGATCATGTATGACACCGCGATGCGCCGGTCCTTGATGAGCAGCAGGTTCTCGCCGTTCTTGAGATCGGCCGGGCTCGAGAAGTTGTACGACCCGAGATAAACACGCGCAGACGGCTTGTCGAAATCGATCACCACGAACTTGTGATGCATCCGCAGGCCGCCGCCTCCGGTCGGCTCTTTCTTGAACGGCAATGGCAGATCTTTCGTCAACGCCGCCGCGAACACCGGCACCACGTTTCCGTCGGGCTTCTGCACATCGAGACCGTCGCCCTTGGACTTGCGGTCGGAGATGCCGTAGACGAACAGGTTGTTGCGATCCTTCACTTTCACGATGGCTGTCCGGATCGGCCCCTTCGTCTGATATAGAAACGCGAGCGAATAGAACAACGACGAAGTGGTGTTGCCTCCGATGTCGTCGGCAACCTCCTTGAGCAATGCATTCGAAGCAACATGCGGCGAGAACGCTACTTTCGCGTTGATGCCCGCAAGCCCGAGGCTGGTCCACTTCGCCGAAGCGGTCGCGCCGAAGGTGGCCGCGCTGTTGGTGTTGTTAGCCATGTAGTCATCGAATGCCGTCATGAACGGCGCGATGGCCTTGTTCCCGCGCAACACGACCGCGTTGTTCGCCTGCACGTAAAATCCGCGCCAGCTGAAGTTGGTCGAGCCGCAGACCACCGCTTTGACCTTCGGCCCTTGCACGATGATTGTCTTGTTGTGTTGCAGGCTGCCCAAGTGCTGGCGCTTGACCACGCCACCGGCCGCGTCGATCCGGTCCGCAGCCGTGGATTCCGCGGAACCCGGCTTGCCGTGTTTGTCGCTGTCATCGATGACGATCTGCAATCGCGACTTGAGTTTGATCAGTCGCTTGACCACTTCCTTCTCGCTCAGGTCGTACGCCACCACGCGCACCTGCGCTTTTTTGTCCGCGATGGCTTCATCGAGCACATCCAGGATCGCGGCGCGTGCTTCGAAGCCCATCCACTTCAGCGCCTCGTCCGCTCGCGGGTGCGTTGGAACAAAGTCCAGGCCCGCATTCGCATCCGCGGGCAGCAACTCGCGAATTCCGTGCGTCTTCGTGACGAAGCGATCGACAAAGGCCTGCGACGACACAAACCCGCGAGTGAACGTGACATTCAGCTTGCCTGGATATGTTTCGCGCGCCAGCGACAACGCGGCTACCTGCGGCTCACCGAAACTCAGCGCATTCGTCGGGCTCATGAATGCAGGCGTGACCCGGTACGTGAATTTGCCGGGCATGTCGGCGTTGCGCGGAAAGTGAACCCAGCGGAACTTCTGGATGGGCGACGCACGTGTCGAGAGCGCCTGCGGATTCACTTCGCCGTTGACGCCGGGAAAACCCAGGCGATTCATCAGCGCGAAGAACACGGTACTGCCAGGCTCGCAGAACTCGATGACGAACCCGACGAAGTTCCTGGGCGGTTTGCCGGCTTTCCAGTTCATTCCCAGCAGCGCCATGCCTTCGCCGCGATGGATCTTGAGGGTGAATGGCGCGGCGTCGTTGGTGCCCATGACCTGGAAGTCGTTACTCATCTCGCATCACCTCTTGTTAGCCGGGTGTTCATCAAAGCCGCAACGGGCTGCGGAATGTTGGCAGCGTATTTCGAGGCCCACAAGATAAGGTGTCACCTAGGTGCTGTTTCTCTCACGCCTTCAGGCCGCGCCGAGCGATACATTTCCCAGGCGATGTCCTTGAGTAGTGCATTGCGGTCGCCATCGCGCCCTTGACGTTGGGAGACGACGCCGGGCCAACTGGCCGGCAAGACCTGCGTACCTGCATTCCCCAGGTAGTCATCCGGGCCGAATCAGCGGCACAATCCGCACATGTGCTACTCCGCCCAAATCCAATCCGCCTACATGAAATACCTCCGCGAAACCGGTGCGGCGATGGACATCGACCAGTTCGCCGAGATCTTCGGTGCCCGGAACTCGGACACCAGCATCCGCATCCCCCGCGCCGTCGAGCGCTGGTTCGACGACCCCAAGTCCGACGCCGAGCGCAAGATCAAATCCCTGATCGACGAATACCGCTCGACCGAAGTCGCGAAGCTCGAGCGGGAAGTCTTCGCGCAGCGCAAACGCCTGGCTGACGCCGAGCGCACGCTCGCATCCAAGACCACCAAGGCCGCCGCCGAAAGCAAACGCATCGCCACCAACAAGATCGAAAGCGCGATGACCCGGCTCGATCGCCTCAAGGCAACCAAGCCACACGTCGCCGAGGCGCGCATCTTCCCCATGCACTACGCGCCGATCGTCATCCAGGACGGCGCGCGGCGTGTGATGCGGCTCGCGCGGTACCACTGCCGTAAGCCGAGCGAGTCCGCATCCATCGATCGACAGCTCCCCGGGCTCTATAACTCTTTAGGTGCCCTAGTAACTGTCAGGATCATGGAATCGCCAAAAACTGAATCGGATCGAGGTACTAACGTAGACGCTCGTCCTTTGGATCGATGAGGGTGATAGTGAGGCCTTCAAAGATCACCAGCAGCATCGTCACCAGGCCATAAACGAACCCGAAAGTCTGTCCCTGCTATATCACCGCGCAGCTTTCGAAGCTCTGACGTGCCGAGAATGCAGGCAGAGACTTGCGATCAGCTAGGTATGTTTGCGCTGGGATTCCGGCGTCGCGAGGCGCTTCTAATAACGACAAATATAACTGCAGTTACGATTACAAACATTAATATCGATCTAAGACCGTTGACAAAGCCATAGATCATGATGTTCACGATGTATGCCAAGAAAACATATATTATTTCATATAGAAGCTTTCGTTGAAGTGTTAACTCGATAAGCAGGAGTACAAGAAACTGTATCAACGATAGAAGCAAATAATAGAAAAGAACGAGCCCCAGCACCCCCCACTCTTGAGATGCCCATAAAGTTTCAGGTGCAAAGATTGCGGCGAAGGTGAAAAAAAGAGAAAGAAACGCCGCAATAGACAGGCCGTACATTTTGATAAGAGAACCGAAGGATCGAGCTTCAACGCGATTCATATGCTTCTCCTTCAATCCAAATAATCTTTGAGAAGCCGGTCCAATCTATTGAACGGGGCTGCCCCAAATATCTGATTGCCTGCTGCCGCGCCCGGGATGACATTAAAACCTACACCGACCGTGAGGGAATACCAAGAACCACTCGCCGCTCGGTACGCGGTACGACTTACACTGCCGCAACACATAAGATGGTTGGAGGTTGTATCGTTTCGAACTTGCAGTCCATTTGCGCTAGCGTAGCTCCTAACTGTACCCATCGGGACCCATCCTACTAACGGAATTGGACCAACAGAGGCTGTATGCTCCTCGCCGTTTCTGATCCGAGACGAGTCTCCTTCGTTACCCGGCACGGAAAACCGGACCTGCGAGTAAGCATTACCTACCATTTGAGCATCGCAGCCGGATTCGCAAATTTGATTGCCCGTCGAATAGTCATGAAAAGCTGCGAGCTGGATGTTAGTGAGGCCACTAACCGTGTCGCTCAGCGACGAGTTGCCGCGTAAATAATCAGACACTTCGCTAACGGCTGCACCGCGAGAATCGCCGGTCAATTCAGGCATATTTCTATCAACGGCAGCACTTGCCAAATCCGCTGTCTGAGCGGGCGTCCCCAATCCGGCAACACCAGTGTTTATGTACCCGGAACCGCAATTTCCAGAACAATACGTATCCCATTTCACCAACATCGACTGCCCCGTCGGGTCCACACCATTGAGCGGATCGTTTGCGCCATACGCATACATGTTCATCCCATCCCCATAGCCGATCGGATCGTTCTGCATGAACCGGCCGAGGATCGGCGAGTACATCCGAGCCTTGTAGTAGTACATACCGAGCTCTGGCAACCAGATTTGGCCGGTGTACTGGAAAGCACCTGCATTGGCGGAGCCCGGAACGCCGTATTCGTCGTACGTATTGAGATTCAATACGGTGCCGGCAGTGTCGGTTACGGCGACGATCGAGCCGCGCTCGTCTGCGTAGAGGTATCGCCTGGCGCTGTCGGAGACTCCCGAGCCCTCGAACCACACTAGCGGATCGTCGCCTGCGCCGAGGCCGTGGACGTAGCGGCGCTGCAATGTGCCGCTCGCGTTGTATTCGGCGATGAGATCGGAGCCATCATAGAGAAACCGCCGCGTCGTGCTCCCGCTCACTACCTCGTACAAGCGTCCGAGCGGATCGTAGCGCAGCGTGGCGTTGGCCCCGCGGCTGCGAGTGACCAGCCGATTCTCGACGTCATAAACGAAGTCGTTGGCGCTATCGCTTGCGAGGTTGCCGTTGGCGTCGTAGCCGAAGCTCCCGGTGTAGCGGTTTAGGCCGTCGGTGAAGTAATCCAGATCGGAATTCACTTGCCCATTCCAGGCGTACGCGTCGTTAGTGCGCGTCGCGCTCGCGATCTGGCCCGCCGGGGTGTAGGTGAAGTTGGTCGTGGTGTCGTAGCTTGTGCCGGTCACGTCGGTGGCGAGACTCGCGAGGCGCGAGACTGAGTCGTAACCAACATTGGTTCGTGCCAGCCAGTCCCCCGGCGCGGGCAAGGTGCGCCAGCGGTAGATGCTACTCAACCGCCCCGCGGCATCGAGGATGGGTCTCACGAGCGGCCTGGCAGGGCTGAGCTTGATCTGGTCGAGCCCGCCGACGGCATTCCTCGTGTAGTCGAAAAAGGTGTTGTCGGGATGAGTGATTCGAGTGCGGTTGCCGGCGACATCGTAGAGGTAGCCGAGCGTCCTTGAGGCGCTGTCCATACTGTTAGTTGTACTAGTTAGCTGGCCGAGCGCATTGAACGCGTTTGCGATCCCCTCGCCACTGGCACTGTCGAATCGGGCATAAGTCATGTCGCCGAACAAATCGTAACCGAAGTAGACGTCGCGAGTATGCGTGGCGGCGAATCCCGAGCGTTCCGGCACTGTCTTAGTGACCAACCGATTGAGGTTGTCGTAAGTAAGTCCGATCGTCTCATTGCGCCGCGTGCGAAAGGTCGACACGTTGCCGTTGTCGTCGTAGCCGATCTGCTCGTAATTGGCCGTGGAACTCTGGCCCAAGCCCTTCGTGGTAACCGGGAAGCGCGTCTTCACCAGCCGGTCATGACCGTCGTACTCATAGGTCGTGCTGTTGGTCTCCGCATCTTTGAGCGTCTCGAGTTTGCCGTTCGCAGTAAACGTCGCGATCTGCTCGTCGGCCGCGGCCGTCGTGCCATAACCGGTAGTGAGCTTCCACACTCGCGAGAGTGCATCGTAGTGGCTATAGGACACTCGGTCGAAGCCATTGGGACCGGGCGTCTGCGATGGGCTGCAGTCCGACGGAAACGAACTCCAACTGCTCGGATCCATCCGCAGCAGCGAGCACTGCACGCGGCCCGCGGCATCGTAGCGCACGTCGGTGACTTGGTAGGTGGTCCCCGCGCGTGCGAGCTGCTGACGAATCGGCCGATTGTAGGTGTCGTAGGTGGCGGTCTGGTGTTGCAGCTCCGCAAAGCTCGACAAGCCGGCCTGCGACGGCGTGGTCACCGTTCCCGACTGGACATTGGCGATCTGCCCGTCCGAGCGGTAGGCGTACTTGACCGCCGGAAACAAGGCCGCTCCTGCATCATCCGGGTCGGGCCCGATCTGCCACAACGGCTGTCGCGCAGCGTTGTAGCCCATCATCGTCTGGTCCGCGATGCCCGACTGCGGGCCGTCGACCGTAGCGACATTGCCGATTGCATCGTAGCCAATCGTGGAAGTCGCGGCGAGCGTACCGTCGCCGAGCGACGTCGTCACGCCGAGACGGTGGAGGTTGTTGCCCACGCCGGGAGTCTGCGGTCCAAAGTAGATAGTCGACTTGCGCTCGTCCGGGCCGCCCGTGCAGGAAGGCAAGGTGCGACAGTTGGATACCGAGGTCATGCGAGTGACCGGTTGCCCCGAGGCGACGATAGATGCGCCGCTATAGTAATACGCCTGAAGTGATATATAGCCATAGCGTGTCTGCGGCCGCACTCCCGACACATCGGCAGGCAGGGTGACGGTCAGAACGCCGCCATGCGTGGAATTGTACGTGTAGTCCGTCTGATTGTTCTTCGCGTCCCTGGTCCAGTTGGGCTGATTGCATTTCGCGGGAATACTGCAAGTCGTGTCGAACCCGGCGGTCGTGACGATGTCCGTCGCGCCCGACCCTGATTTCCCGACCGCGCGAGTCTCGGTGACGTTGCCGCGGCCGTCGCGCGTGAGATTGACGTAGTTGCCTTCTGGCATCGTCGTCCGGGTCAGACGACCGCTGCTGTCGTACTGAAGCAAAGTAGTACGATTGACTCCGTTTTCGGTGACCATGACGGTCGTCATCCGCTGCTTCGTGATGTCGAAGGTATAGACAGTCGCGGATATGAGTGGAGTTACAGCTGGCGGCGTCACCGTGACGGTGCGGATATTGCCTGAATCGCTTCGGCCGTAAGTCGTCGTTCCCCCGCCCGCCCTCGCGACGCTGCTGACAACGACGCCACTGTAGTTGAACGTGACGTCCTCGGTGACGTGTCCGGGGAAGGTGATTCCTGCGACAACGCCGCCGGAGCCGACGCGGTACTTCGTCTGCCGTCCTTCGGCGTCCGTGATGGTGTAGTTCGTGATCCCGCCGTTAGTGACGTAACTGAACGACTGCGAGGCGATGACGGTGCTCGCAGAAACCGCGAGGTTTTGGGCGCTGACCCCGATCACCTGGGCATACAGGTCAAAATTGGGAACTGCGTCCGGGGCGGTTGGATCGTAGAACCACTCGAAGTTGGGGTCATAGCCCAGCACCAGACGGTAGCCGTAGCTGCTGGTGACGGAACTGACTCGGTAGGCCTTGGCTGTCAGTGCGCAGAATTGGCCGCTGGCACCGGGCTGCTTGCAGTACGTGATGAAATTGTAGGCAAACGTTAGCTTCTCGCCTGCGGGCGTGACGATGTCGAGGATCATGCCGTTGTTGCTGTAGGGCACGTATTCACTGAGCGCGTTCTTGTCGAAGCGCGCCACCGACCCGTCCGCCCGAGTGTAGGTGTAGATCTTGCTCGTGCTGTTGTAAGTGAGCGTCGAGCCGTTTCCCTCGGTCGAGGTGTATGTGCTTCCCGAGACCGTGAAGCTGTCGCTGATCCCACCGAGGCTCACAGTCATCACTGAGCCCGACAGGTTCATGAACGCCATGACGTTGTCGGTCCAGCCCGATCCCTTATTCCATCGGTAATACGAGAGCGTATTCCCTTCGGAGCCCAGCACGAGAGCCGGGCCGGTCACCATCACCTTGCCCGTGAAGAGGTCAATGCCGTTTGCATCGACACTCGTCCGCACGGGGGCAGCTGGGACTATCTGCGCGTGGGCGACCTTGGGCGCAACGGCCACGATACAGATCGCCAGCGCAAAAAACATCAACCTGAGATCGCTTAACGGCCTGACGACCGCGAGCCAACTCTTCTTCATCATGCTCCCCTTATACCTATCTACTGCCCACTCGCGTACATCTCATCTAACAACGGAGTCGTTTGCGACCACCAAAGGACTATGCCGTCGACTCGCATAGATTCGCAATAACTTGTTTCGGCGCTGCAAGCGGACTTCCGCCGCAAGTGGGTTTGCATTTTTTACAAAGTGCAAACATCTCGTTAGTCGCGCGACTAGCTATTCAGTAAACACACGTTGGCTTGCACTACGTTTGTCCAACAAACGTCGGAATCAATGAAACTGCTTGCTTTGGAAGCCCACTTACGCAACATTTGCTCCTTCAAGGGAGGAACGTCATGTCGCTGACCACCAGATTCGCTCTTGCTGCACTTGCTCTTGGCCTGATCAGCTCGACCGCCTCGGCGACCGAGACTGTCACCCACACCTATGATGCAAGGGGAAGGCTCATCAAAGTCGTCCGCACCGGGACGGTGAACAACAACAACCAGGTCTGCTATAAGCTCGACAAGGCAGGCAACCGCATCAACGTCAAGAAGACCGTCAACTCGCTGCCGACCTGCCCGTAGGTCATCGGAACAAGTCGAATCGACTCGCTGCGTACCTGCAAAAGAGCTCGACTCATCCAAAGCCGACTCCTTGACGAGGCTTTGCGCGCGAATACCCATCAGGGTCCGCGATCCCACTGGTTGACGATGACGGCCTAACTATCAACCGGCTCGGAGACACGGGAGCGTCTGACGGGCTCGCCAGATCTCGCGAGGATCTTCCCATCTTGCCGAGGCGCCAACAGTCCCATCGGCCCCCAGCCTCGAGCTCGACGCGCCGCTGAAGTCGCACACGGCTTTCACTGCATGCGGGTCGGCACCCAGGTTCTTGATCAGGCGCAAGAGGCGCATTCAATTTGCCTCCCCTGCCAGGGACAAAGCCTGGCCGCGCCTTGATTAGAGGATTCGATCTCATCGGCATAGCCTCCCGCAAATGCGCCGCTGGACCGAAAGGTGAGCGACCCAATATGTCTAGTGTCGCGACACGGCGATTTCTCTCACCGTTTCGACTTCGAAACGCCAATATTCGTGCGAAGTCATGAATTGTTCATCGGACACGTGGCTTGTGCCTGGCGGCGAGCGCATTGGATGCCTAGGCGCGAGCAGTGTGGCGATCTTCGGCACGTACTTTCAGAATGCCAGACTTTGCTTTCGGGAAGACATCGCTTGGCTAAAACGGCCGGGCGATGGATTCACGCGCAAGTTCGTCAAATTCACGCGGCGGCGAGGACTTTCTCGTAATAGGGCCTTTGCCGTTGCTCAAGCAAGTCAAACAACGCGGATCGGGTCGCGCTGTGCGGCGCGAGCCAGGCCTCGGCCGCAAATCGCGTGAGGTTGATCGGGCAACGATCATGGCCAGCCGCTGCCACCTCTTCAGGCGGCTCGTCGGTGATCAGTGCGAACGAGTTGAGCGACTCCTGGCCCTGCTGCCAATGATCCCAGACACATGGCACCAACATGTCGTGGCCCTCGCGGGGTCGAAATTGCAGGACAATATTCTCGGCTTCCTCGCCTGGCGCCAAGTTCCTGTGCTCCATGTCGTGACGCTTCACGTTTTCTCGAAACCCAGTGATGACGAAGACGGCATGCTTCGAACCGAACACTGACGCCCACCAGTCTTCGAGCGAGGTCTTCCGAGCGTTGTATAAGGTGGGCAATTGCCGATCAATCGATGCTGGCTTTCCCGCAAGCCGACAGTGATAACGCATCGCCGTGAGCATTCGGCCTCGCTCAGTTTGAACAAGGACCGGCGCGTAGTTCATCGGATGAACCAACACATCGCCCGGCTTGTCCTCCATCGACTTCACCCCGTTGAGCCAGCCTTTGAGCTGCTCAACTTTGCGGGATGAGACACGAAGGTCCGATTCGGCTTTCTTTGTATGCTTGGTGCTGAGCGCGCGTTGTGCATCTGCATGCCGCTTTCGCTGCTTGAAGATTTCCTGTTCCCACTCAGGAATCTTGATGGCGCGATACGCGTCAATCGCCGCCTTCACCCGTTGCTCGCCGTCATTGCGCGGCTGCAGGAAATACCGGTCGATTGCGAGCGGAAAACGGACGCCTGACTGGGGACTATTCACGCGCTCCCAAAACAGACGCTCGAACGTTGCGACGTCGAGCACTGCATCGTATTCGCGCAGATACGCTGCCAAGTCAGCGCGGGCCATAGCTGCGTAGCACATTGCGCGATCTTACCGTGCCGACAGGGTCATTCTGGGTTACTTAGCGCCGACCACGGTCCCGTCAATCACCGCCGTCGCGGCCCGCCGCAATGAGCCCGCGTGCAATGGCTGCGAAGGTGATCGCGACACACCATCCTCGCGGCCTTTTGCCCGCAGCGATTCATTCTCGAACCGAAGTACTTCATTGATCGAGGCCAACCGGGCCACATTGGCGCGAAGGTCTGCTATCTCGGCTCGCAGTGCGCGCACCCGGTCGCGTTCTTTTTTTTGCTTTTCAGGCCTTCGATTCCGCAGCCCACGGCCATCACGAACCTGCTCGAGCCGGATCGCATCGGCCACTTTGGGATAGTGGTTGTGGATCAGCGCTGGCGAAATGCCTGCTTCGCGCGCGACAGAGGCAAAGTTGACACGGGTAGCGCCGGTATTCGATCGACCACGCTTGATGCGCAACATCGAAAGCCGCAAATCTTTCTCGCGAGCCTCGGCGCTCTTGCGATTCTGGCTCATGATTCGCTTCCGGCATCTTGACCCAAAGCCGAAAGGACGCTGCGGCAGCGTTGCATGTCGCGCTCAACGAGTTTCCGGCCACCTTCGCCAATGTCGGCGAGCTTTGCCACTTCTTGCAGATGATCGTGAAGCCCGCGATAGATGTGCGCATGCTTCTGGCCGATCACGGCGTTGCCGCATCCTCCGCAGCGAGTTCTCTCGAGCCCGTTCCCCACGCACAGATTGTCATCCGCCGTGCACCAGGCATGGCCGTTGCTGCGGATTGGGGTGCTCTCGGCAAGTGAGCGCACCATGTGTTTGCGATTCTTGAAAATGGTGACCGGATTCGAACCACGCCATGCCATCAGGTTTGCGCCATAGCCGCCGGCCAATTTGGCGCCCGGCTCCAACCAGCTCTCGACAACGCCGGTTTTGATATCGTCGAGTTCGCCTTGAACCTCTGCGTACAACTCGATCTCTTGGGATTCGTTTAAGGCGTAGCCCAAAGTCATGTCGAGCGACCAGTGCTTGAAATGTTCCTTCAGGTATCGCAGGTCCCCGAACTGACTGCGTGCTGCGTAGTTGGCGAACTTGCGTCGAAACTGATGCGAGGCGAGCGCCCATTGGACGCTGCACGATCGCGCGAAGGACTTCAACGCAATATTCAAGGCTTGTCCAGAGAGCGTTCTGACCTGATTTCTCATGCGCGGGATGGTCGACAGGAATAGCGCATTTTGATGGCGTTCGGCTTCAGCGATCTCTGGATCGCGTGGATGGCGAGCCCTGCGCGCCGCGATTTCAGCGGCAATTTGATCTTGGTAAGGCTTCGCCCATCGCTCCATAACTCGTAGTGCTTGGACGGCCGCCTCCGGAACCATCCACTCCGTATCTCCCGCGCCCGTTTTCGTGGACCGTGACCGCATCCACCAGTACGTCTGCGCGTCACTTCGCTTTGCGCCAAGTGAAGAAGTGGTGCGGTAGTACGCGCCAGTCTGGACGAAGGCGAGTTCATGATTTCGGCAGCCGGAGAGACTTGCTGCGACGACGTAGCAGGCCGTGCGCAGATCAAGCACGGCGCTGTTGAAGGTCCGCGCACTGCGCCACCCTCGTGGCTTAACGAACCGGGCGAGCTCGTCACACTTGCGGCTGTGGTCCCAGTTCTTGCCACGCTTTGCCAACACCGCAAACCAGGCGTCGCGTGTATCCAGTAGCGCAGCACTCTGCTCAATGTGCGTCCAGGCTTTCTGAAACAGGGTTGTGAATACTTCATCGGGCATTAACGGCGTGCCGGCTTTGCGCCTACCGGTTCCGACGCCCGTTCGGCCCGCCAGATGAGCTGCCGAGGTGCCAGGCCACGGATGTTCCGACATCGGATCTCGCGTGTATTGGCTAAGCTCGTAGAGCGCTTCAACGCTTGTGAAGCGATGGACCAGTGCCGCCGGCTTCATCGGCCTCCGTTCGCCGCCTCTCGACACGCGATGCCTCCGGCAGCTCTCCAAATAGCCCGCACATATATTGCTCGTGGTTTCGGCAAGCCTGGCGACGCTTCGACTCTCGAGGTAGCGGAGAAATAGAGACGCATCATGGACGAGCTTTACGACCGCGCGCGGACCCGGACGCTTCTGGCCGGCTCTGCCGCGCTGAAGATAGCGATACGCGATTGCTCGCATGGTCTCCCGAAATGACGCTGGCACCCTGTCGAAGTGGATGATTTGCTCCGCAGGCACTTTGTTAGTGGGATGATTCACCATCCGCCACTGTTTATCGCCGTAGCGGCTGACGATCACGGGCTGACCATCAATCACGCACGAACTGACGATCAGCGCGTTGCGCTCCGCTTCCAGCAACGAGAGCGGGTCGATCTGCAGGTGGATCGAGGTGGCCGGCAAGGTCATGCGAGATTCTCCAGGTCGCTGATGATTGTCTGGCTTGCCCAGAACGGGTGGGGATCCCGGCGAGCGCGATCACGTGCCGCATCAACCTGCGCCTTGCTAAACGCCTTTCGCGCCAGGCCGGAGCTCACGACGTCGCGATCAATCAACCGGGGAATGTGTGCGAGATGCTTCTGCCAACGCGCCTTGCCGATACGAGCGCGTTCCTTCAGCACGCACCAGTAAAACGAGAAAAGCCGCCACAGGTCATCTCCCGTCACGACGTAGTTGCGGCACCGCAGGCAGTTCATGAAGCTTTGGCAGACCGCGCCATCGTGCTTTGGCGCGTACTCGCCTGCCTTGTTGTCCGAACAACGACCAAGAGGCGTTCGCTCAGTGGCGCCGAGCGTCCCGGTTTTCAGTTCCTTCACGAGGCAGATTCCCATGAAGCGCCAGTTCTTGCGGGCCTCGCTTCCGGGACGCAAATAGTAGTGCTCTGTGATTCTGGGCTGATTGCCGGCCGCCGCAGCCGTTGCCGCAAGATCACCATCAAGGATCTCGTGGATGCGATTAACAAAGGTTTTCCGCAGACGGCTGACATTGATTCGCAGTGGTATTCCGTCCTCATCCCTGAGCTCGAATTGTTTTACGAGCGCGGCGATGTCATCGGCAAGACGCTTTCCGTACAGGGGAGTGACCTGGCCATTGCCATTACGATAAATCCAGACGCGATTACGCAGCGCCGCTGGCGCCGCATCGCGAAGCGGATTCGTGAGCTCGATAACCCGGCGGATCAATCGCGCCACGGTCGGTCGGACGGTGGGCAGCGATTCGACCACGCGCTCGACTCCGCTTTCACTGCGCAGCGCAACCTTGCTGGTCGTGTGGCCTCTGCGCTTGTACAGGACCAGAAACTCGGTGGCGTCTTTCGGGTGAGGACGCAAGCAATCGATCGGCATCTCGATCAAGGGCGTTGTGTTTCGGCCCGTATGCAACGCAATCACCAACAGGGCATGCGACAACAATTGTCTGCAGGGCGGTGTGGCATCAGGCGCGAACATTGGCTGAACCGCGCTCTTGATCGCCAAGGTGAAGGCTTTCTTTTCCGCTGGAGACAGGGGCTTCTCGCCGACTTCAACTCGATGCGAGTTGGAATATGCATTCTTGGGAAACGTCGCATCGTCTCCGGTATCGACCACCGTGATAAGGCCCCGCCGACCCAAGGCGCCAAGGACGGACTTCGTGTAGTAATACGCGACCCGTTGGCTCTGGAGAGTCATTCCCGTGTCCGCCAGGAAGCTCAGGTAGCTATCCATCATCGGCCGGCCGATATCGCCGAGCTGCAGCGGTCGGCTGAGTGCAGCGGCAAGCATGGCGGCAAAATTGAGGAACTGGCGCAGCCCGCCTCGGCAGTAACCGACAGTCGTGTATGGCTCGACGTCCGAGTCCTGGCGATCCGCAAATCGCTCAATCTGCTTTTGGCAAACATAGGTGATCTGGTCGATTCCAAGTCCATACCACTTGCCAAAGTCGAATGCGCGAGCCATTGCGGGATTGTCGGGGAACCGAACCACGGAGTCGGCCGGCGGAATGCGATCAGGGAACAGCACAACTGTGCCAGTTGAGGGGTCACGTGCGTGTTCGACCGTCGCCGTCAAAAGATCGCTTCGAACGAAAGCCTTACGCCTGCCCATCGGCGCTCCTTGCGAGATCTTCGAGCTCGCCGTCGTACGTCAGCACCGCGTCGTCCGCGAGTTCTTGAATCAGATGAAGATAGATCAGCGTCGACTGAGGCGAAGCGTGGCCGAGCTGTTTCTGAAGAAAGACCAGCGGTTCGAGCCGATTGCCGGCGCGATTTCGTTGCAAGGCCACGAGGGTGTGCGTCGCGTACGTGTGCCGCAGCATGTGCGTCCACACCTTGAGGCCTGCCTTCTGACCGATCAGTCGGACGATGCGATCAAGACTTTTGCCGTCGGCGCTATAGAGTTGGCCGTCTTGGTTCAAGAATAAAGGTCGTTGTGCGGAGTTGTTCAGTGAGGCGCGTTCTCCGCGGTAGTGCACGGCATACTGGTGCAAGTCCCTCATCAAGCGGCGACTGACGAAGATCACACGCTCGCGGCTGCCCTTGGTCTTGATGCCCTGGCCGTCGAAAGGATCGAGGTCAATGCGGATGTTGCGGCTATTGGTCAGCCGATCTGGGTTAACGACATACGCCAACGGAAACGTCGCCAGCTCCTCCTTGCGCAATCCGGAGCCAAGGGCCAAGCGAATGATCATTCGGTGGTGTGGGTTGGTTGCCGCAGCAAGGAGGCCCTTGATCTGTGCTGCAGACAGAAATCTTGGCAGGCCCAGGTGCGCACGCGGCATGACATCGCGCGTCGACACGTGGTCGCCACGGTGCAAGTGACCAAGCATTCCTCGACTCCGGCGAGACCGGCGGGCTTCCTGCGAATAAGGCAATCGGCCTATCCACTCCTGCCGATGTGCGAACTCGTAGAACTCGCAGATGTATAGGAGTCGCTGTCGGACGGTGCTGCGCGCGAGCTTCGCAACCCTGAAGCAGTAATCGCGATAGGCGGCGAGCAGCGTCTTCGCCTCGCCACGATCGACGTCCTCCCAGGAAAGCGCATGGGCCTGTAGGAAGCTGAAGTAGTCGTACAGCGCTCGACCTGTTGGCGCCCAGGACTTTACCGACCCAATCGCCCCTCGGAGTAGGTAGTGTCGAAAAAAGTGATTCACCGGAACGCAGCTGTCCATGCTGTCCCACAACAGAATCGGGAAGCCTGGATATGGGAGGCCTCCGATCGCGAGATCTTCAGTTGCGCTGACTAACTGCATCCCTATCGCCGACTAAGCAGATGGTTGCACCCGGCATTTGCGAGTTCTGTATGCCATGCCGGATACTTCGGCGCAACGTGGGCTTCCTAACGCTTTGTAGGTTCCGAAACAACGCGCGGCGCGATAGCCTCGGCAAATACTGGAAGGAGCAGTTTGGCGCGACGCACGGCGTGATGCTGGCCGAATCCTTTTTCGAAAACGTCGACCGGAATGGCAAGAACGAAGTGCTGCACTTCATCCCGAAACCGGCCGGCACGATGCTGATCGCCTGCCTCGTCTCGAAGTGGTTAGACCCCAAAGGCGGTATTCCGCTGCTTTCTTTCGCGGCCATCACCGACGAACCGCCGGCGGAAGTCGCGGCTGCCGGGCACGACCGTATGATCATCAATCTGAAGCCCGAGCACCTCGAAGCCTGGCTCAACCCGAAGGGGCGATCCCTCGACGATCTGCAGAAAATCCTGAGCGATCGCCAGACGCCATACTACGAACACGAAGTCATGGCCGCCTGAGGAGGGGAAAGGACATGCTCACAACAGGAATCCGGGTCGCGGCCATCATCGAGCTGATTTGTCCGACGCGAAAACGCCGGCTCTGCATGCCGCTATTCCCCAGATAAAAAAACGCCAGCCCACGAAGTGAGCTGGCGTCATATCAGCCTGAACTAAAATCGAATCACATCTTGCTGATCTTCGATCCTTCGAGCGAAACATCAGCCATCAATCCCTTCTCGCCATACACGAAACCCAGAATGGATTTCTTCGACGTTTCGGTATCGTACTCGCCACCCGCGCCGGCTTTCATCACGGCAATGCCGGTATCGGCACCGATGGACCAGCCCTTGCTCGCCATGAAATCATCGAGCGACTTCTGTGTCATGAACATGATGATCTCGCTGCGCTTCGCAGCGCCGAGAGTCAGTCCGACCGAAGCCGAGTTGGTCGTGTAGTACCCGACGGTCTTGCCCTTGATCCGCAGAACGCCGTTGCCATGTTCACCGGCAACACCGGCGCCTACCTTCGTGACTTCCGGAAACACCAGTACGCCCGCGGCGCGATCCTGCAGCTTCTTGTTCGAGGGAAGCATCATGTTGAACTGCTTCAACGCGGTCGCAGCGTTCGCATCGATGCTTGCGGTGGATTCGGCGAAGGAGGCGGCTCCCATGGTCATCGCCAACATCGCAAGGCCGCTCGCAGCAAACAGAGTTCGAGTTTTCAAATTGCAATCTCCAATGAGAATTCTTGACGGTTCGTTCAGCGCGCAAGATGCTCTAATCACCGATCCAGGTCTGTACGCGAACGCACGCAAGTGCAGTTACCTAATAGGCAAGTGAAGTTACCTAATAGGAATTAGCAGATGAGCCGCCGCTCGTCGGGGAAGGGCAACCGCCTCTTGCGCGCGATCCTTGGAAAGGCGCCGAATCTACGGCTTGAGTCCTTCGAACGCTTTCCACACGCCCTTGCAGTTCTGATCCGCGCGAAAGTACGCCTCCAGAATCGGCGGGCGCGTCGGAATCGGCAGGTTGTTCTGCTCCGCCGCCGCGGCCAGCGGCAGATAGTCCTGCGCGGCGGCCGCAACGGCCGCGGTCTCCGCATCCGAATAGTTGCTCATCACTTCCTTCATACATGCGCAGTAATGAGGCACGTCGAGGTCGGCCTGCTTGAATCTCTTCGGGCAGTCTTCCGCATACATCGTATGCATCTGCTCGGCGGCGCATCTGTCGATGACGCCGGGGTTGAACAGCTTCAGTACTTCGTCCTCGCTGACGGGCTTCTGCAAGTCCAGCGGCGAAAGCTTGCCCTTCAGCCCCTCGAGCTTGGCGGGAATACATACGCACAGGCTTTGCACGGCGTCCTTCAGTGTGTATCCCGTAAGTGGTTCCGACTCCACGACAAATGTCTTGAGCTGATCCTGCACGGAGGCGCACTGGGTCGCGATGTCCGTCGAATAGATCCGGAACTCGTCCTGCCAGGTATTGCCTTCTCGCGCATGGACGGCCGAACAAAGCACGACGCATGTAGTTAGAACAGCGGCGGAAAGTGTCCGAAGGTTCATAGCGGGTTCTCGTTAAGCGCCGTTCGCCGGATTGCAGCGTAACGCGAGGACGCGTGCAGAGAAAGCGGATGCGGCAGTCCGTTTGATCACATGGTCGGGCGGGCTGCCCTTCAGTTTTCTTAAGAGCTGATGAACTTTTGGTAACACGACGCACTTTGCGCCGACGAAGGTGTCGATCAGGTTGTCGAAGCAGATGCACGATCGTCGCTCGGTTCAATAACGCCGCAGGGATCAAGATGTCGGTGTGGGTTACTCGAAGAAACGTGGGCGGTGGCGGAGATCACGTTCCGATGCGCTGCATCGAGCCCGGCTCGATTCAGGCGCGGCCCGGACTTCGCTCCTTCGCCGAGTGCCTCGCGCTTCTCGTTGCTCATGACGAAGAATGCAGCGGCGAAGGCGGCAGTCGGCCTATCAAAAAGTCTGGACGGATCGTGGGTTACCTGACGTTCACGGACCGCCCGCCGACCTGGCCAGATAGTTAGCGAACGGCCGACGAGCGGCTCGCAATCAGTCGCGCGATCTTCAAGCGCTGCGGGCAAAACAGCTGTCCGGAGGCCCTCTCGCACCCTCCAGATCGCTATCAGAATCCGCCTACAGAAAAACGTGAACTGCGCATGCAATCTCGTGTGCGTTCTGTCTCACGAGCAGTGTGAATAAGCCATTCGCACCGGCAGACTGGCCGGGCACAACAAGCTCGAAGGGAAGCGGGTCAGACCGGCACTGGGACGATGTTCAAGCAAAGCCGAAAGGTGTTCAAACGCCAGTTCGCCCGCCTGAAAGGGCTGGTCACGCTGGGCAGCGTCGGCATCACGCCCAGGCTCGCGATCGCGTTCGCGGGCGTCGCGGCGCTCGCGGCAGCGGCCAATCTCATCGTCGAGAACGGGGTGTCGATCCTGGAGCAGCAGCGGAGCGTGGAGATGGAGCGCGTCGCCAGTGACGCGCGCGCGATCACGACGCTACGGGCGTCGATGGGGCGCGCCAAACAGGTCGTGTCTTCCGCCGAATTGTCGATGGCGCTGGGGCGGTTCGACCGAGCCGTTCAAGACCATGTCGAGGCGGACTCCCATGCGTCGGCCGCACGTTACGCAAGCAGCCGCGTCACGCTCGAACGCGAGCTGGGCGAATATTCGTCGGAGGCCGGTGAGGCAACCCCGAAAACGCTGCCCGAGGTTGTTGGACGGCACAAGCGCAGCGCCGCAACGCTGATCGATTCCGGGCGTGCGCGCCGCGGATTGCTGGCGCGCTACTCCACGGCGTTCGCGCGCATGGACGCACGCGTCGGAGCATCACTCGATGGGGCATTTCGCATTTTCGGACGAGTAGTTGCGCGGCAGTCGCTGTTGAAGCTGCGCGCCCAGTTCGACGACCTGCGCGTCGCCTTCGCGGCGCGCGACTCTTTCGACGATGGCGCCGACGTAGGCTCGCCGCTGGCAAAGGCGGAACAAGCCCTGGCCGAAACCTTGCGCGCCAACGAACTGACGCTGCGCAAATCGCAAGGCGCTACCTGGTACAACGGGATGAACGAAGACCTGGCGCAGCTCGTGGCAACGCGAACCACGCTGCGGCAAGTGGAGTCGAAAAGGATCGCGACCGTCAGAGCCTTCAAGCGCGAGTCGGAAAGTCTGAACGCGATCCTGCCGAAGACCCTCGAGATCGAAGCGCCGGTTTCCCAAACAGCGTTGCAGCCCGCCGCGTCGGCCACTGCGCCCGCGACAGTGACTAACAATGTCGTCGCGCCGCCGCCGGCAACCTTGTCGACCACGATCATCCCGGTTGAAAAACCGAGCGGCTCGATCGTCGCGTGGGTCAGCGCCGTGGTGCTGGTCGTGCTGCTATATATCTGCTTTGCAACGATTTTCAGCATCGTGCGCCCCGTGCGCCGCCTGGTTGCCGCCACGGCGAGGCTGGCGAAGGGGGAGAACGCGCGCGTCGTCGCCAGCGGCGGTATTCGCGAGCTCGACACACTGGCGGTGGCTTTCAACGCGATGGCCGAGCAACTTGCCACGGCGCGCGCGTCGACCCGCGATGCCCAGCAGCGGCTCGAAGCCAAGGTGGAAGAGCGCACGCGCCAATTGCAGGAGCTCGCCGAGCAGGACCCGCTCACGGGTCTCGCCAATCGCCGCCATCTGTTTGCCGCGCTCAACCAGGCGCTCGACTGCGCACGTACCTCGGGCGAACGGGTCGGCGTGTTCTTCCTCGACGTCGACAACTTCAAGACGCTCAACGACAGTCTGGGCCACGCTTATGGCGATCGCGTGCTGGTGGCAATCGCACAGCGTATCGAAGTAATCGCGCGCGCCAACGGCTTCGCGGCGCGGTTGGGTGGCGACGAGTTCACGGTCGTGCACCAGGGCGCTGAGGAGATCGACGAAATCCTGGCCTGCGGCGCGGCCATCGTGCGCGCGTTCGAGACTCCCGTGGTGGTCGACGATCGCGAAGTGATCGTGAGTGTCAGCGTGGGTGCGAGTGTGTTTCCGGACCACGAGCAGGATGTCGAGTCGCTGCTGCGCGCCGCGGACGCCGCGCTGTTCCGCGCCAAGGCGCTCGGCCGCAGCCAGCTCGCGACGTTCACGCCGGAACTCCTCACTACCGCCTCGGCGAAATTCGCACTGGAGCAAAGACTGCGGCGCGCGATCCACAAGGGTGAGTTCGAGCTGTTTTATCAACCGCTGGTCAGTTTGCAGACGCTCGATGTCCAGGTGGTCGAAGCGCTGATTCGCTGGCGCATGCCCAACGGCAGCTACCTGTTACCGGGCGAATTCCTGGCGGTGGCCGAGGAATCCGGGCTGATCATGGAGATCAGCGACTGGGTGCTGCGGAACGCCATCGAAACCGCCGCGTTTTGGCATCGCGGCGCGTGGCGAGAGGCCAAGGTCGCGATCAACGTCTCACCGCGGCAGTTCCTCGACTACCGTTTCGTGGATACGCTCAAGGCCCTGCTGATTGAATTCCAGTTGCCAGCGCGTTGCGTCGAAATCGAGCTCACCGAGACGGTTTTGCAGACCGGGCCCGCCACCATCAAGACTCTCCATCAGCTTCGCGCCATGGGCGTCGCCATTGCACTCGACGATTTCGGCACGGGTTACTCCTCGCTCGCGTCGTTGCAGGAATTGCCGCTCACACGCGTGAAGCTCGATCGCAGCCTCATCGACAGCATCGATGGCGGCGCGCGCTCGGCGTCCATCGCCAAGGCCACCATCGGTTTGTGCCGCGATCTGGGTCTCGACGTGACCGCCGAAGGAGTGGAGCGGCTGGAGCAGCTGGCGATGTTGCTGCCGCATCGGGCGCTCACATTGCAAGGCTATCTACTGGCACGTCCGGTTTCACGCGATGATCTGCTGCCATTGCTCAGGAAGCTGCCTGAGCAATGCCAGGAGCTGGTGCGGCTGGCGCAGAAGTTCTCTCCCCAGGTTCCCGCGCTGCGCCTCGCGACCTGAAACCGCCCGTCGCTTGACATGCAAGTAACGGCTTGCCTAATATGCAGGCAAGCAATTACTTGCGTGTAGACCATGGCCGAGCGCCCCGAAGCCGACATCCTGTTCAAAGCCCTGGCCGATCCCAGCCGGCGCAAGCTCATGGATCTGCTGCACGCCCACGACGGCCAGACGCTCAACCAGCTTTGCGAAGATCTGAACATGACGCGGCAGGGCGTAACGCAGCACTTGAACCTGCTCGAATCCGCGAACCTCGTCGCCATCGTTTGGCGCGGTCGCGAGAAGCTGCATTTCCTCAATCCCGTACCGCTGCAACAGGTCTACGAACGCTGGATCGCGAAGTTCGAAAAGCCGCGCCTCAAGGCGCTGTCGGACCTTAAAAAACGCCTGGAGAAAGCCAATGGCTAGATCGACTTTCACGTACGTCACCTACATCCGCACCACGCCGGAGAAGTTGTGGTCCGCATTGACCGAGCCGGCATTCATCAAGCAGTACTGGTTCGGCATGGATGCCGACAGCTCGTTCAAGAAGGGCGCGCCGTGGAAGCTGGTGTCGGATGAGGGCCAGGTATTCGATGACGGCTCGATCGTCGAGTCCGATCCGCCGCGCCGCCTGGTCATCCGCTGGCAGCACCGGATCAAACCCGAGCTTGCGGCCGAAGGTGAGTCGCTGTGCACCATGGAACTGGAGCCGAGTGCGGGCTCGGTGAGGCTCGCGATTACCCACAGCATCGAACGCGATCCCTCGAAATTCATCGAAGCGGTATCGGGCGGCTGGCCGAAGATCATGTCGAACCTGAAGTCGCTGCTCGAGACCGGTTCCATCGCGATGAATGAGCCGTATCCCAGGAAGTAGATTGCGGACGCAAAAATGCGGAAAGTGTGGGCCTGCATTGCAACCCATTCGAGGTTGGCCGCGTCTCAATGGGCGGCGCGTTCGTCATCGCCCCAAGGAGCTCTCATGACTCGTTATTCGGCCATTGCCCTCGTCCTCTTAGCCGCCGGGTCCGCCAATGCGGCGGAAAAGAAATTCGACCGTACCTTTACGGTCACGCCCGGTGGAGCGCTGATCGTGGACGCCGACTCGGCGTCGGTGCAGGTGTCGGGCGTCGATACCAATCAGGTGACCGTTCACGTGAGCATGCGCGGCTCGGACGAAGAGATCGCCGCCATGACACTCGACGCAGTCCAGAAGGACAACGGAGTGACCGTCACGGCGAAACGGAAGGATAAGAAAGGAGGCTGGTTCAACTGGGGTTCGTGGAGCAACGAAGGGAATATCGAGGTGACAGTTCCGAAGCGTTTCGAGGTCAGTGTTCGCACTGGTGGCGGAGGCATCGAGATAAGAGATGTCACCGGCGCCGCGAAACTGAATACCTCCGGCGGTGACGTCAAGGCGAGGAGCGTGAACGGAAATCTCAGTGTGCGAACGTCAGGGGGCGAGATCGAGGTGGACACGGTCCGTGGTGACGTCGATGCCAATACTTCGGGCGGCGACCTGCGGCTTCTGCACGTCGACGGACAGATTCGCGGACACACGAGCGGCGGAGGCGTGCGATGCAGCCTGGTGGGCAGCAATCGCGGGATCAACGTTTCGACATCGGGTGGCGATATTGAGATCACCGTACCGCGTGGCACGACCGGCAACGTTGAGGCGACCACGAGCGGTGGAGATGTGAGTTCGGATCTTCCGCTTTCGACGACGTCACAGAAGGAAGGGCGGCTTGCGGGTTCGCTGAATGGCGGCGGTCAGCCGATCGATGCGCACACTTCGGGTGGAAGCATCAGGTTGACCGCGGGGAGCTAGAGAAGGTGTTACCCAAGTCCTCGGTATAAAACGTTACCGATGTGACCGGAATACACCGAAATTAAGTGGCTCCCTGGGTTGGACTCGAACCAACGACCAACGGATTAACAGTCCGACGCTCTACCGACTGAGCTACCAGGGAACCGAGAACCAAGAGGGCGCGCATTCTCAGCGAGAGGCCCGCGCTCGTCAAGCAATCCCAACGAATCAGCGACTTACACCACGAATCCCCCGTCTTTCCTGGCCCCGCGGCAGCCACCTACGGCCCAACCGCGCCTGCCGTGCGACTCTTGTGCGTCTCACGGATGGAGCCGCCCATGAATTCCGCCAATCCCGCCGTCACCACCGTGCGCCTCGGGCGCACCGGCCCGCAGGTTTTCCCGGTCGCGCTCGGCTGCATGGGCATGTCGGGCATGTACGGCCCGGCGGACGAAGCCGAAAGCATCGCGACGATCCACGCGGCGCTCGAGCTCGGCATCAACGTGCTCGACACCGGCGATTTCTACGGCCAGGGCCACAACGAAATGCTCATCGGCCGCGCCATCGCGGACCGGCGCAACCGCGCGTTGTTGTCGGTCAAGTTCGGCGCGCTGCGCGGGCCGGACGGTAGTTGGGGCGGCGTGGACACGCGCCCGGTGGCGATCAAGAACTTCCTCGGTTACACGCTCACGCGCTTGGGCGTCGAGCACGTCGACATCTATCGCCCGGCGCGGCTCGACCCGAACTTGCCGATCGAGGACACCGTCGGCGCGCTCGCGGAACTGAAGAAGGCGGGGTACATACGGTTCATCGGGTTGTCGGAAGTTGGCGCGGACACGCTGCGGCGCGCGCAGGCGGTCCATCCCATCGCCGACCTGCAGATCGAATATTCGCTGGTGAGCCGCGGCCCAGAGCAAGCGATCTTGCCGGCGCTGCGCGAACTTGGCATCGGCATGACGGCATACGGCGTGTTGTCGCGCGGGTTGTTAGCCGGGTCGCGTCCGGCGGCGTCGGGTGACTACCGGGCGCACCTGCCGCGTTTCGCGGGCGACAACGCCGCCAAGAATCAGCGCCTGGTGGAAGCGCTGGCCAAGGTCGCCCAGGAACGCGGCGTGACGCCGGTGGCGCTGGCGATCGCATGGGTGATGTCGAAAGGCGCGGACATCATTCCGGTCATCGGTGCGCGCACGCGAAGGCAGCTGGCGGAAATCCCGGTGGCGTTGGGGCTGAAACTGACGACCGATGAGTTGAACCGCATCGAGGCGGCGGTGCCGGTTTCAGCGGTGGCGGGCACTCGCTACCAGCAAGAGCAGATGAAACATCTGGATAGCGAGCTCGGGCCGCTGAAGCCGGCGTAGTCGGGCAGGTCAGTGTACGAAGAGCGCGATCAGGATGATGATCGGAATCGGCACACCGAGAAAAAACAGCAGAATCGAGCGCATGTCGTTGCCCTCTGGTTAGTAGTTGGCCAGGACGGATGAATCGCGCAGGCGGCCGCCGAATGTCGCCGCGAGGCTCGCGACGAATGCGCCGATCAATAGCGAGACCACCAGCCAGATGGAAAGGTAGGCCGACGCCTTGCGCGCGTCGTCCGCGGCCTTCTTCGCTTTATCCGCCGCCTGTTGCAGCGTCTGCTTCAAGTTGGAAAAAGTTTCGGTGACACGGTTTTCAGCATCGGTTTGCGACAGACCGGTATTCGCCGCGACCAATTGGCCGAGGTATTGCGTATCGGCGGCGCCAAGCTCGCCGTTCTTTAGCCCGTTCGCGAAGATGCGGGTAACTTCCGCGGTGTTGTCGGCTGCCGATTGCGGCGCTGAGTTCGCAGCGGTGCCCGCGGGCGCATCGCGAAACAATACATCCACGTAGTACCCGAGCGGGTTGGCGGACGTATCGCCTTTGTCCGCGGACGCAGCGCCCGCGGCGGCACCAGCGCCCGCAACGGTCGCCGCGGAGGCGACCACCGTTCCACCCGCTTTCAATCCAGTCGACAGCATGGAGCCGACGGCGGACGAGAGCAGCGAGGCCATCAACAGAGTCGCGACCGACCAGGCCAGGAAGCCGTGCGCCGTATCGCGAAAATACACTTCATTCGTATGGACACTGACCCAACGCGAACGCAGGCGGCCCGCGAGGTAGCCGCCGAGTACGGACGCGGCCAGTTGCACGAAGGTGACCCACAAAACGGTCGATACGCTGGCCGTGACGCCAGAGATTCCTTCATGCGCCCAGGGCGACACGGCCGACAGGCCAAGCCCCGTCCCTAACAGGATGAGGATGAGCGAGAGCGCGGCCGCGCCGACGGCACCGGCGAAAACCGCACCCCAGGATACGGCGCCCTTGTCGGGCGAGGCGGCTGAAATAGCGGCGGCGGAAATTGCGTTCATGGATGACTCTTCGGTGAAGGGTTGCAACGCATGTTGCCCGCGTGTTGCATTGCCGGATGCAGGAGTGAGGTTATTAGGCGTGTAGGCGCTTGGCCAATGGCTGTTGTTAGATGCGCTCAATCGGCGGGCGGCGCGGACGAGTCCGCGCCGCCACCCATTGCGCGATCAGCGCGAAGCCTTCATGTGCCGGCCGACGCCGCCTTCCTTGCGCTCGCCGCGTGACGGCGGTGTGTCATCGGAGTCATCGTCAGACTGGCCTTCGAGCTCCGCCTTGCGCGCCGCGAGCTTGCGACCAAGTTCGTCGAGGTCCAGGTCCGAATCGCGCGCCTCGGCGAACATGCCACCCGGCTGCTCTTCTTCCTTGACGTGGTGCTTGATCATCTCGGACAGCACCTTGACCTTGGCTTTGTAGTCATCGTCATTGGGCGTGGCCGATTCGATCTCCGCGATGAGCTTCTTGGCGCCGTCGTGTTCGACCAGCGCTTCCTGGTACATGTCATCGTCCTTCGTCGCTTCGAGGAACGGTGGATAGAAGATCTCTTCTTCGATCTGGGCATGCACTTTCAGCGCATCGCAGATCTGCGTAGCGAGCTTCTGACGGCGGGCGTTGTCGCGGGCCTTCTCGAACTGCTCGAACCATTCTTCGACCTGTCGATGATCGGCCTTCAACAACGCGATCGCGTCGGGCTCACCGGATTTCCCTGTCTTCGAATTAGCGCGTGCCATGTCTCTCTCCTCGTGTGGGGAGCGCATGGTGTACTTTGACAAAGGCCGGCAATACGGGCGAAAAGGCACATTTCTCGTGAGTACGCACTCACAGCCAATGCGAATCGCTCTCAAATTCACGACGCGCCCGTGAGCTGCCGTGCAAAAATTTCAACGTGCGTGCCGATCGAAATCCTCCCGCGTGAGCGCGCGATTGATGCCAAATGCGGCGCGCGCGCCTTCCGCAGCGGCGACAATCGACAACTGAACGTCGCGAATGATATTCCCGGCGGCAAATACGCCGGGAACACTGGTTGCTTCGTAGCGCCCGCAGAGGATGCCGCCGGCCTGCGTGAATTGGCAACCGACTTTGCGGGCGAGCTGCGATTGGCTGCGACTGGGCGCATCGAAGTACAAGGCGTCGCGGGCGATCGTCTCGCCATCGGCGAAGACCACGGCTCGCAACTTGCCGCGCGAGCCGTCGAGATGGTCGACGCGCTTCTCGATCAACCGGATTCCGTTGCGGTCGATCTGTCGCAAGGTCGCGCCGTCATATCGGGCGCGGCCATCGGTACACAATGCGATGTCCGAAGCCCACGCGGTCATGGCGCGGGCCATCTCGAGGCCGCGGTTGCCACGGCCGTAAACCGCGATTCTCTGGTCGCGCGTTTCCCAACCATCGCAATACGGACATTGGAACACCGACCTGCCAAACAATTCGTCGATGCCCTTGATGGGAGGAAGGTTGTCGAAGAGGCCGGTCGCGATCAGGAGTTTGCGGCTCGCGACGATTCGCCGGTCCGCAAGCGAAACGGCAAAACGCCCATCTCGCATGCGCTTCGCGTCCAGGACTTCGACCTGCTTGTAGACCACGTCGGGATACCGCGCGAGCTGTGCGCGGCTCAACTGCCGGAATCTGGCGGGAGGAATGCCATCCCGCGAAAGATAGGAGTACATGCGGTGCGAGGCCCAACTACGCGGCGTGCCCGTGTCGCAGAGCAATACGCGCCGCCGCGCGCGCGCCAGGATCAGGGCCGCGGAGGATCCCGCAGGCCCGGCCCCGGCGATGACGACGTCATAGCTCCGCATCCGTGGTGAGTCGACTTCGTCTTCGGATTACGCCAGCGTTCGCAACTTCGGCTCGCGCTCGAACAAGCGGCTCGATGCCGCCTTGACGAACGACTTGCCGAGATCGGTGACGGACTCATCGGGGACTACACCGGCCTTGTCCAGCAGCGGCTTCGATGCCGGCGTGGCTCCAATGGCCTTGAGATGTCCGAAGGCGTCGCGAACGAAATCGACCGCGGCCGCTTCGTTCGTAAGCTTCTTCGCCGCCGCGTCCGTCAGCACCAAAGCGACTGCGTCGAATAACACCGAGGGCGAGCCCGCCAGTTGGCCGTCCGCCTTGAGCGTTCCGCCCTGGACTTTGATACCACCGACTTTCGGAGCGATCAGGAATACGGATCCACCGGCTTCCTTCACGGCGCTCGACACGCGATCGATGTCAGCCTTATTCGAGCCTTCGTCGAACAGAAGTCCTACTTTTCGGCCTTTCAGCGTCGGTTTGAATTTCTGCACGATGGAAAGCGCAGGCGAGGGTGGCATCTCGATTGGATCGACCGCCGGGTCGAGCGCGGGAGGCAACGGCATTGCGAGCCCCGCCGCGATGCGCGTTGCCAGATCCTCGTCTACGTTTCGAACACTCGCCAGAACGCGCTTGCGTACGTGTTCGAGTTCGACCTTCGAAAGCTCGAACACGATCGCGGATGCGATGTGCGCTTGCTCGATCGGAGTCTGCGAGGAGTAGAAAAGTCTCGCCTGGCTGTAGTGATCGGCGAAGGTAGGCGAGCGAACCCGAAGCTTCGGTGCCGGATCACCTTCCACGGATACGGTTCCCGCGCTGACAAAACCCGCCTTGGGGCTTTCGCGCGGACCGCCTTCTTCGCCGGCTTCGGCGAGACTGTTGGGCTCGTAGTTAGCGCGGCCCTTGAAGATCTGTGTCTGCATCGCGCCGTCGCGCTGGAAATTCTGATACGGGCACTTCGGCGCATTGACCGGAATCTGGTGGAAGTTGGTCGTGCCGAGGCGCGATTTCTGCGTGTCCAGGTAAGAGAAGAGTCGGCCTTGCAGCAGCGGATCGTCGGAGAAGTCGATGCCGGGAATCACGTTCGAAGGAAGGAACGCGGCCTGTTCCGTCTCGGCGAAGAAGTTGTCAGGCCAGCGGTCGAGGACCAGGCGGCCGATGATCGTCAGCGGCAGGGTCTCCTCCGGAATGAGTTTGGTGGCGTCGAGCACGTCGTAGGGGAGGGAGTCCGCGAACTTCTGGTCGAACACCTGCACTCCGAGGTCCCACTCCGGCGGGTTGCCCGTCGTTATGGCTTCCCACAGGTCGCGCCGGTGGTAGTCAGGGTCCGCGCCGGAGATCTTCACCGCCTCGTCCCACAGCGTCGACTGCATGCCGAGGCGAGGCCGCCAGTGGAATTTCACGAAGCGCGATTCCCCGGACGCGTTGATGAAGCGAAACGTATGGACACCGAAGCCTTCCATCATGCGCAGCGAGCGCGGCAAGGCGCGATCGGACATCGCCCACATGATCATGTGGATGGATTCGGGCATGAGCCCGACAAAATCCCAGAAGGTGTCGTGCGCGGATGCGGCCTGCGGGAAGCCGCGATCGGCTTCGGGCTTCACGGCATGAATCAGGTCCGGAAACTTGATGGCGTCCTGGATGAAAAACACCGGGATGTTGTTTCCGACCAGATCCCAATTGCCTTCGTCGCTGTAGAACTTGACGGCGAATCCGCGCACGTCTCGCGGCGTGTCTTTCGAGCCCTTCGAACCGGCGACCGTCGAGAAGCGGCAAAACACCGGGGTGCGTTTGCCCTTCTTCGCGAAGACCGTCGCGCGGGTGAGTTCGGGGATGGCCCTGGTGCATTCGAAGAAGCCGTGCGCCGCGGAGCCACGTGCGTGGACGATGCGTTCGGGGATGCGTTCATGATCGAAGTGGAAGATCTTTTCGCGCAGAACGAAGTCTTCGAGCAACGTCGGGCCGCGTACGCCGAGGCGCAGGCTGTTCTGGTTGTCGGAAATCGGGACGCCATGATTTGTGGTCGTGCGCGCGGTGGCGGGGGCATTCGCGGCGGCGGTCTGGTGGGTCTCACCGCCGTTCGAGTTGGGTTGAGCGGGTTTCCGCTGCGGGGATTTCTTCGGACGCTGCGCCATACATCTGATCCTTAGCTGTCGGGGGTTCCACCGGGCGGCGGATTTGGGCGCTAAGGTGCGCGCGGTTGAGGGCGCGGGTTGCAGGAGCCGGTGCCCCATGACTGTAGGCATTCGGCACTAAATGGACCCGGTCTTATCAGACCGCGGACTTGCGCATTCCTTCCAGAACTCGATCGAGCAACGCCGCCGGAAATCCTTTCGGCACGGCGCTCTGCACTGCGGCGATTACCGCAGGTGTTTGCGCGAGGGTCTCTTCAATGAGGGAGTTCGCGTCCGCCAGACCCATGCGTTTTCCCAGCACCTCGAAATGCCGCCGCTGAATGGTCTTGAGCAGGTAGTGAGGCTTGCCGCCGGGCATCGCCATCGCCAGCTTCACTTTCTCGATCGGCATCTCGTTGGCTTTCTTGCCGATGATCGGCCAGGCCGAGAGCACGTCATACAAGGGTGTGAGCTGGAATCTCCCACCCGCCTGGATTCGGATGCTGAAGTTCTTGGCGTGGCTGTCGGTCGCGGCGAGCAGATAGAACACGAGTTGCGCCTTGAAGAGAGTCGCGAGGTCGCGCTCGGCTTCGGCCGAGCCGCGCAGGATTCTGGCGATCTGCAACAAGCCAGGTCCGCCGTCGGACTGATACTTGAGGTGATAGGGCGTGCCGGTGGCTTGCGCGAAATCTTCCTGCATGAGGCGCAGCCAGTATTTGCCGCTCGAATGCAGCACGCGGTCGAAGCGCTCGACGATCAGCGCCTTTTGTGTACCGAACTCACCGATCTTGCAATTCGCCACCGGCAGCCCGAACGCGGCGACGATCTGCGCGCACAGCCATTCGTTCTCGACCGACGTCCGCATGTCGGCCTGGCGATTGCCGACCAGGCCGAGCGGTAGTTTGAAGATGTGGGTGGTCGGCGTGGAGCCGATGGGCCGGCACCAGCGGTCGTTGTGACGCAGGAACGCGGTTTTCTCCTGCGCGCCGGCGATGGAAATGCGCAGCTCGTCGTCTGCGCCTGCGATCGTGCTGGATGAGGTGGCGGCGCTGAGGTCGCGCGCGATGTCCCCATCCTTGAGCGGCTGCGCCTCGATCTTGTGTATGTCCGCGGGGGCCGTGTCAGGTGCTAACAACTGGACGGCGCCGACGCAGTCTCGGCCGATCGCGGCGAGCAGGTCGAACGGTCCGCGCGATGCGGTGCGAAAGCGATCCTGCAGGCGGCGGCGGATGGCCTCGCTGTCCGGCAGGAGATTGTCGAAGTACGCCTCGACGGCCGTGCCGGTGAGCCGCAACGTGTTCTGATCGAGGGGCAGGGAGAGCGACAGCGGTCGCGATTCGTCGGACTTTTGCCAGGCCTCGTCGTACTGGAACTCCTGCGGGCCGCGCGCGGGCAGGCGCCATTCGCCGACGCGAACGCCGTTCGCCCACACGACGAGGGAGCGGGATGCGCGGGCCATCCGTTACCACTCGACTTTGGATTTGCCGGGAGCGGTGCGCTCCACCACTCGCATCTCGAGGCCGAGCATGTTGAGCAACGCGAGCAGTTGCTCGACGGTCATCGTCTCGGGTTTGGCCTCGAGCTGGGAGAGGCGGTTTTGCCCGACGCCAAGTCGTTTGGCGACGGTGCTTTGAGTGAGATCGAGTTGCTTGCGCCGGCCTGTGAGGATCGCGCCGAGCTGGGTGGGGGTGGTTATCGGGTGCATGGCGGCTTATCAGTATTAGTGATGTCCGCAATATATCAGCAATGCTGATAATTACAAGATATCACCAATACTGATAAAAACCGCTCCGCCGGCCACTCTTATATATGCGCTGGTGAGGAAGAAGGGGCGCATCAACAGATCAGCCCTTCGTGACATGAAAATGCATTCCCGGCACGGCCGCTTCGACGATCTCCACCGTGAACTCAGGCTCGCCCGGGCGTGGCTTCACCAGCACCTGTTGACTCGCCACGATTTCGGCGCCGAAGCGTTTGCGCGGCAGTTGATCCTTGAATGCCTTCAGCATGTCCTGCGCGACGAAGTGTTCACCGCGACCGCGGAAGATCTTGGCGGTGACCAGGATCGCTTCGCCTTCATGCGGCGTCACACGGAACTGGACCTGCCCATCGTCGGTTGCGTGTCCGTTGCAATCGATGCGCCACTTTTCGGCGTGAGCGGGCGTGGCTTCGTCGGCTGCCTTGGCGGAGCCGCTGCAGAGCAGGGCGGCAACGAAAGCAATCGCGCAGGTCTTGAGCGGATGAATGTGCATGGCGGTCCCCGGGAGGTGTCGTTCTTTTTGCGGAGGCGCGCCACTATGCGCCATGCCCGCCACCCCCGCGAGGAAAAAAGGGGACATGCCGATTTAATCGAAAGGAAAAGGACAGCCGGTTGCGTGTCGTCCTGGCAGCTCGGCCTGACCCCTTTTGCTAGGAAATGGGGAGTGTCCCCATTTCCCACTACTTGCCGAGGTTCTTTTCGAGGAACTCGAGCATCGCGGTGTACACGTCGGCGCGGGTGTTTTGATTGACGATGCCGTGTTCCTCGCCCATCTCGCTGATCCACACCGGCTTGTTGCCGGCCTTCCTCAGCGCATCGCGCATGCGCTTCGCATGTTCGAACGGCGCGCGCCGATCATCTTTGCCGTGGATCAACATCACGGCCGCCTTGATCTTGTCCGCGTTGTATACCGGCGAGCGTTTGCGCAGATCGTCCATGTTCGTTCCCAGCGTCTGGCGCAGATAGATCATCCCGCTCTCGCGCGATTGAATATCACCCTTCTCAAACAACAGCGGCAGGTCGTAGACGCCGGACATGCCGATCGCGCACTTGAACAGGTCCGGATCGCGATACGCGCCGCTGAGCGCGGCAAAGGCGCCATAACTCGCGCCGTAGATGCAGAGCCGGTCGGGATCCGCGGTGCCTTGTTCGACGGCCCACTGAACCGCATCGGTGATGTCGTTCTGCATCTCGCGGCCCCAGCGGCGGTAGCCCGCGAAGGTGAACTCCCGGCCGCGTCCGCCCGAGCCGCGGAAATTGACCTGCAGCACGGCATATCCGCGCGAGGCGAACAACTGCACTTCACCATCGAAGTCGTAACGGTCGAAGCTGCCATGCGGGCCGCCGTGGACCAGCACGACCATCGGCAGGTTCTTCCCGGTCGTGCCTTTCGGAGTAGTGAGGTAGCCCCGAATCTTCATGCCGTCGCGCACCGACACTTCGAATGGCTCGGTCGCCGAAAGGTCCTCGTCCTTGAGAACAGGGCGTCCCGGATGCTGCTGCAAGATCTGCAGATTCTTCACGTCGATTAGCAGGAACACCGGCGGCATCTGCGGCGCGCTCACCTGCGCGACCGCGAGCGACATGTCGCGCGTCTCGCTCGTGAACGTGACGTTGGCATTCTTGTAGATAGCCCGCAACATCTGGTGCGCGCGCGCCAGCGGATGTTCCTGGTCCGGATACCAGTAACCGGGGTAATGATCGTCGTAGCCGTACAACCAGACGCGTCGGTTCGAGTCCACACCTTCGACCCGCGCGTCCGAGACCGTACTGCGGAACAACACGCGCTGCTCGCGAGTAGTTGGATTCCAGGCGATCACGGACGACGTGGAAGTCTTCACGTCGTTGAGCGCGAGGAACTCGCCAGGGGTGTCGGCCTCGGCAAAAGGCCGGACGAATGTCGCCGGCTCTTCGCTGCTCGCGACCAGTTTCCAGGTTTTGTCAGCCGGCCGGTACCAGTGCACCTCGACTTCGCCCGTGGCTGTCTCGCCGGTGACGAACAGGGGCTGATGGTTCCGGTCGGTGACGTAGTTAGCGAGCCTGACCGGGGAACCCGCAAGTCTCGAGAGACGGCCGTTTCGGACCTGCAGCCGCTGCAGTGAGCTCGAGTCCGTCGTCGTGTCGTAACTGCGCGTTTGAATGAGCGCCGAGTTTGAACCGTCGAGCGGTATGTCGACGATCTCGGCCCACGCGTTGGTCGATTCGCGCTGCCGGATGAGATGGCCCACCTGCTCCTTGCCGGCATGGATGCCGAACAGCACATCGAGCTTCGTGCCGCCGACATCGAACGCCATGATTTCGCCGGTCGGCACCTTGAACACCCGGTACCCGGGAATCCGGCGCGCCGGCTGGATCAGCAGGCGGTTTTCGCCGACCCAGTCGAACCTCTGGATCTCGAGCATGTAACCCATGGACGTCTGCGCCGTCACCGAGAAATCCGGATAACGCACCACGGTCATTGATTCGGATTTGTCCGAACGCTGCGAGTACGCAATGTAGGTTCCGTTCGGAGAAACCTTCATCGACTCGATTTCCGGGTAGTTGATATACGCCGACACGGGCGGCAAGGCGCAGAGCGCGCTCGCCGGCAAAACCGCGGCCAGCATCAACAGGCATGGGCGAAGGAGATACATCAGCCCCGCTCCCGGAAAGGATTCCCGGATTCTGCCCGAAGTGATGGGTTACTTCGATGCCGGCGCGGCTGTCCCTATATTCGCCTCGAAGAACGCCAGCATCTGGCCGTACACCTCGGCGCGATGGTTTTCGTTGAAAATGCCGTGCTCTTCGCCCATTTCGCTGATCCAGACCGGCTCGTTGCCCGCCTTCTGCAGGGCGGCGCGCATGCGCTTGGCGTGTTCGAACGGCGCGCGCTCATCTTCCCGGCCGTGAATCAGCATCACCTTGGCTTTGATCTTGTCCGCGTTGTAGACCGGCGAGCGCTGCCGCATTTCCTGCTCATCGGTGCCGACCGCTTCGCGCAGATAACGCACGCCGCGATCCAGCTCCTTGATGTCACCCCGGGTGAACATCAGCGGCAGGTCGTAGATGCCGGACATGCCGACCGCGCACTTGAACATGTCCGGTTCGCGGAACGCGCCGGTCAGCGCGGCATAGGCACCGTAACTGCCTCCGTAGATGCAGATGCGATCGCGGTTCGCCAGACCGGACTTGATCGCCCATTTGACGGTGTCGGTGATGTCGTCCTGCATCTCGCGGCCCCAGCGGCCGTAACCCGACAGCATGAACGCATTGCCCCGGCCACCCGAGCCGCGGAAGTTGACCTGCAACACCGCGAACCCGCGCGAGGCCAGCAACTGGACTTCTTCGTTGAAGTCGTAGCGGTCATAGGGGCCGTGCGGACCGCCGTGCGCGAGCACGATCATCGGCATGTCCTTTCCAGAACTGCCTCTCGGCGTGGTGAGGTAACCGCGAATCTTCTTGCCATCTCTCACTACCACCTCGAACGGATCGGTGGTAGATAGATCTTCGCGCTTGAGCTTGGGCCTGCTTGCCAGGCGCTGCAGCACCTTCAGGTTTTTCACGTCGAGCAGGAAAAACTCGGCAGGCATGGTCGGCGAGCTGACCTCCGCGACGGCCAACGACATGTCGCGTGTTTCGCTCGTGAATGTGACGTTCGCATCCTTGAAGGTCGCCCGCATCATCCGGTGCGCGCGCGCCAGCGGATGTTCCGGATCCGGGTACCAGTATTCCGGATAGTGATTGACGTAGCTGTAGACCCAGGCTGTGCGATTGGGGTCGATACCTTCGATGTTCAAATCCGATGCGTCGCTGTGGAAAAGTTCTCGACGCTCCTTGGTCGCGGGGTTCCAGGCGATCAACCTCGCGGTGGGTGTGTCGGAGTCGTCGAGCGCGAGGAACTCGTTTGCGTTCGCCGATTCGGCGAAGGGCCAGATGCTGCCGGCCGATTGGGCGCTCGATGCGACCAGCTGCCAGGTTTTGTCAGCGGGCTTGTACCAATAGGTCTCGTAGTCACCCTGGATGGTTTCGCCGGTGACGAATAAAGGTTGATGCTTCGAGTCGGTGATGAAGTTCGCTTCCCTGACGGGTGAGCCGGAAAGCCGCGAGAGCTTGCCGGTGCGGACATTCATCCGCTGGAGAGAGCTGGAATCCGTCTTCGTTCCGTAGCTGCGTGTCTGGATGATGACGGACTGCGAGTCGTCAGGCGGGATGTCGATGATTCGCGCCCAGGCATCCATCGACTCGCGCTGCTGGATGATGTGGCCGCTTTGGCCCGCGGCAGCCATGTAGCCGAACAACATCTCGGTTTTCTTGCCGTCGGAATCGAAGCCGATGATTTCGCCGGTGGGCTGCTTGAAAGCGCGGTAGCCGGGAAAGAGACGTTCGGGCTGGATCAACAAGCGTTTTTCGTTGACCCATTCGAACACTTCGACTTCCATGAAGTCGCCCATGTAGGTGTGGGCAGAGATGGAGAGATCGGGGTAACGCAGCACGGTCATGAGTTCGGATTTGTCCGAACGCTTCGTGACGGCGAGGAATTTGCCCTCCGGCGAGATCTTCATGGATTCGATCTCGGGGAAGGCGATGTAGGTCGCGATCGGGGGCACGGCGAGGGCTGCGCTGGTCAAAGTAGCAGCGGCCAGCGAGATAAGAGATAGGCGGAGGGGTTTCATTGGCGACGCTCCCGGATTCGATGCCGGGATTCTGCACGAGACGAAGGCGATCGGCCACGGGTGCGATTGCCTGCGAACTTGATCTACCTATTCCTCTACTTCTGAACGGTCCTCGAAAACGAGAGGGTTGCAGGAGTTACACCCGCAGGCACCGAGGAGGGGGCATCTTCTGAACATTGTTGACCTTGCAGTCGGACACGTCCATTACCGCAGGCTTTCGCAATCACCCCGTCCGGGGATAGAGTCCGATCATTCGGCTGTGAAGGCTCGTTCGATTCCAGCGTTCATGTGGAATGCCAGCGGAAAAACAATCTACGGGATTGGACGGCAAGTTGGCAATTACATGTATCGTGATCACACTAAAGACCCATTGAGCAAGTTGAAACTCTATGCGCACTAGCTGCTCTATCAGAACGCGAGTAGTCGCTTTCGCCATCGCGTACGCAGCACTCATGGTCGAGCCAATTCCCGCAGTTGCCCAAGATCAATCCGTCCGGCCGCTCGTAGTCGTGGGTGCGCCGCACAGCGTCAGGTTTTTGAAATCGGCATCAGTAGAGCTTCCGAATGGCGATCTCATCGTTTCGAATGAGTATCGCGTGGTGCTGCAGCGAGTCCGCAAGATCGCGGGTGACGGCGAAGTTCCGAGACGGCTTACACTGAATCTATTTGCTCCTCACATGGGAAGTATCTCAAGTGAGCCGGCCATTGCTGTGGTGCTTCAACTCAAAGGCGATGCGATTGAAGCAAAGGATTGGACGATAGTTTGGCAGACAGCCTGTTTTCCTCCGGAACTCATACGCAATCTGAAGCCAGCCAAGGAGATCTACCCATCGAGTGAGGACGACAAGAAGTGTCTAAAATTCGATAGGAATCTCTGACGGACTAGGCCCCCGCTTCGCGAACATTGTATTGCTGGACTCTTCCGCGTGACCCCGGCCCGATTGTTGTACAACTGCTAACTAGAGTGGTTGCCTACGCCATGTGCGCCACACGCCGTAGCACGCGCGAATTGAATTCCTCGTGTTAGGTGCCTTTGACGCGATCGCATGCAGCACGCGATCTGGAAGTTCCGGAAACTGCCGCCAGCGCGTGACGCGCATCTGACCCACCACATCGGCCATGCCGGTGAGAGCAGCTCCTACAGCTCGCGTCTGCGCGCGCGACTTCCCGAACAGCTGCTCGAGCGGCGGCAGTGCGAAGGCGAGGAGGGCGTTTGATTGACATCGAGCTAGCCTACGGCAAGCGCTGCCGAGGTGTCGGTATGATGCGCACCTAGACGCCGTCGACAAGATTGCAAATTGTACAGTTCGTACGTCCTTGAGATGTACTAACTAGGTGAGCGCGAATTCCGTTCGCCGATTTCAGTTCATGCATCTCCGCGCTGCTCAATTGCAGTCGGCTCAGCGGACATTAACCTCCGCCCAATCCAGCCTCTCCTCAATCCGATGAAACGCATCATCCCCAATCTCCGCCGACGCCCGCATCTGCACCAACACCTCACGCTGCGCCGTCACGATCCGCGCGCGTAGCCGGTTCCGCACGACCCGGCCGCTCTCGGGCGTAACCCCATCCCCGTCAGCCACCGGCGTCGAGAACTCATCGCGCAGGATTTCCGCGACTTCCGTTCCATCGCCATCCAGGATTTCATTCGCGACTTTCGCAAGGCGCGCCTTCGCGACTCGGATTTCGTCGTCCACGGTGCTGTCGGTGCGCAGGTGCATCGCGAGGATCAACGGACGCAACGTCAGCCCTTGGACGATCAACGTCCCGACGACGACGCCAAACGCGCACAGCAAAATCAGATCGCGATACGGAAAGTGCAGCGGCAGGGCATAAGCCGCCGCGAGTGTCACGATGCCGCGCATGCCGCACCAGCTGACCACCGTGCTCGCACCGAGCGACGGCAGCGTCGGGCCGGGCCAACTACCCGGGCCCAGCCACTTGAACTTGAAGTACGCCACGCGGTTGTACGTCATCACCCACGCAAAGCGCACAAACACCACCATGCCGAGCACGGCGGCGGCAACCTGCAGATAACGCGTCTGCACATCCGCTTCGAGGTTGCCGAGAATCGGCCGCAGCTGCAGCCCGATGAGCACGAACGCGAGCACGTTCATCACGAACACCACCGTCTCCCACACGGCATACGACGGCAGCCGCATACGCGCGCTCTGTGTCCCACTGCCGAGGCGCGAAATGGTGATCGCATACGTCACCAGCGTGATGATCGCGGAAAGGCCCGCTTCATCCGCGAGAATCCACACGCCAAACGTGGAGACGAACTGCAGGATGATCGCGCTCGGCACATCTGTCACCGCACGCATGATCCTCATGCCTATCCACCCGAGGATGAATCCGGCGACTACGCTGCCGAACATCGCCAGTGCTTGGGGTGCGAGGCTGCCGGTCGTGAACGCGCTGCCCATCGCTGCGCCCACCACGATGCGATAAACCAGCAAAGCGGTGGCATCGTTGAGCAGGCTTTCGCCCCCAAGGATGACGAGCATGCGATGCGGCAGATTCAATCGACGCAAGACCGCGGAGGCGGCCGCAGCGTCCGGTGGCGCAACGATGGCGCCGAGCGCAATCGCCGCGGCCCAGGGGATGCCGGGCATCATCCGATGAACCAGCCAAGCTACCGCGATGGTGGTGATGCCGACAGCAATGACCACCAGGCTGAGCACGGGCACCCACATGCGCTTCAGATCGCGCAACGAAGTGTCGTACGCCGCGTCGAGCAACACGGGCGCGACGAACAGCGCCAGCGTGAGCTGCGGATCGAGCTCGAACTCGGGCGCGTTGGGGATGAAGGCGAGGGCGGTGCCGCCGAGCGCGATGAGTGAGAGGTAAGGCAGGTTCAGGCGGCGCGCGATGGCGGTGAGTGCAACCGCGGCAACCAGCAGGATCAAGAGCCAGATGAAAAATTCCATGGGCGGATTCTACGCAGGCAACCGACGGCGCTGTTCACACCAGCCCCTTCGCGCGCAGCTCTTCCTTGAAATACGCGTAGAAAATCGGCGCGGCGATCAGTCCCGGAATGCCGAATGCGGCTTCCATCACCAGCATCGCGATCAGCAGCTCCCACGCACGAGCATTGATATGCGAACCGATGATGCGCGCGTTGAGAAAGTATTCGAGCTTGTGGATTGCGATCAGGAACACGAGTGAGCCTGCGGCCACGGGCACTCCCTGGCTGAGGCAAACCACCACGATGGCGGTATTGGAAATCAGGTTGCCGGCAATCGGCAGCAGGCCAACCACGAACGTGAGTGCCACCAATGTCTTCACCAGTGGCAAGTCGACGCCGCAGAGGCGCAACACCACGTCCAGGTAGATCCAGGTGAACGTCGTGTTGATCAGTGAGATCCAGAACTGCGCGAACACCACGCTTTGGAATGAAGTCGAGAGCCGCGCCGCGTGGCGCACGATCTCTTCGTTGAGAGGGCGGCGCTCGTTGTGGGTGGTCGCCTTCTGCATCGACACCAGCGCGCCGATGACCATGCCCATCAATACATGGACCACGGTGCGGCCGATGCCGCGACCCGCGACTTGCAACGATGTGGAATTCGATCGCAGCCATTCGGCCAGCGTGCGTTGCAGGGTTTCTCCATTCCCCGGGATGGAGTTGCGCAGGCTTTCGGGCAGCAGCGCGCGCGCGTCCTCGATGATCTGCGCCATTTTCTGCATGAGCAGTGGGACGCTTTCGCCACTGTGACGCAGCAGGGCCACGATGCCGATGCCGATCCCGACCAGCGCGGCGATGACGGCGGTGGCAATCAACGTGACCGCCAACACCCGCGGACCGTCACGGCCGAGCGCACGCAGGCGCAGCCACGGAGTGAGCACGTCGACGAGTTTGAAGACCAGCAGCCCCGCGAGCAGCGAGGACAACAGGTGCAGCTTGATGATCAGGCCGAGTGCCAGCGCTGCAACGATCCACGCGGCAACATCCGCGCGAGTCACGGGTTTGGGAACGGCGGTCTCGAGATTTTCCACCGCCGCTCCGATGACTTCAGGCGGTCTTCTTGACCGGTCCGGCTTCGAGCACCTTCTTCATTCGCTCGATGCTGTTTTCCAGCACGGCCATGCTGGTCGCAAACGAGGCTCGAAAATGGCCCGGCGCGCCGAATCCCGAACCCGGCACCACCGCGACACCCGCGTCGTTGATGAGCATTTCGGCGAAGGCGTTGTCGTCCTTGCAACCGAACGCCATCATCGCGGCGCTGCAGTCGGCCCAGGCGTAGAACGCGCCGGCGGCCGGCAGCGCAACGATGCCCGGCAGGCGATTGAGCGCGCCGATGAACCAGTCGTGACGCTTCTTGAACTCGACGTTCATGTCCGCGACGCATTTCTGGTCGCCGTTCAAGGCGGCCACGGCGGCTTTCTGCGTGATCGACGAGGCGTTGCTGGTGCTCTGGCCCTGGATCGTCGACATGGCGTTGACGATGTCCTTCGGTCCACCGCAATAGCCGAGACGCCAGCCGGTCATCGCGTACGACTTCGAGACGCCGTTGATGGTGATGACGCGCTCGAAGAGTTCCGGCGCGACGGTGAGCAGCGAGCAGAACGGCTCGGCGCCCCACCAGATTTTTTCATACATGTCGTCGGTGCCGACCAGCACGCGCGGGTGCTCCAGCAGCACGTCCGCAAGGGCGCGCCATTCGGCGCGTGTGTACGCCGCGCCGGTCGGGTTGCAGGGCGAGTTGATGAGCAGCAGCTTGGTCTTCGGCGTGATCGCCGCTTCGAGCTGGCGCGGCGTCATCTTGTAACCCTGCGAGGCCGGGCAGTTAGGCGTGACAGGCAAACCGTCCGCGAGCAACACCATGTCCGGGTAGCTCACCCAGTACGGCGCCGGGATGACGCATTCATCACCCGGATCCAGAACCGTCATGCAGAGGTTGTAGATGGTCTGCTTCGCGCCCGAGCTCACGAGGATCTGGTTGCGCTCGTAGCTGATCTGATTGTCGCGCTTGAACTTCGCGATGATGGCGTCCTTGAGCTCGACGATGCCGTCGACGTTCGTATAACGCGTGAAGCCCTTCCTGATCGCCTCGACACCCGCGTCGGCGATGTGTTTCGGCGTGTCGAAATCCGGCTCGCCGGCCCCGAGGCCGATGATGTCCTTGCCCTCGGCCTTCAATTTCGCGGCGCGCGCGGTGACGGCGAGAGTGGGCGAGGGCTTGACGCGTTGAACGCGTCGGCTGAGCGAGTTGGGCACGATTGGACTCTTATAAAAGGTGGGTGGAACGGGACCCGTCAAACGGGCGCGTATCTTACGCGATCTGCGCGCTGCAGCCACAGGCCAGTGGAAGCGTAAGCCCATGGAAAACAAGCCGAATAGGCTTAGCTCTCAGTACACAGCCCGAAGCCGGAGCCGGCGGGCCGTTCAACGCCGTTCTTCCACCTGGTCGAGGTAAGCCTCGTAACCCTGCGACTTCATGTCGTCGCGATGGATGAAGCGCAGCGAGGCGGAGTTGATGCAGTAGCGCAGGCCGCCGCGATCCTCGGGGCCGTCGTCGAAGACATGTCCGAGGTGGCTGTCGCCATGTTTTGAGCGCACCTCGGTGCGGCTCATGCCGAGCGACTTGTCGGTGAGCTCGCTGACGTTCGCAGGTTCGATGGGTTTGGTGAAGCTCGGCCAGCCGCAGCCGGATTCGAATTTGTCCGATGAGGCGAACAGCGGTTCGCCTGAAACGATGTCGACATAGATGCCCGGTTCATCGTTGTGCAGATACTGGCCGGTGCCCGGCCGCTCGGTGGCGTTCTGCTGGGTTACGCGAAACTGCTCGGGGGTCAGGTTCGAGATGGCCGTTGGATCTTTTTCAAACTTGGGCATGGCGGGCACACGAAAGTTTTGGGGGAAGGGGTTGGGACGGCGGGCTGAGCGCGTATATTACGCGGTTCTGTTCGATTCCAATTCGCACACTGAGCGTTTGAAAGCATGGAAAAGAAGCCGTTCGTATTGAAAGCCGACTACTCGCCAGCCGGCGATCAGCCGCAGGCGATTGCGAAGCTGGTTGAAGGGATCAATGACGGGTTCAAGCATCAGACGTTGCTGGGCGTGACGGGATCGGGGAAGAGCGTCGGATATCTCGACCCTCTTTATCTCGTGGAAAGTGTCGGCGGCAAATCGATTACACGAATCGTCCAGGCAGGGCCGTTCATCGACCAGCTCATTGAGTCTGTCCCGCGCCTTTCGGCTGATAGTGAAACGGAGCAGTACGCGTGCGTCGACAAGACTTTTGCTACCCACGCATACGATCCCGCGACGGGCGTCTCCTCTCGGTTTCCGGTCGCGGCTCTGCTGCGTCACAAAGCACCCGAGAAGATGTATCGGCTCACGACCAAATGCGGCCGTGCTGTCACGTTGACTGGCGATCACAATCTCTGGGTTCTGCGAGAAGGACAGCTGAAGCTGGTCAGAACCGATGAGGTTCTCGAAAGCGATCATCTTCCCGCGCCTGAATCCATTCAGGTAGATGAAGACCTTCAGGTTCTGGACGTAATTCCGTATCTCGTCGACACCGAGCTGTCGGTGTTTGCCGAAGAACAGATCATGGCCTATTCGGTCGCGGGCGGTTACGGCAACCTTGTCACCGCTTTCAAAGACTTTGGTCTGAACCCATTCAACAAGATGAGGGCCATCCGGCTCGGTATTCATGGATCGGGCGTGAAAGTGCGCGACTACGTGCAATTGAGGTCGCGACTTGGCGGTGTCCATGCTGAAGTTGCAGTGAGTATCGGGGGCAAAAAGCGGGAGTGCCGGCTGCCGAACCAACTTCATTTGAGTGATCCGGTTCTTTCGCTGTTCGGCATCTACATCGCGGAAGGCAATTCACAGAATCGGTTCTTTACGATCTCCAATTATCATCCGGTAATTCGGGCGCAAATCGAAACGGCGCTGCGCGAACTCGGAATGCCATTCTTGGTGCGTCCGAATTCCGATTACCAGGTTTCGTCGAAGGCATTGACGACTCTACTTTCGAAGACCTGCGGGTCGAACGCGTGGGACAAACACCTTCCGGATTTTTGGCCGCGACTTTCGAATCGATCGCTCGGCATTTTGCTGCGCTCCTACTTCGATGGAGACGGCACGGTTGGCTGCGGCGGCGAGGTGATTGCGACAACTGCGAGCGAAACTCTGGCGTCTGACCTCGCATATGCGCTCAAGCGCTTCGGCATTCACGCGCGAATTCGACAACAGATAAAGCGAGCAACCAATACAGATCACGCTGGTGATGTGTACCAATTTGTCGCTATCTCGGGCCGCGATGATCTGAAACGTTTCGCAGATTCGGTTGGATTTGGACATCCCGAGAAATTCGCGCGACTGCAGAAGTTTTTCAGTCGCAAGCGAGATACGAATGTCGATGTCGTGAAAATCTCGCCTGCTCTACTGCGCGAGCTGCGACAGTCGTTAGGCCTCGATCAGAGCGAAGTGGCGGCGCGTGCTGGCTGCTGCCGCCCGATGATTACGATGCTGGAGAATGGGCGGCGGAAGCCAAGTCGGCATTTACTGAAGCGCATTCTGAGTGGATTGGGCCGCGCAGCGCTCGAAAGACCGGTCGTGGACCTGACGTGGTGGGCGAAATTCAGGCCGGTCGCCAAGCTTTGCAGTGTTCGTTGGACACCGGTGAAGAGCCTTGCGCGCGTCGAATACCCGCACCCGTATGTGTATGACTTGTCTGTGCCGGGTCCAGAAACGTTCTTCGCGGGTCATGGCGGCTTGCTCGTCCATAACACCTACACGATCGGCAATGTCATTCAGCAAGTTCAGCGCCCGACACTGGTCATGGCCCACAACAAGACGCTGGCCGCGCAGTTGTACGGCGAATTCAAGGAATTCTTCCCCGAGAACTCGGTGGAATACTTCGTTTCGTACTACGACTACTACCAGCCCGAAGCCTATGTGCCTTCGAGCGACACCTATATAGAGAAGGACGCGTCGATCAACGAACACATCGAACAGATGCGTTTGTCGGCGACCAAAGCGCTGCTCGAGCGGTCGGACGCGATCATCGTGGCGACGGTGTCGGCGATCTACGGCTTGGGTGACCCCGCGGCTTATCACTCGATGATCCTGCACCTCAACCGCGGTGAACGCATGGATCAGCGCCGGCTGCTGCGCCGGCTCGCGGACATGCAGTACACGCGCAATGAAATGGATCTGCAGGCGGGCACGTACCGCGTGCGCGGCGACGTCGTGGATATCTTTCCAGCGGAATCCGCGCGCGAAGCGGTGCGGGTCGAATTGTTCGACGAGACGATCGAATCGATCGCAACGTTCGATCCGTTGACGGGCGAGATCCAGCGCAAGGTGCCGCGATACACGGTGTACCCGGGTTCTCACTACGTGACGCCGAAGGAGCGCCTGATCGGCGCCATCGATTTCATCCGCGAAGAATTGCGCGACCGGCTGAAGGTGCTGCGCGAGCAGAACAAGCTGGTCGAGGCGCAGCGTCTCGAGCAACGCACGATGTTCGACATGGAGATGATGAAAGAGGTGGGGTATTGCGCGGGCATCGAGAACTACTCGCGGTATCTGAGCGGGCGCGCGGCCGGCGAGCCGCCACCGTGCCTGTTCGACTATCTACCAGAGAACGCCTTGCTGATCATCGATGAGAGTCATCAGACCATTCCGCAGCTGGGTGCCATGTACAAAGGCGATCGCTCGCGCAAGGAAACGCTGGTGGAATACGGATTCAGGATGCCGTCGGCGCTGGACAACCGGCCGCTCAAGTTCGAGGAGTGGGAGCAGCTTTCGCCGCAGATGATTTTCGTGTCGGCGACGCCGGGTCAGTATGAAGCGCGGCATGCGGCGCAGACGGTGGAGCAGTTGCTGCGTCCCACTCATTTGGTCGACCCGGTGGTGGAGATTCGTCCGGTCGCTTCGCAGGTCGACGACGTGATGAGCGAGATCAAACTACGCGTGGATCAGGACGAGCGCGTCTTGATCACGACGCTCACCAAACGCATGTCGGAGGATCTCACCGAGTACCTGCACGAACACGGCGTGAAGGTGCGTTACCTGCACTCGGACGTGGAGACCGTCGAGCGCGTCGAGATCATCCGCGATCTGCGGCTGGGCAAGTTCGATGTGCTGGTGGGTATCAACCTGCTGCGCGAAGGCCTGGATATGCCGGAGGTGTCGCTCGTGGCAATTCTCGACGCGGACAAAGAAGGTTTCCTGCGATCTGACAATTCTCTGATCCAGACCATGGGCCGCGCCGCGCGTCACGTGAACGGCAAGGCGATCCTGTACGCGGACCGCGTGACGGGCTCGATGCAACGCGCGATGGCCGAGACCGATCGGCGCCGCAACATCCAGCTGGCGTACAACAAGGAACACAACCTCACGCCGATCTCCATCAAGAAGAACGTGACGGACGTGATGGAAGGCGCGCGCGCCGACACCACGGACTTCGGCTACAAGATGGGCAAGAAGAAGCGCGGCGCGGAAGAGGCGGCGCCCAACCTGCGGATGTTGTCGCCCGAGCAGATCGTGCGCGAGATCAAACGCATGGAGGCGGAGATGTTCAAGCGCGCGCGGAACCTGGAGTTCGAAGAGGCCGCGCGCCTGCGGGATGCGATCGAGAAGCTCAAGCAGCAAGAGCTCGGCCTCACCGGCAGCGGCTCCGCGTAAAGGGGACATTCCGAGTTTTCAGCCTTTTCGTTGCGGGCCGCCAACAGTTTTCCGGTTAACTCGGAATGTCCCCTTTTCTGGTCTTTTTTGCTCGCAGCCACATCCACGCGGCGATGCCGCACCACGCGACGAAAAACCCCGACATCGAACCGACGGCCGCGTAGAAGAACTGCAGGTCGTACCGCATGCCTGCGTACGGCAGCCAATCCACCAATCCAACCAGCACCGAGCCCGCGGCGAGCACGACCAGTGCGATGAAACGCGCGCGCTCGCTGATGTGATACGGCCGGATCAGCGCCTTGGCGGGCTGGCGGTGCAGTCCATGCGCCCAGAATCCCAGCACCACGAGCCCAACTACCGAACTCAATCCATGCAGGAAGTGATAGATCGGCAACCAGCTCACGCCGGGTGTGGGGCCTAACAACGCGGGAAAGGCATCGGTCGCGAAAGTCCCGCGATGGGTGAAGGAGTCCCAGAGAAGGTGGGTTACCGCGCCGACGACGATCGCGATGGCGGCGCGCAGTATCAGCGCCGGTGTCATCGCTTCGGTGCGCGCGAAGCGCTTGTGCCAGTTGTCGCCCAACAGCGTGATGGTCGCTTTCTCGAGAACCTGCACGTAGAAGATCCAGACGAACAGTCCCGCCGGCATTGCGAAGACGAAAAGCCCCGCGAAGCTGTGAGTCAGGAGGCGGCTCGCTTGCAGCGAGAAGAAGTATCCGAAGTCGGGCGCCATGCTGCCGATCATCAGCGCGCTCATGGGCAGCAAGTGTCTGCTGAGGCGATGCAGCGGCAGTACCGCCGCGGCGTGGGAAACGGTGAAAGGCACTCGGACTCCGTGAAGATGCGCGATCAGCGAGCCTACCAAGCACAGGCGTCGGACTTCCGGCAGAACTGACAAGTTTTTCGACACTCGATCGTTGAGCCCCAAGGGCGGAAAGATCCGCCTTATGAATGAGGCTCAACAATCCATGGTTTCCCGTAGAACCCTACTGCAGAATCGCCCCCTGCCATGCGCAGGCCGGAGGGCTTTTGGCGGAAGGGTTCGAAGAGCAATTCAAAGCGAGCTACGCCGATATCCTGCGCCTCGCGCGGGCGCGGCTGTCCCGCGAACACGCGCCCATCTCGACGGTGACCCTGGCGCACGAGTTGTATCTCAACCTGCGTGGACGTCCGGACCTGCAGTTTCCCAATCCGGGTGCGTTCATGGCCTACGCAAGCCGCGCGATGCGTTCTTTGCTGGTCGACATGGCGCGCGAGCGCCTGGCCCAGAAGCGCTCGGCCGAGCTGATGCCGCTCACGCTCGGCGCGAACGTCCCGGACATGGGCGGTACTCCCGAACAACTGGTCGCGCTCGACGACGCGTTGTCGCGTCTCGGCGATGTCGACTCGCGTCTCATGCACGTCGCGGAAATGCGCGTGATCATGGGAATGGAAGTCACCGAGATCGCCGACTCGCTCGGGATTTCGGGTCCGACGGTAAAACGCGATTGGCAACGCGCGAAGGCATTCCTGCACGAGGCTCTCGGAGTCGCGCCTTGAGCGATATCGAGGCGCTCGACTGGCTCGATCGCCTGTTGATCGCCAACGAGTCCGAACGTGCGGCGTCGCTCGACACGCTCGCAACGGCCAATCCTCAACTGCACGCGCGCCTGCAACGCTTGCTGGCGAGCGCGCTGGCTCCTGAAAACACGCGTGCACTCGTGGCGCCAGTGCTCGATGGCGTCGTGCAGCTCGATCCCGGCGTGGCACTTGCTGGCGGAGAGGTGCTGGCGGGTTATCGTCTGCTGCGCGAACTCGGGCGCGGTGGCATGTCGGTGGTGTGGCTGGCGGAGCGGGCCGACGGCTCGTTGAAGCGGGCGGTGGCGCTCAAGATGCCCCTGTTCATGTTGCAGGGAGCGGCCGAGGCGGAGCGTTTCGCGCGCGAGCGCGACGCGCTCGCGTTGTTAGGCCACCCGAACGTGGCGCGTCTGTACGACGCGGGCGTATTGCCGTCGGGCCAGCCGTTCATCGTGCTCGAGAACATCGCCGGCGCTCCACTCAATGAACATTGCGACTCGCGCGCACTGGATCTGGCCGCGCGGCTGGCGCTGTTCCTGCAGGTGCTCGCCGCGGTCGAACACGCGCACAAACACCTGATCGTGCATCGCGACCTCAAGCCCTCGAACATCCTGGTCGACGAAGATGGCCAGGTGAAGCTGCTCGACTTCGGCATCGCCAAACTACTGGGGGAGGCGGAGTCCGCGGCGCCGTTGACGCAGCAGATCGGCGGCGCGATGACGCCGCTGTACGCCGCGCCCGAGCAGATTGTTGGCGCCGCGATCTCGACACTGACCGACGTGTTTTCGCTCGGGATCGTGTTGCACGAGCTGCTGAGCGGCGCGGTCCCGTATCGCGGCTCGAACGGCGCGCGCGCGACGCTGGTGGAAATCCTGGCCGCCTTCAGTCGCGGCGCGCTGCCGCGGCTCGAAGACGCCGCCATCGATGGGAATGCGGCGGCGGCGCGCGGCTTCGGCTCGGTCGCGAAACTGCGCACGGCGCTGACGGGTGACCTCGCCACGATTGTAGGAAAGGCGCTGCGCATTGCGCCGGAAGATCGCTACGCCTCGGCCGCGCATCTTGCCGACGACTTGCGGCGCTACATCGCGCACAAACCCATCGCGGCGCGCCCGCCGGGCTTCTGGTACGTGGTGCGCCTGGCCGCGATGCGCCACCGGCTGGCCTCGACAGTCGCGGGCATCGGCTTCGCGCTGGTCGTCGGTGCCAGTGTCGTCGCGTGGCTGCAATACCGCGAGTCACAGGCACACGCGGAACGAACCGCCGCCGTGCGCGATTTCATGTTCGACATGGTCAACGATGCCGAAGCCACGGAAGGGCACGACGGCGAGGTGACCGGCAAACAGATGGTCGACGGTGCCGTTGCGCGCGCGCGCCGGGACTTCGGCGCCCAGCCGCAGCTGCAGGGAGAATTGTTGGGCGAGCTCGGCCGCATGTACACGCGGCTCGGCGCGAGTGAAGCGGCGGCGCCGGTGCTCGGGGAATCCATCGCGGTGCTCGAAAAACACGCGCCCGCCGATGACGCGGCGCTCAACAAGAGCCGCGTGCACCTGGCCGAGGCATTGCTGCGCACGGGCGGGGACTTTGGACGTATACGGCAGCTCGCCATGAGCGCGCGCGACGCTTGCAAGAGCGGGCAGGTGGATTGCACCAAGGCGCGCGCCTACGCCGGCAATATTCTTGCGCAGGTCGCGTCCATCGACGGCGACGATGCGACCGCTCTCGCCGACATGCGCCGCAGCACGGTCGATACCGAACTCGGTTTCGGCACTACGCATGAGGAGACGGTGATGTCGCTGCTCAGTCTTGCCGTCATTGCGCGCAATGCCGGGCAGCTCGCCGAGGCCGAACTCGCCACGCAACGTGCGCTGACGATTTCGCAGGGCTTGCGGCTGCGCGCGGCCGATCGCGTGACACTCGAACGCACGATGGCGTTGATCGATCTCGATCTCGGTCACTACACTGCGGCGCGTGATCGCCTCATCACGCTGATAACCCGGACCACGGCCGCGGGTGAACGCGCGCTGCAGCAGCGTATCCTCGCGAGCGTGTACGTGGAGCTCGGTGATGGCGCCCGCGGTTTACAGAGTGCCGACGCTGCTCTCGCGACACTGCCGCAGGACTGGGCCGCGGAACTGCCGTTTGCCCGGCAAGCGCGGGCGCGCGCGCTGGCGGCGAGCAGGCAATACGCTGCGGCGCTCGCGGAGATCGACACGGTCATCCGCATGCTTTCGGAGAGCGGCCACTCGCCGGAATCTTTCGAAGTCATGCGCGCGCTACGGTTTCGGGCCGAGTTCCTGCTCGCCGCCGGGCGGGTGCCGGAAGCGTTGACGTTGCTGCGGGATCTGCAGCGCCGTCACCGGGCCGGCAACACGTCGCCGACCGAAACGGGTCTCATGCTCGATGCACTCGGCCAGGCGGAACGACAGGCTGGCAACACCGCCGCGGCGCGCGCGGCGCATGCCGCGGCGCAAGTCGCACTCACTTCACAACTGCCGTCCGGGCATCCATATCGGGTTCACAACGCGGCGCTTCTCGCAGGCGCCAGATAACGACTAACAGGGAGAAGAGATCATGAAGATGTCGATCATTCGAGGTTTGTTCCTATTCGTCGCAGGCGCCGGCTGCGCAACCGTCGTGGCGCAGATGTATCCGTTGCCGCCGATCACGGTCGAAGAATTCCAGGAGAGAATGGACCGCACGATGCGCGAACTGGTCGAGCTTGGCGCGTACGTCCACTCGATCGATGACGCTCGCATCAAGATCGGGCTGATCGCGTGCACGCCGACGCCGCTGCCGAAAATGCCCGCCGGTGCCGTGGATCCGCGCCAATTGAGCTGGGGTGTCAATGCCGTGTTTGCGATGAACAACGCGCGCATGCTCGGCGACCAGGAACCGGTGGCGGAATCGGTCGAGAAGTGCCGGCCTGTCCGGAGGTAGTCAGGCCGGTCGAGGAAGGGGGAGAGGAGATTTCTCCCCCGCTTTCCGGGCGCGTCGCTCGCTTGCCACAATTTTTCACAATGGCGAATTCCTCCGTGCGTTCCGTGGGTTGAAGCGCAGCAATCGGAATTGCTGCGGGCCAAGGGCGATCGAACTACTTGCGTGCCGCGGTCGCCGCGCGCGACATTCCGTGCCGTGCAAACTCGCTCGACCGATCTGTTCTCCGTTTCCCTTGCGGTGGGCGCGTTCGGCGCGCTGACGGGCCGCTTGTTCACGTGGCTCGTCATGCCGAAGTTCGGCTTCGATTTCGGACTGCCGGCTTCTGCCTACGCCTGGGTTTCGCCCGTGGTGTTGTTCGCGAGCGCGGCCGCCGCATTTGCTTTCACATACGGCGTGTTTCCCGGTACCCGCGGTCGTGCGCGGCGCGCGGGCTGGGTCGCGGGAGTGATTACCTACGTCTGCCATTCAATGTGGATCGCCGTCTGGAGCGGCGTCATGTTCGAGCGGGAGGTGATGCCGACCTTCAGCGCCTTGATGGCGATGTTCATAGTCATCGGCTGGTTACCGATCGTGTCCGGCATCTTCGCAGGCTTGGGCGTGGAGCGATGGCAACGTTCGCCGGCCAAGGAAACGCAGGTCCGCCTGGATGGGGAAACGGGAATGGCGGCGCTCAAGTTTGGCCTGGTGGGAGCCCTGGTATCCGTGCCGTTGATCTTTGTCGTCTACACGATGGCGAGACGATCGCGCGTGCCTTTCGTGATCTTCTTTCCGTCGGCGCCGTTCATCGTGTTCGGCCTGGCCGCGGTTGCGTTCTGGCTGTTCCATTCGATATTGCCGGCAATCGCCTTGCGAGGCCGGGTCGCGGGAGTGTTAGCGGCGCTCGCCACATTCATCGGCTTCCTGTTCTGGATCCGTTTCGGCATCAATATCAGCAACCGGAACGGGCAGGCCTGGGGGTCGGCAGGCGAGCCTTTCTCCATGGTTTTGCTGCTGGTCGGGTGGGTGCCGGTGGTGCTTGGAGGCCTGGCGGGTGGTTGGGCGACGCGCCGGGTAGCAACACCCGTCCAGGTCTTGTGATGCGCCCCAGTCCTGGCGCTGTAGTTAGATTCACCAGATTGGTCCTGACATCACGCGCGTGCAGCTATCTGTTCCTGGCGCTCGGTTTTCTGTCGCCGGTGGTTGCCCGGTGGTCCGCGCGGCGGGCCAGCGCCGAATTCGCCCGGAATTTCGAATTCGAGCCCGAGGGCAAAGCGCTCTTCAACTATTTTTTACTGGGCGCACTGGGGCTGTTTAGTCTGTTGCTGCTCTCGAGCTGCTGCGCTCTGGTGTCCTACTCGAAGCTGCCCGTTCCGCGTGCGGCGGGGCGCAAGTGGGAACTCGCACTGCTGTGCCTGCCGTCGCTGGTGGTCATCAGCCGCATTGTGCTGTTAGCGCTGGCGCCCGCCTTCGATCCGCAGGTCATCCACACCCGCTGAGGGAGCGCCGGCAAACAGGCGGTCGCCGGAACAGCTTTAAGCTACGTGCTTGCCAGCAGGCGCAAGCTGGGTAGAATCGCGGCTCGTTTTCGAGGCGCGGGAGAATCGCGGGGCCTCCGCGAAGCTTGACGCTCGAAGATCATACGGACGGCGACAAGAGAAATTCAATTAGATCAGATAGATACGTTCGCACTGTAGTCGCGTAGCTCAGTGGTAGAGCACCTCCTTGACATGGAGGTGGTCGGTGGTTCGATCCCACTCGCGACTACCAATTTCCTTACAGACCGACGGGCTCCAAATCGCGATCTTCTCCGAAGATTTCCCCGGAGATTCGCATGCTCAAGTTTCTCGGCAGCACGGTCGGCGTCATCTTCCTCATCGGTCTGATCGTCACGGTCATCCTGCTCAAAGCCATCTTCTAGACGTGCGGGCGAATGGACGAACTCCTGGTCTGACTCTGTTTCTGCTGCTCGCCGCGGCAGCTGTCCGCGCGGCCGGCGTCGATGTCGATATCGAGGGGTTGCCCGAAGAGCAAGGCGACGCCGTGCGCGCAAACCTCGCGATCAACGAATACGCCAAACGCGACATCTCACGCGCCGAACTCAGGTCCGCCTTCAAGGACGCCGACGAACAGATCAAGCTGGCGCTCGAGCCTTTCGGCTACTACAACGCCCAGGTTCAGAAAGAGCTTACCGGCGACGCGAATAACGGCTGGAAGGCGAAGTTCATCGTCACGCCGGGCCAACCCGCCATCGTGCGCACCGCGCGCGTGGAAGTGGCGGGCGATGGCAAGGATCAGCGCCGCGTGCGCAATGCCATCGAGGGATTCGTGCCGAAGGTCGGCCAGCGGCTCGATCATGCGAGTTATGAGGCCAGCAAGGCCGTCATCGATTCTTCGCTGCGCGGCGCGGGATATCTCGACGCCAAGATCACGCATCGGCGCGTGACGGTGAAGGCGGATGAAGAATCCGTCGACGTCGATCTCGCCTGGGAAAGCGGCGTCCGCTACAAATTCGGTGACGTGCGCTTCACGGGCGATGCGCCATTTCCAGATACTTTCCTGCAGGAGTTCGTACCGTGGGAAGAGGGAGCGTTCTTCAATTCCGAGCAGGTGTTGAACCTGCAGCAGCGGCTGGTGGACGCCGACTATTTCCAGCTCGTGTCGGTGCAACCGGCGCTCGATGAGAAAAAAGACGGCGCCGTGCCCATCGACATCCTGCTCAATCGCGACGAACGGACGGTGTATTCGGGCGAGGTCTACTACAGCACCGACTTCGGCGCCGGCGTGCGGGTGGGAGTCGAGCGGCGCTGGCTCAACCAGAGCGGCCACAAGGCCGACGTGCAGGCGGAGTATTCGCAACGGCTGCAAGATGCCGCGCTTCACTACGGAATCCCGCGGCCGGGCCGCGAAGACCGCTCCTACGATTTCGGCCTCGCGTATCGCGACGAGACCACGGATGTCAGCCGCTCGCGCAATTTTCAGCTCGCGGCGTCGCGTTCGGAAAAGCGCTGGCACGGCTTCACGCGCACGATCGGATTGAAGTATCTGCGCGGCGACTTCGAGTTGGGCAAAGATGACGACAACCTCGAGGTCGGCTCTTCGAAGCTGCTGTTCGCGGAAGGCTCGTTGAGCCGCCGTCGCGTGAACGACCGGCTCGCGCCGCGCAAGGGTTACGTGCTCGACTTCGGAGTGCGGGTCGGCCGCGAGGCGTTGCTGTCGGATACCGACCTAGTGCAGAGCTGGGGGCGGCTCACATGGCTGATCCCGCAGGGCGAGAAGGCGCGCATCAAACTACGCGGTGAAGTCGGCGCGATGAGCGTCGGCAACTTCGATTCGTTGCCGCCGGACCTGCGGTTCTTCGCGGGCGGCGATCGATCGCTGCGTGGTTTCGATTACCACGAGATCGGCGAGGTAAACGCCAACGGGATCATCGTCGGCGGCAAGTACCTGGCTGTCGCGAGCGCCGAATACGAGTACTACTTTCTTGAAGATTGGGGCGCGGCTGTATTCGTCGACGCGGGTGACGCGTTCAGCGACAGCCTGTCGTTGAATGTCGGTGCGGGTGTCGGCGCCCGGTGGCGATCGCCACTCGGGCCGATTCGCATCGACGTGGGGTTCCCGGTGCAGTCGAACCTGCCGGTCTCCGACACGTGGCGCCTGCACATACAGCTCGGGCCGGATCTATGAAGGCACCTTCGTTTCGCAAGGTGCTGATGTGGAGCGGCGGTTCGCTCGCGCTGCTGATTTTGCTGATCGCCGCGCTCGCATCGTGGCTGCTGTTCACGACCTCCGGGGCGCGTTGGGTCGCCGGAACGGTGACTGCGCGTTTTGCGCCCGAGGTGAAGTACTCATCCATCGACGGCACGATCGCCGGGCAATTGGTCGTCACCCATTTCAGTTTCGATGGTGGCGTGGGCAAGGCGCGCATCTCGATCGCTTCGATGACGGTGGATCCCACGCTGATGATGTTGTTCTCGCGTGTGTTACGCATCGACAACGCGCGGGTGCGCGGATTGACGCTGGTGCTGCCAGCGGAGAAGGACGAGCCGGAGCCCGATGAGCCGCTGTGGATAGAGCCACCACTCGAGGTGAAGGTCACGGATTTCATGCTGGCCGACGCCACTATCTACCGGGAGAAGGAGAAGCTGGCGACGATCAGGCAGGTCGGGCTGAGTGCGCGCTGGACCGCGCGCGAATTGCTGATCGATACGCTGGCGGTGAAGCCGGGTGACATCGAAGGTGATTTGATCGTTTCCGGCCGCGTGACCCCGGAGGCGAATACCGTGCGCGGTAAGCTCAAGGTTCAATGGAAAGAAGTCGTGGTGCCGCAGGAGCTGGCGGGGCGCGTGTTGGCCAGCCGTGGCGCGTTGACCGTGAATGGCACGCCCGAGGCGTACGCGGCGGCTGGCGAACTCGATGTTGGGCCGCCGAATGAACTGACCCACGTGGTGCTCGATATCACCGGCACCGACAAACTCGCGAATATCAAGCGGCTGGAGCTCAGGCAGCGCGCGGGGCAGTTCGCATTGAATGGCACGGTGCTGTTCGAGCCGCAGATCGGCTGGGATCTGAACGCGCAGGCGCGCGACTTCAATCCGGGCGAGCTTCTGGCCGACTGGCAGGGCAGCATCAACCTCGATGTGTCGAGCAGAGGGCAGCTGGCGGAAGCCGGGCCGAGCGGCACGCTGCACATCGCGACGTTGTCGGGGCAGTTGCGCGGCCGGCCGATATCCGGTGATGGCGACATCGAGTTCGCGGCGCCTTCGACACTGGCCGGCGATCTGCGGCTGGCGTCGGGCCAGAGCCGCATCACGGTCAAGGGTTCCAACGTGGACCGCAACCGCATCGATGCAAAGGTCGAGCTCGCCGTGGCCTCGCTCAACGACTGGGTGCCGGATACGCAGGGTAGTTTGACCGGCAATTTCGCCGTGCGCGGGGTGTGGCCGAAAATCACCATCGCGGGAGTCGCCGACGGCAAGGGACTCGGCATGGGCGAGAACCAGGTGGCGAAGATACACGTCGATGCGACGGTGGCGAGCCCGCTCGATCCGGATGGCAAGGTGCAGGCCGTGGCGACGCAGGTGAACGTCGGCGGACAGCACTTCATGAAAATCACGCTGGATGCGTCCGGCAATCAGGCCAAACATCGTGTGGCCGTGAACGCCGACAGCGAGCAGGTCGACGGCTCGATCGAACTCGCGGGTGGCCGCACGAAAGAAGGCTGGCGCGGGCAGCTCACGACGCTTCGGATCAAGGCGCCGGATATCGCGGAGCTCTCGCTGCGCGAGCCTTCCAACCTGGTGTTCGAACGCGGCGTGTTCGAGTTGTCGCAAACCTGCCTGGAAGAGAAGCCGACCGTTTTGTGTTCGGCGGTGAAGTTCGAGACGGCCGGGCCGATCGATGCCGGTTATTCGTTCGAACACGTGCCGCTCAAACTCGCGAATTCGATCGCGCCGGACGCCCTGGCGGGCGAGTTGCAGGGCGAAGTGCAGGGGCATGGCCGGGTGCGGCGTGGCGCGGACGGAAAGTGGCTGGGCGATCTGGCCGTCACTTCCGAATCGGCGCGGCTGGTGGTGACGGACGGAGAAGAGACGATCGCGCCGCTCGCAAACCAGGGCACGTTGCTGATCTACGAAAACCTCGACATGCAGGCGGAGTTCGCCGGCATGAAGGCGACGGCGAAATTGACCGCCAAGCTGGATCATGGCGGCAACCTCAGCGCGAGCATCACCGCGTCTGAGCTGAATGCGCCGGCGCCGCGCATTGCAGGCTCGATCAAGGCGGACATGCCGACGCTGGCGCCGTTCGGCGCCTTCCTGCCGTCGGTCGCGAATCTGGACGGCACGGTGAATGCGCAGATCGAGGTCGGTGGGACGATCGCGAAGCCGGAGTTCACCGGCAACGTGGACGGCACCAAACTACAGGCGGATCTCGGCGCGCTCGGCATCGAACTGCGCGACGGCAGCGTCCGCGGCGAAGCGAAGCGCAGCGGCGGGTTCAATCTCGCGGGCGGTGTCGCTTCAGGCAAGGGGCGTCTCGAATTCGACGGTACGATGGACGAACGCGGTGTCGTCGACCTGAAGATCCGCGGGCAGAAATTTCTAGCGGCGGATATTCCCGCTGCCAACGTGGTGGTCACTCCCGAACTCACGCTGACGGGCGACGCCAAAGGTTATCTACTGAAAGGTGAGGTGACGATTCCGAGCGCGGTCATCAACCTGCAGAAGTTGCCGCAGGATTCGCCGCCGGGTGTGTCGCCCGACGTGGTGGTGATTCGTAACGGCAAGGAAGTGGATCGCGCGGCGGAGAGCGCGGGGCTGCCGTTGACGGCTCTCGTCACGGTGAAGCTCGGTGACAACATCGAAGTCACCGGATATGGACTCGATGCGAAGGTATTTGGACAGCTCGTGGTGCGCGAGGCGCCGGGTTCGCCGACGACCGGATCGGGACAGTTGACGGTGGTCGGGCGCTACAAGGCGTATGGCCAGGACCTGACCATCAAGGATGGCCGGCTGCTGTTCGCGGGGACGCCGCTCGACAACCCGCGCCTGAGCATCGTGGCGACGCGCGAGATCCGCAGCGATCTTTCGACGGGATTGCAGATCAGCGGCTCGGCGCAGCGGCCCATCATCACGGTGGTGTCGAATCCGAATGTCGGCGAGGCGGATGCGTTGTCGTATCTCGTGACGGGCAGGTCGCTGTCGGATGTGGGCAGCGCCAGCGGTGGTTCGCAGGATGCGCTGGCGTCGGCGACGCAGTCGCTCGAGGGGGCCGCGGGTGGGCTGGTTGCGAAGCGGATCGGCAAGCGCTTGGGGCTCGATGAGGCGGGCGTCGAAGAGAACGAGATGATCGGCGGCTCGGCGCTGACGATCGGCGAGTACCTGTCGCCGCGGTTGTACTTGAGTTACGGAGTCGGGCTGTTCGAGCCTGGCGAGGTCATCGCACTACGGTACAAACTGTCGGATGATGTGGGCGTGAAAGTGCAGCGCGGTTCGGAAGAGACGCGCGCCGGCGTTGAGTACCGCATCGAACGGTAAGAGGATCAAGAGGGGACATGCCTGTTTATTGACCACAGGTATCGAGGCCCGTAGGGCCGCTCTCAATAGATAGGCCTGTCCCTCTTATCCTTTCATCCGCTTCAAGATCGCCTTCGTTAGAGCCTGCTTGCAGATCCAATAACCTGCCCACGGATCCTGGCGCAGCTTCGCCACGCGATCCGGCACGTTGTGCAGGTTGAAATGTGTGCCGCGTACATCGTCGTCGAGTTCACTCCAACCCACGGGGGTCGAGACGCCCACGCCTGGCCGCCAGCGTGGCGAGAAGGCCGCGACGGCCGTCGCGCCGAATCCGTTGCGCAGATAGTCGATGAAAATCTTCTGCTTGCGGTTCCGCTCGCCCGTCTTCGACGTGAACATCGTCGGCGCAAGCTTCTCCATGAACAGCGAAACGCCGCGCGTGAATTCCTTGGCCGTCTCCCAGTCGGGCAACGTGCCCGCCAGCGGCACGACCACATGCAGGCCCTTGCCGCCGGTGGTCTTCACCCAGGATTCCAGTCCAAAATCCTTCATCAGCTTGCGGATCGCGAGCGCCGCCTCGCGCAACGGTGGATAGGGGAGCTCCGCGCCGGGGTCCAGATCAAAGGTGAGGCGATCCGCATGGGTGGGCTTGCGCGCCAGCGCGCCCCAGCTGTGCAACTCCACCGCGCCGTCCTGCGCGAGTTGCAGCAGGCCCTCGGGCGAATCGCAAACGACGAAGTCCGGATCCTTGTCCGCATTCCGGATCTTCACCACGCGCAATCCATCCGCGGACTTCTTGAGAAAGTGCTTCTGGAAGAACGGTGTCGAGCCGTGTGTATTGCGCAGGATCGACAGCGGGCGATCCCGGTAGTGCGGCATTGCCTGTTCGCCCACCGCGTCGAAATACTCCGCGAGCTCAAGCTTGGTGATCCCATCGTGGGGAAACAGCACGCGGTCGGGGTGTGTGAGGTGCGCAAACTTCGTTGGCACGCCGGTCTTTGACACATTTGCCTTCGGCGCGGCGGCGTTCCGGTTCGGCGCCGCGATCTTCTTGCCGCGTTTCGGTTTGGCTGTGCTCACGACGTCCTCAGTATGCGCCGCGACTTCACGCACCACGGACTTCGGGTCCTTGTCGGCCCGCAGCCCCCGGTAACGCGGCTGACGCAGGATGCCGCCGTGCGTCCAATCGGCGAAGGCGACCTGGATCACGAGCTCGGGTTTCATCCAATGCCAGATCTCCCCCGAGCGCTTTTCCGGTAACTGGTCGAAGGGGCTGTGCTTGCGCGCCAGCTTCTTCACCCGCGCAACCCACTGCGCGCGCTCCTGCGCATCGAAGCCGCCACCCACGCGCCCGACGTATTTCAGTCCCTTGCCCGACTTGACGCCGACCAGCAGGGAAGAAAAAGTGCCGGTGCCGCGCCCCGGTAGGTAGGCAGCGCCGCCCACCACGAATTCCTGCTCGCGGTGACACTTCACCTTGAGCCAGTTCCCGGATCGGGTGCCGGTGTACGGCGAGTCGATCTTCTTCGCCACCAGGCCTTCGAGATGCTGGTTGCACACCCGTTTCAACAACTCGGCGCTGTCGCTGTGGATCTGATCGGCCAGGCGGATCGGACCGCCGGCCGGCAGTTTGCTGAACGCGGCATCGAGCCGCGCCTTGCGATCGGACAACGGCAGATCGCGCAGATCCTTGCCGTCGTAAAACAGCAGGTCGAACGCGCAGAAACCGAGTTCCTCGAGCCGCCCTTGCTCGAGCATGTGCTGCAGCAGCGAGAAGTCCGAACGGCCGTTCGGATCGGTGACGATCAGCTCGCCATCCACCCACGCCCCGGAAAGCTTGAGCTTCGCCAACGCCGCGACGATGGGCTGGACCTTGTGAGTCCAGTCGATGCCGTTGCGCGAAATGCAGCGCACGTCGTCGCCGTCACAGCGGCACAACAGGCGGACGCCGTCGTACTTGAGCTCGAACACCCAGTCATCGCCTTCGGGTGCCGTGTCGACCAACGTTGCGAGCTGCGGCTTGATCGAGGCGGGCAGGGCTTTGCCATGAGCGCCTTTCGACTGGCCCGAACGCGGCTTCGGTGCGCCGCCGCGTACCGGTTTCGGCACGGCCACAGGCGCTTTGAGCTTCCTCGCGCGCACCATGCGGCCGTCTTCGTCCGCCTTGCCGGCATCGATCACGTCCGCATCGGCGCCGACGCGCGCGGCGAAATCGCCCGCCTTCATCAGCAGCCACTGCTGGGCCTTGCCCTGCATACGCGTGCGCACCAGGTGCCATCGGCCTGACAACTTCTGGCCGAACAGTTCGAACTCGAGATAGCCTTTCTTCAGCGCTTTGGCGACGTCGCCGTGCGGCTCCCAATGGCCGTTGTCCCACCGATCCACATGCCCGCCGCCGTATTCCCCTTTGGGAATGTCGCCTTCGAATTTCGCGTACGCGATCGGGTGGTCCTCGACTTCCACGGCCAGCCGCTTGTCGGCCGGGTCGAGCGACGGACCCTTGGGCACGGCCCAGCTGCGCAGCGTGCCTTCCCACTCGAGGCGAAAATCCCAATGCAGGCGCCGCGCGGCGTGTTTCTGCACGACGAAGATGAGTTGTTTGCCGCTCGCCGAGTGCGCCTTGTGACTCGGCTCGGCGGTCTTCTTGAAATCGCGTTTCGCGGCGTAGCGCTTCAGCCGCGCGTGTTCACCGCCGCGATTCCCCGCATCGGCCATACATCACGCGCGCCGCGCGGAGCGCGCGTTGGTCGTGCGCCGGCGGGCCGAGGCATGTTTGCGTTTCGATGCACGCGCGGCAGGTTCGCCCGTGCCGCCCTTCTGATCGAGGCTGCGCTGCAACAGCGACATGAGATCGACCACCTTGCCGCCGGCGGCGGCTCGCGGTTCGCCCGCGTCTTCCTCGGGCTCGGTCAACGTGTGGGTCTGACCGGCCTTCACTTTCTGCTGGATACGTTTCATGAGGTCGTCACGGTAGGTATCCGCGAACACCTCGGGCTTCCACTTCTCGGTCATCTCGTCCACGAGTTTCATCGCCATTGTCAGTTCGCGCCCGCTGGCGTTGCCCGCGGCTTTCCTGGCGCCGGCGGCAGCGTCCGGATGCGGCTGGATCTCCGCCTCGTAACGCAGCGTATTCAACACGATGATCTTGTCGACCGGCATCAACGCCGCGACGTGCTGTCGGCTGCGCAGCACGAACGTCGCCACTGCAAGCTTCTTCGATTGCTCCAGCGCTTCGCGCAGCAACGCGTAGACGCGCTCGCCACCCTTGTCGGGCACGAGGAAATAGGGCGTGTCGAAGTAGTAAGGCGCGATCGCGTCGCGATCGACGAAGGTCTGGATGTCGATGGTCCGAGACGCTTCGACGTTGGCGCGTCGGAAGTCCTCGTCCGTGAGCACCACGTATTCGCCTTTCTCATACTCGAACCCCTTCACCACCTGGCTCCACTCGACGACTTTGCCGGTGGATTTGTTGTAACGCTGGTAACCGACCGGCGCGAAGTCGCGCTTGTCGAGCAGGTTGAGGTCGAGCTGATGCGCCTTCGCTGCCGTGTGCATGCTGACCGGGATGTGGATCAGGCTGAAGCTGATTGCCCCGTTCCACAGACCGCGCGAGCCGCGCTTTTTCTCGACGGGTTCGTCTTCGCCTTCGGTTTGTCTGCCGCGCTTAGGAATGGCCGCTCTCCACCTGGACTGGTTCCTGAGCTTCAGTAGAAGCGGGTCCGGGCAGCACGAATATCAGCGAATCGCCCGCGCGCCTGTCGGAATTGATTCTGCGGGGCCGGTTTGGCAGGATGCTGCGCCTTCCAAATGGTTGATCTGGTTCCGAAATCGCTATGACTCGTTCGCCGCAGGCAGCACCTGGATCCTTCCGCGATCCCCAAGGTAAGGTCATCGAATATGACGGGCGCATCTTCCGGGCCCTGTTCCGTCCCGCCGCGAAATTTCCCGAGACCTGGTCTGTCGACGGTCCATTAGCCCCGTTCGTCGCCGCCGGCACTCTCTGGCCGAGTTGGCCCTTGCACGGTACCGAGGTGCCCGCCGAACTGCGCGTGTCTCTGCCAGAAGCGGTGGGTTTTCTCGAACATCCGCGCCTCGCGCCCATCACATTTCCCTATGAGTGGCCGTTCGAGTTACTGAAGCGGGCTGCGCTGCTGCACCTGGATTTTCACCGAGCGTTGCTGAAGCTCGATCTCACGCTCTCGGACGGGTTCGCCTACAACGTGCAGTTTGTCGGCGCGCGTCCGGTGTTTCTCGACGCGCTGGCGATCGTGCCTTATGTGGCAGGGCAACCTTGGGCAGGCTACGCGCAATTCTGCGAGTCGTTCCTCAATCCGCTGTTGCTGGCAGCGCGGGGCTGCGAGTCCTGGCAGGAAATGTATCGCGGCCGTTTGCGCGGAGTGAGCACGCGCGAGACAGCGCGTCAGCTGGGTTTGTGGGGCGCGCTGCGCGCTGGCGCGTTCATGCACGTGATATTGAATTCCCAGTCCGAGCCGCACGGCGGCGCAGACCCGGCGCGCAAGCTCCCGAGATTTTCTCGCGACGGGCTCGATCTACTGCTTGCGAGCCTCGAAAGTTGCATCCGCAAGCTCTCCTTGCCAGCGACGCGTGGCGCCCACTGGGGCGATTACGAGTGCGACAACAGCTACTCGGCGCCGCAGCGGCAAATCAAACATTCCGTGGTGGAGGAGTTCGCGCGACGCCTGCAGCCGAATCTGCTGCTCGACGTGGGCTGCAATGCCGGCGAGTACTCCGAGGTGGCGCTCGCCGCCGGCGCCAGGAGCGTGGTGGGTCTCGAACGCGACGTGTGCGCCGTGAACCTGGGCGTGGCGCGCGCCGATACGCTGAAGTCGCGATTTCTCCCGCTGCAGGTAGATCTGCAGAATTCGAGTCCGGCGCAAGGATGGAATCTCGAGGAACGCCAGTCTTTGCACGCGCGGCTCGCGCCCGACGCCGTGTTGTGCCTGGCGTTGATTCATCATCTGGTCCTCGGCGATGGCGTGCCGCTCGAGCTTGCGGTGCAGGGCATCGTCGCGCTGGCGCCCGCTGGAATCATCGAATTCGTTCCGCTTGAGGATCCCATGGCGCGTCGCATCGCGGGACTTCCCGAGCGGCTGATACATCGATATGACCTGGCAACTTTCATGAGCAGTCTGTCCGGAATTGCTGAGATCAAGAACAGCGTACGGATATCCGATCACGGTCGTGTGTTGGTCGAGTATCGTCGCGAACCAGGCAGCGATTCTCCTACTGGGTGAAACCCCGCTCAGTGAACACAGCAGCGGCGCTTTCCACTAGAATTCGGCGCCATGTATCTCGATCCAGGCTCAGCAGGGCTTCTTGTTCAGGCGTTGTTCGCAACGATTGCAGCGGCTTTCGCCCTGTTCCGTCGTACCCGCATGTTCGCCGCATATTATTTTTCGCGGCTGGTGAGCGGACTGCGAAATCTCTGGCGTCGCCCTCCAAAATCCTGAGTCTTTTCTCCCGGCGCCGGGAGGAACCCTGCACGCAATGAAACGAACCCAGGTTCAACTCGCGGCAATCTGGTCGGTTTCAATCTGGCCAGCGCTGAATTTCACGGCACGCAATTGGGCTGACGTCGTCAACGATGGTGTGCTTGCTTTCGGCGGCGTGATATCGGCCACGTTGCTCCTGGGATTGATCGGACACGTATTCCATCGTTGGAGTTCGAAACGCGGTTTCGGTGGGTTCGCGGTGGTCATGTGTCTCGTGGCGATTTGCCTGTTTTTTGGCTATTCGCTGATACATGACGCGACCGCTGCGCTGTTCGGTCGGTTCTATCTGGACCTGCCGCCGAGCATGGGCTGGGTGGTGTGCGCCGTCGTCCTCATGCTTGTGGTGATTCGCTTCCGCAGGCATGAAGGTTTGCAGATCGCGGCGGGCGTTTTCTGCTTCACGGCGATGGCGCTCGCTCTCGGTCAACTGGCACTCACCGCGATTCGCAATCCGAAGATGCGTCTCGAAGCGCCAGCGGTCATCGGTGCGCCTTCGGCGCCCGTGGTCGCGAAGCCGGCGGGGATGAACATCTATTACATCCTGCTCGACTTCTATGCCGGGGAAGCCGAGCTGCGGGAATTCACCGGCTTCGACAATTCCGGCTTCATGCGCGCGATGGCACAACGTGGCCTGGTCGACGTGACTCAGAGGGGCACGGAAAGCGTTCGCTCCAACTATCTAATTACGCAGCAGACGGTGGGCGCGATATTTTCGCTCGACTACCCGAAGACGGACGATCCGAACACGTGGGGTGATCCCTCGAATCTGTACCCGTATGTCATCAACGGAGCACGGGTACCGCCGCTGGTCGTGGGGTTGAAAGCCGCGGGTTATTCCACCTGGGAAACCTTTAATTCCTGGAGTGGCTGTTCGGGGCGACATATGCGTTGCCTCGGCGGGCAGGGTTCCCTCGACTTTGACTACATGACGATGGCGTTCCTGGCGCCGACGCCTCTCGGTCGGGCGATCAATGTCCTGTTGGGTCGTCGGGTAGATGGACTCGTCGCAATCGCCACGCACCTGCCAGCCTTGATGAATTCGAAGGAACCGTTTTTTGTGTTCGTGCACAGCCTCGCGACTCATCCGCCGTACTTCCCGGGTGCGGATTGCAGTCCCCGTGGCAAGACCGATGACGAGTTCGACGGCGGGAGTCAGTACGCTCGCACGTCCTATGCAGCGGCGGTGAAATGCGTCGACACGAAGGTCATCGAGCTCGTCGATCGGATCATCAGCGGCAACCCGAACGCGATGATCGTGATTCAAAGCGATCACGGCTCGGCGTTCACAGCGGATTGGGAACTCCCGATTTCGAGTTGGCCCGACTCCTTCGTTCGTGAACGGAGTTCATTCATCAATTTGATCAAGGCGCCGAGCGCATGTGCCGCCTGGCTGGATCGGCCACTCGGCCAGGTGAACACGGCGCGCTTCGTGTTGGGGTGCGCTCAAGGACGCCAGCCCGAGTTCCTGCCGCAACGCACGTATCTGGCGAGTTATTCCAAAGCGGCCTCGAATCGCGCCATCGTACGTATGGACCAAAGAAAAGCGCTTCGGAATTGATTCTGCAGGCCCGCTTTGGCAGGATGCCGGGCCCGCTAACCTGCTGATTTTTTTAACCCTATGCCCGCCATCACGCTGCCCGACGGCAGCCGCAAAGAATTCGCCCAACCCGTCACCGTCGCTGAAGTCGCGGCGAGCATCGGCGCGGGTCTGGCAAAGGCCGCATTGGCCGGCCGCGTCGACGGCAAACTGGTCGACACCTCGTTCGTCATCGCCGAGGACGCCACGCTCCAGATCGTCACCGAGAAAGACCCGGCGGCGCTCGACGTCATCCGCCATTCGACCGCGCATCTGCTCGCGATGGCCGTGCAGGCTATCTACCCGACGGCGCAGGTCACCATCGGTCCGGTCATCGAAGACGGGTTCTTCTACGACTTCGCTTTCGAGCGACCCTTCACGCCGGAAGACCTGGTGAAGATCGAAGCCAAGATGAAAGAGATCGCCGCGGCCGACCTCAAGGTCACGCGCAAGGTCATGGAACGCGACGCGGCTGTCGCGCTGTTCCAGGGCATGGGTGAGAAGTACAAAGCGGAGATCATCGCCAGCATCCCGTCGAATGAGCCGATCGGCCTGTATGGCCAGGGCGAGTGGTTCGACCTGTGCCGCGGCCCGCACGTGCCGTCGACCGGCAAGCTCAAGGCGTTCAAGTTGATGAAGGTCGCGGGCGCGTACTGGCGCGGCGATTCACGCAACGAGATGCTCCAGCGCATTTACGGCACCGCGTGGCTCAACGACAAGGACCTGGCGGCCTACCTGCATCGCCTCGAGGAAGCCGAGAAGCGCGACCACCGGCGCATCGGCAAGGACCTCGATCTGTTCCATTTCCAGGAAGAAGCGCCGGGCGCCGTGTTCTGGCACCCCAAGGGCTGGCGGATCTTCCAGCAGCTCATCGGCTACATGCGCAAGCGCCAGGACGACGCCGGATACGGCGAGGTGAACGCGCCCGAGATCATGGAATCGAGCCTGTGGGCCAAATCCGGCCACCTCGAGAAGTTCGGCGAAAACATGTTCCTGACGAAGACGCCCGACGATCGGGTGTTCGCGATCAAGCCGATGAACTGCCCGGGCCACATCCAGATCTTCAACCAGGGGATCCGCAGCTACAAAGACCTGCCGATCCGGTTTGCCGAGTTCGGCAAGGTGCATCGGTACGAGCCCTCAGGCGCGTTGCATGGCCTGATGCGCGTGCGCGCGTTCAACCAGGACGATGCGCACATCTTCATCACGGAAAACCAGATCACCGACGAATCGGTGCTGATCATCAAGCTGTTGCTCTCTATCTATAAGGACTTCGGCTTCGAGGACGTGGCGGTCAAGTTCGCGGACCGGCCGCCGAAGCGGGTGGGGTCCGATGAGATCTGGGACCGGTCGGAGAAGGCCCTCAAGGCCGCCGCCGCGGCCGCCGGGATCGAATGCGACTACAACCCGGGTGAGGGCGCTTTCTACGGCCCGAAGCTCGAATTCCACCTGAAAGACGCCATCGGCCGGACCTGGCAGTGCGGAACCCTCCAGGTCGACCTGAACCTGCCGGGGCGCCTCGGGGCGACTTATATCGACGAACACAGCCAGCGGCAGACCCCCGTCATGCTGCATAGGGCGATATTTGGTTCTTTAGAGCGCTTTTTCGGCATTTTGCTCGAGCACCATGCCGGCAAATTACCCGCCTGGCTGGCCCCAACCCAGGCCGTGGTGATGACGATTACCGACCGCCAGGACGCCTACGCGAAGCAGGTTTTGGAAACTCTTAGAAATCAAGGGATTCGCACCGAGATTGACTTGCGGAACGAAAAAGTGGGCTTTAAGATTCGCGCCCACACGCTGCAGCGCGTGCCATATCTATTGGTGGCAGGCGACAAGGAAGTAGCGGCGAATCAGATTTCTGTGCGCACCTTGAGTGGCAAGGATCTCGGCACGATGTCCCCGGAAGACTTTGTTAGTCGGCTCCGCGTGGAAGTCGAGAGCCACGGTCGCACGTTTTTGGAGGATTGATTTATCGCTATTGCAGCCAAGCGCGTTCGACGCAACGAGGAGATCGCGTCACCGAAGGTGAGAGTTATTGGGGCCGATGGCGGCCAGGTCGGGGTGCTAACCAGATTCGAAGCACTCGATCTCGCGAAGAGCGCCGGGCTCGATCTCGTCGAAGTGTCGCCGCAGGCCGATCCGCCTGTGGTGCGCGTGATGGACTTCGGCAAATTCCTGTTCGAACAGAACAAGAAATCTCATGCCGCGAAGCGCAAGCAAAAGCAGATACAGATCAAAGAGATCAAGTTTCGTCCCGGTACTGATGAGAATGACTACCAGATCAAACTGCGTAACATCATTCGCTTCCTGACCGAGGGTGATAAGGCCAAGGTGACTTTACGTTTCCGCGGCCGTGAGATGGCGCATACAGAAATTGGCCGGAAGTTGCTGGACAGGCTGGTGGCAGATCTTCGCGAACACGCGGCGATCGAGCAGAACCCGCTGATGGAAGGCAGGCAGATGGTGATGATGTTTGCGCAGAAGAAGAAGTAACCCACACGTCTAACCACCTGTGGATTCGCCCGTAGCGGGTAGTTCGGTGAGAGCCGGAGTGCCTTGTGAACGGTAGCTATACAAGGTTCTTGAAGAACCACGGAGTTGATGTTCATGCCCAAGTTAAAAACTAATCGGGCAGCGGCCAAGCGTTTTCGCAAGACGGCGAAGGGATGGAAATCCTATTCGGCAGGCCGCCGCCACAATCTCGGTCACAAGACTCGCAAAACCAAGCGCCAGCTGCGTTCTGGTGGTTCCTCGCTCGTGCACAAGAGCGATATGGGCCGCATTGATCAGCTGATGCCGAACCACAAGTAAGCGAGGACTAAGACATGGCACGAGTTAAACGCGGCGTCACTGCTAGTGCGCGCCACAAGAAGATTCTCAAGAAGGCGAAGGGTTACTACAACGCCCGCCGCAAGGTATTCCGTACCGCCAAGCAGGCCGTCATCAAGGCCGGCCAGTATGCGTATCGCGATCGCCGCGCCAAGAAGCGCGACTTCCGCGCGCTCTGGATCACCCGCATCAACGCAGCCGCGCGTGAATTCGGACTGAGCTACAGCAAGATGATCAACGGTCTCAAGAAGGCCGGCATCGACATCGACCGCAAGATGCTCGCTGATCTCGCCGTGAATCAGCCCGCAGGTTTTGCCGCGATCGCGAAGCAGGCACAGGCCGCTCTCGACAAAGCCGCTTAAGCGGGTTTGTCCTTGAGCGGCGAGGCTCCCAAGGATCTCGACGCGCTTCGGGCGGCAACGCTCGGCGCAATCACCGAGAGCGCGGATATTCCCGCTCTCGAGGATTCGCGCGTGCGCTCCCTGGGCAAAAGCGGCTGGCTGACCGAGAAGCTCAAGGGTCTCGGAAAGCTGGCCGAGGCCGAGCGCAGGGAAATGGGCGCGCGCTTCAATCGCGTGCGCGAAGAGCTGCAGGCCGCGTTCGAAGCGAAGAAACGCGAGCTCGAGCAGGCGTTCGTCAGCGCGAAGCTTTCGAAGGAACGCATCGACGTCACGCTGCCGGGGCGCGGTGAAGCGCGCGGCGGACTTCATCCGGTCACGAAAGTTCGTCTGCGCATCGAACAGCTCTTTCGCCAGGCGGGTTTCGAAGTCGCGACCGGGCCTGAAATCGAAGACGATTTCCATAATTTCGAGGCCTTGAACATCCCCGCCGATCACCCGGCGCGTGCGATGCACGACACCTTCTATTTCCCCGACGGCAAGCTGCTGCGCACGCACACCTCGCCGGTGCAGATCCGCGCGATGTTGGCGGGCAAACCGCCGTTCGCGGTGATCGCGCCGGGCCGCGTGTATCGCAACGATCACGACGTCACGCACTCACCGATGTTCCACCAGGTCGAAGGCCTGGTGGTCGACGAAGGCGTCACGTTCGCGAACATGAAGGCGATGCTGCACGGGTTTCTCGAAGCCTTCTTCGAGCGCGACCTCAAAATGCGGCTGCGCCCGTCCTACTTCCCGTTCACCGAACCTTCCGCTGAAGTCGACATGAGCTGCGTGTTGTGTGGCGGCGCGGGCTGCCGCGTTTGCAAACACACGGGTTGGCTCGAGATCTCCGGCTGCGGAATGATCCATCCGAAAGTGTTGGAGGCCGGTGGCCTCGACGCCGAGAAATACACCGGCTACGCCTTCGGCATGGGCATTGATCGCCTCGCCATGCTTCGTTACGGCGTGAACGATCTGCGCCTGTTCTTCGAAAACGATCTGCGCTTCCTGGCGCAGTTCAGGGCGGGGTAGCCATGCGCGTGCCTCTATCCTGGCTGCGCGAGCTGGTCGACGTACCCTGGCCCGCGAAGGAGCTGGGTTCGCGTCTGACGATGGCCGGCTTCGAACTGGAAGCGCTGGAGAAGGCCGCGCCGGCGTTTTCGGGCGTCGTGGTCGCGGAAATCGTCGAGGCCGTGAAACATCCGCAGGCCGAGAAGCTGCAGGTGTGCAAGGTGAACGCGGGCGGTGAGTTGCTGCAGATCGTCTGCGGCGCCGCCAACGCGCGCGTCGGACTCAAGACCGCGCTCGCCACCGTCGGCGCCAAACTACCGGGCGACAAGGCCATCAGCGCCGCCAAGCTGCGCGGCGTGGATTCGGCCGGCATGTTGTGCTCGGCCAAGGAACTTGGAATCGCGGATACCTCTGAAGGCATCCTCGAGTTGCCGGCGGATGCGCCCGTCGGCAAGGATCTGCGCGCCTGGCTTGATCTCGACGACGACATCCTCGAACTCAACGTGACGCCGAACCGAGGCGATGCGATGTCGGTGCTCGGCATCGCGCGCGAGGTCGCCGCGCTGACGAAAGCAGCGGTGCGCCTGCCGGCCGTAACGGTGGCCGAAAAGATCGCCGACAAATTCCCGACGAAGCTCACGGCGCCGGAAGGCTGCTCGAAGTTCACGAGCCGCGTCATTCGCGGCATCGACAACAAGCGTTCATCCCCGGCCTGGCTGCGCGAACGCCTGCGCCGCGCCGGCTTGCGCGCCATCAGCCCCGTCGTGGACGTGAGCAACTACGTGATGCTCGAGCTCGGGCAGCCCATGCATGCCTACGACCTTGGCAAGCTCAAAGGCGGTCTCGAAGCTCGCTTCGCGTCGGACGGCGAGCCGCTCACGCTGCTCGACGGCAAGGAAATCAAACTGACGGCCGACTGCGTTGTGATCGCCGATGCCGAAGGCGCGGTGGGATTCGCCGGAATCATGGGTGGCCTGCGCACCTCGTGCACGGCCGAGACCGTCGACGTGTTGTTCGAAGCGAACTTCTTCCCGTCCTCGGCCATTGCCGGCCGCGGCCGCCGTTATGGTCTCGTCACCGACGCCGGGCAGCGGTTCGAACGCGGCATGGATCCGGTCCATCAGGAACGCGCCCAGCAGCGCGCCGCCCAGTTGCTGCTCGAAATCGCGGGCGGCGCCGCAGGTCCGCTCGTGGTCGTGCAGGATGAAGCGCGCCTGCCACGCCGCGTCGAGGTCCAGCTGCGACGCACCCGTATTTCCCGTTTGCTGGGTACGGTCATCGCCGACAACGACGTGAAAGCCACGCTCGAATCCCTGGCGATGCGCGTGCGGGCCGATGAAACCGGCTGGCTCGTCACACCGCCTGCGCACCGTTTCGACATTTCCATCGAAGCCGACCTGATCGAAGAGCTGGCGCGCATCGTGGGTTTCGAATCGATCCCCGAGACCGACGCGCCCGGTAGACAGAGGGCGCGGCCGCTGTCCGAACAGGCGCCGGTCGAGCAACAGGCGCTCGAGATTCTCGCGACGCGCGGCTACCAGGAAGCGATCACGTACGCCTTCGTCGATCCCGCCCTGCAGAACAAACTATTCCCCGGTGTCGTCACTCCCGTGGTCAGCAATCCGATCGCCAACGACATGGCGGTGATGCGTGCCTCGCTCTGGCCCGGCCTTATCAAGGCCGCGCTCGAGAATCAGCGCCGCCAGCAGGATCGCATTCGTCTGTTCGAACACGGTGCGCGTTTCGCGGAAGGCGCCGAGACCGATCTGCTCTCCGGCATCGCGATGGGTTCGCGCCGTCCGGAGCAGTGGGGCGCCAAGGCTGTCCCGGTCGATTTCTTCGACGTGAAACAGGATGTGGATGCCTTGATCGCGCGCACCGGCGCGCCGGATGAGTTCGGCTACGTCGCCGACGCGTTGGCCTGCTTGCATCCTGGCCGCAGCGCCCGGATCACCCGCAGCGGCAAGAGCATCGGCTGGATTGGCGAGCTGCATCCTCAATTGGTGCAGGAGTTCGATTTCACATATGCCCCGATCGTCTTCGAATTGGAGTACGGCGCGGCCCTTGCCGCCAAAATGCCGCGTTTTGAAGAGATCTCCCGGTTCCCGCGCGTACGGCGCGATCTGGCCGTCGTGGTCGACGAGAAAGTTTCTTTAAGACAGCTACATGAACGTGTAACCTTCGCCGCTTCGAGCTTGTTACGCGACATCCGGGTATTCGATGTTTTCAGGGGTCCCGGCATAGAATCAGGTCGAAAAAGCGTCGCTTTAGGCTTGATATTTCAGGACAATTCTCGCACCCTCGAGGACGAGGACGCGGACCGTTTGTTAGCCGCGATTCGTGCCGATCTGAGTGCAACGTTGGGCGCAGGATTCCGAGAATAAAAGCATGGCTCTGACGAAAGCGGAGATGGCTGAGGCGCTGTTCAATCAGCTGGGTCTCAACAAACGCGAAGCGCGTGAGCTCGTGGATTTGTTCTTTGAAGAGGTGCGTCATGCGCTCTCCAACGGCGAACAGGTCAAGCTTTCCGGCTTCGGCAATTTCGACTTACGCGACAAGAACCAGCGTCCCGGACGCAACCCGAAAACAGGCGAGGAGATTCCGATCAGCGCTCGACGCGTTGTGACTTTCCGTCCGGGTCAGAAACTGAAGGCGCGAGTCGAGGCTTATGCTGGAACCAAAGAATAACGACGAACTTCCGGTAATCCCCGGCAAGCGCTATTTCACGATCGGCGAAGTGAGCGAGCTCTGTGGCGTTAAGCCGCACGTGCTGCGTTACTGGGAACAGGAATTCCCGCAGCTGAAGCCGGTGAAGCGCCGCGGCAACCGCCGCTATTACCAGCGTCAGGACGTCATCATCATTCGCCAGATCAGGAGCCTGCTGTACGAGCAGGGCTTCACGATCGGCGGTGCGCGCAACAAGCTCGGCGGTGAAGAGGCGCGCGTCGACGTGAGCCAGAGCCAGCAGATCGTCAAACAGATGCGCACGGAACTCGAAGAGCTGCTCAAAATTCTGCGGCGCTGAATCGCGGACAGTGCCGTTCGACCGCGTTCGCCAGTAGGGAGGCGAACAATCTAGTTTGATCAGAGAGGGGTCTGTTCATGACCGGGACCGCCGTTACCTTTTCGACCTTGGACTGGGCGATCGTCGCCCTGTATTTCGTCGCGAACACCGCCATCTGCATCTGGTGCGCGATGCAGAAAGAGAAGGACACCGCGGATTACTTCCTCGCGAGCCGCAACGCCGGCTGGTTCCTGATCGGCTCTTCCATCTTTGCGTCGAACATCGGCGCGGAACACCTGATCGGCCTGGCAGGCTCGGGCGCCGAATCCGGCATGGCCTTCGCGCACTGGGAATTGCACTCATACCTTGTGCTGGTGCTCGGCTGGATATTCGCGCCGTTCTATCTACGCGCGAAGATCTTCACGACGCCTGAGTTCCTCGAGCGCCGCTACACCCCCGGCACGCGCACGTTTCTCTCGTTCATCTTCCTGGTGAGCTACATCCTCACCAAGGCGTCGGTGACCATTTTCGCCGGCGCGTTCGCGATCCAGACGATCCTCGGCTACCAGAACGTCACGATTCCGCTGTTCGGCGAAGTCGATTTCTTCTGGTTCTCGGCGTTTTTCCTCGTGATCATCACCGGCGTGTTCGTGGTGCTCGGCGGCATGAAGTCCGTGCTGTGGACTGAAGCGATGCACGTGCCCGTGTTGCTCGCCGGCTCCGCGGTGCTGCTGTTCGTGGGCCTGGGAAAGATCGGCGGCATGGACGCGTTGATCGCGGCCAATCCGGATACCACGCATTTGTGGCGGCCGCTGTCGACGACGCCTGCGACAACCGGCTTCCCCGGATTCCTCTTCGACCCGAGCACGACGCCGTGGCTCGGCGTGTTGCTGACGTCGCCGATCATCGGACTCTGGTACTGGTGTACCGATCAATACATCGTGCAACGCGTGTTGTCCGCGCGCGGCCTCAAGCAAGCGCGCCGCGGCACCATCTTCGCCGCGTATCTGAAACTCGCGCCGGTTTTCATCTTCCTGTTCCCCGGCATGATCGCGGTCGCGTTGTTCAAGCAGGGGGCACCGGGTTTCGAAGGCATCGGTGCCAATCCTCAGAGCGCGTTCCCCGTGCTCGTGTCGAACCTTCTGCCCATTGGCCTGCGCGGTCTGGTGCTCGCCGGCATGTTGTCCGCGCTGATGAGCGCACTCGCGTCGCTGTTCAATTCCACGGCGACGTTGTTCACCGTCGATTTCTACAAACGGCTGAAGCCGGAGTCGAGCGAGAAACATCTCGTGACCGTCGGCCGCCTCGCCACCTGCGCGGTGGTGGTGATCGGCATGGCGTGGATCCCGGTCCTGCAGGATCTCGGCAAGGGCCAGCTTTATACGTATCTGCAGCTGGTGCAGTCGTTGCTCGCGCCGTCGATCGCCGCCGTGTTCATGGCCGGCATTTTCTCGCAGGCCGTGACGCCGAAATCCGGCTTCGTCGGCATCGTCGCCGGTTTTGTCATCGGCATGCTCCGGCTCGTTCTGCAGGCCGTGCACGAAACCCAGGGCATCGAATGGCCGTCGCTGATCCAGGCGTTCGTCGACATCAACTGGCTGTACTTCAGCTTCTTCCTGTTCGCGTTCACCTGCGCGCTGATCTTCGTGGTGAGCAAGTTCACCCCCAAGGCCTCGCCCGAGCAGCTTGCCGGGCTCACGTACTCGTCGGTTTCGGCGCAGCAGAACGCGGAAGACCGCCAGACCTATGGTTTCTGGGAGATTTTCCACACCTGCGTGATCGTCGGGATCATCGCCGGCATTTACATCTACTTCTGGTAGGCCGAACGCGGCCGGCTTAGGTATGATGCGCACCCCCGCGGCGACCCCCGGTCGCGGGTTTGAAGGTTTCTCGGGCGGGACGTGGCGCAGCCTGGTAGCGCACTTGCATGGGGTGCAAGGGGTCCCGAGTTCAAATCTCGGCGTCCCGACCAATTTCATTCCCGAAAGCCCACCAGAATCCATGGAACTCCAGACGAATTCTGTCGTCACAGCGCTGTTCGCGGCCCGATAAATCATCGATCTCGACAGAAGGGAGATTCACCATGACCGGCGTCCTACGTTTCAGATCGAGCGCGTCGCTTGCTGCAGTCGTTTGTCTCGCATTATTTGCGTCGGCAGTGATCGCCAAGACTCCCGCTGTTCCAAAAGCGGTCGCCGCCGCCGTCGCCGACCCTGCACGGCCGCAAGCAGACCGCGATCGCGACGCGTACCGCAAGCCCGCCGAAACCATCGCGTTTGCCGGATTGAAGTCAGGACAGCGCATCGCTGACCTGCTGCCAGGCGGCGGTTACTTCACGCGCATCTTCAGTGGCGTCGTCGGTCCGAACGGCCAGGTGTTCGCCGTCGCAACGCCCAAGCGGCCGGACGCGCCGCCGGACCGGCCGGAACCCTCGGCAGCCGTGCGTGCCATCGCCGCCGACGCCCACTACCAAAACGTGAGCGTATCCGTCGAGAAGGTCGCGGAGCTCAAGCTTCCGGAGAAGCTGGACATGGTGTGGACGTCGCAGAACTATCACGACATACACAACGTGCCGAACATCGAAGTGGGCGCGTTCAACAAGACCGTGTTCGAGAGCCTGAAGCCGGGTGGAATCTACATCGTCATCGACCACGCCGCGGAGAAGGGTGCGGGCTTCACCGCGACGTCGACCTTGCATCGCAGCGATCCCGACGCCGTGAAGACGGAAGTGATGGCGGCAGGCTTTCAGTTCGTCGGCGCAAGTGACGTAATTGCGAATCCGGCCGACGACCACAAGGCGGCGGTGTTCGAGAAGGAATTGCACGACAAGACGGACCGCTACGTCCTCAAGTTCCGCAGGCCGAAGTAATCGGGCCAGGGCGGCCCCGGCGGCCGCCCATTTTTCTCACCGGCATATCAACGCAAACGCCTCGCGTGCGTTGTTGATGTGAGAGGTGTTGAAATGAAAAAAATGCCGACCTTGTTTCTGCTCGCCACGCTGTCGTTGTCGCTCACCGCGTGTGTGGTCGAACGCCCCGCGCGTCGCCATGCCGTCGTCGAGGTGAATGTCCGGCCGCCGGCGCCGCGTGTCATCGTGGTCCCCGCTGCGCGTGTCGGTTATGTCTGGGCTCCGGGTTATTGGCGCTGGAATGGCCGCACCCACCTGTGGATCGACGGCAAATGGATGCGTGAACAACGCGGCAAACATTGGGTCCCGGCACATTGGGAAGAGGGCCGCCGCGGTTCCTGGCACTTCGAGGCAGGCCACTGGGAACGCTGACCCGGCCTGGCCGTGCGCGCCGCTGATTCTGTCACCCACAACATGTCAACTGATTCGCCCGAACCGCGGCCCCGCACCGCGTCGGGGTCCAGTGCGGTGCGACGCATTTCTCACTTCATGTTGTTAGGTGGGGCTTTTTGCAAACTGGCGACACTTCTTAAGGAGGACACTGGGTTTTCGGCTAATAACCAATCGGCGGGTGGTTTCGATGTCGCATTATTTTGTCAACAACGCGGCGCTTCCGGACGGCAACCATGAGGTGCATGCCCTGGGCTGTTCCGGCATGCCGGTCGACAAGGCGTACCTCGGCAACTTCGAAGACACCGCCGGAGCGATGATGGAAGCGCGTAAGGACTTCTGGCAGGCCAGCGCCTGCGAGAAATGCGGTCACGGTCGCACCGGCGCCACGAGCACATCCACCAGCCGCCTGAGCCTCAGCGCGAGCGGCATTCACTCCATGCTGGAAAAATTCACCTAAGCGAAGCGGCACCGAGTCAAGCGCCCGCTTAGCGCTTTTCACAACGATTCGGCGGCAATTCATTGCCACCTGCTGAGGCTTGGGTCTTAACCCTTGCCGCAATGCGATCCGGCGCCCGTTTCGCGTGTCATATCGCTTCAAATTGATCCTTTGCGGCCGATACGGATGCAGGGCTGGTGACTGTCACCAGGCCCGCAGATAGCGGTCGGTTTCAAAATGATTCAGGTCCTCGGCTCCATCATCGTGATCGCGTGTGTGCTCGGCGGGTTCGCCCTCGAAGGCGGGCATCTGCTCGCTCTGTGGCATCCCACCGAAATACTGATCATCGTCGGTGCGGCGCTGGGAGCGTTCCTCACCAGCAACCCGCCGAAGGTCTGCAAGCAGGCTTTCATAGGAGCCTTGTCCCTGCCGAAGGGCCCGACTTACGGCCGCGACGACTACGTCACGCTGCTCAAGCTGGTCTACGACATCCTCGTGAAAATGCGCAAGGACGGCTTGTTAGCCATCGAGGCGGATCTCGAGAATCCCGAAGCGAGCACGCTCTTCCAGAAGTATCCGAAGATCCTCGAAGACCATCACATGATCGTCTTCATCACGGATTGCCTGCGACTGATCGTGGGCGGCACCCTGGATCCACACGAGCTCGAAAGTCTGCTCGAGTACGAACTCGAAACGCATCACAAGGAAGCGCACGAGCCTTCGCACGCGGTGCAGAAGGTGGCCGACGCGCTGCCGGGCTTCGGCATCGTGGCGGCGGTGCTCGGCATCGTGAACACCATGAGTGCGCTCGAAGGCGCGGACACCGCGACGATCGGTCACAAGGTCGGCGCGGCACTGGTCGGCACCTTTCTCGGCATTCTCGTGGCCTACGGCTTCGTGGGGCCCATCGCGAGCGCGATGGAGCACAAGGCGAACGACGAAGGCAAGGCATTCGAAGTCGTGAAGATGGCGCTGGTCGCGAGCGTGCGCGGGTACGCGCCGCCAGTCGCGGTGGAGTTCGCGCGCAAGCTCTTGTTCAGCGAGGTGCGCCCGACATTCGCGGATCTCGAAGCGCACCTCAAGGGCAAGCCACCGCCGGGCAAGGGCGCGCACTAACTAGTCATGGCTGCAGCTCCCACAAAAGGCGAGGCGAAAGCGCGCCCGATCATCGTCGTCAAGAAAAAGATCCAGGCGGCCGGTCACCATGGCGGTGCGTGGAAAGTGGCCTATGCGGACTTCGTGACCGCAATGATGGCGTTCTTCATGGTCATGTGGCTGATCACCGCCGTATCGAAAGATCAGCGCGCGGCCATCTTCGACTATTTCAAGAACCCGAGCATGGAACCCGGCAAGAGCGTCAAGCCCGCGCCTGGGCAGATGGGGCCGGGCGGCGCCAGCACGTCGCCTATCGATCTCGGCGGCGGTCTGGACGCACCGAAAACCACGCTCAACAAGACCGACAAGGTTGGCGCGACAGTGATGTCCGCGCCGGCGACGCCCATCGACCTCAAGAGCAAGGAGCAGAAGGCGGCGGAGGCAGTCGAACTCGCCAAGCTGCTAGAGAAGAAACAGCTCGACGCGCTCATGCAGGATTTGAAAGAGGCGATTTCCAAGAGCCAGGCGTTGAAGCCGTTCAAGGACCAGTTGATGCTCGATGTGACGCCGGAAGGCCTGCGCATACAGATCCTGGACGCGCAGAACCGTCCGATGTTCGATCTCGGCAGCTCGCGGTTGAAGAACTATACGAACGACATCCTGCGCGAGGTCACGGGGTACCTGAAAACCGTACCGAATCATCTCAGTATCACCGGCCACACCGACGCGACGCCGTATGCGGGCGTTACCGGCTTCACCAACTGGGATCTATCCACTGACCGGGCCAACGCCGCGCGCCGCGCGCTGGAAGGCGCCGGACTCGAAACCGAGCGTATCTCGCGTGTCGTCGGTCTCGGGTCGTCGGTGCTGTTCGACAAGGAGAACCCGCGCAACGCCGTGAACCGGCGCATCAGCATCGTGGTGATGACGCGTGAGGCCGATCAGAACGCGAAGCTCACCGACCTGCCGCAGGCCGCGAAAGCCGATGAGCCCAAGGAGACCGAGATCGCGCCGGGCTTGACCATCACGGCGCCTGCCGCGGTTCCGTCGCAGCCGGTGAGTCAGACTCCCGCGAGGACGGCCGCGCCAATCGTTGCCGCAGTCACGCCCATGGCGCCGGTCCCGGCGCCGCCGCCGCCTGCCGGGTCAACGACGGGCCGGCGTTCGATCAGTATTGTCGGCGTTCCCGCCGTGATTCCCGCGGATTCCAAACCAGCCGCTGCGAAACCCGCCGCCGCGCCGGCGAAGCGCTGATCAGACCCAGCTGCGCGCGTTCGCCAGCGCGCGTTCCGGATAATCGATCCGTTCGAGGAAATCGCCGCGCAATATGCGCAGCGCGATGATCTCTTCGTGAATCTCCTCGGCGGTCCGCAATCCGAACCGGCGCAGGAGCGGCTGTGCGGGGCTCCACCCCTGCAGTGCCTGCTGCAGCAGCAGGGCGGAGGCAATGCCGGTCAGCGCGAGAAATCTCCTATCTACCGCAAGTCCCAGCAGCAGCCCGGCGAGACCCATTGTGGCGGTCTTGACCTCGAGCGTGCGTTCGAGCGTCCATTCGCGCTCGAGCTCGCGAATCCGTTCGTCGATGAACACCGGATCCGCGCCGATGTAGCGAGTCACGTCGTGCAGCGTGCGGGCGTGAATTCTGTGGTTGACGGCCGGACGGGTGATTTCGGTCGCGGATTCGGTTTCGGACAAAGATTCGGTGCCGGACAATACGATGGTTTCCATCCCTCCATTGTCGTTGCGAGCCGGATGACGACTGTCGGCGCGCGCCGCACTTGCTGTCAGACCTTGCTGTCACACACGACCCGCGGGCAGTTGGAAGGTGGCTACGAGCTCATAGACGTGTGGGCGGAGTTAGCGAACACGATCCATCCGGACTTTCGCAACGTGACGCTCACGCAGTTCCCGTCGCACACGTCGGGCATGCGGCGCGATTACGATTTCTTCGGGGCAGACGATGCCGCGACGGGAACGGTCAAGGAAAGCGCCGTGCCTGGGCAGTGCGGCTGCTCTCGCAAACGCCGGCCGGCACCGCCGAATATTCGAAAATGGGATAGGTCACGCCGCCGGTTATGAACCCATCGGGCCGGGAGAACCCGGCGCCGACAATTTCAAGGCATTGGTACCGGCGGGCACCGTCCATTCGACGCTCGACGACATCGCGCTTTACCTCCGCGCTCACATGTCAGGCGATTGCGGGACGCCCGTCCCGCTAACTACCGAGTCGGTCGCGATGTTGCACACGCCCAACGGCCGTTGGTTCACGCAGGTGTGGTTCGTGCCGTCGTGCAACTGCGCGATGTCTGTTGCGACCAATGGCGGTGGAGATCGCGCGGAAACGGCGATCTTCGCTCTCGACGGTGTGTTGCGTGAGCGGCTGCTGCGCAGCCCCTGACTATCCGCCCGTATCCGGCACGCTGAAGTAGAACGTCGCGCCCAGGTCCTGCTCGCCATCCACCCAGGTCTTGCCGCCATGACGCTCGACGATCCGGCGTACGATCGAAAGCCCCACGCCGGTGCCCTCGAACTGGTCGGCCGAGTGCAGGCGCTGGAACACGCCGAACAGCTTGTTCATGTACTTCATGTTGAAGCCGACGCCGTTGTCCTTGACGAAACAAACCAGCGTGGTGCCATCCATGCGGCAGCCGATCTCGATGCGCGCCTTGACGCGTTCGCGAGTGAACTTGATGGCGTTCGAGATCAGGTTCACGAACACCTGATGCATCAGTCCCTGGTCGACCTGCCAGGTGGGGAATTCGCCGACCACGAATTCGATGTCACGACCAGCGCGTTCGGCCGTCGTGCCGTCGATGATGCGCTGGACCATCTCGCCAAACCGTACCGGCACGCGGTGCAGCGACTGACGGTTCAATTGCGAGAGCCGCAACAGATCGGTGATAAGGCGGTCCATGTGCGCCGCGCCGGCGTTCACGTTCGCCAGCAGGCGCTGGCCTTCGTCATTCAGTGAATTCGCGTGATCCGCCTGCAGCACTTGCGTGAAAGTCGACACCGCGCGTAAAGGCGCGCGCAGGTCGTGCGAAACCGAATACGAGAACGCCTCGAGTTCGCGGTTGGCGATCTTGAGTTCCTCAGTACGCTCGCGGACGCTGTCTTCGAGTTTCTTCTTCTCGATGCGCAACTGGCGCACGGCCAGCGCGCGTTCGAGCACGGGCAGGGCGGTCACGAGTTTGATGGGCTTCTGGATGTAATCGAGGGCGCCGGCTTTCATGGCGGCGACCGCCGTCTCGAGCGCGCCATGGCCCGTCATGATAACGGCGACCAGGGTCGGGTCGATCATCTGCGCGGACTTCATGAGATCGATGCCGTTCGTCCCGGGCATCTGCAAGTCGGCTAACAACAAGTCGAAGCTGCGCTCGCGCATGGCTGCCAGTGCTTCGCTCGGCGTCGTGAACCCGTATGTCTGGTAACCCTCGTATTCGAGCGTGTCGCACAACGCGCGCATCGACGCTGGCTCGTCGTCCACGATGAGCAGACTCAGCTTGTGTTCGGTCTTTTGGGCGATATTCGTATTCACATGGAACCTGCTGGGACCCTAGTAGGAGAATCCCCGTCTCCGTATGTCGGCCTAGTTTCCGCCCGCTTTAGGCAAAGTGGCAAATACCTAGGAGAGACTCTGAGAGGCAGGGGTGTGGGACGAGTCCTGCACGATCTGCAGGTTTTTCAAGCCTCTAGGCCTATCTACTTAGTAGACTCCTACACCGGCCTGTGCGCTGCGTCACAGGGCCGCTCAGGGCGGTGGATTAGGTTATATATATCTGCACGTGGCCCGGGGAGATGTGCCGCAGCAGTCAGCAGTACGGCTGGTTGGAGACGGTCCAGGGAACCGTGAAGCTAACTAGTTGCGGGGAACAGAAAGCAGTGCAACCGGTAAGACTGGTCCTGGTGGAAGACGTGCCGATGGAGGCGGAGATCGCCATCCGTCAACTCGAGTCCGGCGGTTTCTCGTGCAACTGCAAGCGCGTGGATTCGGAGGCATTGCTGCGTCGCGCACTCGCCGAAACGACCCCTGACCTGATCCTCTCGGATTTCACGCTGCCCGGTTTCGACGGCATCTCCGCCCTCGAGATCGCCCTCGAAGTCTCGCCCGACACCCCGTTCATATTTCTCTCCGGCACCATCGGTGAAGAACGCGCGATCGATGTCCTGCAGCGCGGTGCCTACGACTACGTGCTCAAGACCAACATGGCGCGCCTGGTGCCCGCGGTGCGCCGCGCGCTCAACGACTCGTCGATTCGCCGCGCGCGGGTCTCGCTCGAACAGCAGCTGCGGGATATCGTGGTCACCTCCCAGGACTGGATCTGGGAACACGACCGCGACGGAAAGTTCACCTTCTGCAGCGACTCGGTGCGTTCGATTCTCGGCTACGCACCCGAGGAAGTCCTCGGCACCAACGCTTCGCAGTTCGTACATCCCGAAGATCTCGCCGCGCTCGATTTCGCCATGCACACGCTCGGGGCGAGTCAGCGTACCGCCACCAACCTCCAGGCCCGCTGGCGCCACCGCAACGGCAGTTATCGCTGGCTCGAACGCAACATGCTGGTGTTGATGGGAGACGGCGGCCAGATCGCGGGCTACCGCGGCAGCGAGCGCGATTTCACCGAACGCCGCCGGCAGGAAAAGCACATAAGCCGCCTCACACGCGTGCTTAAGATGCTGAGCGGTGTCAACAGCGCGATGGTGCGCATCCGCCAGCGGCGCGAAATCCTGGTCGAAGCCTGCCGTCTCGCGACGTCGGTGGGCGGCTACGCGAGCGCGATGGTCGCCCTGATCGAGCCGGGCACCCGCACTGCGCGGCCGACCGCGTGGTCGGGCAGCGTCGACAACAGCCAGGCCCAGCAGCTCACCTTCAGCATCGCCGACAAAGCCAACGAGGATTCGAGCGTCATCGGCCGCGTGTTGCGCACCGGCGCATCGATGGTCTGCAACGATCTGCAGACGCTCGAGATGTCGCTCGCCGCGCGCGCGCCCCTGATGGATTCCGGGTTCAGGGGCGTGGTCGCCTATCCACTGCTGGTCGACCGCACGCCGGTCGGCGCGCTGATGCTCACCTCGTACGACGTCGGCGCGGTCGGCGACGAAGAGTCGCGCATGTTGCGCGAGCTGGTCGCGAACCTTTCCTTCGCCTTGCAGTACCTGCACAAGGAAGACGAGGTCAGGTTCCTGTCCTACTTCGACCCGCTCACCGGTCTCGCCAAACGCAGCTTGTTCTGCGAGCGGCTGGTGCGTGCGCTCGAACCGAAGATCGGCCGGCGCGGCACACCCGCCGTTGCGGTGCTCGATATCGAACAACTTTCGACGATCAACGATTCATTCGGCCGGCACGCCGGCGACCTGTTGCTGCAGCAGGTGGCCGACCGCCTCAAGCGGCACATGGATTCGACCGATTTGCTGGCGCATTTCGGCGGCGGCACCTTCGGCCTGCTCATGGAAGCGGCCGGTGACGAGGATGAAGCCGTGCACTGGATGCAGGAGCAGGTCATCGCGATCTTCCGCGCGCCCTTCAATGTCGATGGCCGCGGCATTCCGGTCGATGTGAAATGCGGTTTCGCGCGTTATCCGGACAATGGCCACGATGCCAACGCGCTGGTACAAAACGCCGAAGGCGCGTTGCGCAGCGCCAAGAGCAGCGGTGAAAAATATCAGCCGCATCGCCTCGAACTCAGTTCGGCGGTGGTTTCGCGCATGACCATGGAGCATCGGCTGCGCGGCGCGGTTGAACGCCAGGAATTCGAACTGCACTACCAGCCGAAGGTGGACATACGCAGCGGTCAGATCCGCGGGCTCGAAGCGCTGGTGCGCTGGCGCGATCCCGAGGCCGGACTCGTCATGCCGGGCGCGTTCCTGTCTCTGATCGAATCCAGTGGTTTGATCGTGCCGCTCGGCGACTGGATCCTGCGCCAGGCCGCGGCGGACCTGCGCCGCTGGCAGGGAAACGGGTTGTCGCCGGGGCGCGTGGCCGTGAACATCTCGCCGGTGCAATTGCGACGGCGCTCCTTTGCGGATCACCTGCTCGACCTGGTGGGCGAGTGGCGCAGCGACGATATCGGCATCGACATCGAGATCACCGAAGGGGTCCTGATCGACGACGTGAGTTCGGCGGTTTCTCAACTGCGCGTTTTGCGCCGGTCGGGAATTCGGGTGGCCATCGACGATTTCGGCACGGGGTATTCGTCACTGAGCCGCCTGGCCGAGTTGCCCGTCGACATGCTCAAGATCGACCGGTGTTTCGTGAGCCAGCTGACGACCAGTGGCACCGGCCGGACGGTGGCCGAGACCATCATCGCCCTCGGACGGGCGTTCAACATGACCACGGTGGCAGAGGGCGTGGAAACGCCCGAACAGCTCGAGATGCTTGCGCAGATGGGTTGCGATCAGTCGCAGGGGTACTTGCATGGCCGGCCGCTGGGCTCGGCCGATATCGAGCCGATGTTGCGCGCCGGGATGGCAACCTTTCCGAAAAGCAATGTTTCGAATATCGACGCAACGCCGATAGCCCGCCGCGGTTGACATCGATTCATGAGAATTAGGGGGAACGCCCGGCCCCCTGACTGATCTACACTGGTTGCGCGCCACGTCAGATCGGATACGACTTTGCTCAAACAACTTTCCCGCGCACGCCTGATCGGGCTGATTGCGTTAGTCCTCATCGTCCTGTTCGGGCTCTATCGCTGGTTGGCCGGCGGCGATTCCGCCGCCGAGTACCAAACAACCGTTGTCGAGAAAGGCAGCATCGTCGCGAGAGTCAGCACCTCGGGCAGCCTGCAGGCGGTCGTCACGGTCGATGTGGGCAGCCAGGTTTCAGGCCGCGTCCAGGAGCTGTACGCCGATTTCAACTCGCCGGTGAAGAAGGGCGAGTTGATCGCGAAGATCGATCCTGCGCTGTTCCAGGCGGCAGTCGTGCAGGCCGAAGCCAATGTCACGGCCGCGCGCGCCAACGTCACCCGGCTGACCGTCACGGCGGACGATGCGGAACGCCAGGCGAAGCGCGCCAGCGACGTGTACGCGCAGCGACTGATCTCCGAAACCGAACGCGACAACGCCGTGGCCACGGGCCGCGCGGCGCGCGCCTCGGTGGACCAGGGGGTGGGCCAGCTCGCGCAGGCACGCGCGCAACTCGAACAGGCCAGGACGAATCTGCGCTACACCGACATCCTTTCGCCCACCGACGGCGTCGTCATTTCGCGCGCGGTGAACAAGGGCCAGACGGTGGCCGCATCGTTGTCGGCACCGGTCATCTTCACCATCGCGCAGGACCTGCGCGCGATGGAAGTCCACACGAACGTCGCGGAGTCCGACATCGGCCGGCTCAAGAACGGCATGCGGGTCACTTTCACGGTGGATGCCTATCCGGGCGAACCGTTCCGCGGCTCGATCCGCGACATCCGCAACGCGCCGCAGATCGTGCAGAACGTGGTGACCTACGACGCCGTGATCGACGTCGCGAACCCCGATCTCAAGCTCAAGCCCGGAATGACCGCGACGGTCAGCATCGTTGCGGATCGCCGGCGTGACGTGATCGCCGTGCCGAACACGGCGCTGCGTTTCCGGCCCGAAGGCGCCGCGGTGGATCAGCCTTCTCAGCGCTCAGGTGCGCAGGGTGGCGCTGCCCCGGGTGGCGCTGCCCAGGGTGGTGGTGCCGCGGGTGCCGGCCAGCGTCGCGACCGGGATGGAGACGGCGACGATGCGACTCCGGCCGTCGTCAAGCGCACGATCTACGTGCTGATCGATGGCGTGCCGGTACCGCGTTCGGTGACCACCGGGCTCACTGATGGACGCGTCACGGAGATCACCGGCGGCGACCTCAAGGAAGGCGAAGCCGTCATCGTCGGTGTCGCCGGACAGAACCCGCAGGGGCAGCGCGGGCAGGGCCAGCGCGGTCCGCGGATTCTTTAGTTAGTCCGCGCGGCCATGGCCCTCATCGAACTGCGCAATCTCGGCAAGATCTATCAATCCGGCGACACGGAATTCGCCGCGCTGCACGACGTCAACCTGTCGATCGAACGCGGCGAATTCGTCGCGATTACCGGCTCCTCGGGGTCGGGCAAGTCGACCTTGATGAACCTGCTCGGCTGCCTCGATTCGCCGTCGCGCGGCAGCTACCTGCTGGGTGACAGGGACGTCGCCAAGTTGTCGCGCATCGAACTCGCGAAAGTGCGCAACGAATTCATCGGCTTCGTGTTCCAGAGCTTCAACCTGCTCAAGCGCACCTCCGCGGCGGAAAACGTCGAGCTGCCGCTGATCTATGCCAAGGTGCCGCTGGCCGAGCGGCGCAAACGCGCCAAGGAGGCGCTCGATCGCGTCGGGCTCTCGCATCGCGCCGGGCACCTTCCATCGCAATTGTCGGGCGGCCAGCAGCAGCGCGTGGCGATCGCGCGTGCGCTGGTCACCAATCCGCCGTTGATCCTCGCGGACGAGCCGACCGGCAACCTCGATTCGGCCACCACGATCGAGATCATGAAGCTGCTCACGGAATTGCAAGCCTCGGGCATGACCATCGTGTTCGTCACACATGAACCGGACGTCGCCGCGTACGCGGCACGCAAACTACTGCTCAAGGATGGCGCGGTCGTCAACGACGAGCGACAGAAACCCGTGCTCAAGGAGGCCTCATGATTTCGGCCGGTGAAACACTGCGGCTCGCGGGAATCGCGCTGACGCGAAACAAGATGCGCTCCTTTCTCACCGCGCTCGGCATCATCATTGGCGTCGGCGCCGTGATCTTCATGCAGTCGATCGGCGAGGGCGCGAAGTCGCGCGTGCGGGCGCAGATCGAAGGCGCCGGGACGAACATCGTCATGTTGTTCTCGGGATCGAGCCAGGGACCCGGCGGTCGCGGTGGCCAGGGCTCACAACCCACCATCACCTGGGAAGACCTGAGAGCCATCCAGACCGAGCTGCCGTCGGTGGCCGCGGTCGCGCCGCAGATGAATTCTTCGCAGCCGGTGATTTCCGAGACCAATACCTGGAATACGCAGATCACGGGCACGACACCTGATTTCTTCACGATCCGCAACTGGCCCGTGTCGAGCGGCGCGATGTTCACCGCGTCGGACCAGGCGGGCGCCGCGAAGAATGCGGTGGTGGGTCAGACAGCTTCTGAAAATCTGTTCGGCCCCGGCGTCGATCCCATCGGCCAGATCATCCGGATACGCGACGCTCCTTTCACGATCATCGGTGTGCTCGAGCGCAAAGGTCAGAACGCGATGGGTTCTGATCAGGACGACGTCATTTTTATTCCGATGTCGACCTTCCAGTCACGCATGCAGCGCGGACTCGGCAAGTTCGTACCCGGCCGGATCTTCGTGAGTGCCGTATCGCCCGAAGCCATTCCGCGCGCGCGCCAGGAAATCGGCGCGTTGCTGCGCGAACGCCATCGTCTCGGGCCCGATGACGAAAACGACTTCTCCACCAGCAGCATGGCGGAAATGACCAGCATGCTCACCTCGACCCAGGACACCGTCACCAGCCTGTTGTTTTCGGTGGCGCTGGTCTCGCTGCTCGTCGGTGGCATCGGCGTGATGAACATCATGCTGGTGTCGGTCACCGAGCGGACACGCGAGATCGGTATTCGTATGGCCGTTGGCGCGCAGCCCGCGGACATCATGGCGCAATTCCTGGTCGAGGCACTGGTGCTCGCCGCGATTGGCGGTGCGCTGGGGGTCATCTTCGGCGTCGGCTTCGGCTACCTGCTCGCAAGCAAGTTCGGCTGGACGATGGTCACCCGCACCGGGATCGTGGTGGCGGCGCTGGCGGTCAGCGCCGGGGTCGGCGTGGTGTTCGGGCTGTATCCGGCGCGAAAGGCGTCGCGCCTCGATCCGATCGAAGCACTGCGATACGAGTGATTTGGTCGCGGGGCTATACTCCGCCTCCCTTCTACACAACTCGAACGGATCAGTTAGCCATGAGCAAAGAGAACTCGGGCTCTTTAGTCATCTCTCGTCGATCTGTGGTGAAGACCGCCGCCATCGGCGCGGCCGTCTCACCACTGATCATTTCTTCACGCGCATGGGGCTCCAACAGCCGCATTCGCGTGGGGCAGATCGGCCTCGGCCGTATCGCCACCGGCCACGACATGCCGGGTGTCATCAAATCGGACCTCGGCGACTATGTCGCGGTCTGCGACCTCGACAGCAAACGCGTTGCCGCGGGTGTTCAGATCGTCGAGAAGTCGTACACCGACCGCGGCATGAAGGCGCCGCAAATCCGTACCTTCAGCAACTATCGTGAACTCGTTGCGCGCAAGGACATCGACGCGGTGGTCATCAGCACGCCGGATCACTGGCATGCGGAATGCGCGCTCGCGGCCGTCGAGGCTGGCAAGGACGTCTATCTACAGAAACCGTTCACGATGACACACGCCGAGGGCGTGATCCTGCGCGACGCAGTCAAACGCACCGGCCGCATCCTGCAGGTGGGCAGCCAGCAGCGTTCCTGGGAACAGTTCCGGCGTGCCGCCGAACTGATCCGCTCAGGGCGTATCGGCAACGTGCAACGCGTGGAGATCGGCCTGCCCACCGATCCCACGGCCGCGGACGCCGCGCCGCAGGGCGTGCCGGCGAACCTCGATTTCAGCCAGTGGCTGGGCCCGACGCCGGTGAAGTACTACACCGAGATGCGCGTGCATCCGCAGGCCGACTACAGCCGGCCGGGCTGGCTGCGCCACGAAGCGCATTGCCTCGGCATGATCACGGGCTGGGGCTCGCATCACTATGACACGATGCATTGGGCGCTCGAGTTCGAGAACACCGGTCCGTCGAAGGTTGAAGGCAAGGGCGAATTCCCGCCGCAGGATCGCATCTGGAACGTGCACGGGGCCTACGACGTGACGTTGCAGTACCCGAAAGGCGTGGTGGTCAACGTTTCGGACAAACACAACACGGGACTCAAGTTCTTCGGTGATGAAGGCTGGCTCTGGGTGACGCGTGAGGGCACGGGTGCCACGTCGAGCGACCCGCAGGCGAAGGGCGCGAACCTGCCGCCGCTGGATGCCTCGGACCCGAAGATCCTCGACCCGAATGGCGTCACACGACCGTTGCCGGTAAGCAAGTCGCATCACCAGAACTGGCTCGAGTGCGTGCAGTCGCGCAAGCAGCCGTTGGCGCCGGCGCACATCGCCCATCGCAGCAACAGCGCCTGCATCGTGAGCTGGATCGCGATGAAGTTGGGACGCCCGCTCGAGTGGGACCCGAAGGCCGAACGATTCAAAAACGACGATGAAGCCAATTCCATGCTGACGCGCGGCGAGCGCGAGCCGTACGGCGCGTTGCACTTGATGAAGGCGTAACTGATGACTTCTTCCGCGACCAGAACTTCGTTCATGTTTATATGCGTGCTGTGCGCCGTCGTCACCGTGGCGAGCGCAGCGCCGAAGCAGTCGGGCGCGGACCGCGCGCGCATCGAGACCATCCTGGCCGCGCACGACCGGCTTCACCCCGGTCTCGATGAATACATGGCCTCGGTCGCCGACGACTTCATCCTCATGCCAAACCGCGGGGCACTGATCGAAGGGAAGGCCGCGTACCGGCGCCACGTACTGGACTTCTACAACTCGGGATCTATCCGGATCCGGCACGAGGTCGTCGAAGTCCACTCTTTCCCCGAAGTCGTCATCGCGCGCGGCCGAGCCGTCGGAACCTTCACGGCGCCGGACGGTGCCGTGAGCGCATTCGAAACCCGCAATCTCTTCATTTTCCGCCGGCTGGCGGACAACAAGCTGCAGGTCTGGCAGATCATCTACAACGACGCCGCGTAACCGCCGGCGGCCGGCCGCACCCTTCCGATGCCCGCAGGAGGCCCCGCGCGTCGCCACGGTGCAAAGTGCAAGCAAATTGCGCCAAACTTCGCGCGCATTCTCTGCACGAATCTTGCAGAGTCACTTCAATTGAAGTCTTCCCAAACACCAAGGCAATCGCCGTGAGCTCCACCGTCACCAGTCTCCCGGGCGTTACCGGCAAACCCGCGCAAGTCGATGCCGACCGCACCGCGCTCACCAAGGAAGCGCTCAAACATTCCTTCCTCGACAACCTGTTCTACATCCAGGGCAAGTTTCCGGCGCTCGCCACCAAGACGGACTACTACATGGCGCTGGCCTACGCCGTCCGCGATCGCATGCTGCAGCGCTGGATCAGCACCGCGGCGGCGTACACCAAGCAGGGCTCGCGCACGGTTGCGTACCTCTCCGCCGAGTTCCTGATGGGGCCGCACCTCGGCAACAACCTGATCAACCTCGGCATCTACGAAACCGCGCGCACCGCGGTGGCGGAGCTCGGGCTCGATCTCGAAGAGTTGTTAGCCCACGAGGACGAGCCGGGTCTGGGCAATGGCGGCCTCGGCCGCCTCGCCGCGTGTTTCATCGATTCGCTGGCGACGCTCGAAGTCCCGGCGCTCGGGTATGGAATCCGTTACGAGTTCGGCATCTTCCAGCAGGAAATCATCGACGGTTGGCAGGTCGAGAAAACCGACAAGTGGTTGCGTTACGGCAATCCGTGGGAAATCGCGCGACCCGAATGGTGTTGCGACGTGAAGTTCGGCGGCCACACCGAGGTCTGGTACGACGAGTTCAACCGCAAACGCACGCGTTGGGTGCCGGGGCATGTGGTCAACGGGATTCCCTACGACACACCCATCCTGGGTTACCACGTCAACACGTCGAACACGCTGCGGTTGTGGAAGGCCGAGGCGCCCGAGTCGTTCGACTTCGGCACGTTCAACCGCGGCGACTACTATGGTGCGGTCAACCAGAAGGTGGCCAGCGAAAACCTCACCAAGGTCCTATACCCCAACGATGAACAGGCGCGCGGCAAGGAGCTGCGGCTCGAGCAGCAATACTTCTTCGTGTCGTGCTCACTGCAGGACATGCTGCGTATCTGCAATATCCAGAAGATCTCGCCCGAACGCTTTCACGAGAAGTTCGCCATCCAGCTCAACGACACTCATCCTTCGATCGCGGTGGCCGAGCTCATGCGCCTGCTGCTCGACGAGCAGAACCTGGAATGGGATCGTGCCTGGAGCATCACGCGCCAGACCTTCGCCTATACCAATCACACGCTGCTGCCCGAAGCACTCGAGCGCTGGCCGCTGCCCATGTTCGGCCGCCTGCTGCCGCGGTTGCTCGAGATCATCTACGAGATCAATGCGCGTTTCCTCGATGAAGTGCGCATGGCGTTCTTCGGCGATGAAGAGCGGATCTCGCGCCTGTCGTTGATCGACGAGGCCGGCGAGAAGTACGTGCGTATGGCGCACCTGGCGAGTGTCGGCAGTCACGCCATCAACGGCGTCGCGGCTTTGCACTCCGAACTGCTCAAGAGCGACGTGTTGCGCGATTTCGCCGAGTTGTGGCCGGAGAAGTTCTCCAACAAGACCAACGGCGTGACTCCGCGGCGCTGGATGGTGTTGTCGAACCCGCGTCTTGCGCATTGCATCTCGCAGCGCATCGGCGAGGAATGGATCCGCGACCTGTACGAGTTGCGCAAGCTCGAGCCGCTGGCCGAAGACGCGGATTTCCGCGCCGAGTGGCACAAGATCAAACACGCCAACAAGACCGCACTGGCGGGCCTGATCGAGCAGCGCACCGGCGTTATCGTGAACCCCTCTGCCATCTTCGACGTGCAGGTGAAGCGCATCCATGAATACAAACGCCAGCATCTCAACATCCTGCACGTCATCGGCCTCTATCACCGCCTCAAAACCGATCCGAAGTTCACGATGGAGCCGCGCGTGTTCGTATTCGGCGGCAAGTCGGCGCCGGGGTACTACCTCGCGAAGCTGATCATCCGGCTGATCACCGCCGCCGCGGAGATCATCAATCGCGATCCGGGCGTGCGCGATCTGATCAAAGTCGTCTATCTTCCCAACTTCAACGTGACCAACGGCCAGAAGATCTATCCGGCCGCGGATCTCTCCGAGCAGATCTCCACCGCCGGCAAGGAAGCTTCGGGCACCGGCAACATGAAGTTCCAGATGAACGGCGCGCTCACCATCGGCACGGTCGACGGCGCCAACATCGAGATCTGCGAGGAAGTCGGCGTCGAGAATTTCTTCCTGTTCGGTCTCGAGGCGCACGAGGTCGTTGCCCGGCGTTCGATGGGATATCGGCCGATGGAGATCGTCGAGTCCAACGAGGAACTGCGCGCCGTCATCGAACTCATCCGCGACGGGTTCTTCTCGCGTGGCAACAGCGCCCAGTTCCTGCCGCTGATCGACAACCTGCTGTATCACGATCCGTATTTCGTGCTGGCGGACTACCAGTCGTACGCGGATTGCCAGACGCAGGTCAACGAGGCCTACCGCGACGTCGATCGCTGGACCCGCATGTCGATCCTCAATTCCGCGCGCTCGGGAAAGTTCTCCTCCGATCGAACGATCCGCGAATACTGCAACGAGATCTGGCACGCGAAGCCGGTGCAGGTGCAGTTGATGTCGCAGGAAGATGTGAAGGCCGGCCTGCTGCAGTAACGGAAATTCCCTCTCCGGGCTATCCTCTCCAGCAACGCGGATTTGAGGAGAAGAGGATGCGTAGATCGATGAGACATGCGGCCTGGTTGGCCGCGGGCATGTTTGTTTGCGTTGCCGGCGCCAAAGATGCGCCCGCGCCCGATCCGAAAGCCGTCGAGGTCATCAACCAACTCGGGCTCGCGGAAGGGGCGACCGCCCTGCGCGAGCTGCCGGGCTGGCGCAAACCCAAACGCCTGGTGATCAGCATGAATGGCCCGGTGACCGCGAACTCGCAGCAGGCGCTCGATGCGCTCAGGGCGGCAGCCCCGGACCTCGAGATCGTAGGCGTGGCCAATACCGATGAAATGATCGCCAAGGTCGCCGATGCGGATGCCATCGCGGGCGGTGACGACACGGTCTGCGACGAGCGCGTGCTGGCGGCGGCGAAGAAGTTGCGCTGGGTTTCCGTCTACTCGGCCGGCGTGGAGGCATGCCTGGACAAAAAGGGCGTGAACAAGCCCGGCCTCGTCGTTACGAACATGAAAGCGGTGCTTGGGCCGGTGATGTCCGAGCACACCACGGCGCTGATGTTCGCGCTGTCGCGTTCGCTGCAGGTGTCAGTGGGCAGGCAGGCGACCGGCGAAGGCTGGAGCGGCAATTTCCGCGGCTCCGAGCCGCAGGCGCTGACCGGCAAGACGTTGCTGGTGGTGGGGTTGGGCGGCATCGGCACGGAGGTAGCACGGCGCGCCCATGCACTCGGCATGAAGGTCATCGCGACGCGCGCGAGTTCGCGGAAAGGTCCGGACTTTGTCAGCTACGTGGGTTTGTCGGATGAGTTGCCGGCGCTGATCGGGCAGGCGGATGTCGTCGTATCGACTCTGCCGCTGGTTCCATCCACCACCAGACTGTTCGATGCAAAGATGTTTGCGCGCATGAAGAAGACCGCGTTCTTCATCAACGTCGGGCGGGGCGGAAGCGTCGTCACCGACGATCTGGTCGCCGCGTTGAACAGCGGCACGATTGCCGGCGCCGGGCTCGACGTCACGGAGCCCGAGCCGCTGCCGAAAGATCATCCGCTGTGGAAAGCGAAAAACATCATCATCACGCCACACATGTCGGCGCGCTCGGATCTGGGCCAGGCGATCCGTGAGCTGGTGTTGCGCGAACAGCTGCGCCGGTTCACCGCCGGCGACAAGCTGCTGTCGGTCGTCGACTTGAGGAAAGGTTATTAGGCCGACGCGTTACCTGCCGCCGGCGTACTGCTTCGTGAGGCGGTAGAGAAACTCGCGTCCCTCGATCAGCGTCTGCACGCGAATACGTTCGTTGAGGCCATGTGCGTTGCTGGTCGCGCCGTCGCTGAACATGCCGGACACGCCATAAGTCGGTATGCCGGCGGGGGTGAGAAAACGTCCGTCCGTCGGTCGCGCCCGCGCTGATGCTCGGGATGACGGCGATGCCGGGAAACATGTCGCGGCTGAGTGCCTCGATCGGCCCCATCACTTCGCGTGACAACGGCGGTGGGGCGCCGGGAGTCTCAGGCTTCGACTGAAACTCGACGGTCACACCCGGATCCCCGATCACGCGAACGAGTTCCTCGAGCACCTCGGTCTGTTTGTGGCCCGGGAAGATGCGGCAATTCACATTGGCGGTCGCACGCTGCGGCAACGCATTCGGAGCGTGGCCGCCGTTGATCTGCGTCGCCACACAGTTGGTGTGCAGGATGGCATTGGCCGATGGGTCCTTCAGCAGCCGGGCCATTGCAGCCACGTCACCGCTGCTGGCCACCGCGATCATGTCCGCGCCCGTGCTGCCGCCTTCGATCGCGCCAAACTTCTCGAAATACGCGCGCGAGGTTTCGTTGAATTCCACCTTGAAGACATGCGCTTCGATTTTGTCGAGCGCATGCGCAAGCTGGTAGATGGCGTTGTCGGGAGTCGGGCGCGCCGAGTGTCCGCCCTTGTTGGTCGTCGTCAGCGTGAAGTCCTGGTAGACCTTTTCCGCGGCGAGCACCGAGACGTAGCGATAGACGCCGGTCTTCTGGTCGTACCGGCCGCCGCCGCCCTCGTTGAGTGCAAAAGCCGCGTCGATGAGATCGCGATGTTTCTCGATGAGGTATTTGACGCCGTTGAAAGTATTCGGCGTTTCTTCGCCGCAGGTGAGTGCGAGCTTGATGCCGCGCTTCGGCCGGTAACCGTCTTTCCTGAATCGCACCATCATGTCGGCGAATACGGCGGCCATCGCCTTGTCGTCCGACGCGCCGCGTGCGTAGAAAAAGCCGTCCTCTTCGATCAGCTTGAACGGATCGCGCACCCATTCGTCGCGCTTGGCCTCGACCACGTCGATATGGGCGAGCAACAAGACGGGTTTCAGTTTCGGGTCCGTTCCCGGCAGCAGCGCAATGAGATTGCCTTGTTTGGGCCAGCCTTCCGGCACGACCACCTGCGCCTCGGAGTCCGGATACCCGGCTGCCACGAGGCGCGCCTTCATGGCGTTTGCCGCCTCGGTGCACGAACCCACCGACAACGTCGTGTTGATCTCGACCAGCTCCTGGTACAGCGAGCGAAATTCCGGCTCGCCGGCGCGCGCCTGCTTCGAGGCCGCTGTCTGGCGGCTCGCGGTGAGGTCCGCGGCTGACACCGTGGAGGCGATCAACAACGAACCCGCGATCGCGAGGACGAAACGATTTGGCACTGTCTTCTCCATTGGAAACGCTGGAACTCAGATCGACGTCAACACTTCCTGCTTCTCGACCTTGGCCGGGTCGAACTCGATTCCGAAACCGGGTTTCTCGGACAACTGCACCAGCCCGTTGCTGGTGAGCAGCGGATCCTTCATGAAATGCAGTTTCTCGGGCACGTGATTGATGAGGTATTCGCCGAAGGGGCACACCGCCGGCGATTGGCTCGCCACGATGTGCAGGGCGGCATGTACGTTGTGGCAGTGGGGCAGTAGTTTGACGCCGTGGACCGAGGCCAAGTGCGCGATCTTCACCGTCTCGCTGACGCCGCCACACCATTCCGGATCCGCCTGGATGAACTGCAACACGTCGGATTTGAAGAATTGTTCGGCTTCCCAGCGGCCATACACGTGTTCGCCGGTGGCAATGGGGATCGTCGTCGACTTCGACAGGCGGATGAAACTCTCGAGATCCGACATCGGCACGGCTTCTTCGACGAAACAGGGCCGGTACTGCTCGACCTTGCGGCACCACTCGAGCGCGTATTGCAGATCCCAACCTTGATAGGCGTCGAACATGATCTGCACGTCGTCGCCCACGGCGGTGCGTAATGCCTTGACCAGCTGCACGTTCAAATCCATGCCGCGCGCACCGTCGCCGGGGCCATAGCCGAGAAACCACTTCTGGTGGATGAAGCCGTCCTTCGCAAGCGCGGCGGCGCGTTTGCCGGCGAGCGCGGGGTCGATCGCGAAGCCGAGGCAACTGCCGTATACCCGCACCGGCAACTGCGTCGGGCCGCCCAGCAGGCGAAACACCGGCGCGCCGAAATGCCGGCCGCGCAGATCCCACAAAGCATTGTCGATCGCACTGATGGCCATCATGAAATGGCTGGCGCGCGAATGGCGGTTCGAGCGGTACATCTGGTCCCAGATGCGCTCGACGGCGAGGGCGTTCTGGCCGATGACCAGCGGCCGCAGCGTGCCTAACAACACCGGCAACACTTCCTTGTCGACCGCGCCGTACAGGCCTTCGAGGCCGCCCCTGGTGCGGATGCGCACGTAGAAGTGCGACAGCGGGCGGCGTTCGGGCCTGACGCCCTCGGGAGGATCCTTGAAGGGCTTCGGACGCCGCTCTTCGTACACGTGCAGCGGGTTCACCTGGTACTGGCGGTTGAGCCCGGGCACCAGTTCGTGTGTGCCGGAAACCTTCACCACCTCGACTTCGCTGATGACGAGGTCTTCGAGCGCCGCCGCCGCCGCGAACGCGTCGCGCGTGAAGGCGGGCAGGAAGGCGAATGCGGCTCCCGCGCCCAAGGTTTCCAGAAAGTCCCGACGTTTCATGCTCGTCTCTCGTGTCAATCGGTGGCGAGGTCTTTGTAGAAGAACACGGTGCTGCAGAGCGGACCATCCGGCATGAGCGCGTATTTCGGAATGGTGCCGACGCGTTGCCATCCGCCGCGTTCGTACAGCCGTTCGGCTTCCGCGCTGGCGGTATCCAGCACGAGTAATGTCCTGCCGGCAGCGCGAGCGGCAGCTTCGACGGCGGCGAGCACCGCGGCCCCCACACCTTTCCCGCGAGCGCTGCGAAGTACGAGCATCTTCACGATATCCGCACGGTGCGGCTGATTTTCGGCGCTCGGCCAAACGGCCTGCGCGGTGCCGACGATGTTTCCCTGCGCGTCTTCGGCAACCACCAATATCCGTTCGCGGCGCGAGACACCGCCGGCGACTTCGCGCCAGAAGTCCGCGGCCTTTGTCAGCGTCATTGGGTGCATGAAGCTCACGGAGGCCCCGCTGGCAACGCAATCGATGAGCAGCTCACACAGCCCGGCGAATTCGCGCGACGAGACGACGTCGAGCTGGCGGACGGAGACGGCGCTCATTCGCGGGTGATATTCACCATTCGGCACACGCCGGCCAGTTTACGGGCTCACACCAATGGCAGGCCAACGTAATTTTCCGCCAGGCTGGTCTGCGCGGCTTCGGACTCGAACAGGTATTCGAGTTCCGTTGCCTGCATCCGGGTCGCGAAGGGGTCGTTGGGGAATTGATGCAGCTGCCGTGTCATCCACCAGGAGAATCGTTCCGCCTTCCAGATGCGCCGCAGGCAGCGTGGCGAATATTCGTCGAGTGGCCGTTGCGAACGAGCCCGGTAGAAATCGCGCAGTGCCTCGTGCAGGTAGAACACGTCGCTGACCGCGAGGTTCAGGCCCTTCGCGCCGGTCGGCGGCACGATGTGCGCGGCGTCGCCCGCCAGGAACAGGGCGCCGTAGCGCAGCGGTTCCGCCACGAAACTGCGCAGCGGCGCGATGCTCTTTTCGATCGAGGCCGGCGCACCGATGCGCTCGCCGATCTCCGCGCCGATGCGCCGGCGGAACTCGTCCCAGAAGCGGGTGTCGCTCCAGTTCTCGACCTTGTCGTCGAGCGCGCACTGTACATAACAGCGCACGCGCGTCGGCGATCGCATGCTGGCAAGTGCGAAGCCGCGCTCGGAATTCGCGTAGATGAGTTCGTGCCAGGGTGGTGGCACGTCTGCGAGTACGCCCAGCCATCCAAATGGATAGACATGTTCCTGCGTCTTGATGTTTTCCGCCGGAATGCTGCGCCGGCTCACGCCGTGATGACCGTCGCAGCCGGCAACGAAGTCGCAGGCGATCTCGTGCGTGACGCCGGCGTGCTGGTAGGAAACCCACGGCGTCGAGCTGCCCAGGTCGTGCAACTCGACGTCTTCCGCCTCATAGACCGTCTCGGCGCCAATGGCCGCGCGGGCTTCCATCAGGTCGCGCGTCACCTCCGTTTGCCCGTAGACGGTCACGGTCTTTCCGACCAGCGCCTTGAGGGGGATGCGTTGGCGCTGACCGCGAAAGGCGATTTCGAAACCGTCGTGGATCAGGCCTTCGGCCTGCAGACGTTTTGCGACCCCCGCCCGCGCGAGCACGTCCACGGTTCCCTGCTCGAGCACACCCGCGCGGATGCGGCCGCGAACGTATTCCGCGTTGCGCCGCTCCAGGATCACCGCATCGATACCCTCGTTGTGCAGCAGCTGCCCGAGCAACAGTCCGGCGGGGCCCGCACCGACGATGACGACCTGGGTTCGCGCGCGGCTTCCCGCGGTCATCGGCGCTCACTCGATCGGATCGCCGTGATCCGGTGTCTGCCTGCCATTCCTGCCCCCTTCGATTCCGCGTGACGGTAGGCAAGATGGCGGTTATCTTCAATCGCGAAAATCGAATATCGATTATCTGCGATGGAGATATCTCGGCATGGCGCGACCCATTGATCTCAACCTGCTGAGCGTGCTGGTGAGTGTGTTCGAACACGGCAGCGTCAGCCGCGCGGCGCAGCGGCTCGGCATGAGCCAGTCGGCGGTCAGCAGCGCGCTGTCGAGGCTGCGGCGTGCGTACGGAGACCCGCTGTTCAATCGGGTCGGCCACGGCGTCGAACCCACCGCCCGCATGCGCGCGATGATCGAGCCGCTGCGAGAGGCTTTGTCACGCGTCGCGGAAACCCTTGCGTCGGAAAAGGTTTTCAATCCCAGGACCACTGAACAAACCTTCACCTTCGCGATGACCGACCTCGGCGAGATGGTCTTCATGCCGAAGATCCTGCGGCATATCCGGGAAGTGGCGCCACGCGCCGTCGTGCGTGCGGTGGCCGCCACCGCCACGCAGATCGAACGTGGTCTCGAGAGCGGCGAGATCGACCTCGCGATCGGATATTTTCCGGACCTGCGCGAGAAGTCGTTTCTGGAAAAACACCTGTTCTTCCATCACTTCGTGTGCCTGCTGCGCGCCAACCATCCGATCACCGCCGGCACGTTGTCGCGGGAGCAGTTCCTGAACCTCGAACATGCGGTTGTCTACGGGCCCGGCCGGACCCACGAAATCTTCGAACGTTTTCTGCGCGCGAAGAAGATTCACCGGCGCGTCGCGCTCGAGACGCCGCATTTCCTCAGCATCCCGTCGATCATTTCGCAGTCCGACCTGGTCGTCACCGTGCCGCACGCCGTCGGCGTGTTCGTGACCCAGGTCCACATGAATATACGGATCGCGCACCCGCCCGTGCGTACGCCCAAGATCGATCTGAAGCTGCACTGGCACCGCAATTTTCAGCGCGATCCGAAGAGCCGCTGGTTGCGCGAGCTGGTCGCCGGGCTGTTCACCGACGACACCGACGAGTGGCGTTGACTACAGCAGGGATTTTTCCAGCGTGTCGAGGGTGCGCATCGCCGTCACGCATTGCGCCACGCTGGCATTCGGTTCGCGCTGGTCCCTGATGGCGGCGAAGAATTCGCGGTCCTGAAGTTCGATGCCGTTCATCGACACATCGACTTTCGAAACGTCGATCGGGTTGTTTTTGCCGTCCAGCAAATCGTCGTAACGCGCGATGTACGTGCCGTTGTCGCAGATGTAGCGGAAGAATGTGCCGAGCGGCCCGTCGTTGTTGAACGACAGTGACAACGTGCACACGGCGCCCGATGGCACCTTCATCTGGATGCTCATGTCCATCGCGATTCCGAGATCGGGATGCGGCGGTCCCTGGATGGCGCGCGCGACACTGGCGTTCTCGCCGGTCTGATACTGGAACAGATCGACGGTGTGGCAGGCGTGATGCCACAACAGGTGATCGGTCCAGCTGCGCGGCTTGCCGAGTGCATTCATGTTCGTGCGGCGGAAGAAATATGTCTGCACGTCCATCTGCTGGATCCTGAGTTCGCCCGCCTGGATGCGTTTATGGATCCACTGATGACTGGGATTGAACCTGCGCGTGTGGCCGCCCATGCAAATGAGCCCGGTTTCCTGCTGGACGCGCAGCAGGTCTTCAGCGTCAGCGAGGTTGTCGGCGATCGGAATCTCGATTTGCACGTGTTTTCCGGCGCGCATGCACTGCATGCCTTGTTTGGCATGCATCTGCGTCGGCGTGGCCAGGATCGCCGCGGACACGCCCGGCTGCACCAGACACTCGCCGAGATCGAGCGACCAATGCGGGATGCCGAACTTCTGCGCCACTTCGGCGGTGGAGTCGGCGCTGCCGCCGGCGAGAGTGGCGATCTCGATGCCGGGAATCTTCTGGATCGCCTCGATGTGTTTGACGCCGAAGGCGCCTTGCCCCGCAACGCAGACCTTCATGGGACGTCCAGACACAGCAGGCCAGACGCTGTGTTGGAGGTGGGCACGTGATAGAAGCGAAATGCTTCCCGCACTTTTTTGCCGAGCGCTCCGCGCATCACCAGCCACATCACCATCTCGATGCCCTCGGAGCCGGACTCACGCATGTACTGAGTGTGCGATATTTTCGTGAGGCGTTCTGGATCGTCGACCATGCCGTCGAGGAAGTCATTGTCGAACTCGCGGTTCACGAACCCGGCGCGTTCGCCCTGCAACTGGTGCGACATGCCACCCGTGCCATAAACGACCACGCGCAAGTCTTCGGGAAAACTCGCGACGGCCCTGGCAAGCGCGTGGCCGAGCTTGAAGCATCGCAGGCCGGTCGGCGGCGGATACTGCACGACGTTCACGCACAGCGGGACCACCTTGAAAGGCCACTCCGCCGGTTGTCCACACGTCACCGACAGCGGGACGGTCAGGCCGTGATCGACCGGCATCTCGTTGGCGATCGTCATGTCGAATTCATCGAGGATCAGCGTCTCGGCCAGATGCCACGCGAACCTCGGGTGACCGACGACCCTGGGCACAGGCCGTGCGCCGAAGCCTTCATCGGCGACCGGGAACGATTCGGCGACGCCTAACAGGAAGGTGGGGATGATCTGCAGTGAGAACGCGTTGGCGTGATCGTTGTAGACCAGGATCGCCACGTCGGGCTTGAGTTTGGCCAGCCACTCGCGCGCCGGCGCGATGCCGGCGAAGTAGGGCGTCCAGTACGGATTTCCCGCCGTGCCCTTGTCGAGCGCCGCGCCGATCGCCGGCACATGCGAACAGGCGATGCCACCCACGATGCGGGCCACTAACGTGGCTCCTTGTAGAGGTTGCCTTCCGGGTTGCGGCCGCCCGCGAGCATCATCTTCGCGTATTCATCCTTTGGCATGCCGCACATCATTCCGGCGACGTCCTGGAAGGTCAGGCCGTCGCAGAACGCGATCTTGATCGTGTAGTAGATGTTGCCGCCGACCTTGAGCATGCCTATCCAGTCGCGCTTGAGCACCGTCTCGCGCTGCTGCGCGGTGAGCGGGAACCGGTCGAGGTATGACGCTTCGTTGGCCTTGAACGCGACGCGGTTCTCGGGCTTGTTCAGCGACATGCAGAACTGGTTGAGCTGATAGCCCACACGGCCACGCTCGGAGTCGTAGACATAGGTGCCCGGAATGTCTTCGTAGTCGCGCGGTGCGCTCATGCAGATCTCGTGTTGGGACGTTCGCCGACAGCATGCCCGCGGGGCGCTTTTTAAAACTCGATGATCGCGGAACTCATTTCGATTTCGAGCGCAACGTCCGGTGTCGTCATGCGCTGCTAGTATAGGCGCCGGAAACCACTATGCAGCGTCCGATCCCCTGTTGGTTCATGCGCGGCGGCACTTCACGGGGCCCGTTTTTTCGCGCCTCGGACCTGCCCGCCGACATTGTTGCGCGCGATCGCGTGCTGCTCGCCGTCATGGGCTCACCCGATGTCCGTCAGATCGACGGCCTGGGTGGCGCGGACCCGCTCACCAGCAAGGTCGGCATCGTGCGGGCCGGAAGCGGCGACATCGACCTCGAGTTCCTGTTTGCCCAGGTTTCGATCCGGGATGCGTCGGTCGACACGACCCCGAACTGCGGCAACATGCTTGCGGCGGTCGTGCCGTTCGCGATCGAGAGCGGCATGGTCATGGCGGGTGAGGACGTCACGACGCTGCGCGTGCTCACGCTCAACACCGACACCTTGTGCGACGTCGAGGTGCAGACCCCGGGCGGCAGCGTGGAATATTCCGGAGGCGCTTGCATCGACGGCGTGCCCGGCACCGCGGCCCCGATCAACATCACGTTTCTCGATACCGCAGGCTCGGTGTGCGGCGCTTTGTTCCCGACCGGCAATCACCTCGATCGAATCGAAGGGGTCGCCGTGACCTGCATCGACAACGGCATGCCGGTTGTGATCATGCTGGCCGCAGATCTCGGCGTGACGGGATACGAGTCCCGCGATGAACTCAACGCGAACGATTCACTCAAGAAGCGGATCGAATCGATACGGCTGGCCGCTGCGCCGCTGATGAAATTGGGGGACGTCACGAACAAAGTGGTACCGAAGATGTGCCTGGTCGCCGCGCCGCGCGCGGGCGGACACATCTGCACGCGCACTTTCATTCCGCACGACTGCCATTCCGCGGTAGGAGTGTTGGGTGCGGTGACGGTCGCGACTGCCGCGGTCACGCCGGGGACCGTCGCGCGCCGCGTCGCGCGGGTTGCGGCGGGGCCGAACAAGCTGATCTCGGTCGAGCACCCAAGCGGCGAGTTCACGGTAACGCTCGAAATGAATCCGCATCATCCTGATGAAGTGGCGCGCGCCTCGCTGCTGCGCACCGCGCGGCTCATCATGCGCGGCGAAGTGTTTGTCCCCGACGGAATCTGGACAGGTGAATCATGATCGGCAAATCCGGCATAGCAGTACGCAACATCCGGCGCGCGCCTGCTGACGCGGTCGCGCAGCTCGCGAAGTTTGGGGTCGCAACCGTCCACGAAGCCATGGGACGTGTCGGTTTGCTGGCGCCCTTCATGCGGGCTATCTATCCTGGCGCGCGGGTGTGTGGGCCGGCGATCACGGTGCTCGGACATCCGGGCGACAACTGGATGTTGCACGTCGCCGCCGAGCTGCTGCAGAAAGGCGACGTGGTAGTCATGGGTTTGTCATCTGCGAACGCGGATGGGATGTTCGGCGATTTGCTGGCGACGTCGTTTCGCGCGCGTGGCGCGCTGGGTCTCGTGATCGACGCTGGCGTGCGCGACACGGCCGAGCTGCGCGAGATGAAATTTCCCGTCTGGTCGAAAGCTGTGAATGCCAAGGGCACGATCAAGGCGACGGTGGGCTCGGTGAATACTCCCATCCTGTGCGCGGGAGCGCTGGTGAATCCGGGCGACGTCATCGTGGGTGATGACGATGGCGTGGTCGTGGTGCCGGCCGCGATGGCCGTTGAAGTCGCGCGGGCGGCGCGGGCGCGCGAAGACAACGAGACCTCGAAACGTACGCGCCTCGCGGCAGGCGAGCTCGGTCTCGACCTCTACGACATGCGCGCGAAGCTGGCGGCGGCCGGCCTCGAGTACTACGACAAGCCCGAAGATGTGAAGTGAGCCGTCCCCTGGAAATTGACGCAAACAAGAGTTGTTTGCCGCCGGATCCGCACCCGGTGACGCCGCGCATCGTCTTGCCGCCCGATGCCTGCGATGCGCATTGCCACGTGTTTGGCCCGGCGCGCAGGTTTCCCTACGCGGCGGACCGCAGTTACACGCCGCCGGATGCGCCGGTCGAGGACCTGCGCGCGTTGCATGCAACTCTCGGCATCTCGCGCGCGGTCATCGTGCACGCAAGTTGCCACGGCAGTGAAATGGACGTGACGCTCGATGCGATCGCATCGAGCGCCGGCCGGTATCGCGGCGTGGCGGTCGTCAGGGATTCCGTGAGCGACGCCGAACTCACGCGCCTGCACGAAGGCGGCATCCGCGGCATCCGTTTCAACTTCGTCAAACATCTGGGTGGCGTGCCCGACCTGGCGGTGTTCTATCGGCTGCTGGCGCGTATCAAGCCCCTGGGCTGGCACGTAGTGCTGCACTTCGACGCCGGTGATCTGCTGGAGCAGCGCGAGCTGCTGGCGCGAATCGACCTGCCGTTCGTCATCGATCACATGGGGCGCGTCAAGGCGGCGGACGGCCTCGAGCAGAAGCCGTTTCAATCCCTGCTGGCGCTGTACCGCGACAACCCGCTCGCCTGGATCAAGATCTGCGGCGCGGAACGCGTGTCGGTGGGCCAGCGGCCGTTTCGCGACGCCGTGCCGTTTGCGCAGGCGTTGCTGGCGATCGATGCGGACCGACTTTTGTGGGGTACGGACTGGCCGCATCCGAACATCACGAAGGACATGCCGAACGACGGCGAACTGGTCGACTTGTTAGGCGAGATCTGTCCGGATGCGAAGCTGCGCGCGCGGATCCTGGTCGACAACCCCACGCGCCTTTACTGGAGCTGAGGTACTTGGCCGTGCGTATAGGGTTTCTGGGGTTCGGTGAGGTCGGGCAGCGCTTCGCGTCCGATTTGCGGGCGGCCGGCGCGAAGCGAGCGCTTGGCGCGTTCGACCTTCTGCTGCACCAGGGGGCGGCGGGTGAGGGCATGCGCCGGCAAGCCGAAGCGCATCAGGTCGAGTTGTGCGCGGATGCCAGAGTGTTGGCCGGGTCGGCAGACCTGATTTTCAGCGCCGTCACCGCCGGTCAAACCGTCGCGGCCGCGCGTTCGTTGTGTGCGCAGCCGCTGCACGACGCGTGGGTGTTCGACCTGAATTCCGCCGCGCCCGCGACAAAGATCGAGTGCGCGGCGCTGGTGGCCGCCGCGGGTGGCCGTTATGTCGAGGCGGCGGTTATGACCTCGGTGCCCCCGCACGGCATCCGGGTACCCATGTTGTTAGGCGGCGCGCATGCGGCGGAGGGTGAACGCGTGTTGCGCGAACTCGGTTTCGTGGCGCAGACGATCTCGGCGGACCTCGGTATCGCATCGGCGATCAAGCTGTGCCGCAGCGTCGTCATCAAGGGCATGGAAGCGCTGGTGATCGAGAGTTTCAGCGCGGCGCGAAAATTCGGCGTCGAACAGCAGGTGCTCGCCTCGTTGACGGAAACTTATCCGCAATTCGACTGGGAGAAACAGGGCGACTACCTGTTTTCGCGCGTGATCCAGCACGGCAAGCGGCGCGCTGAGGAAATGCGCGCCAGCGCGGCGATGATCGATGCGACCGGCGTCGGCGGTGTCATGGCCGCAGCGATCGCGCAGCGCCAGACGAGCGTCGCGCAGCTGCGCGCCGCGGGGACGTTCGACGACCCCACCCTCGTGAAACCCTGGCGAGTACGCGCGGATGAAATGGGCACCCAATGATCATCGACTGTCACGGCCACTACACCACGGCGCCCGAGCCGCTCAACGTCTGGCGCAAGCAGCAGTCCGAGGCGCTCAAGGTGGCGTCGCTCGCGCCCGCGAAGGGCAGCATCAAGATCAGCGACGATCAGATCCGCGACTCGCTCGAAAACGCGCAGCTCAAGTTGCAGCGCGCGCGCGGTACCGACGTCACCATTTTCTCGCCGCGCGCCAGCGCCATGGGGCACCACCTCGGTAACGAAACCACCAGCCGTCACTGGAGCGAACACTGCAACGAGTTGATCCAGCGGGTCTGCGGTTTGTATCCCGAGAACTTCATCGGCGTGTGCCAGTTGCCACAGTCGCCGGGAGTCGACCCGCGAGGCGTGATCCCCGAGCTCGAGCGTTGCATCAATGAATTCGGCTTCGTCGGCTGCAATCTCAACCCCGATCCGTCCGGCGGAAAATTCTCCGAACCACCGCTGACGGACAAGTGGTGGTATCCGGTGTACGAAAAGCTCTGCGAACTCGACGTGCCTGCGATGGTGCACGTGAGCCAGTCCTGCAACCCGGCGTTCCACTCGACCGGCTCCTACTATCTATCCGCGGACACGGTCGCCTTCATGCAGCTGATGACCTCGGACCTGTTCAAGGATTTTCCGACGCTGCGTTTCATCATCCCGCATGGCGGCGGCGCGGTGCCGTTTCACTGGGGACGCTTTCGCGGCCTCGCGCAAGACATGAAGCGTCCGCCGCTGCCCGAGTTCATGGGCAACAACGTGTTCTTCGATACCTGCGTCTATCACCAGCCCGGCATCGACCTGCTGCTAAAGGTCGTGCCTATCGACAACATCCTGTTCGCCTCGGAGATGGTGGGCGCGGTACGCGGCATCGATCCCGAAAGCGGGCACTATTACGACGACACCAAGCGCTACATCGACGCTTCATCGCTGACGGCGGCGGACAAACACAAGATTTTCGAAGGCAACATCCGCCGCGTTTTCCCGCGGCTGGGGGGTCGGACTCCGTTTTCCGTCCGGAAAACGGTGCCTGACACCATTCCCGGGAACTAAGTTATGCAAACGAGAAAGTTAGGCCCCTGCGACGTAACCGCGATCAGCTTCGGCTGCATGAACCTCTCGCACGCCTACGGACCGCCGCAGCCGCGCGAGGTCTCCGAACACGTGTTGCGCCGCGCACTCGATCTCGGCGTCACGCATTTCGATACGGCGGCGTTGTACGGCTTCGGCGCCAACGAAAAACTGGTCGGTGAAATTCTGGCCAACCGCCCTGACAACGTCGTCATCGCGAGCAAGTGCGGATTGTTCGGCCGGGAAGGCAAACGCGTCATCGACGGCCGGCCGGAATCGATCCGCGCCATCTGCGAGGAGTCGCTGCGCAATCTCAAGACCGATCGCATCGACTTGTACTATTTACATCGCTGGGATAAACGCATTCCGATCGAGGAGTCGGTCGGCGCGATGGCCGATCTGCTGCGCGCCGGCAAAATTCGCGCGATCGGCCTTTCGGAAGTCGGCGCGGCGACGTTGCGCCGCGCCTATGCGGTGCACCCCATCGCGGCGCTGCAGTCGGAATACTCCTTATGGACCCGCAATCCGGAGATCGCGGTACTGGAGGAATGCCGCAGGCTGGGTGTCACGCTGGTCGCTTTCTCGCCGTTGGGACGCGGATTCCTGACCGGCGCGCTGCACAGTCCCGCGGAGCTCTACGAAGGCGATATCCGGCGCACGATGCCGCGCTTCCAGCCGCCGAATTTCGAGAAAAACAGCCTGCTGCTGGCGCCCATGGACGACATTGCCGCGCATGTCGGCTGCACGCGGGCCCAGTTGGCGCTCGCCTGGGTCCTCTCGAAAGGGGATCACGTAATCGTTATCCCGGGCACCACGAAGGTGACTCACCTGCAGGAAAACTGTGGTGCGGACGCGATTCGTCTCGACGCCGCCACGCTTGCCCAGTTGAACGAGCTCCTACCCCCCGGTAGGACCTTTGGAGCCCGATATCCACCTGCGACGCAGGTCGAAAATGACACCGAAGAGATTGGTCAAAGCGCTTGAATCGTATAGGCTTGCTGGCCTATGACAGAAACCCCCAAGGCTGCTCCCAGCCGCGCCGACGCCCGCAAAACGGTTCGAGTCGCGATGCAGGAATACATGCGCCGCGACGCGATCCGGCCCGTGCTGCGCATGTTGTTAGACCTCGTGTTCCTCGGTGTCTGTATCGCCGGCGCCTGTTACTTCACCTCGTGGTGGGCGAAAGCCCTGATGGTCGTTCCCGCTTCGATCGCCATCGCCAGGTTGTTTGTCATCGGTCACGACGCCTGCCACGGCAGCTACACGCGATACGACTGGCTCAACAAGATCGTCGGCCGCATCGCTTTCCTGCCGTCTCTCACGCCGTTCTCGCTCTGGGACGTCGGCCACAACGTGGCGCACCATGGCTTCACCAACCTCAAAGGTCGCGACCAGGTCTGGGTGCCGATGTCGGTTGAAGAGTGGCAAGCCGCTTCGAAAGGTCGCCGCGCTCTCGAACGTATCTATCGCTCCGGCTTCGGCCAGGGCCTCTACTACCTCATCGAGATGTGGTGGAAGAAACTGATCCTCCCGACCAGGAAACACGTCGGCGTGCGCCGCGCGATCTTCCTGTGGGACAACGCGCTGGTTTTGGGAGTCGGCGCCGTGTGGATCACCGGTCTCGTGTTGTGGGCCGTGTTCGGCAACCATTCGGTCACGATCACGCTGCTGTGCGGCTTCGTCATCCCGTTCCTCGCGTTCAACTGCATCATGGGTTTCGTGATCTACGTGCAGCACACTCATCCTGAAGTCGCCTGGTTCGACAAGCGCGAAGAATGGCAGGCCAAGCTCGGTTTCATCACCACCACCGTGAACGTGGTTGTGCCGAAGAGCATGGGCCAGATCCTGCACGACATCCTCGAACACGGTGCTCATCACGTGAACACGGGCGTGCCGCTGTATCGCCTGCGCGCCGCGCAGACCGCGCTGAAGAATGCCGTGCCGCAGCTCGCGCGCGTGTATGTGCTCAACTGGAAACACTACTGGTCGACAGTGCGCGCCTGCAAGCTTTACGACTACGCGAACCATCGCTGGATGGATTTCAAGGGTCGCGTAACCGCGGCGCCGTTCTTCCCGGATGGAATCACACCCGCGCCCGCTGGGTAACCAGGCTGCTGCCAAGTTTCCAGGATTCGCCGGCGTCGAGCCGGCGATTTCTTTTCAGCAATGAACCGCTCAAGCGTCCGCGGCTCGCGCTGCTGAATCCTGCATCACCACCGCAGCGAGCGGACCCAAGGGCCCGCGCAAAGCACGCTGCCCCATCAGCGACAGCACAGCGCACACGAGGTCATCAACTGCATTCGGACGGAACGGTGCAGACGAGGCGGTGATGTTGGCAATAGCCCGGACAGCTGCGCCGGCGCTGATACCGCGCCACTTGGCGGCTTGTGAGCCGAGCGCCAAGGCGGTGATAAAACCTCTGCCCCAGCCGTGCACCGGCCAGGCGACGAGGGCAACGAGGGCAACGAGATAACCTTCGAGCTTCGCGAAGTCCATGTGTTCGCGCGGCCACGCGCTCAAGCGGGCGCGCCGCGGCTCGCCGAAGGGAACGGCTTCGCGCTTCATCAGATCCGGCGGCATGAACCCGCACGCATCGGGCCATGCCGACCGATATCTCCTCGACAAACTACTCGTCAACCGCTCTTGCGGCGCGACTGGCTCTTGAGCTCCGCTTCCGACCAGGGTTTTCCGGTGCGGGATTCGATGTAGGCGCGCATGAGCCGGCGAACGACTTGGGAGGGCGTCGCATCTTCTTCGGCGCAGAGGCGTTCGAACACGGCTTTTTTGCGCGGGTCGATCAGGATCGTCAGGCGCGCGGTGCGTTCTTCCAGGGCCAAGAAAATTCCCTCATGTGGGCGGATGCGCGTTGCATGATAATACTATTCACATTTGAGAGTCATCCTGTAACACTAGGCTCACTTCTGACGTCAGTGGGCGCGTAGTGGCACTCGGGTCGTTCTCTCCGCTGGTTGCATGCATTTCCCTGTTAATTGGCTGGGGAGTCATTGGCGTGCTCGGGCTGCTGCGGCCTTCCAGTCTGGGCCTTGTGCGTCGGGTACTGTTTCCGCTGGGTGCACTCGTCGGGGTAGGGCTTGCCGTTGTGGCGCTGCTCAGCATCGCCTCGCCCGCCGAGCAGTGTGTTTTGCCGGTCGGACTGCCCGACCTGCCGATGCATCTGCGACGCGATGCGCTCAGCAACGTGTTCCTGTTCCTGTTGGGCGCTGCGTCCGCCGGCATTTCGATTTTCGGCGCGGGGTATTTTCGCGCGGGTGAGGGGGCGGCTCCCGGTCTGCTGTGCCTGCAGTACCACTTGTTTCTCGCCAGCATGGGGTTCGTGTTGCTCGCGGATGACGCCTACGGATTCATGGTGTCGTGGGAGACGATGGCGTTGTCGTCCTACTTTCTCGTCACCACGCAACATCGAATTCCCGAAATCCGTAGTGCCGGATTTCTCTACCTGCTCATCGCGCACCTGGGCGCCCTTGCCATCTTGCTGGCCTTCGGCGTGATGCAGGGCGGCAGCTGGCAGTTCACCTTCGACGCGATGCGTTCCGCCACGCTCGCGCCGACCTGGGCTGCGGTCGCGTTTTCGCTCGCCTTGTTTGGCTTCGGAGCGAAGGCTGGACTCGTCCCCTTGCACGTGTGGTTGCCGGAAGCACACCCCGCGGCGCCTTCGCCAATCTCGGCACTGCTGAGCGGGGTAATGCTCAAGACGGCGCTGTACGGAATGCTGCGGGTGACGTTCGACCTGTTAGGTCACCCGGTGTGGTGGTGGGGGCTCGTTCCTCTGGCGCTCGGACTGTTCACGGCGATCTATGGTGTGGTGTTCGCGGCTGCGCAAACCGACATGAAGCGCCTGTTGGCGTTTTCCTCCATCGAGAACATTGGCATTCTGTTCACCGGCGCAGGCCTCGCGATTGTCTTTCTCGGTGTCGGAATGACGATGCCCGCGGCGCTGGCTTTGATCGCGGTGCTCTATCACGCCATCAATCACGCGTTCATGAAGAGCCTGTTGTTCCTCGGCACAGGTTCGGTGTTGCACGCGACGGGCGAGCGCAATCTCGGCCGCCTGGGCGGGCTCATCCACCGCATGCCCTGGGTCGCCTGGCTCACATTGATTGGCGCGCTGGCGATTGCGGGCTTGCCGCCGCTCAATGGTTTCGTCTCCGAATGGCTGCTGCTGCAGGCATTTCTCTCGGCGCATGAGGTGCCTCGGGCCTTCGTCAACATGTTGCTGCCGCTCGGTGCGGCCGTCATTGCGCTCGCGGCGGCATTGGCTGCCTACGTCATGGTCAAGTTCTTCGGCGTGGTGTTCCTGGGCCAACCGCGCGAGGCTGGCCTCGCCAATGCGCACGATGCGGGTTGGCTCGAGCGCGCGGGCCTGTTGTGGCTCGCCGCCGGATGCGTAGCGCTCGGATTGATGCCGACGCAGGTGATCGCGCTGCTGGCCCTCGTGCCGCAGCAATTGGGAATCATCGATGTCATGCCGAGCGCTTCGAGCTGGTGGCGCCTGGTTCCCGTGTCCGGGCGCGAGGCGGCCTATGCGCCGTTGGTGTTCCTGTTCGCCATCGTCGCGACGATCATCGCCACCGTGGGCTTGGTCGGTTTTTTCTACCACCGCAGGATCCGTCGCGCGGCACCCTGGGATTGCGGATTTGCACGGCTCGACGCGCGCATGCAGGACACGGCGGAGGGCTTCGGACAGCCAATCCGACACATCTTCATGCCGTTCTTCGACATGCAGCGCGAACTGCCGACGCCATTCGATCGTGCGCCGAAATACCAGGTGGTCATCGGTGATCGCTTTTGGCGAATAATCTATCTGCGGCTGGCGCGGTGGGTGCAGCGCATTGCCGAGGCCGTCGCATGGCTGCAGCAGGGACGCATCGCTACCTACCTGATGTACAGTTTCGTCACCCTGATCGTGTTGCTGGCGCTGGTGTTATGACCGCATCGCACTGGCTCACTCAAGTTCTCGTAGTGCTTGCCGCGCTTGCAGCAGCACCGATGTTCGTGGGCTGGATAAACCAGTGCCGTGCCTGGCTGCAGAACAAGTCGGCGCCGCCCCTGCTGCAACCGTATCGCGGCATTCGCAAGCTCTTTCACAAAGAAGCCGTGCTCGCCACACATGCCTCGTCATTGTTTCGCATCGCTCCGTACGTGGTGTTCGGCTCGATGGTTTGCGCGGCAGCCATGATCCCGTCGCTCGGTACGCGCCTGCCATTTTCCAATGCCGCCGATGCGATCGCACTGGTGGGTTTGTTTGCCACCGCGCGCGTTTTCATGTCGCTTGCCGCGATGGATGTCGGCACCGCGTTCGGCACGCTGGGTGCGCGGCGCGAAATGCTGGTGGGCTTTCTCGCCGAACCCGCGTTGCTCATGGTGATCTTCCTGGCTTCGCTGATCGCCAGCAGCACCGCTCTTCCGGCGATCTCCGAAGGTCTGGCAACTCGGACTCTCGCGCTGTATCCGAGCCTGGCGTTTACGGGCGTCGCTTTCTTGCTGGTGCTGCTCGCGGAAAACGCGCGCATACCGGTCGACAATCCGGCGACTCACCTGGAACTCACGATGATTCACGAGGCGATGTTGCTCGAGTATTCGGCGCGTCACCTGGCGCTGATGGAATGGGCCGCGGCTCTCAAACTGCTCAACTACGCCTGCATTGGTTTTGCGCTGTTCCTGCCCTGGGGCATCGCCACGGGAGATGCGCCGGGCCCGATAACACTGCTGGCGTCCATCCCGATTCTGGGACTCAAGCTGTTTGCCGCCGGTGCTGCGTTGGCGTTCATAGAAACCGTTTCCGCAAAGCTGCGCATTTTTCGCGCCCCGGAGTTTCTTGCGACGGCCTTCTTGTTCGCCGTTTTGGGCCTGCTCGTACATTTGCTTCTGGGGGCCTGAATAAATGAGCAACCTGAGCTTCGACCTGCAATTGCTCAACACCTTCGCCGCATTGCTGTTGCTGTCGTCTTTCGCCATGTTGTCGCAGCGACGCGTCGTGGCCATGGTCAATCTGCTCGCCGTGCAGGGCGTGCTCCTCGGACTCGCAACGCTGCTGTTAGCCTGGCGCACGGGCAACAACCACCTCTATGCCTCGGCGTTGCTCACGCTCGCACTCAAGGCGCTGTGCCTGCCGTGGCTGCTGCACAGGCTGATCCGTCGCCTCGGGGTCTATTGGGACAGCGAACCGTTGCTCAACATCTCGGCGACGATGCTGGTCGGATTGTTAGTCGTGATATTCGCCTTCGGTCTGGCGCAGCCGATTGCCGCGCTCGCCACTACCTCGACGCGCAGTTCAATCGGTATCGCGGTCGCCGTCGTATTGCTGGCGTTTCTCACCATGATCACGCGACGCAAGGCGATGTCGCAGGTGGTGGGATTCCTGTCGATGGAAAACGGACTGTTCTTTGGCGCAATGAGCGCGACCTACGGCATGCCGATGATCATCGAGCTCGGCGTGGCGCTCGACGTGCTGGTCGCCATGCTGGTTCTCGGGGTGTTCTTCTTCCAGATCCGCGAGCAGTTCGACAGCCTCGATCTGCATCACCTCGAATCGCTCAAGGAAGAGAAATAGAGTGGTCTTCATCTTCTTGTTGGCCACTCCGCTCACGGGCGCGCTGTTCCTGGCGTTTTTCGGGGCACGCCGCCTGGCACCCGAGGCAAATGTGGCGTTCAGCCTCGGCACGTTCGTGGCCGCCTGCGCGCTTACGGCGCGCGTGATCGGCGAGGGCAATCTGAGCGCCGCGAACGAACAGTTCTTCATCGATCCGTTCAACGTCTTTCTGGTCACGCTGACTGCGTTCGTGAGTCTCACCACGGCACTCTTTTCGCGGCCCTACATGCGCATCGAGCGCGAGCACGGGCGCGTGAAGCCCGCGCAATTGCGCCTGTATCACAGCATGTACCAGGTATTCATCGCGGCGATGCTGATCGCGCTCACCACCAACAACATGGGACTCATGTGGGTCGCGATGGAAGCGGCGACGTTGTCGACCGTGTTGTTGGTAACCCTCTATCGCACTCCCGCCAGCCTCGAAGCGGGCTGGAAGTATTTCATCTTGTGCGGCGTGGGCATCGCGCAGGCGCTGTTCGGGACGATCCTGTTGTATTTCGCCGCCGAGAAAGTGCTCGGTGCGGAAGGCATGAGCGCGTTGCTCTGGACACACCTGAACGCCGTGAAAAGCCAGCTGGAACCGACCGTCTTGAGTCTGGCGTTCGTCTTTCTGCTGGTGGGGTACGGGACGAAGGCGGGTCTGGCGCCTTTGCACAACTGGTTGCCAGATGCGCATGCAGAAGGTCCCACGCCGATTTCCGCGGTACTTTCCGGGCTCCTGCTGAATGTCGCCATCTACGCCGTCGTGCGCTGCAAAGTGCTGGTCGAAGGCTCGCTGCAGTCGCCACTGCCGTCACGCATGTTGATGGGTTTCGGGCTCGTATCGGTGGTCCTCGCGGCGTTCTTTCTCTGGCGGCAGCGCGACATCAAACGCCTGTTCGCATACTCGTCCATCGAACACATGGGCATCATCACCTTCGCGTTCGGCATGGGCGGTGCGGTGGCGAACTTCGCCGCGTTGCTGCACATGACGGTGCACTCGTTGACCAAGTCCGCCATCTTCTTCGCCGTCGGCCATGCCGCGCAAAAAGCCGGGACGCAAGTCATGGACGACATCCGCGGATTGATCACCCTCAGTCCGACCGTTGGCTGGGGGTTGATGTTAGGTACGTTGGCCATTCTCGGACTGCCGCCATTCGGCGTTTTCTCCAGCGAATTCCTCATACTCACCACGGCGATGCGCGAGCAACCGTGGGCGACGCCGATCCTGTTGCTTGCGCTGGGTGTGGCATTCGCTGCGATCTTTCGCCGTGTGCAACCGATGGTCTTTGGTGAAACTACGGCCAGGCGGCTGCCACATCCGCCCGCGTTGCTGCCGGTATTCGTTCATCTGGGGCTGGTGCTTGCGCTCGGTTTGTTCATTCCGTCCTATCTAGCCAACTGGTTCCGGCTGGCGGCAAACCTGATCGCGGGCGTCTGACATGGAACTGCAAACATGGATCGATCGATCCACGCCGTCGACCGGGGCGTCAGCCGTGCGGAGGCTGTCGGTCGATTCGGATAGCTGGCACGCCTGCGCGAAGGATGTGGCGGCAAGCGGCGGCCGATTATTCGCGTTGTGGGCCGCCTGTTCGCCCCGGAAGGAAGTGCACGCGGTCCTGATTTGCGGTGCCGTCGTGCTGCATCTCTCGCTCGAACTGCGGGAAACCGCGACTCGCTACCCGGGTCTGGCGGGAATATTCTCCGCCGCGGATCGCATGCAGCGCGCCGCGGCGGATCTATGCGGCATCGACGCGCGCGACGCCGACACCAGGCCGTGGCTGCGTCATGCGGTTTGGCCGGCAAACTACTTTCCGCTCGCCGGTGAACTGCCGCCAGGAATCTCGAGCCGGCCGTTCATTGACGACTATCCATTCGTGCGCGTGGCAGGTGAGGGTGTGCACGAGATCGCGGTGGGCCCCGTGCATGCGGGCATCATCGAGCCAGGGCATTTCCGCTTTTCAGTGGTTGGAGAAAAGGTGCTCAGGCTCGAGGAGCGGCTGGGCTACGCTCACAAGGGCATCGAACAGCGATTCAGCCAATTGCCGTTGCTCGAAGGACATCGCCTGGCAGCGCGTATCTCCGGCGATTCCGCCGCCGCGTATTCCTGGGCCTACTGCCAGGCTCTTGAAGGGATGGTGCGAGCCCCAATTCCGGCGCGCGCCGCTTATCTGAGGGCATTGGCGCTCGAGGTCGAAAGGGTCGCGAATCATCTTGGCGATCTGGGTGCGCTCGGCAATGACGCCGGTTTCGCATTTGGTCATGCGCAGTTCTCGCGGCTGAAGGAAACCTGGCTGCGCTCGACCGAGTCGGCATTCGGCCAGCGGTATCTGATGGATTTCATCGTGCCTGGTGGTACGCACAGCGATCCGTCGGCCGGTGCGCTGGCCGGACTCACCGCTTGCGCCGCAAGGATTGCCGAGCGGGCGGCTGTGTATCACGACATCTACAGCGAACACGCGGGTGTGCGCGATCGCTTTGAGGGCGCGGGCATCGTGACGCCGCAACTCGCAGCGCAACTGGGCCTCACTGGTCTCGCGGGCCGCGCGAGCGGACAGGCATACGATCTGCGCGTCGACCTGCCTTGCGAGCCATACGCGCAGTTGGCCGTGCGCAAGATGGTGAGTCGCGAGGGCGATGTTGCCGCCCGTGTCGCGGTGCGTTTCGACGAACTGATGGAATCGCTGCGGCTGGTCGAGCTGATTGTCACGCAACTGCCGGATGACGGTCATCGTGCATTTGTTGCGACACCTCCGGACGGCTGCTCAGGCATCGGTTTTACCGAGGGATGGCGCGGGCCCGTGTTGATTGCGCTGACCGCTGCATCCAACGGGCGTATCCAGCGCTGCCATCCCCACGATCCGTCCTGGCAGAACTGGCCCGTGCTCGAACACGCCGTCATTGGCAACATCGTGCCGGATTTTCCGCTCATCAATAAGTCGTTCAACTTGTCCTACAGCGGACACGATCTCTGATGCTGAAGACACTGCAGCAAATCTGCCGCGCGGGCATCGTGACCGAGAGCCCGCCCGCAACCGATGACACGCTGCGCCTGGGCGATGGGTTGCAAGATCGCATTCGCGCCATTCTCGGACGCGCGCTGTGCATCCGGCATGTTGATGCAGGGTCGTGTAATGGTTGCGAGCTCGAAATCCATGCGCTCAACAATCCCGTGTACAACATCGAGGGACACGGGATCAAATTCGTTGCCAGCCCTCGCCATGCCGACTTGTTGCTGGTCACAGGTCCGGTCTCGCGCAGTATGGAAGCCGCGTTGCGCCGGACCTACGATGCCATGCCGGATCCCAAGCTGGTCGTCGCGATCGGCGATTGCGGCTGTACTGGCGGAGTGTTTGGCGAGAGCTACGCCAGTGTCGGCCGCGTCGCCAACGTGATTCCAGTCAACGTTGCCGTGCCGGGTTGTCCTCCGAGTCCAAACCGGATCCTGGCGGGAATTCTGACGGCGATCGCGCCGCCCGGCGTGAGATCCCCGCATGTTTGAGCCAAAGGATCTTCAATTGCAGGAATTCGAAAGTCCGTGGGAATGGCAACCAGGCAAGCTCCGCGTGATGCAACCGGATGAAGGCGCCAGCCGCGTTGAGCTCTCGAAGCGGGCTTGGCGCAACGAGCTCGAGCGGCCGTACATCTTCGAAACCCTGTACGAACGGCGCCTGCATTTCACGAACGACGCCACGCAAAGCGCCATGTTGTTGAGCGATCCCGACGCTCTTATCTCGCAATACACCCGCAAGATGATGGCCTTTCTGCTGTTCAATCCAAATCCCAGGCACATCGTGATGATCGGGCTGGGTGGAGGATCACTGGCCAAGTTCTGTTATCGCCACCTGCCGCGATCGCAGATCACGGTCGTTGAGATCAGCGCAGACGTCATCGCGTTGCGCGAAGAGTTTTGCATTCCCGGCGACTGTGAACGTTTCCGCGTCGTTCATGATGACGGCGCCCGGTATGTCGAGCGTCTCGACGAAAAGATCGACGTGTTGTTGATCGATGCATTTGACGCAGATGGCATCGCGCTGTCTTTGGCGAAGTCCGACCTCTACGCCTGCGCCGCACGCCAGCTGACGGAGAATGGCATGTTGATCATGAACTTCTGGGGACCGTGCGAGCGCTTCGTCGAAAACCTCTTGCCGGCCCGCGCGGCATTCGGCGACAGCCTGCTGCTTGTTCCTGTTTCCGGTGACGCAAACGTCTTGTTGTTTGCATTCAAGCAGGCGCCGCCGCAGTCGATCACCGATGAGCTCGAGGCTGTCGCGCGACAGCTGCAAATGCGGCTTTTGCTGGATTTCCCGCGGTATCTGCGGCGCATCTGCCAGGGACATTCACTCTCGGATTCTCAAGAGTCGCTCGAAACCGAAGTGGCTGCCGCGTTCTGCCTGCCGGTCAAATCCAGCGTCCGCGACTGGTGATCCTCAGCTTTCCTTCGCCAACTGCACGATCAACTCGCGCAGCCAGGTGTGCGCCGGATCGGGTTCATGACGTTTGTGCCACAGCAGCACCTCCTGGGTGCGCGGCACGTCGAACGGCAGCGGCAGGATCTTGATCGGCAGCGCCGGGACATACAGGCGCGCGACCCGCTCGGGTAGCGTTGCCGCCAGCGTCGAGCCGGGCAGGGCCAGCGGCAGCTGCAACAGGCTCGGCAACGTCATATGCACTTTCAGGTCGATGTTGAGCAGGTTGCGCACCAGTTGGTCCGCGCTGCCGATGAATCCACCGGGCCGGCCGAACAAGTGCTTCAGAGAGATGTACTCGTCGATGGTCAGCGAGTCCTTGACCGTCGGGTGATCGTTGGACACCGCGCAGATCCAGTTCACCGGACGCAAAGGGGTCGAGCGGATGCTTTCGGGATAGGCGCGTAGATCGAACATCTGCAGATTCTCGAGGCACAAACAAAGATCGGCCTCGCCGTATTCGAGCCGCGATAGTGATGAAGGCGAGATCATTTCGATGTGCAGGTCGAGCTCGGGCGATTCGAGTGACAACGTGCGCAGCAGCGCCGGCAACACGCCGGGCACCGCTTCCTCGGACATGATGACCGTGAATTCGCGGCGCGCGGTCTTGGGATCGAACGTCGGCTGCGTGCCTAACATCACCTGGATACGCAGCAAAGCCTCGCGCACCGGCTCCAGTAGCGAGGAGCCGCGCGGCGTCAGTTCCATCTCCCGACCGACGCGTACCAGCAGCGGATCATTGAAATACTCGCGTAGCTTGTGGAGCGCGGCGCTCATCGCGGGTTGTGAGACGAACACACGCTCGGCGGCGCGCGTGACGTTTTTCTCGCGCAACAACGCGTCCAGTGCGATTAACAGATTCAGATCGAAGCGGTTGAGTTGCATGGCGCGCGATCATAGCCGCTGGCGACACCCTTCCGGGCTTTCCCGGCAAGTTGAGGGCTCATTCCGCGTGAGTGGAGTCCGGCCCGGTGCATTGCGCTCTTATGCCGCCACGAGGGGAACCGTGGCGTTGAAACGTCAACGCCGTGCGGTTGTCCGGATCCGGCAAGCTTGATTGGACTGTCGGCGCGTTCTGGTACCAGGGTGACTTCACCAACGCGCAGCAGGTTTCGATCCCGGCATTCGTTCCGACCGCCTTGCTGATGAACGGCAAGAACACCACGAGTTCGGAAAACCTTTCGGCCTTCGCGAATGGCGTTTTCCATGTCACCGACCAGAAGGACCAGGAGTTCGACAACTCAATCGTAATCACATCACTCGGACGAAAACCACTTCGACTGGAAGGCCGGCGCAGATTTCAAACTCAACGACTCGATGTTGTTGTTTGCCTCGGCGGCGACCAGTTATCGCGCGCAGGCGTTCAATCCGCGGCCGTTCCAGGTGACACAGTTCGTCGGAGTCGACGGTGAAGAGGCGACTTGAGGCGCCAGCTGGTCTCTTTCTTCGTCTGGTAGATAGGATCGCCGATGGTGCAGCCCTGGATGCCGGATTTCTCCTCCGATTCCGAATCCTGCGGCAAGTTATCACGGCGCTCCGGCGCGGCACTGTCGCGAAAGACGAGCCCGGTTTCCGTTTGAGTCGAGTGGCGAATCGTGGTGAAGTCGAGAGTGATTCACCAGCGGAGAGGGGACATGCCGGTCTTGCGTTACGTTTGCTTCGCAGCACTGTGGGCCGTCGCGGCGTCAGCGTCGGCGGCCACACCATCGGTCGACAACACCGCGCTCAACAATGATGCCGACGGGCGCAACTGGGCCGCCTATGGCCGCACCTTCGGCGAGACGCATTACAGCCCGCTCACGGAGATCAACCGCGAGACCGTGCCGCGCCTGAATCTGGCCTGGACCCTCGATTTCGACGTCACCAACAATCAGTCGACGCCGCTCGCGGTCGACGGCGTCATCTACGTCGCCTCCGGCTACAGCTTCGTACACGCGGTGGATGCCAGGACCGGCAAGCTGTTGTGGCGCTTCGACCCGGAAGTCGCCAAGGTCGCGGGCACCAAGCTGCGGACCGGCTGGGGCATTCGCGGTCTCGCGTTCTGGAAGGGACGCCTGTTCGTCGGCACACACGACGGCCGCCTGATCGCAATCGATGCCAGGACCGGCACACAGGTCTGGAGCGTGCAGACCGTCCCGTCCGCCGATGGCGCCTTCATTTCGGGGCCGCCGCGTGTCTTCAATGACAAGGTCATCATCGGTTTCGGCGGCGCGGATTTCGGGCCGATTCGCGGCTACGTCACGGCGTATGACACCAACACGGGCAAACAACTGTGGCGCTGGTTTACGGTGCCCGGCGATCCGGCCAAGGGATTCGAAAATCCGGCGATGGAAATGGCCGCCAGGACCTGGACTGGCGAGTGGTGGAAATACGGCGGTGGCGGCACGGTCTGGAACGCCATGACCTACGACCCGGAGTTCAACCGGGTGTACCTGGGAACCGGAAACGGCGATCCGTGGAACTGGAAAATCCGCAGTCCCGGTGGCGGCGACAACCTGTTCCTGTGTTCGGTGGTTGCGCTCGACGCCGACACCGGCGAATACGTCTGGCACTACCAAACTACTCCCGGCGACTCGTGGGATTACGACTCCTCGATGGACATGACGCTGGCCACGCTCAACATCGGTGGCGCGCCGCGCAAGGTGCTGCTGCACGCTCCCAAGAACGGCTTCTTCTACGTAATCGACCGCGTCACCGGCAAGCTGATCTCGGCCGAGAAGTTAGGTACGGTCACCTGGGCGACCAAGGTCGACCTGGCCACCGGCAAGCCGGTACTCGCTCCCAACGCGCGTTACGAGAATGGCCCGGTCACGTTGTGGCCGGGTTTTCAGGGCGTGCACAACCTCTATCCGCAGTCGTTCAGCCCGAAGACCAATCTCGTGTACGTGCCCACCATCGAAATGCCGGCGCAGCTCGGCGGCGACGTGGACGTGAACAACTGGCATCCGTTGCCGCAATCCATCCAGTACACAGGCTTCCCGACTTCGGATGGCGATCCGCCGGCCGACGGCGGCAAGAGTTTCCTGACCGCCTGCGACCCGGTGAAGCAACGCGCAGTCTGGCAACAACCCACACCAGGCCCGCAAAACGGCGGCACGATGGCGACCGCCGGCGACCTGGTGTTCCAGGGCCAGGCCGACGGACACATCAATGCCTATGGCGCGTCCGACGGCCGCCGCGTCTGGTCGTTCTACGCCGCCACGGCCGCGCTCGGCACACCCATCACGTTCGCCATCGGCAAACAACAATACGTGTCGATCCTCACCGGGCCGATGAATGGCGCGGCCGGCGGCTTCGGATCGATGGCGGCGAAATTCGGCTGGGATGCACGCATCCATCCGCGGCGCCTGCTCACCTTCGTGCTCGACGGCAAGGGCAAACTACCGCCGACTCCGCCGCCGGTGTTCGCCAAGCCGCTCGACGGCCCCGAGTTCACCGTCGATGAAGCGCTGGTGAAGGAAGGCATCCAGCAGTGGTCGCGTTGTCAGCTCTGTCATGGCCCGGGCGCCGTGGCCGGTGGCACCGCGCCCGATCTGCGCGCTTCGCAGGTCGTCCTGAATCCGGCCTCGTTCGCGACCGTCGTCAAGGGCGGTCTCGAGACGCGCGGCATGCCGAAGTTCGCCGAGCTCACCGATCGCGAACTCGAGTCGTTGCGGCACTACCTGCGTTATCGCGCGCGGCTCGCGACCCGGCCGAATGGCGTTGCGCCGCCGGTCGAAGCACCGAAGCCGGCCGAATCAGACAAGCCCGAAGAGAATCGGGAACCGCCGAAACCACCGGGCTCGCTCGAGTCCACCGGCACGCCACCGTCTGCATGAGGAAGGATCCATGCGGAAGGAATCGCATGGTGCCGGCGCCAAATCCTCTGTGACAAAAATCCAGACGCCGCTCGCGAACCTGAAAGGCAAGGTCGCCTTCATGACTGGCGGGTCGAGCGGCATCGGTCTCGGCATGGCGCGGGCATTTTCCGCGGCTGGGATGAAAGTGCCTCGCCGGTGCCAACCCGAACCCCTCCGGCTGGCACGCGCGGTTGAGACGGATTGCGCTGCCAGTTGCAAGCCCGCCACAGATTCGGCCCAAACTCTAACTATAAAAGTAGCCGATTTCTAATCCACAGAATATTCGTTTGAGCAGGGGGTTAACGTGAGAGCTACGCGCCGCAAGCCGTTGGTTGAGTCCATCGCCGCAATTCTGGGTGTCACAGTCGCCGGGCCTTTGCTGGCACAGCAGGCCACCGAGGCTGACAAGCTCGAGGAAGTGATCGTCACCGCTCAGTTTCGCAAGCAGAACCTGCAGGACACTCCGCTGGCCATCACGGCCGTCTCGGGCGACATGCTCGAGCGGCGCAGCCAGACCGATATCGCCGAGGTTGCCCGTCAGGCACCCAACGTCACACTGGCGGCGCAGAACCAGGAATACGCCTCCGGACTCATCGCGTATATCCGCGGCATCGGTCAGAACGATCCCAATTTCGCCGTCGAGCCGGGTGTCGGCATCTACGTCGACGACGTCTATCTGCCGACCCTGACGGGCTCGCTGCTCGACCTCATGGATGTCGAACGGGTGGAAATCCTGCGCGGGCCGCAAGGAACGTTGGCGGGCCGCAATTCGATCGGCGGCGCCATCAAAATGTATTCGGTGCGGCCGCAGGGCGACGATTCGGGCGCATTCCAGGCGACCTACGGCTCTTACGACCGTGTTGACCTGCGCGGCCTCTTCGACGCCAAACTGTCCGACACCGTTTCGTTGCGTGTGTCGGGCGTGAGCAAGAACGAGACGGGTTATATCAAGCGTGTCGATTTCGGGGCGACCCACCCAGGGTCGAATGTGCCCACCCAACGACAGGGTCTGAACCCGGTGCTGGGCCACGATGGTGGCGTCGCCATGGCGGCGGGCAAGATTGCTTTGCGTTGGCACCCGAGCGATACGGTCGACATCAACCTTTCGACTGACTACACCCGGGAACGCAACGATCCGGGCGTCGCGACTCTGCTGTACGCAAACGCGGCCGGAGTGCTCAACGGCACCGAATCGCGGCCCTGGCTCATGGGCACTGACGGTCAGCCGGTTCGGTACAACTGCCAGTTCGTTCCGTCGGGTCCTAACAGCTGCGACACGCAGACTCGTTACGACGGCCGCTACATCACGTACGCGACTTTTGCCGATCTGTACGTCGGCGATACGCAGATGCCGTACAAGCCGCTGGTGCTCGATCCGCACCGCGACATGGACAACTGGGGCATCGCGCTGTCGGTCGAATGGCAGCTGAGCGACGCGTTCTCGCTGACGTCTATCACCTCCTATCGTGACTACAAGACCGACTGGTCTTATGACGTGGACGGTGCTCCGCTCACTTCCAATCTTCTCAACCAGACGCAGACGAACGAGCAGAAGAGCCAGGAAATACGCTTTAACGGCAAGGTCGGCATCGTCGACTTCACCGTGGGTGGTTTCTATTTCGATACGGATGGTTTCTACACGGGGCGCATCGATATTCCGTACGGCGGCCTCGACTTCATTCATGGGCCCGATCCAACGCCTTCGAACAACAAAGCGCTGTTCGCCAATGCCACCTTCAGCTTCACCGAGGCGTTTCATCTCACGACCGGCGTTCGCCAATCCTGGGACGAGAAGGAATATCACTACTTCCGGCACAATCCTGACTACTCGGATATCCAGGGTCCGTGCAATTTCTTCCTCGGTGCTCCGACCGCAGGGCCGACCGGAGTCGGCAATCAGCCGAACTGCCTGTTGTTCGGCATCAACGAGGTCAGTCCGCCGCCGTTCAAGAACGATCAGCTCGACTGGCGAGTCGCGCTCGACTATCGCTTCACGGAAGATCTCATGGTCTACACGCAAGCCGCGACCGGCTACCGCGCGGGCGGATTCAACGCACGGCCATACTTCCCGAGCCAGGCGACGGCGCATATCCCGGAGACGATCACGTCGTACGAATTGGGCGTCAAGACAGACTTGTTCAATGACAAGCTGCGCGTGAACCTGGCCGGGTTCTTCTTCGATTACAACGACATCGTGCTGCTCTCGACTTTCTGTGACGACTTGCCGGTGGGGCAGCAGACACCTTGCTTGCGTCCCAGCAACGTTGGTTCGGCGGACGTGAAGGGTGTCGAGCTCGAGGCGTATTTCAACCCGACGAAGAACTTCAGCATCGATGCGTCGTTCAGCCTGCTCGATTTCCAGTACACGGACATCGTCTTGTCCGCAGGTACCGGCGTCGGCATCAACGACATCATGCCCTACACGCCCGAGAAGAAGGCCAGCTTCGGCGTGCAATACGATGTCGACGATGTGATGGGAGGCAAGCTGCATTTCCGTGTCGACGCTGCCTACCAGTCGGAGATCTTCACGGAGGCCGGGAATGTCCCCGGTGAGATCGTTTCCAGCACCAACGTGCGCGCCGCGCCCTACAGCCAGGCGGGCGGTGGGGGTCCGATCACGAATCTGCTGGTCGACAATCTGATCGATGCTTACACGCTCGCGAATGCGCGCGTCTGGTGGGAATCGGAAGAGAACAAATGGGGCGTCGCTCTCGAGGTGCAAAACCTGACGGATAAGTACTACCTCGGCACCAAGGTGAACGACTCCTACTCCGTCGGCCATGTTTATGGTTCGCCGGGCAAGCCGCGTACCTGGGCGATCACGGTGAAGCGTTCCTTCGACTGAGGCCAAATCCCCCGGCTGAAGTCGTGCAACGGGATGAGGGCGGTAAGCCCTCATCCACGTTGCGCTCTGTTCATGAGTGGGTGCCGCCGGGTGGGGAAAGTAGTGCCGGGCAGGGATTGAGTCGACGTCGCTACTTGTCCGGAGGGCGAATCAATCCCTACCCGGCACTATTTTCTTCCGATCAACATTTGTTAGGCGCGCGCGGATTGCGGTACCCACCAGCCAGGGGCGCAATGTTCCGTCAGCGGCAGCGAGAGGTCGGGCACCTTCGAGATCGCGCCGATCAGCGTCGCGCCCAACAACATCGCGGCGCCGAGGCCGAACATGAAGCCGATGTTCATGACCGACACGGCCTTGGCCAGCTTCGAGGCGGGGAACATGTCGCCAAGCATGGAGTAGGTAGCCGGGCCGTTACCGGCGCCGCCGACGCCGCTCGCGAGTTGTGCGATCGTATGCGCTGGTCATCGAGTTTTCGTTCGCGGCGGATGCGACGCAAAAACAGATGGCTCTCATCCGCACAAGCAATTTCATCGCGCGCGCACGCGCAAGTACCGTGCGCCGCATGAACGCAAACATGCAGCCGACGCAAGCGCGCACACACGCCCTCAAACAACGACTGCGCGAGTTCGTCGCGGCCGGGTCGACCGAGGTCACACCACACGACGAAGCGCGCGTCGACGAATTCGCGCGAGTCATTCCGCCGCGGATGTGTGTGTACGTGGCGCATACACCCAAGGCCAGTCTCGATGACGTGGTGCGCGTGGCGTTGCGGCTGCGCTCCCAGGGACTGACGGTTTCGCCGCACATCGTCGCGCGGCGCGTGGTCGGCCCCGACAGTCTGCGGCGCGCGCTGCAGACGCTGGCGGCGGCAGGCGTCGATCAGATCCTGCTCATCGCCGGTGATCGCGCGGTGACGCAGGGTTGCTTCACGAGCACGCTCGAGTTGCTCGAATCCCGGGTCACTCTCGATGCAGGCATCCGGCGGATCGGCGTCGCGGGTCATCCGGAGGGGCATCCCGTCGTTCCTGAGGCCACCCTGTGGGACGCGCTCACACGGAAACAGGCATTCGCGGAAGCCACCGGCACGCGCATGCACATCGCGACTCAATTCGGCTTCGACGCGCGCGCCCTTGGGAGTTGGGAGCGAAACCTCGCCGCACGCGGGATTACGTTACCCATTTATGCCGGAGTCGCGGGTCCGACCCCATTGCCGCGCCTGCTCAAGTACGCCATGCAATGCGGTGTCGGCGCTTCTCTCCGGGCGGTGTCCGGAAATGCCTTAACTATCGGGCGGTTACCGCACCTTGTGACCCGAGTCGATGAAATGGTGTTGGGGGTCTACGCGGCCAAGCAAGCGGCCCCTGATTCGCGTATCTTTGCGCCCCATTTCTTCGCGTTCGGCGGCGTTTTGGAGACGGCCCGCTGGCTGCGGGCGGTGACCGACGGGTCCTTCGAGCTCAATGAGGCTGGAACGGGGTTCGCCGAACTCGAAACATAAGGATTGGCCTGGAATCGGCATGGCGGCAATAGATAAGAGCGCTCTCATCTGCGGATCGGTCGCGTACGACACCATCATGGTGTTCCCGGACCGCTTTCAAAAACACATCCTCGCCGACAAGCTGCACATGCTGAACGTCGCCTTCCTGGTGCCGCAGATGCGGCGCGAGTTCGGCGGGTGTGCGGGCAACATTGCGTACAACCTCAAGTTGCTCGGTGACACCGGCTACCCGATGGGGGGCATCGGTTCGGATTTCGCGCCGTACCGCGAGTGGATGCAGAAGGTCGGGATGTCCGGGAAATATCTCGTGACCATTCCCGAAGAACACTGCGCCCAGGCGTTCATCACCACCGACCTCGATTCCAACCAGATCACGGCGTTCCATCCGGGCGCCATGAACCATTCGGCGCGCATCAAGGTGCCGGCGAATGACGGTATATCGATTGGGGTCATCGCGCCGGACAGCCGCGAGGGCATGCTGCAGCACGCCGAGCAGTTCAAGGCCGCCAGCATCCCCTTCATCTTCGATCCGGGCCAGGCGATGCCATTGTTCGCCGGCGACGATTTCAAGCGCTTCATCTCGATCTCGGACTGGCTCGCGGTCAACGACTACGAATGGGCGTTGCTGCAGGAGCGCACTGGCTGGAGCGAGGCGGACGTCTGCAAACACGTGAAGGCCTTGATCATCACGCGCGGCGGCGAGGGCTCGGTCATCCATGCCGATGGCAAGGTGCACCACATCCCCTGCGCCCCGGCCCGCGAGATCGTCGACCCGACCGGCTGCGGCGACGCCTACCGCGCCGGCCTGATTCACGGCATCCTGCGCGGACTCGACTGGGAAACCACGGGGCGTATCGCTTCGCTCATGGGCGCCATCAAGATCGCCGTTCGCGGCACGCAGAACCATACATTCACGCAGGCGGAATTCGCGCAGATGTATGCGACCGCTTTCGGCGCGCCGCTGCGCGCAGCCAGTTAGAACTTAGGAAAGAGGTTTAGAGAATGAGCAGTTTCCTGTTTACGTCCGAGTCGGTTTCAGAAGGCCACCCGGACAAAGTCGCCGACCAGATCTCCGACGCGGTGCTCGATGCGCTGCTCGCCCAGGACAAGAGTTCGCGCGTCGGCGCTGAGACGCTGTGCAACACGGGCCTCGTCGTGTTGGCCGGTGAGATCACCACCAAGGCCGTGGTCGATTTCCATGCCATCACTCGCGACACCATCAAAGAGATTGGTTACGACAACAGTGACTACGGCATCGACTACAAGGGTTGCGCCGTGCTGGTCGCCTACGACAAGCAGTCCCCGGACATCGCGCAGGGCGTGGACGAAGGCAAGGGCCTGAACCTCGAACAGGGCGCCGGCGACCAGGGCATGATGTTCGGCTACGCGTGCACCGAGACCGACAGCCTCATGCCGCTGCCTATCTACCTCTCGCACCGCCTGGTCGAGAAGCAGGCCCAGCTGCGGAAGTCAGGCAAGCTCAAGTGGCTGCGCCCCGACGCGAAGTCGCAGGTCACGGTGAAATACGTCGACGGCAAACCGGCGGAAATCGACACCATCGTGTTGTCGACACAGCATCACCCCGACGTCGAGCACAAACACATCGAGCAGGCCGTGATCGAAGAGATCATCAAGCCCGTGCTTGCCGGCCAGACCTTGTCGAAAAACATCAAGTACCTCGTGAATCCGACTGGTCGCTTCGTGATCGGTGGGCCGCAGGGTGACTGCGGTCTCACGGGCCGCAAGATCATCGTCGACACCTACGGTGGCGCGGCTCCGCACGGCGGCGGCGCGTTCTCGGGCAAGGATCCTTCGAAGGTCGATCGCTCGGCCGCGTATGCCGCGCGTTACGTCGCGAAGAACGTCGTTGCCGCAGGTCTCGCCAGCAAGTGCCAGGTGCAGATCTCCTACGCGATCGGCGTGGCGCAGCCCACCAGCGTGATGGTCACCACTTTCGGCACCGGCAAGGTTTCGGACGAGAAGCTCGAAGCGCTGGTCCGCCAGCACTTCGATCTGCGCCCCAAGGGCATCGTGCAGATGCTCGACCTGCTGCGTCCCATCTACAAGAAGACCGCCGCGTACGGCCATTTCGGCCGCAACGAACCGGAATTCACCTGGGAAAAAACCGACAAGGCCGCCGCGCTCGCCGCGGATGCCGGAGTGCGCAAGACCGCATAGAAAGACAGGGGACTGCACCCAAAGGGGGCTGTCCCCATTCAATCACCAAAGGGGACAGTCCCCTTTTACAAAGGGGACTGTCCCCATTTAGTTGATAAAGGTTTGCTGACCGAGGAGCGCTGCAGCGTCATGGACGCGAGGCTCGGTGACAGGCCGATCGATTCCAACGGCGCTCTCTAACTTTACAAACTAGATAGAGAGGTTTTATGAACGCTGTAGTGAAGCCCGGAACGGGCGCCGATTACGTCATCGCCGACATCAAGCTCGCCGATTGGGGCCGCAAGGAACTCAATATCGCCGAGGGCGAAATGCCCGGCCTCATGGCGATCCGCGAGGAGTACGCCAAGTCTCAGCCGCTCAAGGGCGCGCTGATCACCGGTTCCCTGCACATGACCATCCAGACTGGCGTCCTCATCGAGACGCTGCAGGCCCTGGGTGCGAAGGTGCGCTGGGCCTCGTGCAACATCTTCTCGACGCAGGACCATGCCGCCGCCGCGATCGCCGTGAAGGGCACGCCGGTGTTCGCGGTGAAGGGCGAGTCGCTCAAGGACTATTGGGATTACACCCATCGCATCTTCGAATGGCCGAGCGGCGAGTACAGCAACATGATTCTCGACGACGGCGGCGACGCCACGTTGTTGCTGCATCTCGGTACCAAGGCCGAAAAAGACCTGAGCCTGCTCGACAAGCCGGGCAGCGAGGAAGAGATCGAGCTGTTCAACTCCATCAAGGCCACGCTCAAGCGCGATCCGAAGTGGTATTCGGTGCGTCTCAAGCAGATCAAGGGTGTCACGGAAGAAACCACCACGGGCGTGCACCGCCTGTACGACATGCACAAGCGCGGCGAGCTCGCGTTCCCGGCCATCAACGTCAACGACTCGGTCACCAAGAGCAAGTTCGACAACCTGTACGGTTGCCGTGAGTCGCTCGTGGATGCCATCAAGCGCGCCACCGACGTCATGGTCGCGGGCAAGATCGCTGTGGTTGCAGGGTACGGGGACGTGGGCAAGGGTTCGGCGCAGGCACTGCGTGCGTTGTCCGCCCAGGTGTGGGTGACGGAAGTCGATCCGATCTGCGCATTGCAGGCGGCGATGGAAGGTTATCGCGTCGTCACGATGGACTACGCGGCCGACAAGGCCGACATCTTCGTGAGCGCCACCGGCAACTTCCACGTGATCACGCACGATCACATGAAGGCGATGAAGAACAACGCCATCGTCTGCAACATCGGGCACTTCGACAACGAAATCGATTGCGCTTCGCTCAAACAGTACAAGTGGGACAACATCAAGCCGCAGGTCGATCACATCATTTTCCCGGATGGCAAACGCATCATCCTGCTGGCCGAGGGACGCCTCGTGAACCTGGGTTGCGGTACGGGCCATCCGAGCTACGTGATGAGCTCGAGCTTCGCGAACCAGACCATCGCGCAGATCGAGTTGTTCACGCAGACGGCGAAGTACCCGCTCGGTGTGTACGTGCTGCCGAAACATCTCGATGAAAAGGTTGCTCGCCTGCAGTTGAAGACCTTGAACGCAACGTTGAGCGAGTTGACCGAGACACAGGCCAAATACATCGGCGTTTCGAAGAGCGGTCCGTACAAGACCGATCACTATCGCTATTAAAGGAAAGACGTGACGGCAAAAGTCCTCGACGGAAAAGCCGTCGCAGCGAAACAGAGGCAGAAGTCGGCGGCGCGAGCCGCCGACTTTGTTTCAAAGTACGGTCGTGCTCCCGGGCTCGCGGTGGTGAAGGTGGGCGAAGACCCGGCCTCCGCGGTGTACGTGCGCAACAAACGCAAGGCCTGCGAGGAGTGCGGCATCGCCTCGTTCGCGCACGATCTCGCCGCGACGACCACGCGTGCGGAGCTGCTGGCGCTGATCAAGGCATTGAACGCCGACGACCAGGTCGATGGGATCCTGCTGCAGCTGCCGCTGCCGAAGGGCCTCGACAGCACCGAGATCATGGACACCATCGACCCGGCCAAGGACGTGGATGGCTTCCATCCGACCAACACCGGGTTGTTAGCCCAGAAACGTCCGGGTCTGCGCCCGTGTACGCCCTGGGGCGTGATCCAGCTCGCGAAAGAATATGCACTCGATCTCACCGGCCTGCGCGCGGTGGTGGTCGGTGCTTCGAACATCGTCGGACGGCCGATGGCGCTGGAGTTGCTGCTGGCCCGCTCGACGGTCACGGTTTGTCACACGGGAACACGCGACCTGCGTGCGGAAGTGGAGCGAGCCGAGCTGGTAGTCGCCGCGGTGGGCAAAGCGGCGTACATCCCAGGTATATGGATTCGTGATGGCGCCATCGTCATGGACGTCGGAATCAATCGCGACGCCGCCGGCAAACTCTGCGGCGACGTCGAATATGCCGCCGCGGCCGAGCGCGCAGCGTGGATCACCCCTGTTCCGGGCGGCGTAGGCCCGATGACGATTGCCATGCTTCTGTCCAACACGGTCGATGCTGCGCTGGCGCGCAAAGGCGCGCAGGCCGGCTGACGTCGTCAGGCTGGGTGCGGGTGTAACATGCCCGCATGAAAAGCCCGGCTCATCGGGACCTGCACATCGACGCGTTGCTGGACGCCGGCAACGTGCGGCGCGCGGATTCCATTGCGATCGAAGAACCGCTGGAAATCCGTCTGATGCGAGACGGCTTGCCCGAGGCCGATGACAATGGCGGCACCGGCCGCTCCATCTCGATCACGATGCGTACTCCCGGCCACGACGCGGAGCTCGCCGTGGGTTTCCTCTACGGAGAGGGCTTGCTGCGCGAAGCCCGCGACGTCGTCGACGTGGGCTTCTGCGGGTCCACCGGCAATGTCATTCGCGTCAGGGCGCGCGCGGATCTGCCGCTCGACTTGAGCCGGCTCACGCGCAATTTCTACACCACCTCGAGTTGTGGCGTGTGTGGCAAGGCGTCGATCGAAGCGGTCACGGCGAACGCCGGCCCACGACGGATCGAAAGCGACTTGATAGTTAGTGAGTCGGTGTTGCGCGCATTGCCCGCAACGCTTCGGGCCTCCCAGGCCGGATTCGCCGAAACCGGCGGTATGCATGCGGTCGGACTGTTCACAACGGCGGGTGAGTTGCTCGCGAGCCGCGAGGACGTCGGCCGCCACAATGCGATGGACAAACTCGTGGGTGCGTCGTTGCTCCTCGGGCAGCTTCCCTGGAAAGATCGCGTGATCCTGCTGTCGGGGCGCGCCAGCTTCGAGCTGCTGCAAAAAGCGATGATGGCCGGCGCCCCCGTGGTTGCCGCCATCGGCGCGCCATCGACACTCGCAGTCGAGATGGCCGAGTCGGCCGGCATCACACTGGTCGCCTTTCTGCGCGACGCGGGCTGCAATGTCTATTGCCATCCCGTTCGCGTGCGTTCGAGCCGGGGCGAGTCTTGAGTGAGCTGAGTGAAAAGGTGAAGAGCGTGGTGGCTGGGGCGGTCCGTCGCCATGCGGCCGAGAGCGGACCGTTGCTCGAGATCCTGCACGCCGTGCAGAACGAGCTCGGTTGCGTGCCGGCCGAAGCGGTCGCGCCGATCGCCGAGGCGTTGAATCTGTCGCGCGCCGAGGTGCACGGCGTGGTGAGTTTCTATCATCATTTCCGCGCCGCGGCGCCCGGCCGTTACGTGGTGCAGTTGTGCCGCGCCGAGGCCTGCCAGTCGATGAACGCACGCGCCACCGTGGCGCGCGCGAAGGAATTGTTAGGCCTGGATTTCGGCGCGACCACAGCGGATGGCCGCGTCACGCTCGAAGCCGTGTTTTGCCTCGGCAATTGCGCTTGCGCGCCGGCCATGATGGTGAACGGCGAGTTGCATGGCCGGGTGACGCCCGAGCGCTTCGCAGAGCTCGCGGGCGAGTGGGGGCTACGTTCATGAGCGCCCCGGTCACTGTCTACATCCCTGCCGATGCGGGAGCTTTGTCGCTCGGTGCGGATCGAGTCGCCAGCGCCATCGCGGCCGGTGCGATGGCGCGCGGCCGAAGCGTTGACGTCGTCCGCAACGGCTCGCGCGGCCTTTACTGGCTGGAGCCGCTGGTTGAGGTCGTCACACCCGCCGGACGAATTGCCTATGGGCCCGTGACTGTTTCTGATGTGCCTCATCTTCTGGAGGCAGGTTTGCTCGACGGTGCGCCGCATGTATTGCGGCTCGGGGACATCGAATCGCTCGACTGGCTCGGAAGCCAGCAACGGCTGACGGGCGTCCGCCTCGGCGTCGTCGACCCCGCGAACATCGACGACTACATCGCGCATGGCGGTTACGTCGGCCTATCTACCGCGTTGACGCTTCCGCCTGGCGAGATCGTGAAGATGATCACCGAATCCGGGTTGCGGGGCCGCGGCGGCGCTGCCTTCCCCACCGGGATCAAGTGGCAGACGGTGCTCGATCAACCCGCCGCGCAGAAGTACATCGCGTGTAATGCGGACGAGGGCGATTCCGGCACGTTTTCCGATCGCATGCTCATGGAGGGTGATCCATTTTCGCTGCTCGAGGGCATGACCATCGCGGCGCGCGCGGTGGGCGCGAACCGCGGCTACATCTACCTGCGCGTCGAGTATCCGCATGCGGCACGTGCGCTGGCCAGGGCCCTGAAAGCGGCACGCGAGCGCGGCTATCTCGGCGAGAACATCCGCGACAGCGGTTTCGATTTCGACATTTCCGTGCGGCTCGGCGCCGGCGCGTACATCTGCGGCGAAGAGACTTCGATGCTCGAAAGTCTCGAAGGCCGGCGCGGCGAAGTGCGCGTCCGTCCGCCGTTGCCCGCGATCAAGGGATTGTTCGGTCAGCCCACCGTCGTCAACAACGTGGTGACCCTGGCGACGGTGCCGGTGGTGCTTGCGAACGGCGCTCAGTTCTACCAGGATTTCGGCACGGGGCGGTCGCGCGGCACGATTCCGCTGCAACTCGCCGGCAACGTGAAACGCGGCGGGCTGGTCGAGCGTGCATTCGGGCTCACCGTGAACCAGCTGGTGTATGACTACGGCGGCGGCAGCGCGACCGGCCGGCCGGTGCGCGCCGTGCAGATCGGCGGACCGCTCGGAGCCTATCTACCGGAATCGGAGTTCGATACCCCGCTCGAATACGAGGCGTTGGCGGCCAAGAACGCGCTGCTCGGTCACGGCGGGGTGGTGGTGTTCGACGACAGCGTCGACATGGCGCAGATGGCGCGTTACGCGCTCGAGTTCTGCGCCGTGGAGTCCTGCGGCAAATGTACGCCGTGCCGCATCGGCTCGACGCGCGGCGTCGAGCTGGTGGATCGCATCCTGGCGAGCAGCAACGGCTCGCGCGCCGCCGACCTCGAGCTGCTCGATGAACTCTGCGACACGATGTTCAACGGTTCGCTGTGTGGACTCGGCGGAATGACGCCGTTTCCCGTGCGCAGTGCCCTGAAGCATTTCCGCAACGACTTTGAGCGAAAAGGGGACATTCCGAGTTAACGACCGAAGTGTTTCAAGTGCGCCACGGTTTTTGCAGGAACTCGGAATGTCCCCTTTACGGAGCTGACATGTACGCGAAGGATTATCACGATCTCGGGACACCTGCCGCCGGCGGCGGCTCGGTCACGCTCGATGTCGACGGCGTCACGGTCACCGTGCCGGCCGGCACTTCCATCATGCGTGCCGCCGCGCTGGCGGGTGGCGACATTCCCAAGCTCTGCGCCACCGATTCGCTGAAGGCGTTCGGTTCCTGCCGCGTCTGCCTGGTGGAGATCGAGGGCCGCAAAGGTTTTCCGGCGTCTTGCACCACCGAGGCGGCTGCCGGCATGAAGGTGCACACCCAGAGCGACGCGTTGACGAAGCTACGCCGCGGCGTGCTCGAGTTGTACGTCTCGGAGCACCCGATGGGCAGTTGCCCGGGCAGCAGCCGCTGCGACCTCGAACACCTCGCGCACGAGCATGGCATCGGCGAATCTCGCTTCGCGGGCCCATCTACCGCGCGTGACCTGCATACACCGAAGCCGGTCGATGCAAGCAATCCGTATTTCCGTTTCGACAACGACCTGTGCATCGTCTGTTCGCGTTGCGTGCGCGCCTGCGAGGACACTCAAGGCACGTTCGCGTTGACGATCGAAGGCCGCGGCCTGGAATCGCGTGTCGCGGCCTCGGAGGGCCAGCCGTTCCTCGAGTCCGAATGTGTTTCCTGCGGCGCCTGCGTCGAGGCGTGCCCGACGGGTGCGCTGATGGAAAAATCCGTCATCACCGCCGGACTGCCGCAGCAGGCCGTGCCGACCACGTGCGCGTATTGCGGCGTGGGTTGCGCGCTGATCGCCGAAGTGACCGACGGCGCGGTCTCGCGCATGGTGCCCAAACGTGACGGCCGCGCGAACCAGGGTCACGCCTGCGTGAAGGGCCGCTTCGCTTATGGCTACGCAACGCACGAAGATCGCGTCATCAAGCCGATGATCCGCAAACGCATCACCGATGAGTGGCGCGAAGCGAGCTGGGACGAGGCGTTCAACTACGCAGCTTCCGAGTTCAGGCGCATCCAGGCCGCGCATGGTCGCGACTCCATCGGCGGCATCACCTCGTCACGCTGCACCAACGAGGAAACCTTCCTCGTGCAGAAAATGGTGCGCGCCGCGTTCGGCACCAACAACGTCGACACCTGCGCGCGTGTCTGCCATTCGCCCACGGGCTACGGCCTCAAACACACGCTGGGCGAATCCGCCGGCACCCAGGAGTTCGTCTCCGTCCAACACGCGGATGTGATCATGGTGATCGGCGCAAGCCCCACCGAGGCGCATCCGGTATTCGCGTCGCAGATGAAACGCCGCCTGCGAAATGGCGCGCGCCTGATCGTGGTCGATCCGCGCGGCATCCCGTTGGTGCGTTCCCCGCATGTCGAGGCCGACTATCACCTGCGACTGAAGCCCGGCACGAATGTCGCGGTCATCAATGCGCTGGCGCACGTGGTGGTCACCGAAGGGCTCGCGAAAGAACAGTACATCGCGGATCGCTGCGAGCAGGCGTCGTACGAGACCTGGAAGAAATTCGTTTCCGATCCGGTCAACTCGCCCGAGGCGATGGAGAAGATCAGCGGCGTGCCGGCGGCTGCGATTCGCGGCGCCGCGCGGCTGTATGCGGGCGGGCCGAACAGCGCTATCTACTACGGCCTCGGTGTCACCGAACACAGCCAGGGCACCACGATGGTGATGGGTATCGCCAATCTCGCGATGGCCACCGGCAATCTGGGCCGCGAAGGGGTGGGCGTGAGCCCGCTGCGCGGCCAGAACAACGTGCAGGGTTCATGCGACATGGGCTCGTTCCCGCACGAGTACTCCGGTTATCGTCATGTGTCCGACGACGCGACGCGGTTGTTGTTCGAATCCATGTGGAAGGTGCAGCTCGGCTCCGAGCCGGGCTTGCGTATTCCCAACATGTTCGAGGCGGCGTTGGACGGTTCGTTCCGTGGCATGTACATCCAGGGTGAGGATCTGGCGCAGTCGGATCCGAACACCTCGCACGTCACGGCGGCCTTGTCGGCGCTCGAATGCCTCGTCATTCAAGACATCTTTCACAACGAAACCGCAAAATTCGCACATGTCTTTTTGCCCGGCTCTTCGTTCCTGGAGAAAGACGGCACATTCACGAATGCCGAACGGCGCATCTCCCGGGTTCGCAAGGTGATCGAACCGCTGGCGGGACTTGCCGACTGGGAAGTCACGGTACGCCTGTCCAACGCACTCGGTTACCCCATGAACTACACCCATCCGTCGCAGATCATGGACGAGATCGCGGCACTGACACCGACCTTTACGGGCGTGAGCTACGAGAAGTTAGATCAGCTGGGATCTATCCAGTGGCCCTGCAACGAGAAGGCGCCGCAAGGCACGCCCACCATGCACGTCGGCAGCTTCGTGCGTGGCAAAGGCAAATTCTATGTCACTGCCTACGTGCCCACCAACGAACGCACCTCGAGCCGTTTCCCGCTGCTGCTGACCACCGGCCGGGTGCTCACCCAGTACAACGTCGGTGCGCAGACGCGCCGTACGCCGAACATGGCCTGGCACAGCGAGGATCGTCTCGAGATCCACCCGCACGACGCCGAGGCGCGCGGCATCGAACATGGCGATTGGGTCGGCGTCACCAGCCGCGCCGGCGATACGGTACTGCGGGTCGAGATCACCGACCGGGTCGCCACGGGCGTGGTCTACACCACCTTCCACTTTCCGGAATCCGGCGCCAATCTTATCACCACGGACAATTCCGACTGGGCGACGAATTGCCCCGAATACAAGGTGACCGCCGTCCAGGTGGTAAAGGTGGCGCAACCTTCCGCCTGGCAATTGCGCCGCCAGGCGAAGATCCCGGCAGAACCCGCCGGCACTTGAGCCCATGAACGTAGATCTGCTGGTCAGCATGGCGAACGATATCGCCGCGTTCTTCGATTCGGAGCCCGACAAGGCCGTGGCCGCCGAAGGCGTGCGCTTTCACATCGCGCGCTACTGGGATCCGCGCATGCGGCGCGAAATCATCGCGCACGTGCAGGCGGGCGGAGTCGGCATGTGCGCCACCGCCCTCGGCGCCGTCAAGGCGCTGGCCCTGCCGCCTAATAGCTCAAATCAATGAATTTGGTGACGGCCGCGCGCGCCGTGGGCGGGCCGCCATGCCAGAATCGCGCCCCATGAATTCAAGCCTCGCGGCCAAAGTGGCCGCCCGCCAGTTCGTCGTCACCGGCGAGCTGACTCCCCCCAAGGGTGTTGACCTCACGAAGTTGTATGCGATGGCAGAGCTGCTGCGCGGCTCGGTCGACGCGATCAACATCACCGAATCGCCGCGCGCGCGCATGGCGATGGATCCGCGCGCCATCGGCAAACTGCTGCTCGATCGCGGCATCGAAACCGTCGTGCAGGTCACCAGCCGCGACCGCAACCGCATCGCCATTCAATCCGACATCCTCGGCGCCGCGGCACTCGGGCTCACCAATTTCGTGTTCATGGGTGGTGACTCTCCGGCCGGCGGCGATCACCCCGAGGCGAAACCGGTGTTCGACCTGACGGCGTCTGGCTTGTTAGCCGCGGCGCAGGCCTTGCGCGGTGGCCATGACTACGCGGGTAACGCGCTCGCGGGCGCGCCGGAACTTTTCCTGGGCGCGACCTGCAACCCGGGAGCCACCAATTTCGCCGCCGAGGTCGAGAACACGCGCCGCAAAATCGATGCGGGCGCGCAGATGCTGCAGACGCAGGCGGTTTATCACGGCGATGTGTTGTCGCGTTTCATGGATGCCGTGAAGCCCGATGGTGTTGCGATCCTCGCCGGCGTGATTCCGCTCAAGTCCGAAAAGAGCGCCCCATGGTTGATGGCCAATCTTCCGGGCGTCGTCGTGCCGGCGGACATCGTCGCGGCGATGGACCAGGCGGCGAAGGATGGGCAGGCGCGTGAACGCGGACTCGAACTCACCGCGCGGGTGGTGCGCGAGCTCAAAGACATCTGCCAGGGTGTTCACGTGATGGCCATCGGCTGGGAAGCCGAAGTGCCCCGGATCCTGACAGCGGCCGGTGTGCGCAGCTAGTTAGCGCGAGTCGATTCGGCGCCGCGCTGCGGCACCTTGCGGATCTGGCTCACGTCGTAGCCCAGCCCCTTCGCGAACTCCACATGTTTCTGGTAGTCGGCGTCCGGGATCTCGGGCGTGCGCGCCATGATCCACAGGTAGTCGCGTTTCTCGCGCCCGATAGTCGTCTGGCTGTAGTCATCCGCGAGCCACACGATGCGATAGTCGGCCTTGATGGGCCAGGTGAACTGCATTCCCCACAACGCGTTCGACGTTCCGTCCCGTACGAACCCACGCGGATGCATTTCCTTCGGTTTGCCGTCGAAGCCGCCCTTGCGAAAGGTGAACGTGGTGTCGATGGTGCCGTCGTCGTCGAGCCTGTAAGTCTCGATCGCGTTGTACGCATCTTTCTCGATCGCCGTCGGGATGTTGCCGATCACGTACCAGCTCCCCATGAAACGCGGCAGATCGACGTGCGCAACCGTATTCATGGGCGGTGCGCTTTGACAGGCCGACAGGAGGAGCAACGACAGAGCGAGGGCAAGGTAGTGCTTCATTGGGATTGTCCTGCATCGCAGCTTGCGTGACGGCGCGGCCCGCGACTGTCAGACGACACGTGGAAGTTCACAGGATGTCGTCCTCGCCGGTGACACCGCCTTCATCCTCCCAGCGGTTCACTTCCCAAACTTCCTCACGGCTGAACTTGAGCCGTGCACCCGCGCCGCCGCCGTTCTCCGCGATGAACACCACCCCGGCGGCTTCGAGCGTCGCGCGCAGCCGGCGCCGGGTGGTCTCGTCCGGCTTGCGGAAGCGTCTCTCGAAGTCGGCAACGGTCTGGATGTCGATGGCGGCGGATTGGGAAAGCTGCGCCTGCGACCATTCGATCAGCGCGCGCGCGGCGCGACATTGTGCGGGGGTGAGTGCTGTGGGAGCGACGACGGCGGTGTTCATGCGCGCGAGCGTACTCCGCGTTAGTCTCACTGTCATGAGAGCGGATGTTCGACATCGCGTCGGTACGAAAGGGAAACGAACATGAAACGAATTCTCGGGATCATCTTGCTGGTCGCCGCGCCGCTGACGATATCCGCGGAAGCTCCGCCTCCCACGAAAGCCGCGCCGCTGATGCAGCAGCCGCTCACCGGAATCCCCGGCAAGGAAGGGCTGATGCTCGAGGTGAAGATTCCGCCGGGTGGCGCGTCACCTGCGCACCGTCATGACGCGGATGTGTTCGTGTACGTGCTCGAAGGCGCGGTGATCATGCAGGTTGCCGGCGGCGAGGCGAAAACGCTCAGCGCCGGCCAGACGTTCTACGAAAATCCGGCGGACATCCATGTGCGGTCGGAAAACGCCAGCCAGACCGAGACCGCGCGGCTGCTGGTGTTTTTCGTGAAGGATACCGGTGCGCCGCCGACCCGGGCGGCCACGCCAGCCGGAAAATGATCATGAAATTCCTGCGATCGTTCGTCCTGGTTTCATTCGGGTTTGCGTCGACCGCTTTCGGGCAGGCTCTGTACACCATTCCCGACGGCGTCGAGATGCGCTGGGCGAGTCCGGAAAATCCTGGCGGTGAGCGTGGGAAGGGCGCGCCGACCCAGGGTGGGCGCAAGGGCTCGGCATTTTTTCCGATGAAGGCGGGAGAGTCGCGCACCTTGGCCGAGGTAAAGAATGGCAGCGGCATGGTCCGGCGCATCTGGATGACGCTCAACGATCGCAGCCCGAAGATGCTGCGCGGCCTGCGCCTGGACATGTACTGGGACGGGACCCGGCAACCCGCGGTGAGTGCTCCGGTCGGGGATTTTTTCGGCGTCGGCCTCGGCCGCATCGTGCCGTTTCAATCGGCGCTGTTCTCGAGCCCCGAGGGTCGCAGTTTCAACGCCTTGGTACCGATGCCGTTTCGCAATGGCATGAAGATAGTCCTGACCAACGAATCGGGCGCCGACCAGCCGCAGGTGTATTACGACGTCGATTACACGCTCGGAGACAAACATCCGGCTGACGCCTTGTACTTTCACGCCGTCTGGCGACGCGAAAACCCGACGAAGCTGCAGCGCGATTACGAATTACTGCCACACCTGAGCGGCAAGGGCCGCTACCTCGGCACGAACGTCGGTGTCATCGTCGACGGCCAGCGTTACGGCGCGAGCTGGTGGGGTGAAGGCGAAGTGAAGATCTACCTGGATGGCGACCAGGAACTCCCGACGCTCGCCGGCACCGGTACCGAGGACTACATCGGCACCGGTTACGGCATGGAGACCTATTCACACCAATACCAGGGCGCGCCGATCTCCGACCACGACAAACAGATCTACGCTTTCTACCGGTATCACGTTGACGACCCGATCTATTTCCGCCAGGAGATCCGCGTGACTCTGCAGCAGATCGGCTTCATCTGGAGCAACGATGGCACGCCGGACAAGCCACTTCTGCCGCCCATCTACCAGGCGGATGCGGGCTTGAAAGAACTCGACCTCAAGCACATGCCGCAGATCAATCTGTACGAACGCGCCGATGACTATTCGAGCTGCACGTATTTTTATCTGGACAGGCCGGAGAATGGTTTACCGCCGCTTGCGTCGGCGAAGGATCGTATTGCCGGCCTGTAGCTGACGGCTAGAATTGCAGCAACTGCAGCGCCGCGATCGGCAGAGCGTTGGCCTGCGCGGCGATGGCGGTGCCGGCCTCCCGCAGAATCTGCGCCCGGGTCAGCGCGGCGGTTTCGATCGCGAAATCCGCGTCCATGATGCGTGAGCGGCTCGCGCTGATGTTTTCGTTCATGACGGCCAGCGTATTGACCGTCATCTCCATCCGGTTCTGCGCGGCACCGAGGCGCGCGCGCTGGCCACCGCATCGATCGCCGCATCGAACGCGACTCCGCTTCTGTTTCCGGCTAAAGCTGCTCCAGCGGCCCGCCGCTAACTACGTCAGGCCAGGCCCTCACTACCGTGCCGGCGCCGTACGTGCCGGTAGCGAACCGCCGGCTGCGCGATCTGAAGATTTGACGCGCCTTTCACTGAAGTCGACGGCAACGACTCGCCGTTTTCATCGGGATAATAAATGTCGTACAGCCCGTGGCCGACGCGCTGGCGCGAATCGTCGTTGCGCCCCCGGTGAGGTGGCAATTCGAGCGGACCGAAAGCCAGGGGTGCCGGATTCGGGCTGCGGCGGGTTGAGGTCCAAGTTTATGACGTCCAATTCCGCACAAGTCGCGTCCCAGTTCACCCACGGTCGAATTGACCGGGAGTTGGCGTGGAGAATCCTCGCATGGCCGACACCTTGCCCGCAGCGCCGCAACTGGAGTTCGCGACGACCATCGCGATCAATCTCGGCAAGGCGGACGGTACGGTTACCGGCCCCATGATCAACGGCATCGTCATCCCGGCGAGTGGCGGCGATTTTCCCTGGCTGCGGCCCGACGGCGTGATCGCAGCCACCGGCAACTGACGCAAGTTCGTGACGACCACGCCCTGGGAATTCCGCGACGCGGTGCGTTCACCCAGCTACTGGCTGATCCTCTGCTCCTTGTTAGGCGGCAGCGGTGGCTTCACACTTTATCCTTGCGCACGGCATCCTGCACCTGCAGGATCTCGGGCACGCAGCCACGGTCGGCGCGGGTGCGATCGCAACCATGACGGTCACCGGCCTGCTCGCGAAGGTGGTCATCGGTGCGGGGCTGGTGATCATCTTTAACGCACGCACACAATTGCAGGTGGACATGTTCGCAACGTGTCTGGGTATCGGCTTTGGTGGAGGAATCGTCTGCTTGATGACAGTGCTGGGTAATTACTACGGACTCAAGGCGTTCGCCTTGCTCTCGGGCATCGCCATCGCGATCAACACCACGTTGTCGGCGCTGGCGGCGTTCATCGCGGGCTTTCTCTTCGACCACGGCTACGGCCTCGCGGGCTGGTGTTTCGTCGGTGCCGTGGTGCTGTTCGTGTTACGCCGGCCGGTGTATCGGGCGGTGGCATGAGGCCGGTCGAGGAGGGCCAGTTGTTGTGGAAGCCGGGCGCGCAACGTCTCGCACGTTCTCACCTCACGAAATACCTGGCCTGGCTCGCGCAGCGCGGCCACACGTTCGCCAGTTACGATGAGTTGTGGCAATGGTCGGTCGACGATCTCGAGGGTTTCTGGGGCTCGATGGTCGAATTCTGCGGCGTGAAGTTTTCGCGACCGGCGAGCCGCGTCCTCGGTAAACGCGAGATGCCGGGCGCCGAGTGGTTTCCGGGCGCCACGCTCAACTATGCCGAACACGCATTGCGTCACGAGCGGCCGGGCGTCGATGCATTGATGCACCTGTCCGAGCGGGCGCCACTGCGGACGATGTCATGGCCGGAACTCGCGCGGCAGGTGCGGGTGCTCGCGACGCGCATGCGCGCGTTCGGGCTCGCGCCGGGCGACCGTGTCGTAGCCTATCTACCGAACACGCCTGAAGCGATCGTCGCGATGCTGGCCACGGCCAGCATCGGCGCCGTCTGGTCGAGCTGCGGTCCGGATTTCGGCGCGCGCGGCGTGCTCGATCGATATGCACAACTCGCACCAAGGCTGATCTTCTGTGTCGACGGTTACAGCTACGGCGGCAAACTGTTCGACAAGCGCGCGGAAATTCGCGGCATCATCGAAGGCCTTCCGACCCTCACGCAGGTGATCCACCTGCCGTATCTCGATCCGGCCGATCTCAGCCCGCTCACCGAACGTTCGTTGTTCTGGGCCGATGTGCTCGGCGGCGCAGATCCGGGCCGCGAGACGTTTCAATTCGAGCAGGTGCCGTTCGCACATCCGTTGTGGATACTCTTCTCATCGGGCACGACGGGGCTGCCGAAAGCCATCGTTCATTGCCACGGGGGCATCACGCTCGAGCAGCTCAAGCTGCTCCACTTCCACATGGACCTGCACGCGCGGCAGCGCATGTTCTTCTTCACCAGCACCGGCTGGATGATGTGGAATTTCCTCGCCAGTTCACTGTTGGTGGACGCAGTCCCCGTGCTCTATGACGGCAACCCGGCCTGGCCGACACCCGACCTCCTTTGGAAGATGGCCGACGACACCGGCGCCCATCTGTTCGGCGCGAGCCCAACCTACCAGGCGATCCTCGAGAAGGCCGGCATCAAGCCTGCCGACCGCTTCAAACTCGCCGAGCTCGAAACCATCGTGCTCGCAGGTTCACCGGTCACGGCCGAATGCCAAGCCTGGTTCTATGACAACGTGAAGGCCGACCTGTGGGCGCATTCGGGCAGCGGCGGCACCGACATATGTTCCGGGCTCGTGGGCGGGGTCGTCAACCTGCCTATCTACGCCGGCGAGATCCAGGCGCGGCAGCTCGGGGTCGCCGCGTACGCATTCGACGAGCAGGGCAGGAGCCTGGTCGACCAGGTTGGCGAGCTGGTGATCACCGGGCCGCTGCCGTCGATGCCCGTGCGCTTCTGGGGCGATGCGGACGGCAGCCGATATCGCGACGCGTATTTCGATCACTACCCGGGCATCTGGCGCCACGGCGACTTTTTCCGCATCAATGCACGTGGCGGGTGTTTCGTGCTCGGCCGTTCGGATGCGACTCTGAATCGCCACGGCGTGCGCATCGGGACCGCCGAGATCTATCGCTCGCTGGCCGGCATTCCCGAGATCGACGACGCGCTGATCGTCAACCTCGACCTGCCGGGCGGGAAGTTCTTCATGCCGCTGTTCGTCAAACTAAAGGGAGAACGGCATCTCGACGACGAACTCGCCGAACGGATCCGCGCCAACATACGGCGCGAATATTCACCTCGCCACGTGCCGGACCGGTTGCTCGAAGTCGCAGCGATCCCCTACACCCTGACCGGCAAGAAGATGGAAGTGCCGGTGCGCCGGATCCTCATGGGCATGCCGGTGGACAAAGCGGCCAACCGGGCGGCCATGGCGAATGTCGAGGCACTCGACTTCTTCATCGAGTACGCCGCGAAACAGACCGACTTCTCAATTACCTCAGGAAAATCCACGAGCTAACTCCGTGAAAACGTGACGAGCGCACGTTTTGTCGGCCCTGTTCATGGGCTATGCTTTACTTATGTCAACCAAGAGGAACGGCGACATGCGTAAGGCAATGGTTCTCGGAGTTTTAGCGCTTGCGGGAACGCTTGCATCGCCCGCGTTCGCGGACGAATTTTCCGGCGTCCGGCTGGGCATGACGTTCAACGCCGACAAGCTCCAGGGCGACTTCAATTTCGCTCCGCTCGCGGACACGGAGCGGGTGAATACCCAGCGCTTCGGCTACGGGCTGTTCGGTGGTTGGGCACTCAATCGTTATCTCGCGTTCGAAGGCGGGATCCATAGCGGCGCCAGTTACAACCAGAACGTGTTTCCTGCGTACGCGGCATTGTTCAGTGTCGCGCCGCCGTTGACCGATCCGGTAACGCCCGATTCATCCCCTGTATTCAACGTGCACAACGACATCAAGTCGCTCGAGGCGTCCGTCGTAGGCTCCGTCTGGATCGGCAAGAAGTTCTCCGTGTTCGGCCGTCTCGGCGGAATGGCCTGGAAGACCGAGACAACGATCGGTGTCGGCGACGCGAATGGTCCGCCGAAGATCACCGAGTCGGCTCACGACACCGGCTTCGCACCGCTCGGCGGCATCGGTTTGCAGACCCAGCTCGATGGCGCGCTGCTGCGGCTCGAGTATCAGTACGCCGATCTCGGCGACATGACCGAAAGCTTCAGCTTCTCGATGACCGACAACGTCTATTCGTCGCTTTCGCTCAGCATCGTCTGGATTCTCTGATTTTCTGCGCGACGCATGAGGCACTTACGGTGCCTCATGCGCTCGCGCATACTCCGCCCGGCCCTGGAGGCCAATCCATGGGAGGAGTCGCTCAATGCTTTACCGGAAACTCGGCAATACCGGCCTGATCGTTTCTGAAATGTGCCTCGGCGCCATGACCTTTGGCAGCGGTGAAGGCATGTGGGCCACGGTCGCCGGCGTCAGCCAGGAAGACGTCAGCGAGATCATCAAGACCGCGTTCGATCGCGGCATCAACTTCATCGATACCGCCGATTTCTATTCCAACGGCCGATCCGAAATCGTCACCGGCAATGCGCTGAAGATGCTCGGGTTGCCGCGCGATTCCTATGTGCTTGCGACCAAGGTGTTGCTGCGCATGGGGCCGGGCCACAACCAGATCGGCCTGTCACGCTCGCACATCATGCAGGGCGTGGATGCGAGCCTCAAACGCCTGCAGGTCGACCACATCGACCTCTACCAGATCCACGGCCGCGACCCGTTCACGCCGCTCGAGGAAACACTCGATGCGCTCGACGATTGCGTGCGCGCCGGCAAGGTGCGTTACCTGGGTCTGTGCAATCTGTCGGCGTGGGAGATCACCAAGTCGCTGTGGATCTCCGACAAGAAGAATCTCGCGCGCTTCGAGAGCCTGCAGATGTATTACTCACTCGCCGGCCGCGATATCGAACGCGAAGTCGTGCCGCTTGCGAAAGATCAGAACCTCGCCATCCTGCCTTGGAGCCCGCTCGCGGGCGGGTTGTTGTCGGGCAAGTTCTCACGCGAAAACGAGAAGCCGGAAGGCGCGCGCCGCGCGACGCTCGACTTCCCGCCCGTCGATCGCGAGCGGGCGTTCAATGTCATCGACGTAATGCGGCCGATCGCCGCGGACAACCTGGTGTCGGTCGCCCAAGTGGCGCTGGGCTGGTTGCTGGCCCAGTCGCACGTCACCTCCGTGATCATCGGGGCCAAGAACCAGGAGCAGCTGCTCGACAACATCGGCGCCACTGAACTCGAATTGAGCACCGAACAGATCAAGGCGATCTCGGATGCGTCGGCGATGCCGAGCGAATATCCGCAGTGGATGCTCGCGCGCCAGTCGGGTGACCGGGTCGGCCAGGTGAATGGCACGGCCTGAGGGTTTACCGAAGCAATATCCGGGTCATGTTCTGCGCGGCCGAACGCGGTGGTTAGTATCGGCAGCGCGCCCGCACTAACTACAAGAACAGGGGTCTGCCATTCGTATCGGAACCAGGATGATCGTTGCCACGTTGTTTGCAATGTCTGCGGTCTCATCCGCCGTACCGATCACGTTCGGATTGGATGGCATCGCGACCCGCTTGCGACCGATTCTGCGGGGCCGTGTTTCTTTCGCAGTGGCTTCGTGAGCGGCCTGAGACGAATTCGGTCAGATCGACGGCCGCCTGACTTCGCCTCACACCGTGCGGGCAGGCCTGGAACCGGCGCCGATCGCGCCGTTCTCAACCGGTCTCGGACTGAGGTTCCTGCGGCGGCGGCCCCGTGCGACGCACCCCTGAGCGATTGCTCCCGAGCGGCACGCGGGCATCCCGCGCATTACCTTCCGAGAGCCAATTCTGGTAGCGTTACCGCCGATTTTCGACGGCTTCGGACCGTCATGGATGCACGAGGGGGCGGATGTATTTAGGTATCGATATCGGCACGTCCAGTGTCAAAGCCGTCCTCGTCGACGACCAGGACACCGTGGTCGAACAGGCGTCCGCGCCGCTCAACGTCTCCCGTCCACACGCGGGATGGTCCGAACAGGATCCCGCCGACTGGTGGAGCGCAACCAACGCTGCGGTCAAGGCTTTGCCTGCCGCGATGCGCAAGGCGGTCAAGGCCGTGGGCCTCTCGGGTCAGATGCACGGCGCGACGCTGCTGGGTGCCAACGACAAGGTGTTGCGGCCGGCCATCCTCTGGAACGACGGCCGCAGCGAAGCGCAGTGCGCCACGCTCGAAAAGGCCGAACCGCGCAGCCGCGAGATCACCGGCAATATCGCGATGCCTGGCTTTACCGCGCCGAAGCTCGTCTGGGTGCGCGAGAACGAACCCGCGGTGTTCAAGGACACGCGCTGCGTATTGCTGCCGAAGGACTACGTCCGCCTGTTGATGACGGGCGAGAAGGCCAGCGATTGCTCCGACGCCGCCGGTACCTTGTGGGTCGACGTGGCGAAGCGCCGCTGGTCGCCCGAGATGCTGGCCGCGACCGGCCTCGACGAATCACACATGCCGAAGCTTGTCGAAGGCACGGATGTCACGGGTTCCCTGCGCAAGGAAGTGGCCGCGGATTGGGGCATGGATACCGTGCCGGTGGCCGGTGGCGGCGGCGATAACGCGGCGGGTGCCGCGGGCATCGGCGTCATCAAGCCAGGCGATGCCTTCCTCTCGCTCGGCACCTCGGGCGTGTTGTTCCTGGTCACCCCGAAATTTCTGCCGAACTCGGCCAAGGCCGTGCACGCTTTCTGCCACTGCCTGCCGGGCGTGTGGCACCAGATGAGTGTGATGTTGTCCGCCGCTTCGTGCGTCGACTGGGCGGTGAAGCTCACCGGTTCGAAAGACGCCGCCGAGCTGCTGTCGAAAGTCGAGAAACGCGCCGCACTGGATGGTCCCGAGATCTTCCTGCCGTATCTGTCCGGCGAACGCACGCCGCACAACGACCCGCAGGCGCGCGGCGTGTTGTTCGGGCTCAATCACGATTCCGATGCCGCGGCCGTCGGCCAGGCGGTGCTCGAGGGCGTCGCCTTCGCGTTTGCCGACGGCCTCGACGTGCTGATCGAGGCGGGCGCGACCATCGACAAGATTTCCGTGATCGGCGGCGGCGCACGCTCCATGTGGTGGGGCGGTGTGCTGGCCGCGGCGCTCAAGCGCCCGCTCGTCTATCGCGATGCGTCCGAAGTGGGACCTGCGCTCGGCGCCGCGCGACTTGCCCGACTGGCGAAAACGCGCGAGCGGGCGGAGGATGTCTGCCGCCCACCGCCGGTGCGGGCCGTCATCGAACCCAATACCCGCGACATCGAGCAGTTGGCTCCGAAGCGCGCAATGTTTTCAAAGATTTACCAAGACCTTCGCCCAAGATTTCGAGGAGTTTGAGCATGTCGAGCCCAGCATACGTAGTGAAGCCCACGTCCTATTTCGGCGGCGTGAAACCCATCAAGTTCGAAGGTCTCAAGTCGGATAACCCGCTGGCCTTCCGCTACTACAACAAGGACCAGGTCGTACTCGGCAAGCGCATGGAAGACCTGTTGCGGCCGGCGGTTTGTTACTGGCATTCGTTTGCCTGGAACGGTCACGACATCTTCGGACAGGGCACGTTCGATCGTCCGTGGAACTCGGGCGCGATGGATCAGGCCGCAGCCTGGGCAAAGATGGACGCGGCGTTCGATTTCTTCTCGACGCTCGGCGCGCCGTTCTACTGCTTCCATGATGTGGATGCGATGCCGGCCGCGTCGAACATCAAGGAGCACGTTTCCAATCTCGCGGCGACCATCGATCGCCTGGAAAAGAAACAGGCCGAGACCGGCATCAAACTTTTGTGGGGCACGGCCAACCTGTTCTCGCACCCGCGTTACATGGGCGGCGCTTCGACCAACCCGGATCCGGATGTGTGGGCATTCGCCGCGACCCAGGTGCGCCATTGCATGGACGCGACCAAGCGTCTCGGCGGCGCTAACTACGTGCTGTGGGGTGGCCGCGAAGGTTACGACACGCTGCTCAACACCAGCCTCAAGCATGAACTCGCGAACTTCGGCCGCTTCCTTACGCTGGTCGTCGAGCACAAACACAAGATCGGCTTCAAGGGCACGATCCTGATCGAGCCCAAGCCGCACGAGCCGACCAAACACCAGTACGACTTCGACACCGCGACCGTCTACGGCTTCCTCAAGAAGAACGGCCTCGAGAACGAAGTGAAGGTGAACATCGAAGCCAACCACGCGACGCTCGCGGGCCACAGCTTCGATCATGAAATCGCGATGGCCGATGCGCTCGGCATCTTCGGCTCGATCGACATCAACCGTGGCGATCCGCAGAACGGCTGGGACACCGATCAGTTCCACAACGATCCGCTCGACATGACGCTCGCGATGTATCGCATCCTCAAGGCCGGCGGGTTCACCACCGGCGGCTTCAATTTCGACGCGAAGGTGCGCCGCCAGAGCATCGACCCGGCCGACATGTTCTACGGTCACGTGGGTGGGCTCGATTTGCTGGCCCGTACGTTGCTGTCGGCAGCGGCGCTCATCGAGAACGGCGCCGTCGACAAATTCGTCGAACAGCGTTACGCCAAGTGGGCCGGCGACGCCGGTCAGAAGATTCATGCCAAGGGTGCGTCACTCGAGTCGATTTCGGATGCCGCGGTCGCCGCGAACATCAATCCGAAGCCGCTGTCGGGCCGCCAGGAATATCTCGAGAACCTGGTCAACCGGTTCGTTTGAGCCGCCCCGCGCACACGATGCTGTCGTCACCAACCTTGGCTGTGCTGGTGTTGGCGGGCGCGGCGTCGTGGGCGCAGGCCGCTGACAAGACTGCCACCAGCAAGGTGCTCACTTTCGGGGACGTTGCTGTTTCCCTGGGTTGGTCGCCGAGCTGGCAACTGGAAACCTCCCCGCCCAAGGGAATGCCGGGCACGGTCGAGTTCCATGCGCCGGATCGCACGCAGATGGTCACGATGCTGACGCCGATCGGCGGCACGCCGGGCCTGACGGCAGACGATGCGATGAAGGCGCTGGTCACCAAGTCTTCAAAACAGTTCGAGAGCCAGGCCGTCGAGAAGGACATCAAGATCCAGCGCATTTCGAATGGTGAAGCACACGGCTACTTCGTGTGCCTCACCGACAAGGCGCCGAAACCCGACGAGTACCAGTTTCTCTCTGCCAGGGCGTCGTGAGCCTGCGGGATCTGCCGATCAACTTCATCATGCTCTACAACAACGGCGGCAAGGCGGATGCCGAGCGCGCATTGTCGGCGCTCAAGACGATCCAGATCGCCGCACAGACCTGAGCGCGAGTCGACCAGCAGGTCCACGTTTCGCCACGCGCCTGCATTCATGGCGGGACTGCGGGAGATCATGGCCGCAGCTGCGATCGCGGGACCCGAGAGCAGCAGGATCAAGCGGCCACGGCGATCCCAAGGACCCGCGTCCGCACGGACCCGAAGCGCTTGCCGATAACCGGTTCGATTGCCATCCCGCTGACAGTCACGTGCCGCGACCAAACATTTCAGGCGCATACGTATGCAGCGCGTCAACGGGCACCGCTCAAGTAGAGTAGCCGCCGTCGTTGGGGCGAGACGGGGGAGCGATGCGGCAATTAATCCTGTGCCTGAGTCTGGCTGCATTCGGATGCGCGGCACTCGCAGCTCCGGACTATCGCGAGCGCCTTCCCGAAGACGAAATTGTCTACTTCGTGCTGCCGGACCGCTTCGAAAACGGCGATGCCTCGAACGACCGCGGCGGCTTGAGCGGCGATCGCCTGACCACCGGCTTCGACCCCACACACAAGGGCTTCTATCACGGCGGGGATCTCAAAGGCCTGACTGCGCGCCTCGACTATGTCCAGGGTCTCGGGACCACGGCCATCTGGCTGGGGCCCATATATAAGAATAAGCCCGTCCAGGGGCCCGCCGGCGACGAGAGCGCCGCGTACCACGGGTACTGGATCACCGACTTCACCCGGGTCGATCCGCACTTCGGCAACGACGCCGACATGCGCAACTTCGTGAAGGCCGCGCATTCGCGCGGCATGAAGGTCTACCTCGACATCATCACCAACCACACCGCCGACGTGATCCAGTATCGCGAGTGCGTGAATGCGCCTTGCCCATATCGCTCGCGCGCGGATTACCCGTACACACGCAAGGGCGGTGTGGATGGCGCGCCGATAAACGACAGCTTTGCAGGCGACGCCATCCGCACGCCGTTCAATTTCAACCGGCTGACCGACGACAGCTACGCCTACACGCCGTTCGTGCCGGCGGACGAGGCGCAGGTCAAGGTGCCGGAATGGCTCAACTCGCCTATCTACTACCACAACCGCGGCAATTCGGATTTCTGGGGCGAGAGCTCGGTGATGGGCGACTTTTTCGGTCTCGACGACCTGATGACCGAAAATCCGCGCGTCGTGCAGGGTTTCATCGACATCTACGGTGACTGGATCGAGCGTTACCGCATCGACGGGTTTCGCATCGACACCGCGCGTCACGTGAACCCGGAGTTCTGGCAGGCATTCGTGCCCGCCATGCTCAAGCGGGCACGCGCGAAAGGCATTCCCAACTTCCACATCTTCGGAGAGGTCGCGGCCGATGGCACTGATGTCGCGCAGCTCGCGCGCCATACCCGCGTGGACAAACTACCGTCGGTGCTGGATTTCGGTTTTTCGGGCACGGTCGAGCAGACGTTGGCGGGCCAGGCCGGAACTTCCGCGCTGGGCCGGCTCTACCAGGACGATGGTCTCTACGAAGGCGGCGCGCCGGCGGCGATGCGGTTGCCGACCTTCACCGGCAACCATGACTCGGGCAGACTCGCCTGGAAGATCCGCAGCGCGCGGCCGGCTGCGAGCGACGCGGAAGTATTGCAGCGCGTGATGTTGTCAAACGCGATGTTGTTCCTGCTGCGCGGAGTTCCGGTGGTTTATTCCGGCGACGAGCAGGGTTTCATCGGGCACGGCGTCGACCAGGCCGCACGCCAGGACATGTTCGCGAGCCAGGTGGCGAGTTACAACGACCAGCCGTTGCTGGGTTCGTCGGCAACCACGGCCAGCGTGAATTTCAATGCTCAGCATCCGCTGTATCAACAGATCGCGCGGCTGGCGGCACTGCGCAAGCAGTATCCGGCGTTGCGGCGCGGCAAGCAGATCACGCGCGCGCAATCGCTAGAGGCGGGGTTGTTCGCCGTGTCACGCTTCGGCAGCGACGGCCGGGAGATCGTCATTGCCTTCAACACATCGGCGCAGCCGATTGCCGCCCAGGTCGAGATCGACTCGGGCACGCGGGCTTTCACATCGTTGCACGGCACCTGCGCCAGGCCGGTCGCGCCCGGTAGTTTGAAGGTCGAGCTGGCGCCATTTGCGTACCTGGTGTGCGCGGCGGAAATGCCGTGAAGTCGAGGTACGCCTTGCTGCTGGCGTGTGTGGGGTTCGCGCCGCTCGCGTTTTCGCAGGAGGTGCAATTCCAGGCGCCGGCCGTCACCTTGATGTCGCCCAACAAGGGACTGGCGGTTTCGCTGCGCACGGACGCCGATGGCCGGCCCGAATACGCGGTCGTTCGCGGGCGGCAGTTCGTGCTCGACTGGTCGCGGCTGGGATTCATCCTCGCCAACGCGCCCAAACTCGAGCGCAACTTCTCGATCGGAAAGGTGCGGCAGCGCGCGCTGGACGACAGCTGGGAGCAACCGTGGGGTGAGCGCCGCTTCGTGCGCAATCACTGCAACGAGATGCGCGTTACGTTGCTCGAGAAATCGGGCCGCGAACTGATCGTTGTTTTCCGGGTGTTCGACGACGGCGTGGGCTTCCGTTACGAATTTCCGGATCAGGGGCAATTGCAGCAAGTCGACATCGTCGACGAACTCACCGAGTTCGCCATCGCCGAGCCCGCCACCGCGTGGTGGATTCCAGCGGGTGAGTGGAACCGCTACGAATATCTGTACAACCGCACGCCGCTCAACGAGCTGTCGCAGGCGCACACGCCGGTCACGATGAAGCTCGCGAGCGGTGTACACGTGGCGATCCACGAGGCGGCGCTGGTCGATTACGCCGGCATGTGGGTGCGCAGGGTTTCCGGCCGGCGCCTGAAGGCGATGTTATCGCCGTCGTCGACAGGCCCGAGCGTGCGGCGCAGCGCGCCGTTCACGACGCCGTGGCGCACCTTGCAGATCGCCGCCGACGCGCCCGGACTTTACATGTCCGATCTGATCCTGAACCTCAACGAGCCCAACAAGCTCGGCAACGTCTCCTGGGTACATCCGTTCAAGTACGTCGGCATCTGGTGGGGCATGCACCTGGGTGCGAACACCTGGAACAGCGGTCCCAAACACGGCGCCACCACCGCCGAAACGCGGCGCTACCTCGATTTCGCCGCAGCGAATGGCTTTCGCGGCGTGCTGGTCGAAGGCTGGAACAAGGGCTGGGATGGCGACTGGTTCGCGAAGGGCGACGATTTCAGTTTCACCGAGCCGTATCCGGATTTCGACCTGGTCGCGTTGGCGGCCTATGCGAAACAGAAGGGCGTGCGACTCATAGGGCACCACGAAACCGCCGGCAACATCGCCAACTACCAGCAGCAGCTCGAGCCCGCGCTCGATCTGTATCAGAAGCTGGGGATCGACGCCGTCAAGACAGGTTACGTGGCCGACGCCGGTGGCGTGCAGGCGCCGGGCGAAGACGGGCGCATTCACTTCGAATGGCATGACGGCCAGGTGCAGGCGCGCCACCACCTGCGCGTCGTGACCGAAGCGGCGAAGCGGCACATCGCGGTCGACGCACACGAACCCATCAAGGACACCGGGCTGCGCCGCACGTATCCGAACTGGGTCTCGCGCGAGGGCGCGCGCGGCATGGAGTACAACGCGTGGGGCGATCCGGTCAATCCACCCGAACACGAGGCGAATCTCGTCTTCACGCGCATGCTCTCAGGGCCGATGGATTTCACGCCCGGAATCCTCAGTCTCACCGGCGCGGGCGGGCGGCGCATCCAGAGCACGATCGCCAAACAACTCGCGTTGTACGTCGTGCTCTACAGCCCCATCCAGATGGCCGCGGACCTGCCCGAGAACTACGCCAGGTTTCAGAAGCCTTTCCAGTTCATCAAGGATGTGCCGGTGGACTGGGCCGACACGCGGGTGCTGAACGGCGAGGTTGGCGATTACGTCACGATCGCACGCAAGGATCGCAACAGCGACGACTGGTATCTCGGCGCCATCACCGACGAGCAGCCGCGCACTTTGCGGGTCTCACTTGGATTCCTCGACGAAGGCCGGCGCTACCAGGCCACTATCTACCAGGACGGCAAGGGCGCAGGTTTCGCCGGCGACGCCGCGTCCATCGACATTTCCTCGCGGCCGGTGTCCCGCAACGACACGTTGACACTGAAACTCGCGCCCGGTGGCGGCCAGGCGATCCGCATTTACACCAGGCGTGACCGGGCGGTTAAGCGTCCGGCCGCGAAGCCTGCGCCTTCGCCCAAACCCGATTTCGACGTGGAGTGACATGAGCGCCATCCCTGCGAACGCCAAGCCAACCCTGTCGTTCTGGCAGATCTGGAACATGTGTTTCGGATTCCTCGGCATCCAGTTTGCGTTCGGACTGCAGAATGCGAACGCGAGCCGCATATTCCAGACACTCGGCGCCAATATCGATGACATCGCGGGACTGTGGATAGCCGCGCCGCTCACGGGTCTGCTGGTGCAACCCATCATCGGCTACATGTCGGATCGCACCTGGAACGTACTCGGCCGGCGCCGTCCGTATTTCCTCGCCGGTGCGCTCCTGAGTTCACTCGCGCTGATCGCGATGCCGCATTCGTCGGCCTTGTGGATGGCGGCCGGCATGTTGTGGATCCTGGATGCCAGCATCAACGTGGCGATGGAGCCGTTCCGCGCCTTCGTCGCCGACCAGTTGCCGCCGTCGCAACGCCCGACGGGTTACTCGATGCAGAGTTTCTTCATCGGTGTCGGCGCGGTCGTTGCAAGCATGTTGCCGTGGATCCTGGCAAAGGCGGGCGTCAGCAATGTCGGCAGCAGCGAGAGCGCGGTGCCGGACACGGTGGTTTATGCCTTCCAGACAGGCGCGGCCGTGCTTGTGTTTGCGATGTTGTGGACCATCCTGTCGACGCGGGAGTATCCGCCGGCCGAACTACACGGTTTCAGCGATGCGACGCCCCTGTCGGAAGGCGTCGAGCCCGGCAGCGGGCGCAATGCGGCCCTGCGCGGCTTCGCCTGGACTCTCGCCGGAGCGGCCGGCGCCGCATTGGTGTGGTACTTCGCCTGGGATCGCATGTTGTACGTGTTGACGGTCGGCATTGCGACCTGGGGCGTGTTGCTGATGGTGAACAGCACGCTGCGCGGTGGCAGCGCGTTCTCCAACGTGATTCAGAATATCGACAACATGCCGCCGCGCATGCGCCAGCTCGTGCCGGTGCAGTTCTTCTCCTGGTTCGCATTGTTCTCGATGTGGCTGTACACCACGCCGGCCGTGACGCGTGTGCACTTTGGCGCGACCGACACGGTCGGTGCCGCGTACAACAACGGCGCGGACTGGGTAGGTGTCCTGTTCGGCGGTTACAATGGCTTCGCCGCGCTCGCGGCAATCGTCATCCCATTGATGGTGCGCCGGCTCGGATTGGCGAAGAGCCACATGGTGAACCTGTTCCTGGGCGCAGCCGGACTCCTGTCCTTCATCTTGATTCGCGACCCGCGCTGGCTGCTGTTATCGATGGTCGGCGTCGGTTTTGCCTGGGCCTCCATCGTCTCGCTGCCGTATGCGCTGCTGTCCGACAGCGTGCCCTCGCGCCAGATGGGCGTGTATATGGGAATCTTCAACTTCTTTATCGTGATCCCGCAGCTGGTCGCCGCAAGTGTGCTCGGCTTGGTGCTGACACGGGTTTTCGGCGGACAGCCGCTTTACGCGCTCGCCATCGGTGGCGCGAGTTTCCTGCTGGCCGGCGTGCTCTCGCTGCGAGTCCGGTAGACTCGCGACCGGATGAAGCTTGAAAACCGCCGCGACCTCGTAGACGTTGCGATCGCACTCGCTGTGGGCGGCGGGTTGTGGTTCGTCGTCAACCTGAACCCACTCTGGTGGCTGGCGTGGATCCTGCCTGGCGTGTTGTTCTGGCTGGCGCTGAGCACCGAAGGTTGGACGTCGAGGGGTCTGATCGCGATCGCGGCGCTGCTCGGCGCGGCCAGCAACTTCGTCTATCTCCTCAAGGTCATGCCGCTCGTGCCGGCGATGATCATCCTGCTGCTGCAGGCGTTGTTGTGGGTGTTCATCTTCGGAGCCTCGGCGCGCGTCGTGAAGCGGTTCGATTCCGCGTGGACCGTGCTCGCCTTGCCGGTGTTCTTCGTCGCCACCGATACGCTGTTCGCGCATCTCGCACCCGACGGAAACTGGGGCAGCCTCGCCTACACCCAGTCGGAACTTTTGCCCGTCGCTCAGCTCGCCGCTGTCGCGGGCGTCGGCGGAATCCTCTTCCTGCTGGCGCTGGTGAATTCCGCCATCGGCCTGGCCTTCACCTACGGTACGAAGCTGCGCGGTGCGATCCCGATGTACCTCGCAACGGCCGCGCTGGTCGCGCTTTCGGTGGGCTACGGCTATTGGCGTCTGCAGGCGCCTGAATCCGGCACGCCAGTCAATTTCGGCATCGCATCGATCGACGACTACATCAACAGTGAGAAATCGACCGAGTCGCGCGATGTCTGGACCCAGTACGAAGCACAGGTGCTCGAACTGTCCGGCAGCGGGGCGAAGGTGATCCTGTTGCCCGAGAAGATTGAGGTGTTGTCCGTTCGGGCCGCCGAGTCGCGCCAGCAACGGCTGTCAGAACTGGCCCGCGAGAACCACGTGTGGCTGGTCGCGGGCCTGGCCGTCGACGACGGCAAGCAGCGCCGCAACGAGGCCTGGTGGTTCGCACCCGACGGCCGCCTGGCAACCAACTACCTCAAACACTTCATGGCGCCCCCGGAACGCGAGTTCGTGGCGGGCTCCGAATTCCCGGTGAACGAGATCGATGGCGTGCGGTATGGCGTCGCGATCTGCAAGGACATGCACTTCGCAAGCCTCGGCCGCGCTTTTGGCGCGCGGGATGCCGGCGTGATGCTGGTGCCGGCCTGGGATTTTGGCGCCGACGCCGTGATGGCGGCCAACATGACAAAGCTGCGCGGCGTCGAGAATGGCTTCACCGTGGTGCGGTCATCGCGGGACGGGTTGTTGTCGGTCTCGGATGCCTATGGACGCGTGCTGGCAGTCGAGAAGAGCGAAAAACTTCCGGGCACCACGTTGTTCGCAACCGTGAAGGTCGGCGCGCGCCTGCCGACTATCTACACGCGCAGCGGCGACCTGCTGGGGTGGCTGTGCGTGGCGGCCGCGCTGTTGCTGACCGTGGCGTCGCGCAGGAAATCGCGCGGTTAACCGGACTTCCGGACCACCAGTTTCGTCGGGATGACACTGTTGGTCGCGCCGTCGCCGGTGATCTGGCGCAGCAGCGTTTCCACCAGCAATTCGCCCGCGCGGCGCGTGTCCTGCATCACGGTGGTCAAGGGCGGATTCGTGACGCTGGCGGCGGGAATGTCATCGAAGCCGACCACCGCAACCTGGCGCGGCACGTCGATTCCGGCTTCCTGCAATGCGCGTAACGCGCCGATCGCGATGAGGTCGCTGGCGGCGACGATCGCGTCGAATTCCACGCCGCGCGAACGCAGTTCGCAGGCGGCCTGAAAGCCGGATTCTTCGGTGGTGATCGCATCGACCTGCAAGGCGCTCGAGGTCGCGGCGCGTACTTCCATCATCGCGCGCTCGTGGCCACGGTAGCGGTCGAAGAACTCCGGATAGTGGGTCGTGGCGGTGCCGAGGAAAGCGATCTTGCGCCGGCCGGTGGCTAACAAGTGCCGTGTGACTTCGTAACCGCCCTGCAGGTTGTCGCAGCCGACGGAGATGCCGGGCTGGCCTTCCATCACCGGGCCCCAGCGTACGAAGTGCGTGCCTTGCTCGACCAGGCGGTCGAGGCGGGGGCGATACTCCTCGTAGTCGCCGTAACCGAGCAGGATGATGCCGTCGGCCTTGCGGCTGTCTTCGTAATCCTGCTGCCAGTTGTTCGACAGCTGCTGGAAAGAGATCAGCAGGTCGTAACCCTGGCGCGCGGAGGCGCGCGTGATCGAACCCAGCATCGACAGGAAGAACGGATTGATCTGCGAGTCATCCGGCGTCGGATCCTCGAATAACAGCAGCGCCAGCGTGTTCGAGTGCTGCGAGCGCAGGTTCGAAGCGTTCTTGTCGACCCGGTAGTTGAGCTGGCGCGCGATCTCCTCGATACGCCTGCGCGTTTCGAGGCTGACGACCGGGCTGCCGCGCAAAGCACGGGACACGGTGGGCTGAGAGACCCCCGCGAGAAACGCGATGTCGAACGATGTGGGTTTTTCGTGCATTGACTGCGCCGCGATTGACTCGCGCCGCCCCCTCAACTGCTGGGGACGATCATGCACGGGGGCGTGAGCGAAAAGCTACTGTGCCGCGTGTAAGACGTTGCCCTTCAACAAAATCAACGCGCTGCGAGTTGAAAAAATGCAACGCCGTGGCCCGGCAAACTCAAGGTAGCGCTAGCAAATGAACCCTCGGGCAGACCATGTCCGGCAAGCGGACGTCCCAGTGGCAAGTCGGGCAGAGAGACGCTGGCGGGCGCATGCGACAAATTGAAGGCGACCAGCATTCCGTCCGATTGGTCGAAGCGCCGGAACGCCAGCACGGAATCCGTAGCGGCGAGGAATTCGATCTCGCCGTTGATGAGCAATGGATGCTGACGGCGCCAGGCGAGAAAGCGCCGGAAGCCGTGCAGGGCGGAGGTCGGATCGCGCTCCTGGTCCGCGACCGACAGGGCGAGATGCTGCGCCGGCACCGGCAGCCAGGGTTCGCCGGTCGAGAAACCCGCAAGCGGGGTCGCATCCCAGGGCATGGGCGTACGGCAACCGTCACGGCCCTTGAACGCCGGCCAGAACGCGATGCCGTACGGATCGCGCAAAGACTCGTAGGGCACGTCCGCTTCACCGAGCCCCAGCTCTTCGCCCTGGAACACACATACCGAACCGCGCAGCGCGCAGACCAGTGCCGTCAATTGGGTTGCGAAGTGCGGTAGTTGGGGCGTGCTCCGGCCCCAGCGGCTAACCACCCGTTCGACGTCATGGTTGGAGATCGTCCAGCATGGCCAGCTTTCCGGCGCGCGCTTGTTCAGGTTCTCGACCGTCGCGCGGATGTGCTGCGGTGAACTCTCGTTGCTGAGCAGTTCGAACGAATAAGCCATGTGCAGCCGGCCCGGCTGCGTGTACTCGGCCACCGTCGCGGTCGAATCGTCCGAGGAGATCTCGCCGAGCGCGACGACGTCGGGAAATTCATCGAGCAGCGTCCGCAGCCGTTCGAGGAACGGCAGCATTTCCGGCTGGGTGTTGTTGTAGCGGTGCCATTGGTAACCGTACGGGTTGTCGGATTTGAATCCGGTTGCCTTGCGTTCGTTCTTGGGCCGCGGCGGGTTGTCGCGTAATTCCCGATCGTGGAAGCAGAAGTTGATCGCATCCAGGCGCAGGCCGTCGACGCCGCGTTCCAGCCAGAAACGCAAACTGTCGAGCGCGGCCTGCTGCACGTCGGTGTTGTGGAAATTGAGGTCCGGCTGCTGCGCCAGGAAGTTGTGCAGGAAATACTGGCTGCGGCGCGGCTCCCAATGCCACGCGACGCCACCGAAGATCGACAGCCAGTTGTTAGGCGGCGTGCCATCGGGACGCGCATCGGCCCATACGTACCAGTCGGCCTTCGGATTGTCGCGGCTCTGCCGGCTCTCCTCGAACCAGGCGTGTTGATCCGAGGTGTGGCTCAGCACCTGGTCGATCATCACTTTGAGATCGAGGCCGTGCGCCTTGGCGACCACGCGGTCGAAATCCGCGAGGTTGCCGAAGATCGGGTCGACCGCGCGGTAGTCGGCGATGTCGTAACCGAAATCCGCCATCGGCGATTTGAAGAACGGCGAGATCCAGATCGCGTCGACGCCGAGCGATGCGACGTAGTCGAGTTTCTCGAGGATGCCGGGCAGGTCGCCGATGCCGTCGGCATTGGTGTCGAAGAAACTGCGCGGGTAGATCTGGTAGATAGACGCGCCGCGCCACCACGGGTTCGCGGGTGCCACTTTGGGCGGGGTCAGGCGTCGGGCGGCAATGTTCATGCGATTCTCGCGGTGCGGTAGATCGATCCAGCGCGCGATTCTGTCCCGCCAGGGCAGGCGATTTCTGCCTGAATACGTATGCAGCTCATTGTCTCGACGGGAACGGCAGCCCTAACATTCACCGCACTCGACATCGAACCGCTGGAACGCCGGGGTTCGTTAGGCCTCGCCGATTGACCCCCTCGATCGGCGGGGCTTTCTTTTTTTCGCTCGCTGGAAATCACGGGCCAGAGCTTAACCCGCAGATCTTGCAGGCGCGGCGGCCGTGCATACGTATTCACGAAGGACGCTGGAAAGCCGCTGTTATCTTCGCGGCGCTCGACGCTGGCAGCGGGAGGCTGGATGCGATTGAACCTCGATCGGACGCGCGCCACGCTCTGCGCAGCGCTCACATTTCTCGCCCTGACGTTTCTTGCGTTGTGCGTGCAGGCACGCGCGGCGGAAGCCGTTGCCACGCCACCGGCGCGCCAGAGCCCCGACTGGCTGCGCGATGCCGTGGTTTATGAAGTTTTCCCGCGCGCCTTCTCGCCGCAGGGCAATTTCAAGGGAGTCATTGCGCAGCTCGATCGCCTGAGGGAGCTCGGAGTCACCGTGTTATGGCTCATGCCCATACACCCGATGGGCAAGCTCAAGGCGAAGGGCACGCTCGGCAGCCCCTACGCGGTGCGCGACTACGATGCGATCGACCCCGCGTACGGCACACCCGAGGAATTCAAGCAGCTGATCGCCGCCGCGCACCAGCGCAAGATGAAGGTCTTCATCGATGTCGTGGCGAACCACACGGCGTGGGATTCGGTGTTGCTCGAGAAACACCCGGACTGGTATACACATGACACCCTCGGCCGGATCATTCCGCCGAATCCGGACTGGGTCGACGTCGCGGATCTCGACTACCAGAAACCCGCGCTGCGCCAGTACATGAGTGAAATGCTGGTGCGCTGGCTGCGTGACTACGGCCTCGACGGTTTCCGTTGTGACTACGCGAGCGGCGTGCCCACCGACTTCTGGGAATCCGTGCGGCCGGCACTCGATCGCGTCCGCCCGGGCCTCGCATTCCTCGCGGAGGCCGATGATCCGGCGCTGCTGCGCACCGCATTCGACATCGACTACGCCTGGGATTTCTATCACGTGGTCGCGGAGTCGCTCGCCGGCCAGTTGCCTGCTTCGCAGATCCGGACGACCTGGGAAGCAGCCGCGGCGAAATATCCACACGGTGCACTGCGGCTGCGGTTCTCGGACAATCACGACCAGCTGCGCACGACCGGCCAAGCGGGATTACCGGCGGCACTGGCGGCTTCCGCGCTGATGTTCACGCTCGATGGCGTGCCGCTGCTCTACAACGGCATGGAAGTCGGTGACACGACCGAATCCGCCGCGCCCGCGCTGTTCGAGCGCACGCCGATCCAGTGGGAAATGGCGGAACGCCGGCCGCGGGTCGAGGGCTTCTACCGGGCGCTCGCGGCGCTGCGGCGTGCGCACCCGGCGTTTACCCGGGGAACGGTGCGTTGGCTGCGCAACGACGACGAACGACGCGTCGTCAGCTTCGAACGCGCCGGTAACAACGAATCGCTGGTGGTCGTGATCAATTTGTCATCGCAGGACTACGCAGGTGTGGTCGCCGCGGATGCGGGCAAGTACCGGGACGTCACGCCGCAAGCCACATCGGGCGCCGCGGGAGCACTGCCGGCGGTGTTCCTCGGACCTTGGGAATTCAGGGTTTTCAGCAGGGCCTTGCCGTGAATACGTATGCATGCGATTGCCAAGAGAGTGCCGCTGACAACATCCTTCGGCACAAGAATCTGCAACACCGTTTTTTTGGCGGGATCGCGCTTTCGCGCGAGGTCGACAACAATTAGTTAGGAGGGGAGCGAGTGAAGACTTTCAATCAGAAGGGTTATCCGACCAAGGCCAGGAAGCGCGGCGCGCAGACCGAGGTCTCCGCGGTGGCGGGCTGCGCGATTTTCCTCCTGGGCGGTGGTGCCGCGATGGCGCAGGACCAGGCCGCTGGCAGCAATGACGACGGCGACGTGCAGGAGGTGATCGTCACCGGCATCCGCAAGAGCATCCAGGATTCCATCAACGCCAAGAAGAATGAATCTTCGATCGTCGAAGTCGTCTCGGCGGAAGACATCGGCAAGCTGCCGGATGCCTCGATCGCCGAATCGATCGCGCGCCTGCCGGGCATCGCTGCACAGCGCACGAATGGCCGCGCCCAAACGCTGTCCATCCGTGGCCTGGGGCCGGACTTCACCGTCACGACGTTCAATGGCCGTGAGCAGGCGTCGACCAACGACAACCGTACGGTCGAGTTCGATCAATACCCCTCGGAACTCGTGACGCAGGTCAAGATCTTCAAGACACCCGATGCCGGCATGGTGTACCAGGGCATCGCGGGCACGACCGACATCTCGACCGTGCATCCGCTGTCCTATGACTCCCGCAGGATCGCGTTGAGCGTCAAGCGCGAGACGAACGAGCAGGGCGCGAACATTCCCGGTCTGCCGGATTCCGGCAACCGCGCCAACCTCACTTATATCGACCAGTTTTCCGACAAGGTCGGCGTGGCGCTGGGTATCGCGTACAACAAGACCCCCTACCAGGCGCAAACCAAAGAGCCGTGGGGTTATGCCGACTTCGGTAGCAACAAAATCATCGGCGGCGACAAGAGCGGTGTTCAATCTTCGTTCTACAAGCGCACCGCGTTCATGGGTGTGGTCGAACTGCAGCCGAGCGACCGCCTGCACATGCTGCTCGATGCCTACCACTCCGATTTCCAGGAGTTGCAGACGATTCAGCGCATGGAGTACGGCACCATCTGGGCGAATCCGTCGACACCGTTGACCAACCCCGGTGGACTCGTGGACAACCGCGTTCAGTCGGGCACGTTCACCGACGTGCCCTTCGTGGTCATCGAGAACTACAACAACGATCGGAATGCGAAAGTCGACTCCATCGGCCTGAACACCACGTTCGATATCAGCGACAACTGGCGCGTCGACAACGATCTGAGCTGGTCGAAGGTCGATCGCGACGACGTGCGTCTCGAATCGACGGCCGGACTCGGCTCGGGCAACGATCCGACGCTGCTGCCGCCGGACGATACGGTGACCTTCAGCACCGGGAAGGACGGCCGCACGTATCTGGCGCCGACGCTGAACTACAGCAGCTATGACAACGTGTTCCTCACCGATCCGGGTGCCTGGGGTGGCGGTGAGCGCCGCTCGGGCTTCGTCGGCGCGCCGAGCATCAGCGACGAGATCAAGGCGATTCGCCTGTCCGCGACCCGCAAGTTTGCCGAAGGGTTCTTCATCAGCGACGTGACAGTTGGCGCGAACTACGCTGATCGCACCAAGGCGAAACAGCAGTTCCAGAGCAATCTGTGGCTCACGGGCAATATTTCGCACGCGGTCGTGCCGGAGGAATACCGAACGGGAATCGCCGACTCTTCGTTCTTCGGCAGCCCGTACGGCATCATCGGCTACAACGCGCTCGCGATGTACAAAGACGGCTTCTGGTCGCCGATCAATTCGATCGAAGATCCGAACGCCAATCCGGGTGACCGCACCAACAACGTTCAGAACACCTGGCAGGTGAACGAAAAGCTCACGACCGCGTTCGTGAAGTTCGGCATCGCGGGAGATCTCGACGGACTGCCGGTGCGCGGCAACATCGGTGTACAGACCGTCCAGGCCGATCAGACTTCGGATCTGCACCTGACGTCCTCGGTCATTCTGCCCAACACGCCGGTGGTTCCGATCACGATCGTCCAGGAGGGTGCCAAGTACACGACCGTGCTGCCCAGCATGAATCTGTCGATCGAGTTCCCGGAGGAGACCAAGCTGCGAATCGGCGTGGCCGAAACCGTGGCCCGCCCGCGCCTCGACGAGCTGGGCGGTGGCGCGAGTTACAACGTGACGAGCGACCAGTCCACCCCGCCTAACTACAACGGTGAGTTCTTCTACTGGTCGCGCAACGGCGGCGGCAACCCGAAGCTGCGACCCTGGAGAGCGTTGTCGTACGACATCTCGGTGGAAAAATATTTCGCCGAGCGGGCGTATTTCTCCGTCGCGGCGTACTACAAGGACCTCAAGACCTACATCTTCAACCAGTCGACGGTCGAGGATTTCACGGGCGTGTCATTGCCGCCGGTTGCTGTCGGCGATCCGGCGACTTACGACGAGGCGGATGCCAACCGACTGGGCGTTTCGACCCTCAAGCAAAACGGTTCCGGCGGCAAAATCATGGGTGTCGAGTTTACGGCGTCGATGCCGCTGTCGCTGATCTCGCAGTCCCTGGACGGCTTCGGATTCATCGTGAGCGCCGCGAAAAATACTTCGTCGATCACTGTGAACGGCCAGGAGATCGACGTGCCGGGTCTGTCGACGAAGATCCTCAATTCGACGTTGTACTACGAGAAGTACGGCTTCTCGGCGCGCATCAGCAACCGCTATCGTGACCAGTTCCTGGGCGAGGTGCCGCTGTTCGATGCGACGCTGTCGTACAACACGGTGGCCGCCGAGTCGCTGCTCGACGCTCAGGTTGGATACGCGATCCAGCAAGGTCCGATGAAAGGTCTGAGCGTGAGCCTGTCCGGCACCAACCTCACGGATGAACCGTTCGTCCTGAGCAACGCCGGCGACACTGAGTACAACATGATCAAGTACCAGAAGTACGGCGCGACCTACGCGCTCACGTTGAGCTACGCGTTTCAATAGAGCTCCTTCGCAATAGGGCAAGGCTCCTGTCGTCGCAGACGGCGGGAGCCTTTGCCTGATTGCCGATTCCCTGCGAAGCTCCTGCCGTGGCAGCCCAGGAAATCAGATCGGTCGTTATCGCCGGCGGAGGGACCGCGGGCTGGATGACCGCGGCCGCTCTCTCTCGCGTACTCGGGCCGCGCCTGTCAATAACGCTGGTCGAATCGTCCGAGATCGGGATCGTCGGCGTTGGCGAGGCGACGATCCCCGCGATCGCCGGTTTCAACCGGATGATCAAGCTTGATGAAGACGACTTCATGCGCAACACGCATGCGACGTTCAAGCTCGGGATCGAGTTCGTCGATTGGTGGGAGAAGGGCCAGTCGTACATGCATGCTTTCGGTCCGGTCGGCCGCGACCTGGCGTACGTCCCGTTCCATCACTACTTTTTCAAGGAAGTCGCGCTTCCTGATGGCAGCGCCGGCTCACTGTGGGATTACAGCTTCAATTACGTGGCGGCGAAGCAATCGCGTTTTGCGCGGCTCGACAAAATTCGCGATACGCCGCTCGCGGGGCTCTCCTGGGCCTTCCATTTCGACGCGTCGCTCTACGCCGCCTATCTATCGCGATTGTCGCAGGGCATGGGCGTGCGTCGAATCGATTCGAAGATTTCCGAGGTACTGCAGACCGCCGAGGGCGACGTGCGGGCACTGAAGCTAGCCGACGGCCGCGAGCTGGCGGCAGACTTCTTCATCGACTGCACCGGCTTTCGCGGCCTGCTGATCGAGCAGACCCTCAAGACCGGTTACGACAACTGGTCACATTGGCTGCCCTGCGACCGCGCGCTGGCGGTTCCCTCCGCCCGCACGACGCCACTTTTGCCGTATACGCGGGCGACCGCGCTCGAGAACGGCTGGCAGTGGCGCATCCCGCTGCAGCACCGCACGGGCAACGGCCACGTCTACAGCTCGAGCTTCACGAGCGACGAACGCGCGCGCGAGTTATTGCTGGCCAACCTCGATGCCGAGCCACTCGACGAACCGCGAATGGTCAAGTTCACGACCGGTCGCCGCAAACAACTGTGGAACCGCAATGTGGTGTGCATGGGCCTCGCCAGCGGCTTCGTGGAGCCGCTCGAGTCGACGTCGATCCATCTCATCCAGGTGACGATCCAGCGGCTGATCCTGCTGTTCCCGCACAAGGGTGATGTCGAAGAGCGGCGCCGCGAATTCAACCGCGCAGCCGCCGCGGAATACGAATACGTGCGCGATTTCATCGTGCTGCACTACTTCGCGAACAATCGGCACGGCGAACCGTTCTGGGATGCCTGCCGCAACATGTCGATCCCCGATTCGCTGCGCCATCGCATCGAATTGTTCCGCGAGTCCGCGGGAATCTTCTGCGCGACCGACGACCTGTTCCAGCATTCGAGCTGGCTGCAGGTGTTGTGGGGGCAAGGAGTGCGGCCACGGGCGCCGCACCCGTTCGTCGAAGCAGTGGCGCCGCACGACCGGCAGGGTTACCTGCGTGACCTGCGCGCGTTGATCGCCCAGGCCGCGCAGACGGTGCCGGGCCACGCAGAGTTCATCGCGAAACACTGCGCGGCCGCGACCTGAATCACCTCGGGCCGAAGCAAGGCTCGATGAACACCGCCGTCGTGCGCGCCGGAATCGTGAACGTGCCGGTGTTCTTCTGGAATCTCGAAGTGCGCACCACCGCGTCCTGCGAAAACGCCTGCACCGGGTGAAGGAACAGGGGCTGCTGCCTGAAGGCAGGGTCCGCAAAGGTCAGCGCCTGCGGGGTTGCGTTCACCGCCACCACGGCCTGTGCGGCACCCAGGCAGAACCGGTCGGTGTTCTTGATCCGTTCGACGATGAGCCCCGGCGTCTGCGCGGGACCGACGTTGTAGAAGCTCACCGCCTTCTTGATCTCATCGGCCGACCGTAGCCGGAACAACTTGCTGGTCTTGCGGATGACCAGCATCTCGAGCATGTGACGATAGGTCCCCTCGATGTCTTTCGCGGTGGGCTTGAGATTCGGATCCGCCAGCGCGGGTCCAATGAACGACCAGTCGTCCTGATTGCCGTTCGCGGGCGGCAACCCCGCACCCCAGCCATTCGACTTCATCGTCCAGTCGATGCGGTTGAACCAGTCGCCGGAGTTGTAGCTGTTCCGGTCCGCGGATTTGGACCGCAGGATCTCGTCGCCGGCCATGAAGAAGGGCACGCCCTGCGACAACGCGACGATCGACAGGCCCAGCCTGTCCATGCGCACGCGATCCGCGCGCGGCACCCGCGGGCTCAGCTTGAGATTCATCGCATCGAACCAGTCCGGATCGTCGTGCACGCCGATGTACTGGATGGTGTCGGCGGGAGACGCGCCATAGGCGCCGGGCATGCCGAAGTAGTCGACATCCTTGCCGAGCTTCGTCGCGCCGCTGCCATCGACGATCGGGTAGCTCGCGATATTGCCTGCCAGGCCCAGGCGCACGAGGTCGGTGAGCCGCAGCAATTCGGTCTTCGCATCGGCCGCCGATCCGCCGGAGGTGCCATTGGGTTCGGTAAAGAGTCCGGTCGCGAAGCCCTGATCGCGGCGCGGCGAGAACGGCCCGCCGCCGCGCACCGCATCCCGGATGCGATCGGAGAACGAGCCGATGCCGGTGCCCGCCATGTTCACCTGGATCGCATTGACGCCGCGGCCGTTGTTGGCCATGACGCCGAAGTTCCAGGCTTCGCCGTATAGATAGACGGACTTGCCGTCGACGCCATCCTTGGCCAGCGTGAGTGCGTCCAGCGCGGCGCGCACCTTCAGCATGTTGGACTTGAGATGAAAGCCCATGATGTCGAAGCGGAAACCGTCGATCTTGTATTGCTTCGCCCACAACACCACCGAATCGACCATGAGTTTTTCCATCATGGCGTTCTCGGTGGCCGTGTCGGCGCAGCAGCTTTCGTTGAGCACGCCGCCATCGCCGTTCAGGCGGTGGTAGTAGCCGGGCACGAGTTTGTCGAGGATGGAGTTCGGGTTCTGTCCCGCCGCGTTCGTGTGGTTGTAGACCACGTCCATCACCACGCGCAGGCCGCTCTGGTTGAGCGACTGCACCATCTCGCGGAATTCCAGCACGCGTTCGGAGCCATCGGCATCGGTCGCGTAGCTGCCCTCAGGCACGTTGTAGTGCAGTGGGTCGTAGCCCCAGTTGAAGCCATCGCGATCCGCGCTCGCGGCGGTCAACGTCTGCTGCTCGGAGGAATCGGCCGGCAGTCCCGCGAGGGTATCGAACGAGGGCGCTTCCCAGGTGCTCTTGTCTTCGTTGGTGCTGGCGAAATCGAACGCGGGCAACAGGTGCACGTGGGTGACGCCGGCCAGGCCCAGTGTCGCCAGGTGTTTCATGCCGTTCGAACGTTTCTGAGTGAACGCCGCGTACGTGCCGCGCAGGCTCGCGGGTACGCTCGCATCCGTGGCGCTGAAGTCGCGCACGTGCAGTTCGTACAACACGATGTCTTCGGGCGCGGCCAGCCAGGGCTTGGCGAGGTTGCGCCAGCCGCGTGGCTGAAGCTGCGAATCTTCCAGCGACACGATCTGGCTGCGCGTGCTGTTGCGCGCGAGCGAGACCGAATAGGGATCGGTGCTGACATTGGTCTCGACCTTGTTGCTCGAGCGCACGTAGACCGCAGCTTCGTATAGATAGAAGCGGCCCGAGAGGCTGCTCGAAGACGCGGCGTAGATCCAGATGCCACTCGCGGGATCCAGCGTCATCGGGTAACTCGTGAAGGTCGCCGCGGGATTCGAATCTTCGAAGAGGCGCACCTTCAGGCTGCGTGCGGTCGGCGCCCAGACGCGCAGCGTCGCCATGCCTTGTTTGAAACTCGGTCCGAGCGTGACGGGACTCGCCTTGGCGGCGTACAGATCGTCGAGCACGCCTGCGATCTGCAGCGCGGTGGCGTCGACGCCCTGGCCCGAACGTGCTGCGCCGACGGCGAGCTGGCCCTTGAGGCTTTGCTTCGCAGCGGCGATCGCATCGGCCGGCAGCTTGAATGCCGCGAGGTTCGCAAGATGTGGAAACTTCGCGCGCAACGCGGGCGACAATCCCGCCGGGTCATTCACGAGATTCCAGGATTTCGAATTCGCCGCCGCAACCACGCCGGGGCCGTCGAGGGTCAACGCGCCATCCGGATCCGCGAACAGCGAGACGACGGCATCGGTGGGCACGTTCCACGCAATCGTGTCGGCGGCGAGCCAGTACGCCTGCGCCTTGGTGAGATCGCCGTGGATACCACCCACTATGACGCGCAGTTCCTTGCTGGCCGAGTTCCACTGGAACACGACGTCCATGCCATTGGCCGGCACCGTGAACGCGATGTTCGCGCCGTTCTGGACGCCGCCCTGGCCGTAGTTCACGTCCCAGCCGCCGTTGAGCGCGACCTTGCACTCGTACGAGCCTGCGGGAATCGCGCTGGTACTGAAGCTGTAGATAGATGTGTCGTCGATGTCCTGCAGCCAGCTGCGGAAGCAGCCGGGATCCCAGTCGCCCGCGCAGCCGAGTTCGCTCTGGAAGCTGCCGGGAACGGTCGCGATGATGGAACTGACGTTGTTGGTCACCCAGTGGGTCTTGTGGTCGTAGTAGAACGTGACGTTTTGCGGTGCCGCGCTGACGTTGAGCGGAATATTTGGCCCGTTCTGTTCCGCATGCTGGCCGTAGTTCACGTCCCAGCTACCGTTGAGCGCCACCTTGTATTCGTAGGCGCCGGCCGGGGAGATGCTGAAACTGCTGCGCCAGATGTCGCCGTTCGCGTCAAAAACCAGCTGAGTGGCGGAGCAGGCGGGGTCCCAGTCACCCGGGCAGCCGGCTTCCGACTGGTAGCTGCCGGGAATTCCGACCGACCCCGGATTGGCCTGTGCCCATGTTTGCGGTGCGGTGAAACTTACGGCTGCGAACGCGAGCAACGGCAGGACGGCGCGAATGCGCCAGGTCTTCAATGACATGTTCCCTCTCCCCATCTGTGGCCCTAGCTAGCAGGTAGAGCCGGATTTGTTCTGGGGCCGACGCTAATCGAGAAGACCGCCGGTGTGTTTACGAATACGTATGCACAAGGCCAATGGAGAGGGCGTCAGGGTTGGCTTACAAAGGAGCAAGCGCCTCGGCGAGCTTGAGGAATTCGCGATGCGGCGTCGCGCTACCGGCCATTCGTGCGATGTCGCCGCGCACGCGCCGAGTGACCTCCGTCAGGTCGGCGATGGGCAAAAGGTTCGCGAGTGGGTCCCAGGATTGGGCATCGATGCCCAAATTGCCGTACATGCACAACCAGCTCGGGTCGAAGAAACTTTCGGAGTCGAACTGCTGGATCAATCCGCGCGCGCGGTACATCGCGATCTTGCGCACCAGTGTTTCCGGCAATTCCATCTCCCGGCAGTAGCGCCACAGATCTGCTTTGTTCGCAGGCCCTGCCTGCCGGCCGTTGGCGCTGTAATGAAGGATGATGAAATCGCGGATGCGTTCGAATTCGGTCACCGACAAGCGGTTGAACTCGGCGGCCAGCGGCGCCCGTGTTTGCGGCGTCATGGCCTCGTCCGGCCAGAAGTGCAGTAGTTTGTCGATGCCCATCTGGATGAGCGAGATGGCGGTCGATTCGAGCGGTTCGAGAAATCCGCTCGACAAGCCGATGGCGACACAGTTGCCGACCCAGAAGCGGCGCACGTGACCGGCGCGGAACCGCACCGTGTTCGGCTCACCGAGAGCCGGGCCCTCGAGTTCAGCACGCAGTGCCGTCAACGCCTGTTCGTCGCTGATGTGGTCCGATGAATAGACATAGCCGTTGCCGACGCGATTTTGCAGCGGAATGCGCCAGGTCCAGCCCGCCTCAAGGGCGCGCGAACGGGTGTACGGCGCGATGTTCACGGGATCGGCAGCCGCGCACGGCAATGCGACGGCGCGGTCGCACATGAGCCAGTGCCGCCAGTCGACGAAACCGCTCTGCAGCGATTTCTCGATCAGCAGGCGATGGAATCCGCTGCAGTCGATGTAGAGCGATCCTTCCAGGATGTCGCCCGAATCCAGCCGGACGCCGCGGATGTTTTCGGTTTCGCCGTCACGCAGGACCTCGGCGACTTTCGCGTCGATGCGGCGCACGTCGCGCGACTCGGCGCACGTACGCAGGAACGCGGCGAACCGCGACGCGTCGAAATGCAGGGCCCAGTCGAAATGTTCGAAGTCGACGCGGGGATTGTCCGGCGGCAGCGTTACGCGGCCGGCGCGCGCCAGTTGCGCGCCAATGGCGTATTCGTCGAGCGTGCCCGGCTCGCCGTTCTGCTTCAGCCGATTCCACAGATGATGAAAGGCGATCGGACCCGCTTCGAGGCCGTAACGGCCGAACGGATGCATGAACGAGTGGCCTTCGCGCCGCCAGCCGTCGAACTCGATCGCGAGTTTGACTGTGCCGTTGGTGGCCTTCATGACCGCGAAGGTGTCGAGGCCGAGCGACTCGAAGTAGCGCCGGATTGCCGGTACGGTCGCCTCGCCAACGCCGATCGTGCCGACCGCCGAAGACTCGACCAGCGTGATCGAAACGCCGAGCCGCTGCAGACGATGGGCCAGCGACGCGGCCGTCATCCAGCCGGCAGTGCCGCCGCCGACGATGACCACCGAACGGACCGGACCCGATTGCGCCTGGGAGGATTGCATCGCGGCGGATTATCAGCGGGAAGCCGGCCCGACGCTTGCCGCGATGGTGCGAATACGTATGCAGTAATACTCTGGTCCAATGGACGCCGAATCGCTCGCCCTCAAACTGATGCGTATGCAAGCCTGGATGGAACAACCGGATGCGTATCCTCAATACACGCGGCAGCAGTTCGATGCGGCGCCTGGTGCGGCGCAGATTTCCGTCGACCCAACCTCGACGGAAGCCGCCGCGTCGTTCAACCGCAATCGCATCATTCTGTGCGGACGCTCCGGAGAGCTGACCCACGATGACCTGTTGCGATTCATCGAAATATTCCGTGCGAGCGGCGTGCGGCGTTTCTTCGCATGGCTGAGCCCCGGACCGGAACGGGACACGGTGCGCGGCTGGCTCGAGTCGCTGCGAATGCAGCGGGTGGTGTGGACGCGTTATCCGACCCTCACGCTGAGCGAGCCCGCCAACGTGAATCCGATCACCGACTTTACGATCCGCACGGTCAATCGCGCGCAGATCGTTGCCGCGCGCGAGCAGTTCGGCTTCGAGCCGATGGCCGGTTTCGAGCAGTCCGCCGACCGCGCAGGATTTCGCCACTACCTGGCATTCGAGGGCCCGCGGCCCATCGCGAGCGCGGCGCTGGTCCAGTTCGAACGCATCGGTTATCTCACGTACGCACAGACCAACGAAGCGGATCGCGAACGTGGCGCGCAGTCCGCTCTCATCGTCCGCCGCAGCGAAGATGCGCGCCGGCTCGGCTGCACCTGTATCGCCACCCAGACGCTGACCATGCTGGAACGCTCGCTCTCGAATCTGCAGCGTTGCGGCTTTCGCGAGGTGTACGAGCAGGAAGTCTACGAGGGCCGCGCATAAGGCCCGATTCGCTGCGAATCGAGATGCGGAGCGTCGATGGTTGAGCCCGTGCGGCACGGCGCGCGAGAGTGGCGCTCAGTCGAGCATAGGTAAACCGGCGGCTGACGCCGGACGAGGGGACGTATGGGGATTCATCGGGCCGCGCTCGCGGTATCGTTGTTGTTGCTGTCGGGCTGCGACCAGAAGCCAGTTGCCGCACCGCCTCCAAAGCCCACGGCGCTGGTCGATGCCGCGCGCATCGCCAAGGCCGATCCCGGTGAATGGTTGTCGTACGGCCGCACCTAAGACGAACAACGTTTCAGCCCGCTCGACAAGGTCGACTCGGGCAACGTGGCGCAACTCGGGCTGGCCTGGGCTTTCGATCTCGACAGCGTGCATCGCGCGCAGGAGTCGACGCCGCTCGTCATCGACGGGGTGATGTACGTGACCTCCGCGTGGAGCAAGTTGTTTGCTCTCGATGCCAGGACCGGCAAACAGAAGTGGCTTTTCGATCCCCAGGTTCCTGGGGATGCGGGAGTGAACGCCTGCTGCGATGTCGTGAATCGCGGCGTCGCTGCCTGGAACGGCAAGTTGTACCTCGGCACGCTTGACGGCCGTCTGGTAGCGGTCGACGCCGCGACCGGCAAACAGGTCTGGGACGTGAAGACGGTGCCCGACAACACGCGCTACACCATCACGGGCGCGCCGCGTGTGTTCGCCGGAAAGGTGCTCATCGGCAACGGCGGCGCGGAACTCGGCGTGCGCGGTTTCGTGAGCGCGTACGACGCGGAGTCCGGCAAACAGTTGTGGCGCTTCTACACGGTGCCTGGCGACCCCTCGCTGCCGTTCGAGAACCCCGCGCTCGAGAAGGCCGCGAAGACCTGGAACGGCCAATACTGGCGCCTGGGCGGTGGCGGCACGGTGTGGGATTCCATCGTCTACGATCCGACGCTCGACTACATCTACATCGGTGTCGGCAACGGCAGTCCTTGGAACCAGAAGCTGCGCAGCCCGGCGGGTGGCGACAACCTCTATCTATCGTCGATCGTGGCGTTGAAGGCGGCGACCGGCGAATATGTCTGGCATTTCCAGACGACGCCCGGCGAATCCTGGGATTACACCGCGACCCAGCCCATGATGCTGGCGGACCTCACCATCGCCGACAAACCGCGGCAGGTGATCATGCAGGCGCCGAAGAACGGCTTCTTCTATGTGCTCGACCGCGTGACGGGCGAGTTCATATCCGGTGCGGCATACGCCTCGATGAACTGGGCCGCGGGTCTCGATCCGAAGACCGGGCGGCCGAAGGAAACGAAGGAAGCGCGCTACGAACGGACCGGCAAACCTTCGGTGGTGGTGCCGGGCCCTGGCGGCGCGCACTCCTGGCAGCCGATGAGTTTCTCGCCGGTGACGGGCCTCGTGTATTTCCCGGTGATGGAGAGTGGCTTTCCTTTCATTCCCACCGCGACGGTCGAGAGCAGCAAGCTCCACTGGTCCACGGGCGTCGACTTCAATGCGGGTAGTTTGCCCGCGATCGCGGAGGTGCGCGCGGGCGCGAAAGCCGGCCTGAAAGGCCACCTGGTCGCGTGGGATCCGATCGCGCAGAAGGAAGTCTGGCGTGCGCAGTTCGATCATCCGTGGAATGGCGGCACGCTGGCGACCGCGGGCAACCTCGTGTTCCAGGGCAATTCGCAGGGTGAGTTCACCGCCTATCGCGCCACCAACGGGCAGAAGCTCTGGTCGGTGCCCACGCAGGCGGGCGTGCTCGCGGCGCCGGTTTCCTATGAAGTGGACGGCGAACAGTACGTCGCCATCGAAGTGGGCTGGGGCGGCGCGTTCGGTCTCGCGGCCGGCGAATTGGCGCGCGATTCACATTTGAGCTCGAACATTCCGCGCGTGCTGGCGTTCAAGCTGCGCGGCGAGGCGAAGCTGCCCGATCTGCCAAAGACCCAGGTGGCGAAGCTCGATCCGCCTGCCGAGATCGGCACCGCGGACGCGTGGACCGCCGGCAAAGCGGTCTATCACACGTATTGCAGCGTCTGCCATGGCGACGCGGCGGTCAGCGGCGGCGTGTTGCCCGATCTGCGCTTGTCAATCGTCAATCGCGAACCTGCGGCCTGGGAAAGCGTCGTGCGGGGCGGAGAACGCAGGTCGCGCGGCATGGTTTCGTTCGCGGCCGAAGTCTCGGAAGAGGACAGTGAAAAGGTGCGCGCGTATGTGATACACCGTGCGCATGAAGACCAGACTCTCGAAGCGGCTGCCGCCGCCGTCAGCAAGCCAGTCAGCATCGTTCTCAGCAACTGACGGTATCCGCTCTGTAGTTAGGGCCGCATTCGCGGCCGGTTGCGTGCTGGTGATCGCGTTGACTGGCCCCGGGGTCGCGGCCGACTCGAAGCTGCCGATCCTGCTGGGGAAGGTCACGAAGGTGAACGACGGCGACTCGCTCGAGGTTCAGCTCGACGCCGGGCCCGCGCGCGTGCGGTTCTCCGCGATCGATACTCCGGAATACGACCAGCCGTACGGATCGAAGTCGTCCGCCGCCCTCAAGGCCATGTTGCCGCTCGGCTCCGATGTCGAACTCGAAGTGGTCACCCAGGATCAGTTCCGCCGCGTCGTCGCCACCGTCTGGCTGGTGGTCGATGGCAAACGCGTCAACATCAATGAAGAGATGCTGCGCGACGGTCATGCCTGGGCGTATCGGCGCTACATGAAGGATCCGAAATTCTGCGACATCGAGCAGGAAGCGCGCGCGAAGAAGCTCGGGCTGTGGGCGCAGCCGGTGAGCGACTGGGTCTATCCACCGGAGTGGCGGTTCCTCAAGAACGGCGAGATCCGCGTCCTGCCGACACCCTACGAAGAAACGCGTGAGAAATGCGTCGCCGTGCTCGGCCTGGCCGGCGCTGCGACCTACGAACCCCCAAAATAGTGGTGCCGGGTAGGGATTAGCCCGCTCTCAGCCGAGCATCTTGCGGCCCGATTCCGCCGTCTGTTTGTCCTTGTCACCGATGTCCGCGGGTGGCGGCACGGCGCGGCCCTTGATCACCGCCGGCCGTGCGCCGATCAGATCGAGCCAGCGCAAGAGGTGCGGCAGGCCTTCTATCCCGACGCCCGACCACTCATGGCCCGCCACCCAGCTCCACAACGCGATATCCGCGATCGAGTAGTCGCCGCCGGCGATGTACGGGTTGCCCGCGAGCTGGCGTTCCATCACCTCGAACAAGCGCCGCACCTCGCGTTGATAACGATCGATTGCGTACGGAATCTTCTCGGGCGCGTAACGAAAGAACACGTTCGCCTGGCCCATCATGGGACCGACGCCGCCCATCTGGAACATGAGCCACTGCATCACGCGCGATCGCGCCTTCACTTCGGTCGGTAACAACCTGCCGGTCTTCTCGGCGAGATAGATCAGGATGGCGCCGGATTCGAACACGGCGAAGTCGTCGTTGTCGTGATCGATGATCGCCGGGATGCGCCCGTTCGGATTGATCTTCAGGAACCACGCTTCTTTCTGCTCGAGTTTCGACAACGAGATCTGCCGCAAGGTGTAGGGCAGCGCGAGTTCCTCCAGCGCGATGGAGACCTTCCAGCCATTGAGCGTGGCGGCGGTGAGCAGCTCGATCATGGCGTCTTCCTCACAAGTATTTAGCCGCCGCTCATGATTTTTCATTCGGATACCAGAGTCATTGCGCTAGATTGCAGGCGTGGAATTCTTAAGCGCCCACTGGCGGCTCGCGGCGGTTGCCGCATTATTCTTCATCGGCGTGGCGGCGCGGCGCACCGGCTGGGCTGGCGCGCGCGAAGGCCGCTGGTTGCTGACATTCGTCTTCAACGTTGGCTTGCCGATCCTGATTTTCGGTGCGCTGACCGGCGTCCCGCTGGTACGCGAACACGCTTTGCTGCCGATCGCGGCGATCTGCACTTCGCTCGCCGGGTGGGCCGCAGCGGTCTTCGTGGCACGCCGCTTCGGCCTGCCGAAAACGGGAGAAGGCGCGCTCGCGATGTGTGCCATGTCCATCAACAACTCGATGGTTTATCCGTTCGCGGCGCTGAGCCTCGGCAGCGCGGCCTTTTCGCAGCTGGTGATGTTCGACATGGGCCACGCGTTGCTGGTGTGGACCGTGACCACCGTCGTTGCCTGCAAGTACGGCGGGCATGGCGACGACATCCCGGTGCTGCTGAAGCGAACGCTGCTCGCGCCACCATTGTGGGTGTTGTTCATTTCGCTCGGGCTCAACCTGGGCGACGCGCCGATTCCGCACGACTTCCTGCATTCCGTGCTGTTGCTCGGACAGGTGTTGATACTGCTGGTGCCGCTCGCGATGGGCTTGCTGGTGAGCGCGCGCGGCATCCGGCGGCCCGAGGTGACCGCAGCCGTCGCGCTGCGTACCGGTTTCGGCGCGCTGGTTGGACTGACGCTGGCGTGGTTGTTTGGTCTCCAGGGCAGCGCCGTGCAGATCGCGGTCATCGGCGCCGCGGCGCCGATCGGTTTCACGGCGGTGGTCCTGTCCGCGCGAGAAGGTCTGGATCTCGATCTCGCCGCCAGCGCTGCGGCGATTTCCGTTTTTCTCGGGTCGATCTGGATACCGCTGGCGCTGATGTTCGTCTAGCGTCGAATCGGGTTTCCGCGGCGGTCGAACCGGTGGCCGTTTGACCTGGCCGCCTTCGGTTTCACTGACAACGCGCAGCGCGCGCAGTTGTTAGGCGAACCTCTCGAATCCGGCATGATCGATCTCAACAGCTTTCAGATCTCGGTGCCGGAGTCGCCGTTCGGCGGCGTGAAGGAAAGCGGGCATGGCAGCGAGGAGGGCATCGAGGGGCTGGATGCCTGCCTCGTGACGAAGTCCATCAGCGCGAGTTAGCGAACCTTTCCGGCCTTGTTGATCAGCACCACGTTCGACAACACCGCCGTGTCGACCGTATCCGGCAGGTGCGCGCAGAAACCGATGCCGACGTAGAAGGGACCCTCGATGTCTAGATCGAGCGGCGGACCGAATGCGTGCATCGGCTCGCCATCGATGCTGACAAACAATTGATAGGAGTTGCCACGTTTCTCGAGCCCGACTCGTTTCGCGAGGTCGTTGACCAGGGAATCGGGGCTGCGGCCCGTCGGCCGTCCGCGGCCGCCGACGCGGTACTCGCGGTCCTTCGTGAGTTCGCCTTTCTCCGGCCGCTGCGCGAGCTGGATCATCCCTTCGCCATGCAGTGCGACCACGACCTGCCGCGCGTCGTCTTCCAGAGACTGGCGAATCACCAGTACCGCTTTGCGGTCGCCATAACCCTTGGGATCGGGGAACGCGATGTCCGCCGCGATCGAAACGTCGCCCGACAACTTCTTCCACAGGAACCGGAACTCGTCGCGCGAATACCAGATGTTGTAGCCGGCCGAGTTGATCGTGTACGTCTTGTTAGTCGCATCGTAACTCGCGCTGCCGGGCGCCAGCGCCGCGCCGACATCCGACTGGCCGTCGAAGATGCCGATGGGTTCGTTGACGGTGATCGTCTGGCGATGAAAATCGCGCGGCGGCGGGCCCTGCTTGTGGGTGGCCGACCCCGGAATCGCCCAGTCAGGCACCGGAGGATTGGCGGCGCCAGGGTCGGGCGCCTGCGCACCCGCAGCGGGCGCAATGAAAAAGACCAGCAGCGCGGCAACGCAGTGAACGGACCTGAAGAGCGGCTTTGTCATGGCGGCGATCGTACTGAGACGATCACGCCGGGACAATTGCGTCGCCGCAATTGCCCGGCTCGCGGCCTCACTGCCGAGAGCTGCGTAACCTCTACCCGGTACCGCTTACGCGGCGGTGGCTTGCTCGCGGCGGTATTCCCGCGGCGTCGCGCCGTACTTCGAACGGAACACGCGGCCGAAATGCGTCGGGCTGTTGAAGCCGTAGTCGAACGCGATCGCCGTGACTGTGCGACCGCGTTGCGAAGGCGACAACAACGCGCGTGAACAGGCTTCGAGCCGGCGGCGCAGGATGTAACGCGCCACGGTCTCGTCCTGATCGCTGAACAGATGGTGCAGGTAACGCGTGGTCATCTTGCAGGCATCCGCAATTCGCGTCGGCGTCAGCTCCGGATCGTTCAGCTGGGCTTCGATGAAATTGATGATGCGGATCCGGTGTGCGGTGGCGAGCGACGAACGATCCGAGCGCGACTGCGGCAGATCGGCATAAGCCGCGGCAACCAGGTCGAGAATGGCGTTGTTGACACGTGCCGCCGTCGGCATATCGAGGTTCTTCTGGTACTCGAACCAGAAATTGCGCAGGAACCGCGACAGCAGGGCACAGACGCCGCTGGCCGCGACCATCGGGATGGCGACCAGGCATTCGGGGCAGGCAATGTGCCGGCGCAGGATCGCGTCCGGGATGCCGAGCACCAGCATGCGGTTGGCGCCGCCGAAGTCGATTTCGTAGTGACGGGTGCTGTCGGCGAGCGTGAAGTCGCCGGCCCGCAGGGTGGCTTCGCGGCCGTCCTGTCGGCTGATGCTTTCGCCTTCCATCTGCAGGTGCAGGAAGAACAGCGAACTTCTGGTGCGCGCGACGTGGGCACGCGAGTGCCGCACGATTTGCGCGTCGCAGTACACCTCGGCGAGCGTGAGTTCACCGAAGGCGGCCCGCGAGATGCTGCCGTTGAAGGTACGGATGTCGACCGGGTCGGATACCAGCGGCGAGAAGCTTTCGCAGGCGCGCTCATTCCAGTACGTGAGCTTGCGGCGTTGATCAAGCCCTGCGGTCGAAAAAGACTCTATTGCGGCCATGACTCCCTCCCCCGAGGCGCCCGACTTTGGACGCCGATAGTTATACGGGATAGTTATTTGCCGTAACCAATTCGTAGTTCTGATACGAGCTATCGATAAAAGTGTTCTCTGCGGGTCGAGAAGCGGGCGGGCGCCCGCAGGCAGCATCGCCGAGCAGAGGAGGGACGCGGTGGTTCGGACGGCACCGTTGAGGGAATTGATCGGTTATGCCCTGCGGCGTGCGCAGGGTGCGGTCTATTCAGACTTGAGCGAATCGCTGGCGGAACTCGAACTCCGTCCGGTACAGCTCACCTTGCTCCTCATGGTCGAGGAGAATCCGGGCGCCAGCCAGTCGGGAGTTTGCGAGGCGCTCGGTATCCAGAAAACCAATACGGTCGCCACGATGGGTGATCTCGAGCGCCGCGGTTTCATCGTGCGGAAGAGATCCTCGAGCGATGCCCGCAGTTACCAGCTGAATCTCACGGCCAAGGGGAAACGGATGTTGCAACGCGCTGGCGAAGTTCATGCCACACACGAGCAGCGGCTCATCGATCGGATCGGTCTCGACGGCCGCGATCAACTCTTGCGTCTTTTGGGTAAGCTCACCGACATCAAATGAATCGACCCATCGTTGAGCTGCAACACCACGGCGAAATCTTCGTCCTCGTGGTGGAAAACCCGCCCGTCAATACCATCACGGCCGCCGCGCGCGCCGGCATGTCGGAGGCGTTGACCATCGCCGCGGCCGACGACACCGCACGCGCGCTCATCCTGCGCTGCGAAGGCAGCAACTTCTTCACGGGCGCGGACATCAATGAATTCTCGGGCCCGCCGAAGGAGGCCGAGTATCGCGAGTTGTGGGGGAAGTTCGAGGGGATGAAGATTCCCGTGATTGCCGCCATGCACGGCTCGTCGATTGGCGGCGGCCTCGAGCTCACGCTGGCCTGCCACTACCGCATCGCGACTCCGACGGCGAAATTCATGCTGCCCGAAGTCACGCTCGGCATCATTCCGGGCGCCGGGGGCACTCAGCGCCTGCCGCGCCTGATCGGACTCGACAACGCCCTGCGCATGATATTCGATGCCAAGCCGGTGGATGCGCCGAAGGCGCTGGAACTCGGGTTGATCGACGTGATCATCGAAGGCGATTTGCTCGCGGGGGCGCTCGGGTTTGCTCGCGGTCTGATCGCGAGGAATGCCGGGCCGCGACGCACGTCCGAGCGCCAGGTCGACGCGCACGCGATAACGCAGGCGTTCGAAGCCAGATGGCACAACGAGGCGAAACGGATGTATCCGAATCGCACCGCCGCGCTCACGGCGCTCGAGTCGGTCATCGCGAGTGCTTCCCCCATCGAACAAGGTTTGCGTGAAGAGGAAAAATACGCGAATCAAAGCAAGAACACGATCGAGGCGAAGGGCGCAATCCACGTGTTCTTCGCCGAGCGCGAGAGCCGCAAGATCGAAGGTTTACCGCCGGGCCAGGCGCGGGAGCTGAAATCCGCCGGCGTCGTTGGCGCGGGCACCATGGGTGGCGGCATCTCGATTGCGTTTGCGAATGCCGGCGTTCCGGTGACGCTGCTCGATGCGAACCAGGAGGGCCTCGACAAGGGCATGGCGACGATCGACGCCACTTTTGCAAGCATGGTCAAACGCGGCCGCATCGATGCCGCCGAGAAGGCGCGGCGGCTGGCGTTCATCAAGCCGACCTTGAGTTACGAGGATCTGGCCGCTTGCGACGTGATCATCGAGGCGGTGTTCGAGGACATGAGCCTCAAGAAGCAGGTGTTCGCGCAGCTCGAGAAAGTCGCGAAACCGGGTGCGCTGCTGGCCTCGAACACCTCGACGCTGGACGTGGACGAACTGGCGGCTTCGACACCGCGGCCGCAGGATGTCATCGGACTACATTTTTTTTCACCCGCCAACGTGATGCCGCTGCTCGAGGTCGTGCGACCGGCGGCCGCTTCGCCCTCAACGATCCGCACCGCGATGGACCTCGCCAAACTGCTGCGCAAGACGCCGGTACTGGCGCGAGTCTGCTACGGCTTCATCGGCAATCGCATGATGGAAGGGTATGCGCGCGAGGCGCAGCGGCTCACGCTCGAAGGCACGACGCCGCGGCAGGTGGATTCCGTGCTGGAAGGTTTCGGCATGGCCATGGGCATCCTCGCCGTGTTCGACATGGCCGGCGTCGACGTGGGTGTGAACGTGCACCGCGTGAATGCCGCGCACTACCCGCCGGACTCTAGCTACTACCAGGCCGATATCGCGTTGTATTCGGCGGGCCGGCTGGGTCAGAAGACCAGCAAGGGTTACTACCGGTACGAGAAGGGTGATCGCACGCGGCACGACGACCCCGAGGCGGTGGCACTGATCGCGGCGAAGGCGGCGGAGCTCGGCATCGCGCCGCGCGCGCATACGGACGCGGAGATTCTCGAGCGTTGCACCTATCCGCTGCTGAATGAAGGCCTGCGCATCCTCGAAGAGGGCATCGCACAGCGGGCCGGCGACGTTGATGTGGTCTGGTGCGCGGGTTATGGCTTCCCGCGTTATCGCGGCGGCCCGATGTTCTACGCCGACACGCTGGGCCTGCCCGTGTTGCTGGCTGGAATGGAAAAATATCGCGCCTTGTTCGGGCCCATGCACTGGGAGCCGGCGCCTTTGCTCGTGCGCCTGGTGCGCGAAGGCCGTACTCTTGCCGACTGGGACAAAGAGCGCCGCGGAGCTGCATCGTGAATGTGAAGGATCTGATAGCGATTGACGTGCATACCCACGCCGAGGTGTCGTGCCGGCAGGAGCCGGATGAGGCGCAGCAGCCTTACGACGATGCCGCGGCCAAGTACTTCAAGGCCGACAAGCGCAAGACCATTCCCGAAACCATCGCCTACTATCGCGAGCGCAAGATCGGCTTCGTGATGTTCACGGTCGATTCGGAATTTGAGATGGGCGTGCGGCGCATTCCCAACCAGGAAGTGATCGACGCCGCGCGTGAGAATTCCGACATCATGCTGGCGTTCGCCAGCATCGATCCGCACAAGGGGAAGATGGGCGCACGCGAAGCGCGGCGCCTGATCGAGGAAGGCGGCGTTCGCGGGTTCAAGTTTCATCCCACCTGCCAGGGGTTTTTCCCTAACGATCGCATGGCGTACAAGCTGTACGAAGTCATCGCCGAGGCGAAACTGCCGGCGATCTTTCATAGCGGTCATTCGGGGATTGGCACCGGGATGCCGGGCGGCGGCGGATTGAAGCTGAAATTTTCGAACCCGATTCATGTCGACGACGTGGCAGCGGATTTTCCGGACATGACCGTCATCATTGCGCACCCGTCGTGGCCGTGGCAGGACGAGGCGCTGTCGGTGTGCCTGCACAAACCGAATGTGTACATCGATCTGTCGGGCTGGTCGCCGAAGTATTTTTCGCCCGAGCTGATCCGTTATGCGAACAGCCAGCTCAAGCACAAGATGTTGTTCGGGTCGGATTTCCCGCTGATCACACCGGACCGGTGGATGAAGGATTTCGCGGACGCAGGCTTCAAGCCCGAAGTGCAGCCGCTGATCCTGAAAGAGAACGCGATCCGGGCGTTGAAACTGGGCTGAAGTGGTGTCAGGCGGGGAAAGTCGGGATTACTGATCGCCACTGCGGCTTTTGGTCGCGGTCAGCATTTGTTCTGGTTCGTCCTCGCAGTGCCGACGCATTGCCGATCGCAACGTTGACTCATCCCGTTGCAATTCGCGCGCAATCGCTGAAATCGTTGCCACGCCTTTTCGAGTCGCGGTCAGTGTTATCCATGCGCGTGCCGCAACCAGACGCGATATTCGTAGCGGCGATCGTAGCTCGGGGACGGTAACCGTAAAGTGCCGGCAGGCCTCAGCGACGATTGATCCCAACGAAACGGTCGCAACCGCCGCCGGGACGTACTTTGCGATGAAATCGTCCCTCCCGAGTATCGGTACGCCCTTGTCGAGTGACGCGAGCTCCTCTGCGATTTCGGCCGCCGGCAGATCGTCAACGAACGCGCGATACAGAGCCGAAGCGCGAGCACGATCGCCAGAGAAAAGCGCGAGCGCAAGGTCGGTGGTGACCCAGGGTTCGCAGTCGCCGCCGAGGTATGCGCCGTGGCTCGACCATCGATACTGGCTTGCGTTGCGCGCCAATCCGGCGCGAACCGGATTCTGGTGCACGTATCTTAGTGCCTCGAGCAGATAGGCATCGGTGTCGATCAGCGTGGCGTAATAGCGCGCCTCGAACAAATGGCCCGTCGTTTCGAGACTCCGCTGAAAGGCGCGCGCGTATTCGGAAGCAATCTGCTGCATGACGCGTCCGAGCGGAATTGCGTCGACCTGGACGAGAAGATGCAGGTGGTTTGTCATCCAGCAGAATGCATGGACCTTCGCGCGATGCTTTTCGATGGTTCGCCCGACAATCGTATTGAGTAATGTGCGCTCGTTGTCGCGTCTGAAGATGTCTTGGGCGTGATTTCCGCGCAGCGTCGCGTGGTAAATGCCACCGGGGACATGAATGCGAGGTGCACGTGGCATCTCGCAAGCGTGCGGTTCCAGGTCGACGGACGCGAGGCGGATTTAGACCGTCTTCTGGGAATTATCCCGACTTTCCCCACCTGACACCGCCTCCGAAGTGTTCGCAAACTTCACGAACAGCAGGGTCACCGCGGCGATCAGCGAGCCGGCACCCATCACGATCGACACGCTCTGCAGCGACATTCCCTGGCCGAACAGATAACCCGCAAGCACCGGCGCCAACGCGGCGCCGCCGCGACCCGCGCCGATGACGACGCCGGTGCCCGTGGCGCGCAGATGCGTCGGATACGCCAGCGCCAGCAATGTATACAACCCGACGATGCCGGCGTTCGTGAAGAACCCGCACACCGCGACGATCAGCTTCAATTGCGCAAGGCTGCTCTGACCTGCGCCGAATATCGAGATCGAGATCATTCCGAGCACCAGCACTGCGCTGGTCAGCCGGATCAGGCTCATGCGCAGCGACAGCACGCCTAACACCGCTCCACCCGTAGCCCCGCCGACACTGGCCCAGAACAACACGTCCGCGATCGTCGAGGGCGAATACCCGAGCTGCGAGACGATCGGCGCGACCCATTTGAGGATGTAGTAGAACGAGGTGATGTGCGCAAAGTAGGCGAACACCAGCAACAACGTGAGCTTGAGGTACTCGCCCTTGAACACTTCCGCGAGCGGCGCATTGGCCTTGATCGCCGACAATGGCGGCAAACTATCGATGGCGACGCGGCCCATCCGGCGCAACGTCTTGTTGATGCCGGCGAGCGCGTTCACCGGCTGCTTGCGGCACAGCCACGACACGGATTCCGGCACGCAGAACCACACCACCGGGAGCATGGCCGCGGTCGCGGCGGCGCCGAACTCGAACACGACGCGCCAGCCCTGGGTCTTGAGCAGCGGCGAGATGATCAGTGCGGCGAGGATGTTTCCAAGCGGATAACCGATCGTCATCAGCGCCACCCAGAACTTGCGCATGCGATCGTTCGAGAATTCCGCGGCGGTCGCATTGATCGCGGCGAGCATGCCGCCGATGCCGAGCCCGGTGATGAACCGCCACAACCGCAGGTCGCCGAGATCACCGGCATGCGCGCAGAACCACATGCCGATCGCCATGATGACGAGGAAGGTGAGGATGGCGCGGCGGCGCCCGATATAGTCGGCCACTCCACCCAGCACGAAGGAGCCGATGGCCATGCCCCACAGGTCCATCGACAGGACCAGGCCGAGCCCCATCGAAGGCGGGATGTTGAACTCCTTCATGATGCCCGGCGTCGCGAAGCTGATCGCGAGCAGGTCAAAGCCGTCGAGCGCGTTCAGGAAGACGGTGATCGTACAGACGAGGATCTGCAGCGAACTCATGGGCGACGTTGCGAGCAGATGACGTGGATCGTTGTTTATCATGCAGGTGAATTCGACATGAAGCTGGCATCCCCCGATACCGTGAAGGCGCGGCGAGAATACCATCGTGCATTGCAGCCGTTCGGCGCCGATGAAGCAGTTCGCTCACGTGCGAATCTGATTGCAGTTGAGGTGGAGTCGGGGGCACGCTCACAGCCAAGAGTTGCGACTGCGATGCGCGGACGTATGCGATGCAACGCCTGACCAATATCTCGTAAGTGATTGATTACCGGAGATGTAATGCACCCCTTATTGCCCTCGCGAGCCGATCACGTCGGCAGCTTCCTGCGTCCGCAATACCTGCTCGCCGCGCGCGAACAATTCTCTCGCAAGCAGATCGATGCGACGGCGTTGCGCAAGGTCGAAGACCAGGCAATCGCCGAAGTCGTTCGCATGCAGGAAGAAGTGGGACTGCACGCCATCACCGACGGCGAATTCCGCCGCACCTATTTCCACATCGATTTCCTCAAGCAACTCGAAGGCGTCCAATCGGACGACCCGACGATCGTGATCAAGGCGGACGGTAGTGAGGAGCTGGCGCCGCCGGTGATGCGCGTTACGGCGAAGGTGCGCCACGCGCGCGATATCCAGAGCGCCGATTTCGAGTTCCTCAAGTCTCACACCCGGCAGACGCCGAAGGTGACGATCCCGTCGCCGACGATGCTGCACTTTCGCGGCGGCCGTGCCGGCATCAGCAAGGATCACTATCCGGACCTCGAACAGTTCTACGTCGACGTGGCGCAGGCGTATGGCGACGAACTGCGTTCGCTTGCCAAGGCCGGCTGCACCTACGTGCAGATGGACGACACCAACCTTGCCTATCTATGTGACCCGAAGATGCGCGAGGCGGCACGGGCACGCGGCGACGACCCGAACGAGCTGCCGCATCGATACGCGACGTTCATCAATCGCGTGGTCGCGCAAAAGCCGCCGGGCATGACTCTCGCCGTGCACCTGTGCCGCGGGAACTTCAAGAGCACACACGCCGCCGAAGGCGGCTACGAGCCGGTGGCCGAGGCGCTGCTGGCGGAGATGAAAGTGGATGCGTACTTCCTCGAGTACGACGACGAACGCAGCGGCGACTTCCGGCCGCTGCGGTTCCTGCCGAAGGGCAAGATCGTGGTGCTGGGCCTCATCACCACGAAGCTCGGCGTGCTCGAATCGAAGGACCACATCAAGCGGCGTATCGATGAAGCCGCGAAGTACGTGCCACTCGAGCAATTGGCGCTGTCGCCGCAATGCGGCTTTTCGAGCAGCTACCACGGCAATGACATCCAGATGGGCCAACAAACCGCGAAGCTCAAGCTGGTGGTGGATATCGCCCGCGAGGTTTGGGGATAAAGTTGGTGCAGGGTGCGAGATATGGGAGCTGGCGGGCATGTTGCGCGGCGTGCTGGCGCGGCGGCATATCTCTCACCCGGTAGCAACGAGCACCAACCGGCTATCATCCGAGCCATGCCAATCACCCAAATGCAGCACTACATGGTCCTGTCCAAGGACCTGGAAAAAACCCGCGCGTTTTATTGCGACGTGCTCGGCCTGCGGACCGGGCCGCGGCCGCCGTTCAAGTTCGAGGGGATGTGGATATACGTCGGCGACGTCGCGGCGATCCACGTCGCGGGTCGCGCCAGCTACGACGACACTTCCCGCACGGCGCTCAACCCCGCGGACCCCATCAAACATGGCAGCGGCAGCGTCGACCACATCGCGTTCGCCGCCACGAACTACGAAGAGCTCACGGCGAGCTTCGAACGCCACGGCGTGCAGTACCGCGGCACCACGGTGCCCGGCAGCGACCTGCGTCAACTGTTCGTATTCGATCCGGACGGCATCCAGATCGAAATCAACATCCGCTCAAAGGCCGCCTAACAAGCGCGCGAGTTCGGCGGGCCGCGACAGGAACGGCGAGTGATCGCAATCGAGCGTGAATACCGGATCGCAGGGCAGGGCAGCCTGCATGCGCCGTTGCGCGGCCAGCGAGATGGTCCGATCCGCGTTGCACTCGACATACACACGCGGCACGCCGCCAAATCTCTGCGCAGTCACCTGCACCGCGGCGGCCAGTGGCTTGAGCGGCTCCGGTGACAGCCGCGCTATCGCAAAAGCGCGCTCCGCCTCGCTGCACTCCCCGTAAAACGCGGCGCTGACGATTTCCGGCCGCAGCGTGCAGGTCACGCCGCCGGCACCGGGAACCATGTTCGCGGGAACCAGTGAATCCGCGTCCTGCCGCGCCTCGGCCGCCACGCTGCGTCCGCCGGGCAACAGGTACGCCGATAGATAGACGAGCCGGAGGATGCGCCCGGGAACGGCCTCGGCAACCTGGCTGATGATCGCCCCGGCGCGGCTGTGACCCACGAGAATGACCCGCTCGGATTGCGCCGCGATCAGCTCCAGCACGAATTTCGTCCAGCTCGAAAGCGTCACCGTCGCCGGATCCGTCGGGTCATCGCCCATGGAGGGCAGATCCGGCGCAATCACCATGTGCCCGTCCGCCCGCAGCAACGTCGCAAGCCGCTCCCAGCACCAGGCGCCATGCCAGCCGCCGTGGATCAGGACGAAGGTGCGGGGGGCTGGATTCAAGCGTGCGACATTACCGGCGGCGGTCCGCCGACTCAACCCGATCGCGGCGGACGGCAAGGAAGCGGCGGTCACGGTTTTGAGCCACGTCATGGAACAGATGCCTGGCTGGAGTTACGAGTTCAAACACGCCTACGTCAACGGCGACATCGCGATCGTGCATTCGCTGGTGCGGCTCGAGAACGGTGACCGTGGAATGGCGGTGGTCGACATCTTCCGCTTCGAGAAGGGGCAAGGTGGTCGAGCACTGGGATGTGGTCCAGGCCATCCCCGAAAAATCCGCGAACGACAACACGATGTTCTAACGCGGCGCTACCGCGGCGAACCAGTCGCTCAAGGCAAGCGTCACGGCCTCGGGCCGCTCGAGCGTACACATGTGCCCGCACTCGGGCACCAGCGTCAATTGCGCGCCGGCGATATTCGCCGCCATCTCCCGATGACGTGCCGCCGGCGCCCAACTGTCCTCGGCGCCGCACAACACCAGGGTGGGGCAGCGGATCTGCCCGAGCAAACCACTCGCATCGGGTCGCGCCAGCAATGCTTCGATCTGCGCGGCGAATACGTCGGCGCTCGAGCGCGCGAACATGTCGACGATGCTGTCTATCAACGGACGATCTGCGAGCCGCCGCGGCCACACCATGCCCTGCACCCAGCGCGCAGCCATTGCCGCCATGCCTTGCGTCCGGGCAATACCCAGCAACTCGTAGCGGCCCTGCTGTTCGCGCGTCCCGGCCTCCCCTGGAGCGATCGGCTGCGCGCCGGTGTCCATGAGGGCGAGACCCTGGATCCGTTCCGGCGCGCGCCGGAACATTTCCATCGCGATGCGGCCGCCCATCGAATGTCCGGCGAGTGCAAATGACCCATCAATCTCGTCGAGGACTTTCTCCGCCATCGCACCTAACGAATCGAGCTCGCCGTATTGCGCGACAACAACGTCGGCGCGCGAGCCGAGCGTGGCGCGCGAGTGTGCCCACACGCTGGCGTCACAGGCCAACCCGGGCAACAGGACGAGCTGCGTCATCCCCATCGCGACGGTTCGACGCCGGGAACGAAGTGATGCGCGGGGCGGCCGCTGCGGCTGGTGGCAAGGGCTGCGCGCACCGCCGGCCGCGATGAAATGCGTGACACGTAATAGTGGCTCTCGAACTGCACACCCTTTTCCGCGAGTGCCAGCATCGGTTTGTCCGAGTTGGCGTTGGGTTCCCAGTGATAGAGCCGCAGCATCATCGACCCCCGAAACAGTTTTGCTTCAGAACGTCAGCAGCGAATGCACCTCGATGCCGTCGCCGCGCAAGCGCGCCGCGCCGCCCAGATCCGGAAGATCGATCACGAAGCTCGCCGCCACCATCTGCGCACCCGCCGACTTGAGCAATTGCGCCGCGCCCGTGGCTGTGCCGCCGGTTGCGATCAGGTCGTCGAGCAGCAATACACGCTCGCCGCTTTCAATCGCATCCTTGTGCATTTCCATTTCGTCGACGCCGTACTCGAGCGAGTAGGCCACGCGAACCGTTTCGTGCGGCAACTTGCCGCGCTTGCGGATCGGGATGAATCCTGCCGCAAGGCCCAGGGCCACGGCTCCACCCAGAATGAACCCGCGTGCCTCGATGCCGGCGACCTTGTCGATCGACTGGCCGCGCCACGGCGCCACCAGCGCTTCGATGGTCATTTCAAAGGCGCGGGCGTCGCGCAGCAGCGTCGTGATGTCACGAAACTGGATGCCCGGTTTGGGGTAATCCGCGATGGTGCGGATCGACTGTCGGAGATATTCCCGTTGTGATTCATTCACGGCGGCCGAGTGTAGAGATTTGTGCAAGACTGTGTCCAGAAATCGGCCCGGAAATTGCTCAAGCAGGTGTGTATGAGGCTCTTGATCGCGGCGTTGTTAGCCGGTGGTGCTGCCACAGCGAACGCCACGCAGTATCCACTCGTGGATGCCCAGGCGCTGATGTTCGGCGATACCGAAACGATCACGGCCTTCGGCGAGGATACCTTGCCGGATCTCGCGCGCCGCTACAGCCTGGGTTACGAAGAAATCCTGCTGGCCAATCCCGGTGTCGACACCTGGCTGCCGGGCGAGGGGCGGACCATCGTGATTCCGGGTCAGCGTCTGCTGCCCTCGAGTGCGCGCGAAGGCATCGTGGTCAATCTACCCGAGCATCGCCTCTACTATTACCCGAAAGTGAAGAAGGGCGAGACCCCGTACGTCATCACCTATCCAGTCAGCATCGGCAAGATGGATTGGTCCACGCCGCTCGGCAAGACCCGGGTGGTCGACAAACGCAAGAACCCGACCTGGAGCCCGCCGGAGTCGGTGCGCAAGGAACACGAGGAGCGCGGCGATCCATTGCCGGCCGTGGTCAAGGCGGGTCCCGACAATCCGCTCGGCGCTTACGCGATGCGCCTCGACTTGAGCCCGGGCGCCTATCTGATCCATGGCACGAACAACCCGATCGCGGTCGGCATGGCGATCACACACGGCTGCATCCGCATGTATCCCGAAGACATCGAAAAGCTGTTTCCGGTGGTGCCGGTCAACACGCCCGTGTGGCTGGTGAACGAGCCGGTGAAGGTCGCGCGTATCGACGGTCAGGTGTGGCTCGAAGTTCATCCGCCCGTCGATGCGGAAGGGCAGCGTGCGGAGATCGATCTCGAGAGTTTTTACGCGCTGGCCAACGCGGCGCTGGGCGAACAGCCGGCGGCAATCCACTGGGACTTGGTGATGGCGACTCTGAAGGAGGGCTCGGGGCTCCCGCAGATGGTCGGTATCGAGGTGGATCCCAACGATTTGCCGACAACACCGCCGGCCGCTCCGGAGGCGCTGGAGCCTGCACCGCCCGCCGGCTGACTACTGCGAGGTGAGTGCCGCCACGTCCGCGCGTACTTCGGCGAGGCGGACCAGGTCGACACCGGTCATCTTTTCGGCATCGTCGAGGATCTGCAGCAGCGCGCGTGAATCCTGGCGGAGCGACTCGGCCGTGCTCACGCCGGAGTTCGCCATGTTGCCCGCCAGACGTGCGTAGTTAGACACCGATTCGACCACCACGCCCGGACGCTTGGTTTCGAATCCGGCGCGGGCGCGCAGTCCGTACAACCCGAGCGTGGGCGACATGATGGCGAACCGGTCGATCATCGTGATCGCTTCGTCGCCGAGACGCTGTTGCTGTTCCGGATTGGTCACCCGCGTGCGCCAGTTGATGCGCAGCTCGACCGCTTCGGGATACCACGGGTCGGTCCAGGGCACTTCGGCGAGCAGCGGGTCGGCCCGTGCCACATCGCGCCATTCAGTTTTCGCGGCCATGCGAGCGGCCGCCACGACGTTGAGGTCGGCGCCGGTGAGGCGGGCCGCGATCTCGTTGACCTCGGGTGGCGCCGCATCGCGCGCCAGCAGCGCGAACGAGCTGCGCAGGAACTCCGCGCGCAGCGATGGGTCGCGCGGGAACTCGTCGACCGCAATCTTGAGCAGCTCGATCGCACGCTGCGGTTGTCGACGCATGCGGTAGTAGTACATGCGAGTGTATTCACCCTCGGCGGTTGCACCGAGAATCTGCGACATCCGCCCGACCCGGTCGGCGAGGCTCGGATCCAGCATCATGAAGACGGCGTTGCGGCGCGCGAGGTACTGGAAGGAGAGCTGTTCGCGCAGTGGCGAGGCGTAGATGAACGAATCCGCGCGCTGCAGCGGATCGAACCGCGCGAGGATGCGACCGCTCGTGTCGCCATTCATCCCGAGCCCTTTTTCGTAGACGCTGGACGTGGCGATGCGGTTGTCGTTGTCGGTGATCAGCGGGGCGCTCGCGGCAAGCTGGCGGGCGCCTTCGGCATCGAGCACCAGCGCCGCAACCAGATCTTCGGCGGCGTTGATGCCGAAACGGCTGTAGTGCAACGGCGCGGCGCGTAGTGGCTCGCCGGTTTGCGCCAGCCGGGATTCGATGTCGAGCGGCTGGTCGCTGGCGAGGAAGATGATCGTGTTGGGGTCCGGCCGGTACACGCGCACTTCGCCGAACACGCTCAGCAACGTCGCGGTCAGCGACTTGAGCACGTCCTCGTCCATGAAGATCACGTTCATCCACTGCACGAACACGCCCTTCGGCGTCAGGTGATCGTGCGCGAGCTGCATGAACTCGCGCGTGTAGAGGTGGGAAGCGCCAGCCGTCCAGGGGTGCGAAGGCTGCGAGACGATCGCGTCGTAACGATGATCGGTCAGCCGCATCGCGCCGCGCGCATCGTTGAGGATGATGTTGACGCGTTGATCGGTGAGTGGATCGCGTCTGCGCAGCGAACTGGCGACGCGGTTGGCGGCGATCACCTCGGGCTCGAGTTCGATGACATCGATCTTCTGCACGCTCGGCGGCACACCTTCGACGACCACGCCACCGCCGAATCCGACGATCAGCATGTCCTTCGTCTGCGGCCGGGCGATCACCGCGAGCGGCGACAACCAGTACTCGCCGCTGAAACGCGGGATCGAGCCCGGACTGTCCATCAACGCTTCGGGCAATCCGTTGGTGCGCAGGGCAAGCCCGCCATCCTGCGCGAGCAACACGACGCTCGCGCTGCGGCCGACGTCGTAATACAACACGCGGCCTTTCGTGCCGACGTTGAGCGGCGAGGTCACCAGCAATTTCAACGGCGGCTGCGGAGCGAAGAAGTAACACACGCCGGCCACGGCGAGGGACACCGCGCCCGTGGCGATCCGGTTGAGCGGCACCAGCGCCCACAGGGCGAACACGCCGAGCGCGGCGCTCGCGAAAACCGCCACCTGGATCGCGCCCTCGTAACGCAGCGCCGGAATCAGCAAGAACCCGGCCGCCAGCGAGCCCGCAATGGCGCCGACCGTGTTCCAGGCGTAGACGCGGGCGCTCGCCGCGGCGGCGTCGTCGGCATCCCGCGCCAGCACGCGCACCGCGAGTGGATAGGTCATGCCGATCGCGATCGTCATCGGCAGCAGCAGCAACCCGGCGAACAGCGCATTCAGCGGCAGGTGTATGAAGCCGTAGGTGCGCACGTTGTTCATCAGGCCCGCCTGCTGCGGCAGCAAGGTTTCGAGCCGTAGATAGGCGATGGCCGCCGCCAGCGCGACGACGATCAGCGAGACGGCGAGCGCGGTGGCGGCGCGCTGCCGATCCTTCGCCACGGCCGCGCCGAGACCGCCACCGAGCGCGATGCCGGTGAGGAAACTCGCGACCATCACGCCGAAGGCGTAGATGCTGCTGCCGACCACGTGCGACAACATGCGGGTCCACAACACTTCCTGGAAAAAGGCGACGGCGCCCGCCAGCAACATCAATGGCAGGACCCAATCGGGGCTGGGGACCTTGTTAAAAGTGTAGGCCCGGGCGCGCGGCGGCGCTGCAGGTGGCGACGAAACCTCAATCGGCGCGGACGCGGAGATGAGTGTGTCGTCGTAACCCTTTGGCGCTGGCAGCGGCGAGATGCGCCTGCCGAGCGCCGCCGCGAGCAGGAATACGAGGCCGTTGAGTCCGGCCGCAAACCAGATGGTGTGCGTCAGGCCGAGTTCCGGTAGCAACGCGAATGCAGTGATCAAGGCTCCGATCACCGCTCCCGTCGTGTTCATCGCGTACAGCAAGCCGATGCGCCGGCCGATGTGCCGCTCTTCGGCGACCGCGTAACGAGCCAGCAGAGGCAGGGTGGCGCCCATCAATGTCGTCGGCAACGCAAGCGCGACGAATGCGCTGATCAGGTAAAAAAAGGTGGTTGCCGCCCGATCGCTCGAGGGTGGCAGCGGCTGTCCGCCGAACAACGACTGAAGGGCGAGATTGGCCAGCCACAACAGGAAGGGCACCGCGAAGATCGCGCCCAGCGCGATGCCGAGTTCGAGCAGCGCGTAGGTGAGCACCGGCCGGGTGATGCGGGGCAGGAATCTCTCCGCCAGCACGGCTCCCAGCGCGAGACCACCCATGTACGCAGCCAGAACGGTCGCCACGGCGAGTTCGGAGGTGCCAAACACGATGGCGAACTGACGGGTCCAGGCGGTTTGATAGACCAGCGCGGCGATGCCGCTCAGTGCGAAACAGGCGCAGAGGAGGGTGAGCGTGGCACGCGTGGCGGTGTTCTGATTGACAGGGTCGAGTCTTGGCGACATGGTCGCGGAGTGTACGGATTGAGGGGTTTTCATGGCAGCCTTTCGCGCCAACGGACTCATCACGCTGACCACTGACTTCGGATCGCGCGAACCCTTCGTTGGAATCATGAAGGGCGTGATGCTCGCCGCCGCGGCGCAGCTGCGATTCGTCGACATGGCACACGAGGTGAGCGCCTTCCAACCTGTCGAGGCCGGTTTCTGGCTATCGCGGGCGTTGCGCTATTTCCCCGCTGGAACGTTGCACGTCGCGGTCGTGGACCCAGGCGTTGGCACGCCGCGCGATCTGATCGTCGCGCTCTCTGGCGAGCAGGCTTTGTTAGCGCCTGACAACGGACTGCTGGCGCCACTCGCGGCGCGCGGCAACATCGATCGCCTCATCCGCGTCGACCTGAACCGGCTGGTCCAGTTCGGGGTCAGCGATGTAAGCGCGACCTTCCATGGCCGCGACGTGTTCGCGCCGCTGGCCGCCGCGATCGCATCCGGTCGCTGCGCGCCGGGCGATCTCGGGCCCGAAGTCACCGCTCTGAATTCGACCGGCTGGCCGGCGATCACGGCGCGCGCGGACGGTGGCGTCGCCGGCGTCATCGTGGCGGTCGATCGCTTCGGCAACCTCATCTCCAACATCGAATCGTCGGCGGTGGTGGCGCTGTCCTCGCCTTCGGTACTCATCGGGGATGTGGCGTTACCGCTGCGCCGCACCTACGGCGATGCGCACGAGGGCGACTATCTGGGCCTCATCAACTCGTTTGACGTCCTGGAAGTCGCTCGGGCGCGCGGCAACGCTGCGGCTGGGCTGAATCTGGCCGTTGGGGCGTCTATTTCAGCCGTTCCGGGTGGCGCGACCGCCCAATTTCGGCGCAGTTGAAAGTGCCCGCGAATCTGATATGGTTCGCAGCCTCATTGCGTGCCTCTCTAGCACGCAACTCACTGTTTAAGAACGATTTTTTGTAGAAAAACGATGTCCGAACGGGATAACGAAAGCTTCGATCTGGACGAGGAGTTCCTCGCCGAAGCCGAAGACAACACCGACTACGATCGCATCCTCGACAAGGTCGACAAGCGCGTTCGTCAGCAACCCGGCACCAAAAAGGTCGGCAAAGCTGCCTGGAGCCGGCTCGAAGAAGTCCTGGCGGATCGTCGTCTCGAAAAAGACCTGAAAGACGCGTTCGAAGACGAACAGTAAGGTCTCGTTCCCTGAACAGAGAATGGTCGCGATCTTTCGCGACGAGGTTAGCACCGTGTCCGCGCGATCAGTATCGCGCTGGGTAGTCGTCAAGTTCGGCGGCACCAGCGTCTCCACGCTTGCGAACTGGCGCAACATCGCGCTGGTCGTCCATCGGCGCCTCGAAACCGGCAACCGCGTCCTGGTCGTGCACTCGGCGCTCACCAAGATCACCGACATGCTGGAAAAGCTGCTGGCCGCCGCCAGCGCCGGCAACCCGGATGAAGCCCTCAGGGCGATCGAAGACCGGCACCTCAAGCTAACTACCGAACTCGGCGTGGGTGTCAGCCCGCAGCTGCAGGGTTACTTCGACGAATTGCGCCAGATGGCCAACGGCATCGCGCTGGTGCGCGAGCTGTCCGATCGTACCCGCGCGCGTGTCATGGCCAATGGCGAGCTGATGGCGACCGAAATCGGCTCGCGCTTCCTCAAATCGCAGGGCCTCGATGTGTCCTGGATGGACGCGCGCGACATGCTCAGCGCCGAAGACCGCGGCGCCTCCGCCAAGGCATCGGTGTTGTCGGCCACCTGTTCGTTCTCGCCGGACCTTGAGCTCGAGCAGCGCCTCGACGCCGCGACGCCGGTGGTGATCACGCAGGGATTCATCGCGCGCGACAGCGAAGGCAATACCTGCCTGCTGGGCCGCGGCGGCTCGGATACTTCGGCTGCTTACCTGGGCGCGAAGATCCGCGCGCGGCAGATCGAAATCTGGACCGACGTGCCCGGCATGTTCAGCGCGAATCCGCGCGCCACGCCGAGCGCGCGCCTGATTCGCGCCCTGCATTACGACGAAGCGCAGGAGATCGCGACCAGCGGTGCGAAGGTGCTGCATCCGCGCTGCCTGCTGCCGGCGCGCCAGTACCAGATACCCTTATATGTGTACGCGACGCAGACGCCCGATCTCGAAGGCACGCTGATCACGGGTGAATCCGGCGCCGGCTCGGCGCAGGTAAAGGCGGTGTGCAATCGCAAGGGAATCACGCTGATTTCGCTCGACAGCCCCGGCATGTGGCACCAGGTGGGCTTCATGGCCGACGCGTTCGCGGTGTTCAAGGAACACGGCATGTCGGTGGACCTGGTTTCCACCTCCGAAACCAACGTCACTGTTTCGCTGGATCCGGCCGCCAACACGCTCGATGGTGAGCTGTTGGGCAAGCTCAAGAGCGACCTGTCAAAGTTGTGCGGCGTGCAGATCATCGGCCCCTGCGCCAGCGTTTCGCTGGTCGGCCGCAACATTCGCGCGATCCTGCACAAGCTCGGCGACGCGTTCGCGTTGTTCGAGGAGCAGAAGGTCTATCTGTTGAGCCAGGCCGCCAACGACCTCAACTTCACGTTCGTCGTCGATGAAAACCAGGGCGACCGGCTGGTGGAGCAGTTACATGACCTGTTGATCCGGCCGCTGCCGGGAGACCTGGTCATGGGCCCGACATGGGAACAGCTGTTCGCGCAACCCGCGGCGCAGGCGGCGCACGCGCAGCCGTGGTGGGCGGTGAAGCGCGATGCGTTGTTAGGCACGCTGGCCGCGCGCGATAGCGCCTATGTCTACGATCTCGCGCAGGTGCGCGCGGCCGCGCAGGCGCTCACCGGCATCAAGTCGACCAGCCGCGCGTTGTTCGCGCTAAAGGCCAACCCGCATCCGGAAATCCTGCGCACCATTGCGGCGGAGGGCGTCGGCTTCGATTGCGTTTCACTGGCCGAGATCGAGCACGTCTTGAAGACGGTGCCCGGCATCTCGCCGGATCGCATCCTGTTCACGCCAAACTTCGCGCCGCGGGCGGAATACGAACGCGCGTTGGCGCTCGGCGTGCACGTGACGATCGACAACCTGTTCGTGCTGCAGCACTGGCTCGACGCCTTCAAGGGCAAGAGCGTGTTCCTGCGCATCGACACCGGCATCGGCCGCGGCCATCACCATCACGTCAAGACCGCGGGCGCGCAGTCCAAGTTCGGCATTCCGGTCGAGGAATTGGACGAGGTCGCGAGGCTCGCGCAGTCGGGCGACGTGACGATCAATGGACTTCATGCGCATGCCGGCAGCGGGGTGTTCGACGTGGGCAACTGGAGCCAGGTGGGCTCGGTGCTTGTCGGTCTCGTCAAGCGCTTCCCGGATGTGAAATTCGTGGACGTCGGCGGCGGACTCGGGGTTCCCGATCGCGTCTCGGGTCGCGAGCTCGATCTCGCCAAACTCGATGCGGCGCTCGCGCAGGTGAAGGCCGCGATTCCGCAGGTCGAATTGTGGATAGAACCGGGTCGTTATCTGGTCGCCAACGCCGGCGTGTTGCTGGCGCGCGTGACGCAGACCAAGGTGAAGAGCGGCATTCGCTATGTCGGCGTGGCCACCGGCATGAATTCGCTGATCCGGCCCGCACTGTATGGCGCGCATCACGACATCGTGAACCTGACGCGGTATGGCGAGGCGGCGAACCTGCCTACCAATGTGGTGGGGCCGATCTGCGAAAGCTCGGACTTCCTCGGACACGACCGGCTGCTGCCGGAGTGTCAGTCGGGCGAGGTGTTGCTGATCGCCACCGCCGGCGCTTACGGCCACGCGATGGCGTCGAACTACAATCTGCGTGCGCCGGCGGAAGAACTGCTGCTTTAGCGCGTCAGTTCGCTGTGGCGAGTTTGCCGTCGAGCTGCATCCGCAATGCGGCTTCGCTGGGTGCGAGTCGAGCCTGCAGCAATTCGTCGAGTGCAACCAGTTGCTCGCGAGACAGTGAGGCGCTGGCCGCATCGTGAACACGCTGATTGGCCGCATGCTCCAGGTCGAGATAATTCTGCCGGTCGTTCGCAGACACCACGAATCGATTGGTGATTCCCGCGGCCAGCACGTATTTCTCATAGTCGGCGGAGGACCGCTGACGCTCTGCGTAGATAGTGTCGACCAGCATATCGACCTGGTTGTCGTTCAATGGTTGCGCGCCGGCCGACAACTGCGTTCGAAACTCGTTGATCTCGGCGCGTTCCTGGCCGCTTGCCAGATAACGATTCAGCTGTTCGTATTTTTCGTTGCCGAGCAGCATGCGTAATTTTGCCGCGTCCGATTCACCGCCGCGTTTCAGTTCCGCTTGCATCGACTCGGTTGGCGGCTCGCCGGGAGCGACGCCAGAAGCGCCGAAGCGCATGTCGCGTTCCACCCAGACGTCGATGACACCATCTGCCTGTTGCTCGGTCATCCCTGTCACACGAATGACTTCAGCCCGGGTTCGCGCAAATCGCCTGCGGTGTTGATTGACTACAGAAGTTCTGTACGCCGAATCACGCAGCATTTCCTTTTCACGCTGCGCCAAGGCGCGCAAGTGCTGGCGGATATCCCGCTGCTGGGAGTTTCGATCGAACTCAGGAACACTGCTGACGATGGCAGCGGCGTTTTCAGGGGAAGGCTTGTCAGCCACGACCGGTGGGGAGATGACGGCCGTGGTGCGAAGCTGGGGCGTCTCCGATTGCGCCGACAGTGCGGCCAGACTTTGCTCCAGCGCGGCCACCCGAGCTCGCTCGTCGTTCAACCGCTTCCAGGACACCGTAGCGCTGATCGCGCACAGCAAACTGAGCACTCCAATCAGGACGGTCGACTTGCGCATGGCGATTTCCTCGCGCCGCAGGATGTGCGAAGTGTACGCCTCAGCGGTGGCGGGACTCCAACTTCCCGACGACCTGCGCCAGCGGGATTTTTCGGGCGCGCAGCAACACGAGCAGGTGGAACAGCAGGTCGGCGGATTCCTCAACTAGCTTGTCATCCGTTTCAGCCACTCCAGCCAGCGCGACTTCCACGCCTTCCTCGCCGACTTTCTGCGCAACTTTCGCCACACCCTTGTCGAGCAACTTCGCGGTGTAACTCGCTTCGGGTTTCTCCGTGGCGCGCTGCGCAATCACGCCTTCGAGCTTGGCGAGGAATGCGATGGACGTCGCGGCACTGCGCGGCTCGTCGCCAAAGCAGGTGAGGGTGCCGTTGTGGCAGGCCGGCCCGCGCGGGCGCGCGCTGACCAGCAATGTGTCGTTATCGCAATCGGCGGTGATGTCGACCACGTCGAGTGTGTGGCCGCTGGTCTCGCCTTTCTCCCACAAGCGTTGTTTGCTGCGGCTGAAGAACACGGCACGGTTGCGCGCCATCGTCTGCTCCAGTGCTTCGCGATTCATGTACGCCATCATCAGCACCGCGCCGGTATCGGCGTCCTGCACGATGGCCGGCACCAGCCCGTCGCCCTTGTCGAAGTCGACCTTTGCCACCTCGACGCTCACAGGCGCACCTCGATGCCGGACGCCGCGAGCGTGGTCTTGAGATCCGGGATTGCGATCGTACCCGAGTGGAACACGCTGGCCGCCAACGCGGCGTCGACCCGCGCCTTCTGGAACACATCGACGAAGTGTTCGGACGCACCGGCGCCGCCGGAAGCCACCAACGGCACGTCGCAGATCTCGCGCACCGCTGCGAGTTGCGCCACATCGTAGCCACGCCGCACGCCGTCACTCGTCATGCAGTTGAGAACGATTTCCCCGGCACCGCGCTGCTGCACTTCCTTCACCCACGACAAGGTCTCGCGGCCGGAATTGCGTGAACGATTCGGGTCGCCGGTGTACTGGAACACGCGATACCCCTCCGCGAGATTGGCGCTGTCGATGCCGATCACGACGCACTGCGAGCCGAAACGCGCGGCGAGTTCGTCAATGAGCGCGGGGTTGGTGAGCGCGGGCGTGTTGATCGAAATCTTCTCCGCGCCGGCGTTGAGTACTGCTTCGGCGTCTTCGACCGATTTGATGCCGCCCGCCACGCAGAACGGGATGTCGAGCACCTCGGCGACCCGGCGTACCCAGTCACGGTCGACGCTACGGCCTTCGGGGCTCGCGGTGATGTCGTAGAACACCACTTCGTCCGCGCCTTCGTTGCGGTAACGCTCCGCCAGTACCAGGATGTCGCCCACGATCTGGTGATCGCGGAAGCGAATCCCTTTTACGACCTGGCCGTCGCGGACGTCGAGGCAGGGGATGATGCGTTTGGCAAGAATGGGACTATCTCCTTCGGATCGATCATTTCTTCGAGTAATGCCTTGCCGCTGATCGCGGCGGCGCTGCCGGTCGCGGCCAGCGCATGCAGGTCGGCGGCGGAACGTACGCCGCCGGAAGCCTGCCAGGAAATCGAGGGGTATCGCTTCACCGCGTCGGCGTACAAGGCAGTCGCCGGGCCCTGCAGCGCGCCATCCAGCTCGACGTCGGTGCATAACACGTGTTTGAGACCGTGCGGTAGATAGGAGTCGATGGCCTCCCACAGGGTGAGCTTCGATTCCTTGGTCCAACCGCGCGTCAATACGCGCGGGACGCCTTGTGAGTCGTGACGAATGTCGAAGGCGAGCCCGATCTTCTCGGGCCCGTACTGCTTGAGCCAGGCCTGCACTTCATCCGGCTGCTCGACCGCGGCGCTGCCGACGATGACGCGATCGATGCCGTTCCGCAGCAGATCGTCGACCACGGCCGCCGAACGCACGCCGCCGCCCACCTGGATGTGCAGCGCCTTCTGCGAAGCAAGGCGCACGATGACGCTGCGGTTCGCGAGCTGGCCATCCTTGGCGCCGTCGAGATCGACCACGTGCAGCCAGCTTGCGCCGAGCGAACGGTAACGCAGCAGCAACTCGTGTGGCTCGAGGTCGTAACGCGTCTCGGCGTCGAAGTTGCCTTTCAACAGGCGGACACAGCGGCCGTTGCGCAGATCGATGGAGGGTATCAGGATCATGGTTGGTTCAGGTCTTGAGGAAATTCGCCAGGATGCGCGCGCCCACCACGCCGGAACGTTCGGGGTGGAATTGCGTGCCGCAGAAGTTTTCACGGCGTGCGACGGCGGTGAAGTTGCTGCCGTATTCCGTGGACGCCACCGTGAAAGGGCCCGCGGGGGCCGCGTAGCTGTGCACGAAGTAGACGTAATCGAGCGCGCTCACGCCGTTCAGCAGCGGATCGTCCTTCATTTGCGCGAGCTGGTTCCAACCCATGTGCGGCACGGGCAGGCCGGGAGCCGAGTGCAACTTGTCGACGCTGCCGGGAATCACGCCGAGCGCCTGTGCGCCGCCTTCCTCCGAGCGGTCGAACAGGATCTGCATGCCGAGGCAGATGCCTAACAGGGGTTGTTTGAGCGTCGGGATCAGCCGATCGAGACCGGCGATGCGCAGGCGGCGCATCGAATCCTGCGCCGACCCCACACCCGGAAGGAAGACGCGTGGTGCGCGCTGGATGACGCCGTGATCGGTGGTGACGACGGAGTCCGTGCCGAGACGCGACAACGCCGCGCGCAAACTCGCGATGTTGGCCCCGCCGTTGTCGATGATGACCGCGGCGCTCACAACACTCCCTTGGTGGTGGGCAGATCGTCGCCCTCGCGGCGCAAGGCCAGGCGCAGGGCTCGGCCAACGCCTTTGAAGCAGGCTTCTATCATGTGGTGAGTGTTCTCGCCCACGATGGTGACGTGGATCGCCGCCTTGAGACTTTCGGCCAGCGACTTGAAGAAGTGCGGCACCAGTTCCGTGGGCAATCCACCCACCGACTCGCGCGCGAACTTGCCCTCGAACACGCCATAAGCGCGCCCGGAAAGATCGATGGCCACTCGCACCTGGGCTTCATCCATGGGCAGCGTGAATCCATAACGCGCCAGACCCAGCTTGTCGCCCAGCGCCTGGCGCAGCGCCTCGCCGACGGCAAGCGCGCAATCCTCGACCGTGTGGTGCTCGTCGATCTCAAGATCGCCGGCGCACTTGAGTTCGAGCGAGAAGCCACCGTGTTTGGCGAGCTGCTCGAGCATGTGGTCGAAGAAGCCGATGCCGGTGGAAATCACAATGGGCGCGGTTGAATCGAGATTCACCGTTACGTGGATGTCGGTTTCCTTCGTCTTGCGCTGGAGGGTTGCGCGGCGCTCGGTGAGTTCGCGCAGGATGGCCGGCCAGGTCTCCCACCGGTTGCCGTGGCGGCGTACCAGCAGTCCACGCACGCCCAGGTTGCGCGCGAATTCCATGTCGGTTTCGCGATCGCCCACCATCGCGCTCGCCGCGAGGTCGACATCACGAACGTATTCCTCGACCAGCTTGATTTTCGGTTTGCGGCAATCGCACCCATCGGTCTTGCGGTGCGGACAGACGAATACCGCGTCGAACTCGATGCCCTGCGAGCTGAACGCATCCATCATGAACTGGTGCGGCACGTCGAACGACGCCTGCGGGAAGCTCTCGCTGCCGAGACCGTCCTGGTTCGTGATCATCGCGAGTTTGAAACCCGCCTTCTGCGCCTGCCGCAGGGCCGCGAACACCTCTGGCATGAAGCGGATCTTCTCGATGGAATCCACCTGTTCATCCGGCGGTTCTTCGATCAGGGTGCCGTCGCGGTCGACAAACAACAAACGGGACTTGCTCAAGCCAGGCTCCGGATCAATCGATCGTTCTGTTCAGGGGTACCCATCGAAATGCGCAGGCTGTGCGGCGACACGCTGCGCATGTCACGGATCAGCAGTTTCGCATCGCGGGCGGCGGCCAGCGCAACTTCCGCGTCGATGAAGTCCGCCAGCAGGAAATTGGTGACGCTCGGCCAGAGTTTGCGCAGGGCTTTACCTGACACAAGCGCAGCGGCCACCCGGTCGCGTTCAACGCGCACCTGCGCCACGCGTTCGCGCTGTATGGCAAGTTGCGGCGGTGCGAGCGTGGCGAGCACCGCTTCGATCGCCAGCTGCGGAATGGAATACGGCGGGATCACCTTGGTCAGCAACGCCACGATCTCCGCTGATGCGATCAGCGAGCCGACTCGCGCGCCGGCGAGGCCGAATGCCTTCGACAAGGTGCGCAGGACCACGAGATTCGGGAAACGCGCCAGCGACCGGGTCCACGACGGATCGCCCGAGAATTCGATGTACGCCTCGTCCACCACGACCAGCGACTTGCCCGTGAGCGCGACGATAACCTGTTCGACGGCGGCGGCATCCATCGCATTGCCGGTCGGGTTGTTAGGAGAGCAGAGAAACACGATGCGCGTGTTGGCATCGCAGGCGGCCAGCACACCTTTGGCGTCGAGTGAATAGTCCGCAGGCAGCAGCGGCACTTCGCGGACCTGCGCCCCCTGGATGCGCGCGGCGACCGAATACATGCCGAAAGTCGGCGGGCAGATGATGACGTTGTCGATCCCGGCGCGGCAGAAGCCACGCACGACGAGGTCGATCGACTCGTCGCTGCCACGGCCCGGCAGCAACTGCGCGGCGTCGACGACATAGAGTTCTGCCAGCCGTTGCGCGAGATCGTGCGGGTGCGGTTCTGGATAGCGATTGAGCCCCGCAAGTGAGCGGTCGGTCTCCGCGCGCCACGGCAATTCGTTGGCATGCAGGCGCTCGAAGGCGGGATCCCAGCTCGCGTGTGAATACGCCTTCAAGGCCACGATCTCGGGCCGCGCCAGGGAAAGGATGCTGCTCATCGGCGATCACCCGACAAGGCGTCGAGACGCACCTTCACCGCACTTCCGTGTGCGTCCAGGCCTTCAAGGTCCGACAGCGTGATGGCGATCGGACCGAGCGCACGTAATCCGTCGGCACTGAGTTCCTGAACGGTGATCCGCTTCTGATAGTCGACCAGGGAGACGCCGCTGTAGCTGCGGGCGTAACCGAAAGTGGGCAATACGTGGTTGGTGCCGGAGCAGTAGTCGCCGATGGACTCCGGCGACCATTCACCGATGAACACGGAACCCGCGTTGTCGATCTGCGGCAGCAGCGCGCGCGCGTCGCGTGTCTGGATGATGAGGTGTTCGGGTGCGTATTCATTCGAGACCGCGACCGCGGTCGCGAGATCGGGCACCAGGATGCAGCGGCTGTTGGCCATCGACCGCGTGACGATGTCGCGGCGACTCAGGGATGTAGTTTGCAGGGCGAGCTGTTCGCTGACCGCTTTCACCAATTCGGTGGATGTAGTGACCAGCACGACCTGGGCGATCGTGTCGTGTTCGGCTTGCGCGAGCAGATCCGCGGCGACGAAGCGCGCATTGGCGGAATCGTCCGCGATCACCAGCACTTCGGAAGGACCCGCCGGCAGATCGATGGCGGCGCCGGCCGGATCGGCCGCGACGATCTGTTTGGCGGCGGTCACCCAGGCGCTGCCAGGCCCGAAGATCTTGTCGACTTTGCGCACGCTCTTCGTGCCGAAGGCGAGCGCGGCGATCGCCTGCGCACCGCCCATTTTGTAGACCGTATCGACGCCGCACAGCTCGGCCGCCACGAGCACCGCGGCGTGCACTTTTCCGTCGTGCCCGGGGGAGCTCGCGATCGCGCGCGCCTGGCAGCCGGCGATTCGCGCCGGCACCGACAGCATGATGGCGGTGGAGGGCAGTGGTGCCGAACCGGCCGGAACGTACAAACCCACGCTGCCGATCGGCCGCGTGATTCGTTCGCACAACACGCCGGGCATGGTTTCGACAGACAACGGCGGTGACCGCTGGGCCTCGTGAAAACGCGCGACGTTTTCCACCGCGCGCTCGAGCGCGGCGATCTGCAGGGGGCTCAATGCCGCGCGCGCGTCGCGAAATTCGCTGGCGCTGACACGCAGTTCATCGAGCAAAGGACCGCCGAACCGCTGCGTGTAGCGGCGCACCGCGGCGTCACCCTCGGCGCGCACGGCGTCGATGACCGCGGCGGCCTCACGAAATGCCTCGTCCCGGCTCAGCGCGGCGGGACGCGCCAGCGCGGCGCGGCGCGCTTCGGGTGATGCGGCATTCCAGTCGACGGTTTTCATCAGGCCAGCATCTTCTCGACCGGCAACACCAGCAGCGAACTCGCGCCGGCTTTCTTCAGGCTCTCGAGGGTTTCCCAGAACACGTTCTCGCGGCACACAGCGTGAATGGCGACCTTGTCACTCCCCTCGAGCGGGATGATCGTCGGCGACTCGCTGCCGGGCAGCAGGCGGCGGATCTCGGCCAGCGCCGATCGCGGCGCGTGCAACATGATGTATTTGCTTTCCCTGACCTGCTGGACGCCGTCGATGCGCATCAGCAGGCGTTCCACCCACTCCTGCTTGATCGCAGGCAGCGCCACGGGGGTGCGAATCAGCAATGCCTGGCTCTGCAGGACTGTTTCGACCTCGCGCAGGTGGTTAGCCTGCAGGGTGGAGCCGGTCGATACCAGATCGCAGATGAGGTCCGCGCGGCCGAGGCGCGGCGCGATTTCCACCGCACCCGACAACGTGACGATTTCCGCGGTGACATCGCGCTCGCGCAGGTAACGCTGGAGCGTGAACGGATAGGTGGTCGCGATACGTTTGCCGGCGAGCGAACGCGGACCCTCGTAGCTGTATCCGTCCGGGACCGCGAGCGACAGCCGGCAACGGCCGTATTCGAGCGTGCCGACTTCGATGAAGTTGGCCGGGAGACCGCGCGAGATGAGTTCGAGGCGTTTCTCTTCGAGTACGTTGCGGCCCACCAGGCCCAGGTCGCAGACGTCCTCCTGCACGAGATCGGGGATGTCGTCGTCGCGCACGAACAGCACGTCGAGCGGCATGTTTTCGCCGAAACCCATGAGCTGGTCGCGGCCGCGGGAAAGTTTGAGTCCGCAGCTCTTCAGCAACTCGAGCGAGGGCTCCGTGAGACGCCCCGATTTCTGCACGGCGAGCTTGAGGCGTTGATCTTTGTCGTTGGGAATCATGATTTGGAGTTGTCTGGTTGGGGTGTTCAGGCGTGGCGCTGCAGGCGATTCACGGCAATCGAGTAACCGCCGTTGCCATCCGCCAGGCAACGTGCCACTCGGCCGATGGTGGTGACACTGACACCGGTGAGGCGGTGGATTTCGCGATAGGGCACGCCTTTCTGCAGCCAGTCCACGACCGCCCAGCGATCGGACATGGCCTGCAGTTCGGCCGGGGTGCACAAGTCGCGAAAGAAGGCACGGCACTCGTCCACGTTCTTGAGCGTGAGCACGGCCGCGAACAGGCTGCGCTCTGAAAGTGCCTCCTGACGGGCGGTGACGTTGCGGTGCTGCTTCATGGACTAATGTACTAGCGCGTTAATACGGTGGCGCATTAGACCCGTGGCGCTGCAGAAATGCAAGCCAAATGCTTGCGCAGGTGAGAATCGGCTCATAGAATCCGCGCACTCATCGAGACCGGCTGAGGGATTGGGCCCAAAGACGCCGGGGCAACCGCCACCAGGTGGAAAGGTGCCACATCCTGCGGAAACGCCTCTGGCGGGTCCGGCAGATGAGCAGCCTCAACTTCCCGATGTCGGGAAGCGGGGGTGTCGTGCACCTTGCTCGACCGCTCGTTACGGATGCCGCTGGGCGGAGCATTCGATGAGCAACGACCACAAACCGGCCTCTCTTCACGACGCAGCATCCGCCGCGGGCAACGGTTTGCAAGTGCGCGAAGGCGTCCTCGCCGTGCCGGGTGAGATCAAACTGCATTTCGGCGGCAAGCTCGAATCCGCGTCGATCGCGTGGCGTATCGCGGGTCCGGCCGGCGCGCCGGTCGTGGTCGCGCTCGGCGGCATCTCGGCGTCGCGGCGAGTATGGATTCCCGAGGAGCCGCGCGCTGGCTGGTGGCACGAAGTGGTGGGACCGAAGCTCGCGCTCGACACACAACGCTTTCGAATCCTCAGCTTCGACTATCTCGGTGCCAGCGCCGATTCGACCGGCCCGCGCGATGGCGCGCCGTTCCCGACGGTGTCGGCGTACGACCAGGCCGAACTACTGCTGCGGCTCATCAATCATCTCGGAATCGCTTCGCTGCGCGCGATTGCCGGCGCATCTTATGGCGGCATGGTCGCGCTGGCCTTCGGCGAGCGTTATCCGGAGCGCGTCGCGCGTCTCATCGTCATCAGCGCCGCCGATCGCGCGCATCCGATGGCGAGCGCCTGGCGCGTGGTGCAACGGCGCATCGTGAAGTTCGCCATTGAATCCGGGCAACCGGCGCAGGGCCTCGAACTGGCGCGCGCGCTCGCGATGGCCACCTACCGCAGCCCGGAAGAATTCGCCGCGCGTTTCTCGGGCAGCCCGCGCCGCAACGAGCATGACCAGCACGTGTTGCCGGTCGAGGAATACCTGTTCGCGCGCGGCGCCGAATATGCGCAGCGTTACCGGCCCGATTCCTTTGTTTGTTTGTCCGAATCCATCGACCTGCATCGCGTCGATACGGCGCGCATCTTCGCGCCGGTCACGGCGATCGCGGTGCGCGAGGATCAGCTCGTTCCGCTCGGCGACATGCGCGCCATGGTCGCGCGGCTGCCGAACGCCGAGCTGCACGAAATATCCTCGGTCTACGGACACGACGCCTTTTTGAAAGAGAACCGGCGCCTCGCGCCGATTTTCGCCAACGTATTGACCGACTTATCAGGAACAACCGGATGACGAATCTGACCCAGGAGACCCGCGCGGTACGCGCGGGCCTCGAGAACTGCGATGTGACCGGGGCCGTGGTACCGCCACTGCACCTGTCTTCCACCTACGCCTTTCGCGGCTTCGGGGACAAGCGCAAATACGACTACAGCCGCTCGGGCAATCCGACCCGCGACTTGTTAGCCGATGCGTTGACCGATCTCGAAGGAGGAGTGGGCGGCGTCATCACGGGCTCAGGCATGGGCGCCATCACGCTGGTGGGTCACATCCTCCCGGTCGGCGCACGTGTCATCGCGCCGCACGATTGTTACGGTGGCACATTCCGCCTGTTCACCGCCTGGAAGAAACGCGGCGAACTCGACGTGGAGTTCGTGGATTTCGGCAATTCCGCCGCGGTGACCGCCGCATTCTCCAAACCCGCCGCCCTGGTGTGGATCGAAACACCCAGCAACCCGTTGTTGCGCATCACCGATATCGCCGACATCTCGACGCGCGCGCATGCGAGCGGCGCGCTGGTCGCGACGGACAACACCTTCCTCTCGCCGGGCTGGCAGCAGCCACTCAAGCTGGGCTCCGACATCGTGGTGCATTCGACCACCAAGTACATCAATGGCCACAGCGACGTAGTCGGTGGCGCCGTCATCGCGGCCAAGCAGGAAGTCGCCGAGCAATTGGCGTGGTGGGCCAATTGTCTGGGGCTGACCGGTTCGGCGTTCGACAGCTACCTCACGCTGCGTGGCCTCCGCACCCTGCATGTGCGGCTCAACGAACACGGCCGCAATGCGCAAGCGGTGGCGGAATACCTTTCGAAGCAAAAGGGCGTGAAGCGCGTCTATTTCCCGGGGCTCACCTCACATCCCGGTCACGACGTCGCGAAGCGGCAGCAGACCGGCTTCGGCGCGATCGTGACGCTGGAAGTGGAGGGCGGTGCCGCCGGTGCCAAGCGCTTCTGCGAATCGCTCGAACTGTTTTCGCTGGCCGAGTCATTGGGCGGAGTCGAGAGCCTGATCGCTCACCCCGCGACCATGACTCACGCAGCGATGGTGCCTGAGGCGCGCGCCGCGGCGGGCCTGGTCGATGGATTGTTGCGGCTGTCGATCGGCATCGAGTCCACCGAAGACCTGCTGCGCGACCTCGGCGTCGGGATCAAGGCGCTGGGTTAACCCGTCGTCAGTTGCGCAAGCACCGCATCACCCATGCGGCGCGTCGACATCGAAGGCCGGCCGTGTTCGGCGATGTCCGCGGTGCGGGCGCCGGCGGAGATCACGCGATCGACCGCCTGCTCGATGGATTCCGCCTCGCGTTCCAGCGCGAGCGAGTGGCGCAGCAACATGGCCACGCTCAGGATCGTGCCGATGGGATTCGCGACGCCTTTGCCGGCGATGTCGGGCGCCGATCCGTGGATGGGTTCGTAGAGGCCGCGTTTGCCATCGCCGAGCGAGGCCGACGGCAACACGCCGAGCGAACTCGCCAGCATGGCGCCTTCGTCCGTGAGGATGTCGCCGAACATGTTTTCGGTGAGCAACACATCGAACTCGCGCGGCCGCTTCAGCAGGTGCATGGCCGCGGAATCGACCAGCATGTGTTCGAGTTTCACTTCCGGGAATTCGGAATGGATGACGTGTTCGGCGATTTCGCGCCACAGGCGCGAGGTCTCGAGCACGTTCGATTTATCGATCGACATGATCTTCCTGCGGCGGGTCATCGCGAGCCTGCCCGCCACGCGGGTGATGCGCTCGATCTCGCTGGCCGAGTAGCTGCACAGATCCGTTGCGAGCGTGGGTGTACGTGTCTTCGCACCGAAGTAGATGCCGCCCGTAAGTTCACGCACGAACACGAGATCGACGCCGTCGAGAATCTCGGGTTTGAGGACGGACGAATCGCGCAGGGCGGGGTGCAATTTGATCGGGCGCAGATTCGCGTACACGCCAAGTTCGCGCCGCAGCCGCAGCAAACCCTGTTCCGGACGCACGGCCGCCGACGGACCCCATTTCGGCCCGCCGATCGCACCTAACAACACCGCGTCGGCCGCGAGACAGATATCGAGCGTCGACTGCGGCAGCGGATCGCCGTGCAGGTCGATGGCGATGCCGCCGAACGGGGCGTTGGTGAGTGTGAACTCGTGGCCGAAGCGTTTGCCGACCTGTTCGAGTACCCGCACACCTTCGTCGACGACTTCGGGTCCGATGCCGTCACCGGCGATGACGGCGATCTTTGCTTTCACTGGTGCGCCGCCTTCATCGAGACTGGTGTTCGTAAGTTGAGATCGCGGCGCCCTGCGACAACAGGTAGCCGAGTTCGTCGACACCGTTCAGCAGGCAGTAACGCGCGAAGCCTTCGAGCGGAAACTTAACCGTAGTGCCGTTCGGCAACGTGAGCGTGGTGGATTCGACGTCGATGGAAACTTCGACGCCGGGGTTCGCCAGCAGCCACGCGTGCGTCGTCTCGTCGACCACCAGCGGCAACAAGCCATTCTTGAGGCTGTTCGTGCGGAAGATGTCCGCGAACTCGGTGCTGATCACGGCCTGGATGCCAAAGTCGAGCAGCGCCCAGGCCGCGTGTTCGCGCGAAGAACCGCAGCCAATGTTGCGCCCGGCCACCAGGATGTGCGCGCCAGCCGCGGCCGGGGCGTTCAACGCGAAATCGGGCTTCGGGTTGCCGGCGCCGTCGTAACGCCAGTCCGCGAACAGATGTTTGCCGAAGCCGGCCTTCGAAGTCGAAGTCAGGAATCGCGCCGGGATGATCTGGTCGGTGTCGATATTGGACGCGGGTAAGGCGACAGTGCGGGAACGGAGGGTTTTTACGGCGGCCATTTTGTTAGTTGGTGAATTCACGCGGATCGGTGACGCGCCCGCGGATCGCGGAGGCGGCGGCGGTTTCGGGACTGGCGAGCAACGTGCGCGCGCCCTTGCCCTGGCGGCCTTCGAAATTGCGATTGCTGGTGCTGATGGAATAGTGGCCGGCCGGAACGAGAT